>NZ_CP193898.1:0-685000 GCF_050858885.1 Sporosarcina sp. A2 | reverse complement strand
CGATACAATTCGTACGAAGGCAATTCGATCTCGGTGAGCCGGGTTCATATTCGCTTGAATTTTAAAGATGAATCCTGAAAACTCTTCCATCAATGGATCCACGTACTGATCATTCTCTGTTAAACGTGGTTGTGGAGAAGGCGCAAAATTCAAGAACGTTTCTAAAAACGTTTGAACTCCGAAATTTGTCAATGCGCTACCGAAGAATACAGGTGTTAATTCACCTTTTGATACTCGGGCTTCATCAAACGAGTTCCCCGCTTCATTTAACAATAAGACATCGTCTACAGCTTGTTTGTAGTAAGAGGTTTCCATCATTGGGTGTGGCTTGGCGAGATGGCCTTCGTCAGTTAACGCAAGAAACTTATCTTCCCCTTCAACTCGGGCTTGTTCAATTCTATTGTTGTAACGATCGTAAATTCCGATAAATTCTTTTCCCATACCGATTGGCCAGTTCATTGCGTATGATTCGATACCAAGAACTTCTTCCAGTTCTTCCATAAGCTCAAGTGGCTCTTTACCTTGTCTGTCCATCTTGTTAATGAACGTAAAGATAGGAATTCCACGCATACGACAAACTTTAAATAATTTAATCGTTTGTGGCTCAATCCCTTTAGCTGAGTCCACCATCATCACTGCTGCATCAACTGCCATCAACGTCCGATACGTATCTTCACTGAAATCTTCGTGTCCTGGTGTATCAAGTATATTTACTCGCTTGCCGTCATAGTCAAACTGCAAAACAGATGACGTCACTGAGATTCCACGTTGTTTTTCAATTTCCATCCAGTCAGACGTTGCGTATTTTCCACTTTTCTTACCTTTAACCGTTCCAGCATCGCGAATCGCGCCACCAAAATAGAGTAGTTTCTCTGTCATTGTCGTCTTCCCGGCATCCGGGTGAGATATGATAGCGAATGTCCGTCGTGAAGCAATTTCCTCTTGCATCTTTTTAGCCATTTCCTTATTCTCCTTCTATACGAGCTCGATAATTAGTTGCCAATCAAGCCTTTACCAAATTTCTTCTCTGCTTCTTCAAGCGCAATCGATGCATCTGAATGTGGATACTTTGTAGATCCGATAATTTGAAAGTCTTCGTGTCCCTTTCCGGCGAAGATAATAATATCTCCTTCGCTAGCCACTTCTATAGCATGGCGGACAGCTTGTTCGCGATCTCCAATACATGCGAACTTCTCATGTGTCATTCCTACAGCCAGTTCAGAAGTAATCGATTCATAAGACTCATCCCGAGGATCATCCGTCGTCAAAATCACGTAATCAGCAGCAGAAGCTTTCTCCGCCATCACTGGACGTTTTTTACGATCACGGTTTCCACCAGTTCCTATAACAAAAATCAACTTAGACTCAGGTAACTTATAAGGAAGCACTGCATCGATTGCCTTTTCAATCGCATCTGCCGAGTGAGCGTAGTCTACGTAAATGGTTAGTGGTAGTTCTGTTTCCACACGCTCCATACGCCCTTTAATCGGTGCTAGGTATCGTAGAGGCGTTAGTATATCGGGCATGGATAATCCTTTCGCATACAGCGCTGTGATTGCAGCAAGTGCATTAGAGACACTAAATTCACCAATCATCCGCATGTCTACATTCCATTCACCTTCAGGAGATTGTAACGTAAACGAAGTTCCATCTGTTCTTAAGTTAATATTGACCGCACGAAACATCGCGTCTGTATGAATTCCGAACGTCATCACAGGGAAAGATGTCATTTCTTTCATCTTCGCATGCCATGGATCATCGGCATTTAACACCGCGACTTTACGTTGTTGGAAATCCTGTCCAAGCTGAGCAAACAGCAATCCTTTTGCATTCCCGTAATTCTCCATCGTCACATGGAAATCCAAGTGATCATGCGTCAAGTTAGTAAAGATTACAATATCAAATTCAGTTCCTGCTAACCGTCCTCCAACTAGACCGTGAGAAGAAACTTCCATTGTCATCGTATCGCAACCCTCTTCAACTGCACGTGCAATCATTTTTTGTGTCGTTAGCACATCTGTTGTCGTGTTTTCAGTCTCATATAAGACTCCATCCAGGTTAAAGCCAATCGTCCCTGAAACTGCAGATCGCTCACCAGCACCCATTAAGATGCCGTGAATAATGTTACTTACACTCGTCTTTCCATTCGTTCCAGTGACACCAATCATTGTCAACTTTTTCGAAGGATAATCGCACCATACAGAAGCAAGCAAGCTAATAGCTCTAGATGTACTCTCCACGTACACAACAGCTACTCGATTCGTATCCACATCCACTGTTTTCGATGCAATTAAAACGCGTGCACCTGATTCTACTGCTTGTTTCGCATATTTATGACCATCTACCGTAAAGCCTTCAATACAGACAAATAGTCCACCCACACTCACTGCGCGTGAGTCAGAAGTTAAGTCTGACACTGTCTCAGGTAGTTCTCCGACTACTTGTTTCACTGGCAGAATCGCCAATAATTGCTTTGTATTCATCGTACTCCTCCGTTCAGCCGTACCTTGCATCGGTCTTCGTATTTTCTATGACCATCTGCTGTTTTTTTCAGGCAGTAAGTTCATTATACGTTTTTTTATGGTCTACGTCATTGCTGAATTCGCGAATCACAAGAAAAACCGCTGTTCTTAACGAATCAGCGGTTTGATAAATTTAAGCTTATTACCATATGGCGGGAAAGCAGCTCTCATTGGAATAGCTGTACTTCGGTTCATCATCGCTTTTTCATGGGTAAAAACGTCAAAGCTCGCTTTCCCATGGTAATTTCCTTGTCCGGATGACCCGACGCCGCCAAATGGTAAATGAATATTTCCAACGTGTGAAATCGTGTCATTTATACAACCGCCACCAAATGGAAGCTGATCCGTAAAGTAAGCTGCAGCTGCTTCGTTTTCAGTAAACATGTACCCAGCGAGAGGCTTAGGCATTTTCCGTATCCGATGAAGAACTGCGCCTAGGTTTTCATATTCAAGTACAGGTAGAATCGGCCCGAATAATTCATCTTCCATAGAAGGGCTATTAAAACGGACTCCATCCAATACTGTAGGCTCGATATATAAGTCAGCTCTATTCAATCGACCTCCACTACGAACAGCATGGTGCTCTTTTTCAAGAATTGCTTGTAATCGATCAAACTGCTTCTCATTGACAATACGACCATAATCCGAGCTAGCAGAAGCATCTTTTCCATAAAATCGCTGTATTGCTTTTTCAATCTCGTTTAACAAACGTTCCTTAATTGCTTTATGCGCTACTACGTAATCAGGAGCTACACACGTCTGACCCGCATTCGAAAATTTACCCCAAACAATCCTCTCAGCTGCAATTTTTAAATTGGCTGTCTGATCGACAATGGCAGGGCTTTTCCCTCCAAGCTCAAGCGTAACAGGTGTTAAACGTTCTGACGCTGCTTTCATCACAATTTTCCCCACTTCCACACTGCCCGTAAAGAAAATCGAATCGAAAGGAGCATGTATCAGTGCTGATGTTTCTTCTTTAGCACCTTCTACTACTCGGACATATTCAGGAGGGAATATGTCCTCAAGAATCTTCCTTACAATCGCAGCAGTATGCGGAGCTGCTTCAGATGGTTTAGCAACTACACAGTTTCCTGCCGCAATAGCTCCAACTATCGGTTCCATGACAAGTTGAAAAGGATAATTGAATGGACCAATTACTAATACAGATCCATATGGTTCCCGAATCACATAGCTTTTTCCCGGTTGCAAATAGAGAGGGGTTTTTGCTATTTCAGGCTCCACCCAGACATCCAAATGCTTCAAAACGTGTCCAATGCTCGATAACACGAATCCGATTTCAGTGACATACGATTCAAACGGGTTTTTATGTAAATCTCGGTACAATGCTTTTTCAATTTCTTTTTCATGAGTTTGAATTGCTTCTTTTAAACGACCTAGCATCGCTTTTCTAAATTCTACGGGACGAGTTGCCCCTGAAAAATAAAAATCATGTTGGCGCTCAATCATTGCTTCAACGTCATTAGATGTAAAGTTCATGGGAGTTCCTCCTCGTAAGCGGTTTCTTCTATCTTAACGGCCATTGCTTTGTTAAGCAAAAATCCGAATCCGAACCCATACTTAACAAAAATAATTTCAAAAGTCAATCGCTCAAAAGGTTCTGTTTTCCACCGCTCGAATTCCGACAATATACGCAGGTTAGCAACAGCTGTCGAATCATATACTAAGTTTATCAGGCAGATAAGCGAAAATGGATGGATCTCCGCAGGACTATCGGTGCCTTTTTAAAAAGAACGTTTATAGCCAAACAAAGTTAGGGTAAAGAAATCATAACAAGCAACCAACCATATTCTATAAGGGAGGAATAATCATGACAACAACCGAAACTTGGTGGGAAACAATTTTTGAAGGGGATTTAGCAGCTGGGTTCAACAAAGAACGAATGGGAGAATTGGATGATGAACACTTCTTGTATTTTAAAGACGAAGAAATTTCTTACGAGGCCATTAACTGAACTTGAAGATACAAAGAGAACCGAGATTTTCCATACCTGCCATTGATACATAAAACAGCTATTCTTTTGCAATCGCAAAAAGAATAGCTGTTTTTGTTTGCCTAAAAATGGACATCATTGTCACTTCTATAATCCTCAAAACTCTCCAATTAGACTAAAAAACTCTATATTTCTAATAACTTCACAAACACATTGTTAATCACTTTACACCCATTTAATGGAGATTGCAAGCTGTTCACTCAATGATCAAAATATATAAGAACCTTTTGTGACATAGGTATTTGACCATTGTAATCTGTGTTCGACGGTACTATTATAGAATTCGCAAGGAGGTCATTTTACATTTTCTTGAAATATACAGAGTGTCTTAAATTATTAGAATATATTTTAATGATAAATTAAAATGGCTTCCTATATTTACAATTTACTCTTGAGAGGAGCTCTAACATGAAGAAAAAGTGGATAGCGCTAACGCTATTTTCTATTACAGCAGTTTTACTAGCTGGCTGTGACAACCCACTGCTCATATTCGATCCGAAAGGACCGCAAGCAAGGACATTATCAAATACAATTCTGTTCTCTATCGCTATGATGGCAGGTATCCTATTCGTCGTTTATGTACTTTACACAGTTGTTCTAGTAAAGTATCGCGCTTCGAAGATGGATGAAGATTATGAACCACCTCATGAAGAAGGTAACAAATGGTTAGAAATCATCTGGACAACGATTCCGGTCATCCTCGTAATTGTCCTTTCATTTGTCACTGTATCTTCTACTAGTACAGTGGAACAAAAAACAGTCGCTTATGCAGATGAAAAGCCACTTGTCATCTATGCTTCTTCTTCTAACTGGAAATGGCATTTCAGCTATCCAGAAGAAGGAATCGAAACAGTGAACTACGTGAATTTCCCTGCGGATCGTCCGATTGAATTTAGACTCTATTCATACGGTCCAATTACGAGTTTCTGGATTCCACAATTAGCTGGTCAAAAATATGCGATGAGTGACATGGTCACAGCCATCCATATGTCTGCAGACGTCCCAGGATCATTTATGGGGAAAAACTCGAACTTCAGTGGTAAAGGATTTGCCCAAATGGAATTCGAAGCACAATCTCTTTCAGATGCTGATTACAAGGAATGGGTAGATGACGTAAAAGCAACAGCTCCAAAACTCACTGAAGATGAGTTCGACGATCTGTTAAAAGCTGAACACGTTGGTCGTAAGACATATTCTTCTAACCACCTTGAATTTAAACCTGCTCCTGAAGGTGAGCATAGCGGCCATCATCATGGTGGATCTACATCTCACGACGAAAAAGATATGGACATGGATATGGATATGGATATGGATATGGATCATGATGCGCACTAAGTGTTTGCATAATGAACTCCATCTGACATTCCCTAACTTAACAAACGAAAGGAGTTCAACGATATGAAATGGGACGAATTTTTCGTAACCGGTGAACCGATGATTTACGCGGCGATGGTAAGTATTGTTGTTGTATCTCTCGCGATTCCGATTGCGCTCACATACTTTAAAAAGTGGAACTGGCTTTGGACGAACTGGTTTACTACGGTTGACCATAAGAAAATCGGGGTCATGTACGTTCTTGCTGCACTAATTATGCTCTTCCGTGGAGGCGTCGATGCACTGCTAATGCGTGCTCAAACCGCTATTCCTGATAACGGATTGCTAGATGGTCAACATTACAATGAAATCTTTACAACACACGGGGTTATTATGATCCTGTTCATGGCGATGCCATTTATTATAGGGTTAATGAACGTCGTGATTCCTCTTCAAATTGGAGCACGCGATGTCGCATTTCCTCGATTAAACGCAATCAGCTTTTGGCTCTTCTTTGCTGGTGCGATGCTATTCAATATCTCGTTCGTCATCGGTGGTTCACCGGATGCTGGATGGTCTGCATACTTCCCACTTGCGAGTATTGAGTTCAGTCCAACAGTTGGGAATAACTACTATTCACTCGCATTACAAATTGCCGGGATCGGTACTCTCCTAACGGGTATTAACTTCTTAGTAACGATTTTAAAAATGCGTGCACCTGGTATGACACTCATGAAAATGCCGATGTTTACGTGGTCTGTCTTGATCACAAACGTCATTATCGTTTTTGCATTCCCTGTATTAACAGTAGCACTCGCATTGATGACACTCGATCGTCAATTTGGAACACAATTCTTCGCCATGCAAAGTGGCGGGATGGACATGCTTTGGGCCAACCTGTTCTGGGTTTGGGGACATCCTGAAGTATATATCGTTATTTTGCCTGCTTTCGGTATTTACAGTGAAATCATTTCTACATTCGCTCGTAAAAACCTGTATGGCTATAAATCCATGGTTGTTAGTATGGTTGCAATCTCACTTCTATCTTTTGTTGTATGGGCTCACCACTTCTATACAATGGGTCACGGAGTTATGGTCAACAGCGTCTTCTCCATCACGACGATGGCGATTGCGATACCAACCGGTGTTAAAATATTCAACTGGTTGTTTACGTTACGAAAAGGTAAGATCAGCTTCACCACGCCAATGTTGTATGCACTGGCCTTCATTCCAATTTTCACAATTGGTGGCGTAACAGGAGTCATGCTTGCGATGGCAAGTGCTGACTACCAGTATCATAATACGATGTTCTTAGTTGCCCATTTCCACTATGTACTGATTCCTGGTACTGTGTTCGGGGTTATCGCTGGATTCCATTTCTGGTTCCCGAAAGTATTCGGTTTCATGTTAAACGAAAAGCTCGGAAAGCTCGCATTTTGGTTTATCACAATCAGCTTTAACGTAACGTTCTTCCCTCTCTTCATTCTCGGATTAAACGGAATGACACGTCGTATGTATACGTATTCAGCAAGCACTGGATACGGCGCACTCAACATGTTGTCCATGGTCGGTGCAATTGGTCTTACGATTGGTTTCATCATCCTTGTCTACAATATCTACTGGAGCGTTCGTTATAGCCCACGTAATATCAAAGGCGATCCATGGGATGCTCGTTCACTCGAATGGAGCACGCATAGCCCAGTACCTGAATATAACTTTGCGTTGATCCCTACTGTAAATAGTTTGGATGCTCACTGGTATGCGAAGAAAGAAGGAAAACCACTTGCAACTGGTAAGTACGAGCCTATCCATATGCCGAATAATAGTGGCTTGCCTATCATTATGGGCGCAGCGTTCTTCTTATGGGGCTTCTTCATGGTATTCAGCTGGTGGATTCCAGCGATTGTCCTTGGTGTTGTGATTTTAGGAACACTAGCGTATCGCTCATTTGAAAAAGATCACGGACATTACATTTCTGTTGAAGAAATAGAACGAACAGAAAACGCATTGCGAGGTGAACAGCATGAAAATTGATCACTCAGTACCAATGGAATATAGTACCGAAGAAAATAAAATGAAGATCCTCGGATTCTGGATCTTCCTGGGGGCAGAAATTGCCCTCTTCTCTACTTTGTTTGCGGTGTACTTTACGTTGCAAACTAATACGAATGTTGGACCTTCCGCTTCTGATTTGTTCCATCTCAGTCCGGTCATGATTGAAACAATCCTTCTTCTTTCAAGTAGTTTTACGATTGGATTAGGTGTACACGCTATGAGACTTGGCTTGAAAAAGCCGATGATGACGTTCTTTGGTATCACGTTAGTACTTGGCGCTGCATTCCTTGGAGTCGAAGTATATGAATTTGTAACGTATGTAGGTGAAGGTGCAACAATCCAGACGAGCGGATTCCTATCTGCCCTTTTCACTCTTCTAGGAACACACGGATTGCACGTAACGTTCGGTCTTCTCTGGGGTGGCGCGATTTTACTACAAATTAAAAAGCGTGGATTTACACCAGAAACTACGAATAAGTCGTTCATCTTCTCATTGTATTGGCACTTTCTTGACGTTGTTTGGATTTTCATCTTCAGCTTCGTCTACTTGAAAGGACTGATGTAAGATGAAACAACTTTTTCCGGCACAGCACGTTATGGGATTTCTATTCTCCCTATTACTCTCACTTGTAGCTCTCGTTACAGTACTCTTTGACTTATCATTTGCAGCAGGGATGACAATTCTCGTTGTCACTGCGCTTGTCCAAGCCGCATTGCAACTGTTCCTATTCATGCACGTGAAAGAAAACGCAGAGAGCAAGACGCTGTATATGAACATTCTCTATGCCTTGTTTGTAGGACTTGTCACGATTTTCGGGACATTGTTCACGATGCATTGGGGTTATATGGTTAAATAAGGTTAAAAAAAAATAGAAGCTGTCTCAAAAGGTCATTATATGACTTTTTGGGACAGCTTTTAAATTTGGTATTTATGAATGGAACAGTTAACGGTGTTGATTTACGTTTCAGATGGATCGGGGATTTCCCTAAGTCGCGGGCCTGCATGATGTAGGTCATGCAACCGTTGCCGCAGGACTCGGCGAACTTAGGTTGCCATCTTCCACTTCAATCAACATAGCTTCTATTAATTAGAAACTTCTTTAATATTTCATTGTATAGAATATTTCTCATCTATTCCTTAAAGAGAAAATTTGAATTGATTTCTTGAACTGTTCGGACTCCTGCTAATGCCATGGAGATTTCGAGTTCGTGGTGAATTTTCTGGATGACTTGTTTTACGCCGTCTTCTCCATTAATAGCAAGACCATAGATGAGAGGACGACCTAGTAAGACTGCGTCTGCACCTAGTGCGAGTGCTTTGAATACATCGACGCCTGTTCGAATTCCGCTGTCCAGTAGAATGGGAATTCGTTTTTGTATGACATGCGCTATATCTGGCAAAGCATCTAATGAAGCGATGCAATGGTCCAACTGTCGTCCACCATGATTGGAAACAATGATTCCATCGATATTGTTCGCTAGGGCTAACTTCGCATCTTCAGGATGTAAAACTCCTTTCAACAAGATTGGTAAGTTCGTTAGTTTTCGTACTTTTTTCAGTTCCTCCCAATCAAGGCTTGGCTGATCAATAATCTCAATTTGTTTTTGCAATGCCGCGTTCATATCTTCTTCGGGAGATTGCTCCAGCAATGCACGGAACGCTGGATCGTTCATGTAATTTCCGAATCCCTCTCCTTCTTCTAGTGGAGAATACTGATTATGTGCGTCCGTTTCTCGAATACCTAACACAGGAGTATCAACTGTAATGACAATTGCAGAATAGCCATTCGTCTCAGCACGCTGTACTAAACTTTTCGTTACAGAATACTCGAGAGAGCAATATAACTGAAACCATCGTGAACTATCTCCTAACTCATTCGCAATATCTTCCATGGAATAAGAAGCAGCACTACTAACAACAAACGGGACATCCAATTGTCGCGCAGCTCTCGCTGAAGCTAATTCCCCTTCAGGATAAGCTATCCTTTGAACTCCTATCGGCGCAACTAGCAATGGCGAAGAGAGCTGTTGATTGAGCAAAGTACACGATAACTCAATTTCTGAAACATTTCTCAAGATGCGAGGTCGGATTTTCCATTTTGAAAAAGCTCGAAGATTCTCTTGCATCGTCGCTTCACTACCTGCTCCCCTAGCAATGTAATCGAATGCTTCTCTTCTAATTTTTTCATATGCTTTACGTTCTAATAGGTTTTCAAATTTGGGTAGTATTTCTGTTGCAGTAATCATATTACAATTCCCCTTTTCGGATAAAAACGAAAGGAGCCTTATCCATCTCAGCGTTTACTAACAACCGAGTGGATAACTCTCCTTCTGCTTTAAAAAATGAATACGTGAGCAATCAACACAATGATTGGTAACGTAATAATCGTTCGCTGAATAAAGATGATAAATAATTCTAGGAAGGATACTGGAATATTGGAACGTAAAATTAAAATTCCGATTTCAGACATGTACACGAGCTGTGTTAATGAAAGCGCAGCGACAACGAATCTCGTGATTTCTGCGTCAATCGAACCACCAATCACTGCTGGTAAAAACATATCTGCAAATCCAACTAACATCGTCGGTGCTGCTTCAGCTGCGTTAGGAAGTTGCATAAGTTCAAGTATCGGAACAAGCGGATACGAAATAATGCTGAAAACTGGTGTAAATTCTGCAACAATCAGCGCAAGCGCACCTAGACTCATGACAAGTGGAATCAATCCTAACCAAATATCTAATACGGTTTGAACTCCATCTTTCACTAATCCGATTGGACTTTTAGCAGCACTTGCTTTGTCTAATGCCTGACTCCAGCCCCATTGGATATTTGATATGCCCTCTGGCTTGGTTTCATCAATCTTTCGTCCAACTGGTTCATAGTACGTATCTGCTTTCCGAGAAAGCGGTGGAATCCTTGGCATAAGCACAGCAGCAACTAAACTTGCTATCGTAACTGTAATATAAAATGGAACAAACATGTGACCAATATTCGCGACTTTTGCAACTACTAGCGAAAACGCTACTGAAGCAATGGAAAACGTAGTAGCGATGACAGCCGCTTCACGTTTTGTATAATAGCCCTCATCGTATTGCTTCATCGTCACTAATACACCGACAGTCCCTGCACCCATCCATGAAGCCATCGTATCAATAGACGACCTACCTGGTAAGGTGAATAGCGGGCGCATTACTTTGTTCAGTAAAGCTCCGACAAACTCCATCAAGCCAAATTCTAATAAGAGTGGAAGCAAAATTCCTGCGAACAAGAACCATGTCAATAAAACTGGGGCTAAGTCATATAACACGACGCCACCCGTGTTACGAGACGCTATGAATTCTGGTCCAATCTCAAAGAAAGCCATAACTCCAACTGCTAGACCAAATACGCGCATTGTAATTCCGAACCAACCGACTAGGAACACATTTTTCAAAAAGGGTCGATTGACAATTATAGCAGGCTTAAATGCTACCGTAACTAGCGTTACCACAACCGTAACAGCCAGTAGCACTAATATGAAATGTGGAATATAACTCCCAGCACCTTTTAAAAGTAATGAAGCGAGGACCCCAACCCCGATTGTGACTTCTCCATTCACTTTGATAGGTACTAAAAATAGTAATATCCCAATAAGTGATGGAATCAGAAACTTCCAAACAGTACTTTTTGAACTTGTATTTTCCCCTTTGAACGCAACAGACATGGCTTTTCCCCCTTTTAGTGTGAAACGGTTTGAATAGCTGTTTTCAACACGTGAAGCCCTGTGTCAATCTGATCTTTTGAAATTGTAAGCGGTGGAATCATTCGAATCACTTCACCCAAATTCCCACAGAGATAGAAAAGCACTCCGTCAGCCAAACATTTGTCGAGAACTTCCATTACGATTTCCCCAGAAGCTTCGCCCGTTTTCGGGTCCCCTAACTCAATACCGATCATCAATCCGACACCCCGGACATCTCGAATGGCTGGAAATTCTTCTTTCATCTCCAATAACCTTGCCATTGCGTAGGCACCCATTACTTGAGCATTTTCAAGTAGTTTCTCTTCTTTAATAATTTCCAAGGAAGCAAGCGCTGCAGAACAAGCAATTGGATTCCCTCCAAATGTTGTCCCGTGAGCACCTAGTGGCCATTGGTCCATTAATTCTTTCGAAGCAATTGTTGCACTAAGTGGTAACCCTGCACCGATTCCTTTTGCGACAGCCATAATATCTGGTGTTACATCGAACGTCTGAGCTGCAAACCAATTCCCTGTACGACCGAAACCGGTCTGAACTTCATCAAAGATCAATAAAATCCCGTGGCGATCGCAGATTTCCCGAATTTTCTTAAGCCATGATGCTGGTGGAATGATATAACCACCCTCACCTAGAATCGGCTCGATGATCATACAAGCAACTTCTTCAGCATCAACTTGATGGTTAAATAGTTCTTTCACATCACGCTCTAGTTTCTCTGCGAAAAACACTTCTGGATCTGCACCTTCAGGTAAATATTCTGGAAGCGCATAAGGGAGCTGATACGCCAACCATGAAGGTTGGAGATGTTTACGATATTTACTCTTAGATGTGGTTACACTGAGCGCTCCTATGGAACGACCGTGGAAACATCCTGTAAAGGAAACTACATAAGGACGTTTCGTCACATATTTAGCAAGCTTAAGTGCTCCTTCAATTGCTTCAGTTCCACTGTTAGCGAAGAAGAAATTATTCAGTTGCGCCGGCAACACTTTTTGCAACTCTGCAGCTAACTTCAAAATAGATTCATAGATGATGACACCAGACGGGCCGTGGATTAGATGATCTGCACTATCTTTAATCGCTTGCACGACTTTCGGATGACGGTGACCTACATTTTCAACCGCAATCCCTGAAGTGAAATCTAGATACTCTTTTCCATCAACTCCATAGTAATAACACCCTTCAGCTTTTACTACGGGCAAATTGGGATGATCCTTCGCCATACTCGGTGCTAAAAAGTTTCCAATCGAATCTACCATGTGAACCCAGTCTTGCTTATTATCTGTTTGTTTTTGCATATGATGACCTCCATGTACTATCTATCGAAATATCTTATTGAATTAATATAGACTTAAATGAATAATTATTCAACACTATATTTGTATATTAGATTCCGTTTTTTTATATTTCTTTAATTTACGCACGACTGAGGGTTGACTAATTCCTAGAATTTTCGCCATTTCAGTAGTGGTTCTATAGCGCTTCTTTGCTCGATTAATTACTTGCATCTCTACTTGCTCTAAAATATCTGGCAACGTTTCACCTTCAAAGTTGAACTCTGAAAACTCGTCTTCTGGTAATCGATATTCGTGAGGCAACTCATGAACGTCAACAATTTCTCCTTCACTATTAACAACCAAGCGTTCAATGACATGTCGAAGTTCTTGAATATTACCTCTCCATTCTAATTGTAGTAATTGAGCATTGACGCGATCTGTCAGCATTTTCTTAGTGTTATACTTTAGGCAGAATGAGTGAAGAAAACAAGTTATGAGAGCGCTTACATCCTCAACCCTTTCTCGTAAAGGATATAAACGAATAGGAACTATGTTGAGCAAGTAATATAGCTCACTCAGAAACGATTTCTCTGCTACAGAACTCTGTAAATCAGTTTCTGTTGAAGAAATGAAACGCACATTCATGATTCGATACGAATCAGATCCATTAGGTTGAAAACGTTCCTCTTTTAAAATTTTCACAAGTTTCGTTTGTAAATGAAGCGTCATGCGATTAATATTTTCGAGGAATAACGTCCCTCCCTCAGCAATCCCTAGCAGACCAGGGACCGTTGCATGACCATCTACTTCTTCTCCAACAAGTTCTTTTATAAATAAGGATTCAGGAATCGTTGCACAATCTAGTTCTATAAACGGTCCATTACTTCGGGTGCTTTCTTTGTGTATCTCTTTCGCAATCGTTGTCTTCCCTGTACCTGGCTCACCGTACAGTACAACTGATACATCGAGTGGAGCAATACGATGCGCAGTTGAAAAAGCTTCCTCGGTACTTTTACTTCTCATTATGAAATCCTTTTTCCTAAACATTTGTCGACGTAAATATTGGACTTCTTCTTGCACTTTAGACATTTCATATTCAATTTCTTTCATGTAATCCTGGATGACTAGCAACTCAGAGACATCATACGAATAGCTAATGATATAGTCTACATCACCGTTGTAGTTAAAAAATGGCATGCCGGTAATTAATATCTTTGATCCGGTTTTCGTTTCCTGAATTCGAACAACTTTCTTTTTCTCCTTCAGGACGAGTGGCGTAATAGCAGGAGAAAAGATTCCTTGCTTTTCAAGTTCATAGACTGACTTGCCAATTAAATCTTCTGCTTCTATACCATATCTATGACCACTGATTCGCGTCGCTTTCATAATAATGCCTTCATGATTTGTAACGATCACGTCTTCATCGTGCGTCTCTAACACTTCTTGAACAGAATTAGGTGTTAAATGAAATTGAGCCATTTAATTCTCCTCTCGCCGAATATATAATATTCAGTTATTATCAAGATATGAATCAACTATACAGGAATGAATAGACTATATGCAATAGTGTTTTTGAATTTTCGATATACAACTTTTAAATCGTTAGTATGACTAAAGCATTAGACCGTACAATTATTCAATACAATATAAAAAGAGAGCCGATTGATCATCCAACCGACTCTCTTTTTATATTACTTCTTCGCGGTCACTTCAATACTTCGCCACAGATACAATGCAGCATAGCTTAAATAAGGAGACCAATCTTGGAATCTCGCACGCATTTCATCTTGAGTAGGTTTCCGATCCAACTTCCATAGTGACTTGAGTGCATTTTGGAGTCCGATGTCCGCTGTAGGAAACAAGTTCGTTCTGCCGAGACCAAACATCAGAAAACCTTGAGCGGTCCATGGACCAACCCCCCGATACGCAATTAGCTCCGTAGTCACTTCTTCATCAGTTTTCATTCGGAGCGACTGAAGATCTAATACTCCTGAAGCAATTGCTTGGGAAAGTCCTATCACATACTCCGCTTTTCTTGTACTAAACTGCAATTCGCGTAACTCCTCTACTTCTAGGGATGCAATGCGGTCTGGTTTAGGATAGCACCAGATCCCCTCTTGTTTCGAACCGTATTTCTCTACGAATCGCATAAGGAGCGTATTCGCAAATTTCATGTTTAATTGCTGATGAATAATACTTTTCATGAGCTCTCCATAGAGTGAAAAGCTCCTGACAAGTGGTGTACCAATGTGTTCTTGAAAAATTGGAGCTAAATCAGTTTGAGAAAAATGAGCAGCAATCCCGTCAAGCGATTCTTCAAAATGAAAAATCCATTTAATGTGGTTAAGTTGTTCTTCATCATTTAACCCTTCGATGAAGAATACAGGTTTTTGTAATGTACCTGATGCTTGAATCGTGACTATATTTCCTTCTTCCATTGGAACTCGTACGATCCGTTTTTGAAGATCTACATAATTTATAGGCGTTCCTGAAAGTCTTTCCAGCGCACGGTCAAAATCATATGCAAATGTTAAGTTCAATTCAATTTTCATACGTGAAATCTCCCTACTTTATAGTTAGTGGCGTTCTAGGAATCACCTTGTTAAATATGTTAGAATATTGTAAAATTAATAAATGATAGAAGTTAACCGAACTTTTTTTAATAGGAGGTTACCAGTGAAACTATTTATTCTAGGAATTCTCTTTGTATTCGCCAAATTCAACTTGCAGTTCATCGACACCGGAGTTCTGTATTATGCTACAAATATCATTGGCTATGGTCTCATCTACACAGGATTAAGAAGTATGAGCAATGAGATGAACGGTATCCAACGTGTTCTACCATTTGCTCTATTTATGATCTTGCATAGTCTTGGATTTGCAGTCCTAAATGGAACGGGGCACTCGATTAAAACAATTCCTCTTTCCACTGGAACTAGCACAATTTTAGCACTAAGTCTGGTAGCACTTGCAGTAGCTGGGATGATCATGATTGTTCACATCATTCAGCAATTCATTTTGGTAATCCGTACTACTAACGAGGACTCCCTCTCGTATTCTAACATAACGAGTCTAGAAAAATTCCCTGCTATGGTGATTGTTCTAATGATCATTACAGGCATTCTATTCTTCACATTCCCAGCTGTAGCTCCAATTGCTATGATTTTATTAATAGTTACAGAAGGGCTTTTCGTTCTCAAGATTTCATCACACGCACAATACGCTCTATAAATGCATATAAGGTTGGTTCATCAAGTTAGGCAGAACATGTCTGCTGCTTGTGAACCAACCTTTTTTGGGGTTTAAATAAAGTATAGTTGTATTTAGATTAAAATAAAAAAGCAGTCCCTAGGCATACGGCCTAATAGGACTGCTTGTGGAGAAGTATCGTTGTTCCGACGATACTTCCGTGGGTTTGGCACCCAATGATTCCTACTGGGCTCGAACCAGCGACCTCTACCCTGTCAAGGTAGCGCTCTCCCAGCTGAGCTAAGGAATCGGGATTGTTTCAAAATTGTGAAGTTGAATCGACCATACTTTCACTGATTCGAACTTAAGCACATGTTTGATAATACCATGAAACTAGAACTCACGCAATACAATTCGCAAAAATATTTTTCATTTTAAAGGAGAGTCATTCACCTCTATCCGTCAAATGCATACATTGAAGTAGGGAGATTGTATACAGGAGGGCATGCCGTGGTAAATCCTGATAGTTTGGACTTTATCGGCCTCGAACCTGGCGGCCAGGCTGCGAAGGTTGATGTTTTAGGTAGTATCGTCACGATCATAGGACAGTCCATTTCGACCTATGCTGCTGTACTCGCGATTGAGGAAGAAAAAAATGAACAAAACAACGAACCTAACAATAGTGAACTAGTGAACGAGTTAAAGGAAATGAAGGCGCATATTCAATACTTAACAACTGAAATCCAATCGCTTAAGAAACAACAAAGCAGGGACAGTCCATGGCGCCTTTGAATTGGCGATTGAACTGTCCCTGACATTTTAGCATACGTTTTACTTTGAGAGTTCATCGAGCGCCAAAACTTTTAATGACAGCAATTCCTCTTTAGTAAGACGACTTTCAACTTGTTGTAGCAATTGTTGCTGTTCTTGCGAAGACATTCCTGACTGGGCTTTTTTTTGCAGATCTTGCAACTCACTGACACTGAATTTCTTTAGGACAACCCGTGTCGCTTGTTCTTTAGTTTTGATCGGCAACTTACTCCGATCTGCTGTTTGTGCGTCTTTCAAATAAGCTTGCACTTCTGGATTATCATTGATTTCTTTTTTAAATGAATCTAACTGACCACTGCTTTCAAGTTGTGTCGTCACTTGAGTCATCGCTTTGTCAGCAATCCAATTCGTTCCAAAATAATAAGCTGCACCTAGTACAAGTGCAATCACTACGACTGTAGCAATGAGTCCTTTTATAAACTTCACGCTCGTCTTCCTCCTTCGTTTCATTTCGTTTAACTTTAGACGTTTCTACTAGAATAAAGTTACAAACAATAAACCCGTCTGCATAGTTTAACAGACGGGCTACACTTATACTGTGGCAGTTTCCTCTTCTTTATTCTTATGTTTATCTTTCGTCACTAATTGAATCGCAAACAGGATTACGAATAGCCCTAGTCCGATGAAGTCTGTTTTCGTTTCCGGATAAATGAGCATTAATCCAGTTGCAGCTGTAATAATCCGCTCAATCCAGTTGAGTTTACGATACCAATAACCAATCAGTCCCGCTCCAATTGCGATCATCCCAATAATGGCTGTGGCGGTTACCCATATAATCTCACCGATACTCGAGTCAATCATTAGCATCGCAGGGTTAAACACGAACATATATGGAATAATGAACGCTGCTATAGCGAGTTTAGCGGATGTGACCCCGGTTTTAATTGGGTCACCACCTGATATGCCTGATGCCGCAAAAGCTGCCAAGGCAACTGGTGGCGTGATATCTGCAATAATTCCGAAATAGAATACGAACAAGTGAGCAGAAATCGCAACGACTACTGGAACAGTCGCGTCTGGTGTATCCAACATAAGCAATGTAATAATCGCTGGTGCTGCAATTGTTGAAGTGATTACGTAGTTTGCTGTCGTTGGTGATCCCATACCTAACACGATCGCAGCAAACATTGTGAAAATAAGTGTGAGCAATATGTTCCCACCAGCAGCAGAAACAAGACCATTTGCCAAACTTAGTCCGAGACCAGTTTTCACAACGACTCCAACGATAATACCCGCACACGCCGTCGCTGCAGCAACAGCTAGTGCTGTTCGCGCTCCATCTACAAGTGCTTGGATAATATCTTTAAAGCTAAGACGTGTTTCTTTATTAAACGAGCTAACAATCAACGTTAACACAATACCTAGTAATGCTGCCTTCATTGTAGGAATGCCTAACAACAAGAAAACGATAATCCCGATAATAGGTAGTAATAAGTAAATCTTCTTCAATGTTTCTTTACGATTCGGAATCTCTTCAGGACTCATCCCTTCAAGTCCGATTCGCTTCGCTTCAAAGTGTGTCATGATCCAGATTCCTGTGAAATACAACAATGCAGGGATAGACGCGGCTTTCGCGATTTCCCAATACGTCACTCCGCCAATGAACTCAACCATTAGGAACGCAGCAGCTCCCATAATAGGCGGCATGATTTGTCCACCTGTAGATGCAGCCGCTTCTACTCCACCGGCAAATTCTTTACGATAACCGAGCTTTTTCATCATCGGAATCGTATAGGAACCTGATCCAACTACGTTTGCAACTGAACTTCCTGAAATTGTTCCTTGTAAGGCACTGGAGAAAATAGCAACCTTTGCAGGTCCCCCTGTCAATCTACCAGCAAGTACTACCGCCAAGTCGTTAAAATAGTTTCCTACGCCTGTTTTGACTAAGAAAGCACCAAATAACAAGAACACAAAAATGAATGTTGCAGATACGCTAATCGGCGTTCCTAATATTCCATCCGTTGTATAGAACATTAGTTGAACTAAACTATCAATATCCTGTCCACGGTGTGCTAGGAACCCCGGGAAATACGGCCCTAAAAATGCATATACTAAAAACACAGCCGAAATAATTGTAATTGGTAAACCGACTGCACGTCGAGCGGCTTCCATCGTTAATAAGACAGCTATTATACCAACAATTAAATCTAGATCAGATACACGGCCCACTCTCAAGATGAGTTCATCCATATTAAGTGGCCAATAAAGTCCGACACCTATGGAAAGAACCGAAAGAATTATGTCATAAAACGGAACTTTATTGCGTTTGATCCCCGGTTTCTTTCGCGCTGGAAATAGTATAAAGATTAGTGAAAGTGCGAACCCTAAGTGAATCGAACGTTGTATATACGCAGTGAATGGCGTTCCAATTGACGTGTATAATTGAAAAATCGAGAATGCTAATAACCCGAAGAATACAATTTTCCCAAAAACCCCCGCTAAATCCCTCGTATTCGATTCTGGATCATACTTTTGAAGGAGTTCTAATTGTTCTTTTTCAGAAAGCGTTTCAAAACGTTCATCATTTGGATCTGTAATCAAATCCGCTTTCCGTTCTTTATCTCTTTTAGCCATTCATGTTAACTCCTTTCATAAGTTCGTATAAAGTAAGCCTCTTCACGCGGAACTCATACGAGTAGCCACGCTTCAAGTAAGCCTTTAAATCGGTTTCCTTCCCTTTGTAAGCAAAGGCTAACTGCGCATCAACGTCACCTATATAAAGAATGAACGAATCGATGATTTTGTCTTCGTATGTAAGTGTATAAATACCTTCATTTGTTACAGTTAACGTCTCGCCTTCTTCTGCATATGCCGGCAATCCAATTCCAACGTCCTCATAGCGCATAGTTAAAAATTTCAACGACTGATTTTTTTGGATGCGATACGTTTCAAAAACATTCGTTAAAAATATCGAATGGACATAACGGATTTGAAATTCTGTCTCATCAGAGATTGCGAGATAAACCAATTCAGGGGTTTCCGTTCGTGTTTCGCTAAACGTAAAAGCTTGTTTAACTGGTATAACGAAGAAAAAACTAATAAGTAGAAGGACGAGAAAGGAACCTAACGGAATCTTCCACCGTTTCATCCGCCCACCTCCATACAGTTCTATGAATGAAGAAGGGGACGGATGAAGCATCGATCGCCTCACCGCCCCGTCAATCATTCATTCTTTTATTTGTTTACTTCGTCGAAGTACTTTTGAGCACCTGGGTGAACCGGAATTCCAATTCCGTCTAAGCCAGTTTCAGCTTTGATCAACTTCCCTTTTGCGTGCTGCAATTTTGGAGCGTTGTCGTAAATTGCTTTTGTGATTTCGTAAGCAAGATCTTCAGGTACTTCGTTTTGGATAACAAGCATAGCGCCTACAGAAACAGTAGGTGTATCTTCAGCCAAACCGTAAGTTCCAGCAGGAATAACTTCCTTCGCATAGTACTTATACTTGCTGATTAGCTCATCAGCTTTGTCGTCCTCAACAGGAACAACAAATACTTTTGCAACTGCGTTCAAACCTTCAACAGCTCCAGTAGGAGTACCTGCTGTAATGAATGCTGCATCGATTTGACCCGCTTGTAAACTTTCCTGAGACTCCCCAAAGTCCAGGTTTTGCGGCTTAATGTCATCCATAGATAGACCGTGGATTTCTAGAAGCTGCTCTGCGTTGGCATATGTACCAGAACCTGGTGCACCAACGGATACTTTCTTGCCTTTTAAGTCTTCAAATGTTTTGATTCCTGTTTTGTCGAGTGTAACTAACTGTACTGTTTCCGGGTAAAGTGCTCCGATTGCAGATACAGTGTCCACTTTGTCTCCTTCAAACATCATTTCGCCCTCTTGTGCATAATAAGCGATATCGGTTTGAACGAAAGCGATCTCAGCGTTACCATCTTTAAGTGCTGTCATGTTGGCAGCTGATGCTTGAGATACTTCAGCAGATGTCTTCACGCCTGTATCACTTTCGATAAATTCAGCAATTGCACCACCAAGAGCGTAGTACGTACCTTGAGTTCCTCCAGTTAAAACACTGAGGAATTTGTATTCTTTACTGCTATCTGAATCCCCTTTTGCTCCATCGTCCTTTTCCCCTACATCATCCGATGAGTTACACGCTGCAAGTGCAAGCACTGCAATGAGTAGCATCGAAATGAGCCCCAAAAGTTTCTTATTCATACAATGACCCCCTAGTTATCTAGTTTTCTAGTAATATTCATTCTACCATGTAGGCGGGTTCAATTGTCAATCCTTTTCAGAAAACAAACTTATTTGAAATCGTTTTCATAACGGAATAATCAAAAAGAAAAGAGCATAAATATCTGCTCTTCACCCACGTTACAGCCTAATTTAGTTACTTTGCAGCATCCTTCACATCATCAAATGTCAATCCTGCTTCTTCCAAGTCCCGTGACCGGTGTGCAATTCGTGCTGCTGCACAAGAAGCGACACTTGCAACCAAATCATCTAAAAATGTATGCACATGATTTCCTTTTTTAGTATCTAACTCATTAATGATTCCAACTTTATTTTTATCTAAATGACCAAACGACGTTACCGCTATTGATCCATAAGTAAATACAGCGCCAAGCGCAATAGTCTCATCGACTCCAAACAAACCTTCGTCTGATGCTACGATATCTTGTAATGGTTGAGACAATTTACCCTGTTCACATAGCTCGTCCAGTTCAATACCAACCAAAATTGCATGTTGAAGCTCTCTCTTCTTTAAAACATTTACGACGGAGTCCACGCATTGTTCAAGCTGTAACTCTTCATTGTATGGAGCTTGCATTTCATAGACTATCTTCGCAATATCAATCAATTCAACCCCACGACGTTGCAATGCTTCTTTTGTTGCCTCAGCAATTACTTCTGAACGTACTTTGCTTTTCCCATCAAACATATACTCCATCTCCTTCTGATTTCAACTTATTTTGACTTTCGTCAATCGTGCACATTATACCCTCCAGTCATCCTATGTTACAATCTCCTATACTAGACTTGTTAGGAGGCAGGAAAAATGAACCAAGGAAAGATACATGACATTCAATTTTACAGTGAGTCCCTTCAGGAAGAAATGGACTTGCTTATCTACCTACCTTATAATTATTCTCCACTCTATAAATACTCAGTACTTTTTGCTTCCGATGGCAAAGACTACTTTCAATACGGTCGAATTGGTCGAGTAATCGACGAGTATTTGGACAAGGAAGAAATCGAAAATGTGATCGTAGTTGGCATTCCTTATAAATCTGTTGCTGAGCGTCGGAGAATGTACCATCCCGATGGAGATCGTCAAAAAGATTATATTCGTTTCCTTGGACACGAGCTCGTTCCTTATATCGACGAACACTATCCGACTTATCAAGTGGGTGGCGGACGTGGACTGATTGGAGATTCATTAGCCGCAACCGTATCGTTACAAACTGCTCTTAAATACCCCAATTGCTTTGGAAACGTTATTCTTCAATCTCCTTACGTAGACGAAAAAGTAATGGCGGCTGTCGAATCCTCTTCAAATCCCTCCAGTCTATCGGTATATCATGTGATTGGAACAGGAGAAACTGAAGTAGCAACTACAATTGACGGTAAGCTCGACTTTCTACAACCGAACCGGACGCTCAATAAATTATTCGAGAATAAAGGATTTCCTTACTTCTATGAAGAATTTAATGGAGAGCACACTTGGAAATTTTGGCAACCAGATGTGCGGCGCGCTGTTAAAATGGTTTATGGCCAATAACATATCGGACAATTCCAAACAATTCTGCTATACTTGATAGTAGAATTGTACTCACTTTCCTAAGGAGGTTTTTTGTATGAAATACGGTGTTGTAGCATTTCCATCAAAAAAATTGCAAGATTTAGCAAACGCATATCGCAAGCGGTATGATCCCCACTATTCTCAGATCACTCCACATATGACTGTAAAAGGTGTTTTTGATGCGGATGAAACTGAAATTAAAGAAGTAGCTGATGCTATACGTAATGTTGCTAGCAAACAAAAACCTTTCGAACTAAATGTATCAAAGGTTAGTTCATTTGCACCGATTACAAATACCATTTACTTTAAAGCAACTCCAAATGATGAATTACTTGCATTGCATGGCGCTCTAAATAATGAGGAATTTTTCGGTCCTCTTCCACAATACGCATTTGTCCCTCACATTACCATTGCTCAAAGTCTAACTTCCGGTGAGCATGATGATATTATTGGACAGTTGAAGATGATCGGTGCTGAACACACTGAAATGGTCGATCGCATTCATCTTCTATACCAGTTAGAGGATGGATCTTGGACAGTCTACGAAACGTTCCGTCTTCAAGAGGAAAACTGATTTGTACGAGGTAATGATCGCTACGACCGAACACGAGCGTGAAGCTGCATTTACTGTACGGAAGAAAGTATTTGTAGAAGAGCAAGGGGTTCCCTTGTCTATGGAAATTGACGAATTCGACCAGTCTGCATCTCACTTCATTGTGTATGACGGCCCGAAAGCCATTGCGGCTGGACGAATTCGCAATATCGCAAGTGATATTGGTAAAGTTGAGCGCGTTTGTGTATTAAAAGAATACCGTGGAAAGCATTTAGGTGTTCTAATTATGAACACGCTTGAAGAGCATGCAAAAAAGGCTGGCATTCAAAAGATTTTGTTGAATGCTCAGTCTCATGCAATACCTTTTTACGAAAAACTAGGCTATTTTGTTGCATCGCCTGAATTTATGGATGCGGACATCCCACATCGTGCAATGGAAAAACAAATTAACACAACGAGTTAATTAAAAAGATCCCCACTCTCATTTGAGAGTGGGGATCTTTTGGATTGATTTTAAGCATATTCGTTAATCGCTAAACCTTTTCCTACGACAATTGCTACTTGTTTGGATAGAGTTGTAGGGTTCGGTTGGATGAATCCTTTTTTTGCAGGAGACAATGGATGTTGCTTACCTGGAGCATCGCCAAACTCTCGTTCAGAGTTCCGCTCACGTTCACGTCGGATAACTTTTTCCCACTCTTCTTGTTCAGTCTTTAATTTAACAGTTTGGACTCTGTCAATATAAGAAAAAGAAGGGGAAGAATTCTCCATACGGTTGGCATACATTTGTGATTGGATATTCTGAATCGGCAGTAGGTAACCCATTGCCTTCACCTTCCTTTTCGAGTAAGTTGATAGTTACCTATACCCTTACACAGAAATGCTAAACCTACAATTTTATCTTCCTAGCATTTTTGTAATATCTGCGATGTTTAATGGCTTACCACTTGAAACAAGTGAGTTTACGAGTTCGTCTTCTAAATGTTGTGGTACTTGCTTATTTGCTAGCATTCCAACATTTTGAATGATTTTCCTAACTTGCCGCTCATCTTTAAAATCTGCATGTTGGAGAGCATTTGCTAAAGCAAATACTTCTTCCATCGGTACGCCCGTCTTGGATTCGATTTTCTTAAAGAAGGAGTCATTCATACTCCTATTTCCCCCTCTCAATTAGCAAAACGCACTTCCAACAATAATTAATAGGATGAACAACACGACAAGTAGTACGAATGTCGAGCCTCCTCCTTGGTTACATCCGCGATCGCAAGCACCTTCATAACGTGGTTCTCCGTAGCATTGGTTTCCAAACATAAGAAAATCCCCCCTCTCTTCTCTGTATCCTATGCAAAGACACAGCGAAACGGGCGGGACATTCGCACATTTATTTTTGGGAGACTAATTAGACTGTTCCTTTTGACTTAAATACTATAGAAGCGATGAAGCCGAATATAATTGCAGCACTTATTCCTGAACTTGTTACTTCAAACATACCTGTTAAGACTCCAATGATTCCATGCTTTTCGGCTTCTACAAGAGCTCCATGGGTCAATGCATTTCCGAAAGAGGTAATCGGTATAGTGGCTCCTGCTCCTGCAAAGTCGATGAGCGGCTCATAGAGCCCGAAGCCATCCAAGATCGAACCGAGAACAACTAATGTACATAATGTATGGGCTGGAGTGAGTTTTCCCACATCCATCATCAACTGACCGACTACACAAATCAGTCCCCCCACTATAAAACTTGTTATATAAATGGACAGCAAATCTAACCACTCATTTCATTTGGATTTCCACTGCGTGTGCAATACATGGAATCGTATCTCCTTGCTGATAGGAAAGAGGTGACATTAACGAACCCGTCGCAATTAGTAACACTCTTTTGTACGTACCGGAAAGCAGTTTATCGTATACTTCTGAAAAATAAGCTGATGCAGAACAACCTGATCCACTCGCACCCGCAAGAAACTCCGGATGTTTCCCGTAAAACTCTGCTCCCGCATCACGAAATGTATACGATACATCATATTCCCATCGGTCCAGCAACGTTTTAAATAACTCAAAACCAATTTTCCCGAGATCGCCCGTCATGATCAAATCATAATCGGTAACGTCAGTCCCATGTCCTTCTAAGTGACGCTTGAATGTATCCGCAGCAGCAGGTGCCATCGCAGCACCCATATTAAGAGGATCAGTTAAACCAAGATCCTGAACAATTCCAATGGTTCCACACGTGATAACCGGAGCTCCTTCTATATAAGGGATAACAGTAGCTACTCCTGCAGCGCTGGCCGTCCATTGTGCGGTCACTCCTTTTTGACTTCCATATAGGAGTGGATAACGGAATTGACGTTCAATTGCATTATGTTGGCTGGAAGAACCCGCTACAACTAGTTGTGCCATTTTGGATTCAGTTAATAACGCAGCCATCAATAGAGAGGACACGGACGTAGCACACGCTGAAAACATTCCTAAATAAGGAATTCCAATCGTACCCGCTGCAAAATTGGATGGTGTCATCTCATTTACTAAATCTCCCATTAAAACAAATTCAGCATCTGCAGGGGTCTTATCCAATTTACTCAATGCAATCATACATGCGTCCTCCATCATTTTGGCATGTCCTTGTTCATTTGTTTTCAACCCACAGCGTTCGTCATCATACTGTTTATCAGCATACTTCGCAAAAGGACTTTTTTTCACCTCTAAAGGTCCTACCGTCACGCCTGTGGATGCAATTACTGG
This sequence comes from Sporosarcina sp. A2, assembly GCF_050858885.1. Classification (GTDB taxonomy): domain Bacteria; phylum Bacillota; class Bacilli; order Bacillales_A; family Planococcaceae; genus Sporosarcina. The sequence continues at coordinate 659,006 of NZ_CP193898.1, read as the reverse complement.
CTGAGAGGAAAATGTGAGTAAACCTCGTTTGTTTACCAAGATACCACTCCTAATCCTACGAGAATCGTTTTAATGAGAGCTACTACAAACGCTGAAAACACACCGTATACAATGACGGACCCCGCAAGTTTGAACATGTTTCCTCCGACCCCTAACACATAGCCTTCTGATTTATGTTCAATTGCTGATGAAATCATTGCATTTCCAAACCCTGTTATCGGAACAGCACTACCTGCACCACCGACTTGCGCAATTTTTTTGTAGTAGCCGAATCCGGTCAATAACATAGAAAAGAAAATCATCGTAGCCACTGTCGGATTACTAGCAGTTCGTTCAGTAAAATCGAAAAAGGTAATATAGAAAAGTGCGACGAATTGACCGATTAAACATATAGCTCCACCAACTAAAAAGGCAGCAACGCAGTTCTTCACATACGTTGGTTTAGGCGTAATCTGTTGTTCCAGTTGCTGATACTTTTTATTATCCATTACGTCTCTTCCTTTACAAGTGAACTGATTTTTTTCATCTTCTTCAAATAATGCTCTTCGTCCCCTTTTTCGATTAACTTATTCGTCTCTAGCAACACCTTACTATCTGCAGAAACTGTAACTTTCAATTTTGGATACAATTCTTTTAGTTCTTTAGAAAGTTCTTCTGCAATCGCTCGTTTTCTAAACCGTTCAAATGTATTTACACGTAAGCCTGCAATGAGCCGATCCTCATGGACAAGCAAAACTGCATTTTTAATACGTTTGTCTTCTGTTAACAAGGTTTCAGCTTTCCGGACATCAAGATCTGTTGTATTAACCGTTTGAAAACCGATGGATGTGGAACAGCCAGCTAGCAATAATATAATTCCAATAAGCAGCAATAGGTTACGAATCGTCAGTCCCCCCTTTTTCATCAGTATGTCTAGTTTACATACATTTTATTCATAATGGTTCAAGCGCCCTGCCAGTAGGTTGCATAGTTCCATAAGGTATAGAGAACAAACGAGAGGAGGAAATAATCAATGAGTTGTGGATGTGGAAAGAACGAAAATACGGGGGATAAGGTGAACCCGATTCAAGGACACTGTGTTTGTGAGGCAGTTCGCTTCATTAAGCGCCTTCAGGATACGCACACAGACGATGATTGTTTCGATTGCGACACAGACTGCTTCATGAGACCACTTGGTAGTCTTGTCAACCCGGCAAATGAGCGCTTCAATACACGGGTGTTTTCATTGCTAACTGAAGATGGTGACTTCTTTAAAGCGATGTATCGTCCGAAGAGCCATACTCATCATGGCATTAGCTGTTTCTCTGTCTTCTTCAGAGTACAAAACATCTTTGACAACTGCTGTGCAACTCTAATGGTTCTTGAGCCATTAGACAAAGACGGTAAACCAGTCGATATTATTGACTGTGGCAAAGTAAGTCTTGAAAGACTATGTAAAGTAGAACGTTTCAGAGCAACAAAGTCTTGTATTACAGTTGATTTGAACTGTTTCTGCGCCATTCAATGTATCAAAGACACGTTTGTTACACAGTGTTCAACACCAGCATAAGCATCACCCCGCGATGCACGAAAGGAGACTCCCCAAATGGGAAGTCTCCTTTTGTTATTTTTACCTAAAAACGACGCAAACCGGTTAGCCTGCAGCGCGCTAAATTATCTAAATGGCGAGCCTTTCCAAAAAACCTCTTCTATTTCCTGTAAATCGAGCGTACGGATTTCATTCATGTCTTTACTTTCTTGCTGCACTTCAAGAGCAATCTGAGAATCCGTCATTACTGAAATATCACCAGTCAGAAGTTGGCCGTTCACTAAAAATTGAAGAGGACGATAGGCAGACCGAGGAAACGGCTCTGACAAATAGCGAAGTTTCTTCACTATTGGGGAGTCCATAGCAGAGTCCATCGTTGCTGCAACTACCTCTTCAGGTACAACTTGATTTACTGATTGTTCGGCTTCTCCTACTAATTCCGAGTCATTCCCTGACCAGTAAATCGACGTGCTCTCTTCTTTTGACAACTCAAAAATTGTTACCATCGGAGGACCGTCAATAAAAAGCAATGGAACTTGAAGTGAAATATGCGCCACATCCTTTTTACTGCATTATATGCAGCAACTGCCTAGGCGTGACTGACCTCACAATAAATTAATGAATGTTGTCGCAAGACCTAAATAAATTAAAATACTGATTAAGTCATTCAAGGTTGTGATGAAAGGACCCGAAGCAACAGCGGGGTCAATTTTCATCTTATGCATGAATAACGGTATGAACGATCCTGAGATAGTTGCTGCGAAAATCGAAACAAATATCGCTGCACCAACCAACATACCGATGACAAGTTCATGTTTCCAGAAAAAGATAAGCCCAATCACAAACACACCACAGACAAATCCTGTCATGAGCCCAGTTCCAGCTTCTCGAATTAGTAATTTCATCTTACTTTCTTCTTCGATATCTCGTGTTGCAATTCCTCGAACAGCTACAGCGAGTGCTTGAGTACCACTATTTCCGGCTGTACCTGCAATTAAAGGAATGAATGCAGCAAGTAAAGCGACTTGAGAAATGGTATCTGTGAACATATCAATTAAATTAGCGGTAATCATTCCAAGTATTAAAAGAATAATCAACCAGGGTACTCGTTTTTTTGCTGCTGAAAATGAGTTTTTATCAAATGTATCCATATTGGATACACCAGCAAGTTTTGAGTAGTCATCTGACGCTTCTTCTTCTAGAATATCCAACACGTCATCGACAGTAACAATCCCTAATATATGTTGTTGAAAGTCGACAACCGGTACAGCTAGTAAATTATAGTCTTGTGTCGTACGAGCAACATCTTCCTGGTCATCAGAAACTAAAACACTTACAACACGTTCATTCATGATTGAATTTATCAATACATCTTCTTCGGACGTTATAAGATCACGAAGTGAAACAACGCCTGTTAGTACGTTATCGTCATCCACAACGAACACATAGTAAATAGTTTCCGCACTAGGGGCTTGGATCCTTAAAATATTCATAGCAGATCGAACCGTTGAGTTCTGCGGTACGGTAACAAATTCAGTTGTCATAATCGATCCGGCAGTATACTCTTCATAGTGCAGTAGTTCTTTAATTTGGGCAGCCGCTTCTTTGTTCATAAGCGTTAAGTAACTGACGCTTTGCGACTTATCGAGTTCTTTCAGGACATCGACCGCGTTATCCACAAACATGTAGGAAATCATCTCTGCGGCATACGTCGCCTCCATCTCCTGAAGGAACTCTTCGTATTCATCTTCTTCAATTTCACTAGTCTCAAAAATCTCTGCCATTTCTTTAGGAGATAGGAAATAGTACATAATTTTACGAAGTTCCACACCGGCTTTTTCGTAGAAGATTGCGCGATCGTAAGGATGGAGTAGCAAATATTCATCACGGAACGCTTTAATATCCTGTCGCTCTAAAACTTCTCTCAGCTTTACTTCGTCGAAATCCACTTCTTCTTTACGGTCTTCTGTTGTTTCCATGGCTACACCTTCCTTTCTCTTCGCCATTCGGCCAGGCTACTGTATACTATTGACTACTTTGCAAATACTTTTCACGAAAAGGAGTGAATTGCATGTACGATATAATTGGTGACATTCATGGGTGTTACGAAGAACTACTTGAATTACTGACTACTCTAGGGTATTCCCTGAACACAGGTGTTCCAACCCATCCTTCTAATAGACAGATTGCATTCGTAGGAGACGGCACGGATAGAGGACCTTCTTCGCTTAACGTGCTGCGCTTATTATTTACAATTCAAGACAAAGGACAACTCATTTATTCCCCGGGAAATCATTGCAATAAACTATACCGATACGCAAAAGGAAACAACGTCCAGCAAACTCATGGGCTAGAAATGACAATCGCTGAACTGGACACTCTTTCACAGCATGAAAGAAAACAATTTCTAGCTCGTTATCAGCGATTTTACGAAGCTTTACCTCTCTATCACCTATTGGATAATGGAAAGCTCATCATTGTGCATGCTGGTATATCTCAGCAATTGATAAGCGCAGCCCCTTCGTCAGCTCTTCGTACATTTGTCCTCTACGGAGATATCACTGGTGAAACGTTGCCTGACGGCCGACCAGCCCGACGAGATTGGGCATCATCCTACAAAGGAACTCCGTGGATCGTGTATGGTCATACACCCGTTGCATATCCTCGTTTTATTAACCGCACTGTCAATATTGACACAGGGTGTGTATTCGGTGGATCATTGACGGCACTTTCATGGCCAGAACTTAAAACTATATCTGTTCCTTCGAAGCAACCCGTACAACCAGAGAAGTTTACGGACTATTCTACCTCATAAGTTGTACTTAACGACAACAACGTAAACATATCGGTTGGTAAAGGGCTGTTATACGTAACGGCCTGGTTAGTTGAGGGATGGTTAAATGAGATTAAGGCACAATGTAAAGCTTGTCGGGTAATGAGTTCGCAAGGACCTCCATACAAGTCATCTCCGAGTAAAGGATACCCGATGTGGGCCATATGAACGCGTATTTGATGAGTTCTCCCTGTATACAATCGTAGTTTAACTACGGTAAATTGACGCCCGTTAAGCAACAAACGATCAGCTACTTCTACATCTGTACGTGCATACTGTCCATCCGGACGTACGACGCGCTCGATAATACTGCCTTCTTTTCTACCAATGGGTAGCTCTAGCTGATACGAATCATCTTCCATCCATCCGTTCACAAACGCTATATAACGTCGATCCATTCCTGTCCGCTGCATTTGCACACTTAATAAATGATGAATATGTCGATTTTTCGCTATGCAGACGATTCCAGATGTATCGGTATCTAACCGAGTGACAACATGAACTGTAGCTGGATGATTGTCGTTTAAATATTTTCCAGCAACCGCATTGGCTAATGTACCGTTTGGCTGGTTCCATGAAGGAATTGTACCTTGCCCGACTGGTTTTTCAACCACTAAGATTGAATCGTCTTCGTCAAGTATCGCGAGCTCCCCATCCTCCGGAGTCAACCCCGCCGCCACTTCCTCTGGAGGGAATTCAATCACAATCGTATCTCCACACTCCAACATCCAACGTACTGTCTGTTCTACACCGTTTACTAAAATCCGACCACCGTCATACTTAACAGCGGTTAGAGCGCGTCTTGATATTTCTTTCAGTTTGAGAAAGTCTCGTAAAAGAATGCGTTCTTCACATATGAATTTCAGTAGTAACGGTGAATGCTTAGTTCTCTTCATCACTAGCAACGAATGATTCTGACACTCGCTTCCAGAATGGGAAAGGTCTAAATCGGGCAAACGAAATTCGCTCTTTTGCCACTTTGTATTCAATTGATTTAACATCTTTTTGGAGTAATTGTAAGTGATCCACAGTTACCATGAAATCGGGTCCTTTTACCGGCTTCAATAAGCATGAATGGTGGGATGGAAGAACAAGTGGAGATCCAACGGTCCGGAACACCCGATTGTTTATAGATGCCATTTCAGTAAGTTGCATGCAAGACAGTGATGGATGCAAAATCGCACCATTCAATGATTTACTGTAGGCTGTTGAGCCTGATGGTGTAGACATACATAACCCATCTCCACGGAAACGCTCAAAATGCTCACCGTTTAGTTCTACATCCATTACGAGTGTAACTTCCGGTGACTTAATGGTCGATTCGTTTAGTGCAAGATACGTAGATGTTTCAGTTGAATGGGTGTACGCAATTTCTACTTCAAGAAGTGGATATTGTACGACATGATAGTCTTTTCGCGCAATCATAATGACTAATTTCTCAATTTCTTCGGGCTTCCAATCTGCGTAGAATCCTAAGTGACCCGTATGAATTCCGACAAACGCTGTTTCATGGAGACGATGTACATACTTATGGAACCCGTGTAATAATGTCCCATCTCCACCGATGGATAGTACGATATCAGGCTCTACTTCGTCATATTCCAGACCGAACTCCACCAAATAATCTTTAGCTTCAGCCATTAGGCGATTGGATAATTCATCACCACGTGATTGGATAACGAACTTTGTCATTCCGGTTCCCCCTTCCATGAGGTATCTTGTATATCTCGTTTTTCCGTCTCTTTGAATGAACTAAAATAGGATTGTGCTTCATGTATTTCGTCTCGTATTAAGGACATTTCTTCATCCAGTCTAAATGCCGCTTCAGCAGCTCCTTCTAGCCGTTGTCGAATAACGTCCGGAAGTTCACCTTGGTACTTATAATTTAAAGAATGCTCAATCGAAGCCCAAAAATTCATCGCAAGTGTTCGAATTTGAATTTCCGCTAAAACCGTCTTTTCACCACGGATCGTTTCGACAGGGTATTCGATGATGATATGGTATGAACGGTAACCACTTTGTTTTTTGTGCGCTATGTAGTCTCTTTCTTCAACAATTTTCATATCATTTCGCTGTCGAAGCATGCCCACAACACTTTCAATATCATCTACAAACTGACACATAATTCGAAGTCCCGCTATATCAGGTACTTCAGCAGCTAGTTCACCTGAGGGCTCGAATGGAATGTTTTTTTCAAGAGTTTTATCGTAAATACTTGCAAGCGGTTTTACGCGCCCTGTGACAAATTCAACAGGAGCATGTAAATCTTCTAACTTGTATTGGTGTCGCAAGCCCTTTAACTTAACCTTCAGCTCCACCACTGCTTGCTTATAGGGAGCAAGAAAATCGTTCCACATTCTCATAGTAAAGGCCGCCTCCCCTTCGTTCACTTAAATCGATTGTTGTAATGTCTTCTGGAACGTTTCTTCTACAGCTAGCATGAACGCTTCACCATAGTTCCCGTTACCTTCTATATTGAAAATCAGCATAGTAAGTTCCTCTGTGAAGCCTGTTAATTGGACGGTCCCATTTTCACATTTCAACAAAGGGTCTCCATTGTTTTGCTCGATTAGTTGTTGCATTAACGGCCATACGTCTTCTGTAAAATGAACGTATTGATACGTTTCCCCATCCTCAAAAAGATACACAAAGTTACATGCATCTGAGTCAGTTATCATTTTACCTGAAGCTCTTTCCCCTAGCATTTGAGTGGTTCCGTTATACGTGAAACTAATAACGCCGTCTTTCAATTGCCCCTGTGTAATTAGATGTTCGATATGCACAATTCCCTCTTCCCTTCCCCTATCATTCAGTAACAATAGTTTACCATAGAGTCGGCGCTGTTGCAGTCAGGATTGTGCTTTCAACCGTTAAATTGATATACTGAAAGAAGAACTAGAAATGCCACGGATGAAACTGTATCAGAAAGGAACGATTAGTATGGATGCAAGAATGATTCGAACGCTCTTTGAATTGAATACTTTGCAGTCGCTTGGGGCCGTTAACTCGGCAACTGAAACGAAAACAGGAGGCCAGGAATTCTTTCAATCGTTGTTAAATGAAATGACAAATGAGAGTTCCATCTCTGACTCGCTCTCAAGCTTTTCTGCAACAACACTAGGTAGCATTCAATCTCCTCAAGGAATGAATCCATTCGTGTTCGGTGCGACTCCAACTATCAATTCTCCTGCTGATGCGACACAATACATTGAAAAAGTCACTTCAAGCCGTCCCCCATTATCTTACAATGGCGGCAACTTGAACACTGAGTATGCACCATTAATCAGTGCAGCTGCTAAGAAATATGACGTTCCACCAAGCCTGATTGCAGCTGTCATTAAACAAGAGTCTAATTTCAACAAAGATGTGGTTAGTCATGCAGGTGCCAAAGGCCTTATGCAACTGATGCCAGGTACTGCTAAATTTTTAGGTGTCACAAATCCATCGGATCCTGAACAAAACATCATGGGTGGGGCGAAATATTTAAGACAGATGCTTGACCAATTCGGTGGAGATTTGAAATTATCCTTAGCTGCTTATAATGCAGGACCTGGAAATGTCCGAAAGTACGATGGTATCCCTCCTTTCCGGGAAACACAAAACTATGTCACAAAAGTTATGAACAACTATAATACGTTCAATGTATGAAGGTTTAAGGGATGTTGAAAGCTATTTATTTGTGAATGCTATATATGGTTGATAAAATAGAACAACAGAGTAACAACAAAGGAGAATGACATTCATGACACGAAAGCCTTTGATACCTTATGAGGAGATCGGTGAAGCGCGATTGTCTGAACTCATCGACCGGTTTTATGCCAAAGTGGCGGTACATCCGGACTTAATTCCCATTTTCCCAGATGACTTAACAGAGACTGCCCGTAAACAGAAACAGTTCCAAACGCAATATTTGGGCGGACCCAATATATTTACTGAAGAACATGGACATCCGATGATGAAAGCTAGACACATGCCATTCGCTATCACACCTACACGCGCTACCGCTTGGCTAGCTTGCATGGCTGAAGCGATGGATGAAGTTGAACTCGACGGACCACTTCGCGACATTTATTACCAACGCCTCGTCTTAACAGCCAATCATATGGTGAATCGGAACGAGGAGGGAGATCAGTGAATCGTAGAACATTTGCAGAAGTTGAACAACAGCCGATAGCACATCCTCGACCGATTGAATTATATGTATTTCTCGATCCATTATGCAAAGATTGTTGGTCGCTGCAGCCAATCCTACGGAGATTACAAGTCGAATATGAGCGTTATTTCACTCTGCGCATCGGCTTACTGACATCACTACCCAAAATGAATTACAAAGCACTTCCACTTGTCGACGATGAGGAAGAAGAGTTGAATGCTTTTGAAAAAGCACATCCAGCTTTTCCAAGCATTGCAATTAAAGCCGCTGAGTTTCAAGGAAAACGCGCAGGCTTTCGTTTCTTAACGAAGCTGTTCGAGTATTCTTTCTTAAAATCACGCAACGTTAAATCGTTCTCAGTACTCGTTGAAATTGCTGAAAAGCTGAACTTAGACAAACAAGAATTCATTAGCGACTTTTTCTCTAAAAATGTATTGCAATCGTTGCAAGTCGATTTACATCTTGCTAAAGAAATGGAAGTTAGGAAATCACCAACTTTTGTATTCTTCAACGAAAATATTGAAGATGAGGGATTAATGGTTGACGGTTCATATAGATATGAAATCTATGAGCAAATTCTTGAAGAACTGACAGGTTCTCCAATTATACGAGATCGCGCACCATCCCTGGACGAACTCTTCAGCCGTTTTGAAATGTTAGCAACTGGTGAAATTGCTGCCATTTATGGAGTTCCAGAAAAGGATAGCGAACGAGAATTGAAGAAACTTCTACTGAAACAAGAAGTAGAACGCATTTTTATTAATGATAATGTACTTTGGCGCAAACGCTAATCTATATAGGTAGCTTAAGAGAAGAAAAATCATTTGATTTTTCTTCTCTTTTTTTGTTGGTTAGTTTAGCGGGGTTCTAGTTTTATTTTGGAAGTGGATATCTGCTGTTGAGTGTAGAGATGACCTTATACGTGATGATTTATCTCGTGGTATATACGTTATGATCATATTTTGTGATTTATGATCAGTTTTTGAGTTTTATGAGCGCATTTGATATGTTATGATCACATTTTGAATTTTATAATCATATTCCCTGTTTTATGAGCGCATTCAACAAGTTATGCCTCGTTTCATGTATATTGATTGGACTTTTCCAAGATTCTATCCACACTGTGGGTACACTCTTCACGGCCAATGGAAAAGAGCACCGCTTCTGGGGGGAAGCGGTGCTCATATAAAGGGAATGGGAAAAATGTTCACGTTCAAACAAAAGGGGTGTATGTTTGGTTTGTGAGTTTCATTCACAAGTTAAATCTATCATAAAATAATTGTTACATCAACTTTTCACAAACAATTTCATGGATTTGTCACATATACACATTCAGAACACTAACCTGCACACGTCTATAGACAATAAAAAAAAGGAGCTCATGTAAATAGAAACCATGAACTCCCGCTAATTTGTTATGTTACTATATCAAACAATCCGATTACTGTTTCGCTAGAAGTTGTTCTAATTCATTTAATCGCTCTTCAAATACTCGGCAAGCCGCTTCAATTGGTGCAGTGGTTGTCATATCCACACCTGCTTTTTTCAATACTTCAATTGGATAATCAGAAGATCCAGCTTTCAAGAAGTTTGTAATATAACGTTCTACTGCTGGTTCACCTTCTGTTAGAATTTGGTTACTTAACGCAACTGCTGCGCTGTAACCAGTTGAATATTGGTACACGTAATAATTCATGTAGAAGTGAGGTATCCGAGACCATTCTAGTCCGATTTCTTCGTCAACTGTCATCGCTCCACCGAAGTATTTCTGGTTCAACTCATAATAGACTTCAGTAAGTTTCTCTGCCGTCAACGCTTCCCCTTCTTGGTCTAACTGATGAATTTTGTGTTCGAACTCCGCAAACATTGTTTGACGGAATACCGTTCCACGGAAACCATCTAGCCAATGGTTCAACAAGTAAATTCGTTTCTGCTCATCATCTGTTGTTTTCAACAAGTAATCATTTAACAATGCTTCGTTAACCGTTGAAGCAACTTCTGCTACGAAAATGGAATATCCACTATAGATATAAGGCTGATTTTCACGTGAATAGTAACTATGTGCACTGTGACCAAATTCATGTGCTAGTGTAAACATGTTATTCACATTATCTTGCCAGTTCATCAGAATATATGGATTTGTCCCATAAGAGCCTGAAGAATACGCTCCTGAGCGTTTCCCTTTATTCTCACGAACGTCCACCCAACGACTTTCGAGTCCTTTTTTAATGATAGAACGATATTCTTCACCCATTGGCTCAAAACTTTCCAACATAGTCTCAGCTGCATCTTCATACGAAATTTTCATATCAAGATCTTTTACTAGAGGTGCATACAGATCCCACATATGGAGATCATCCAACTTGAATACCTTTTTACGAAGTTCAATATAGCGGTGCAACAAGCCTACATTATCTGAAATTGTGTTGACTAAATTGTCATACACTTGCTCAGGAATGTGGTTATTCGCTAAAGCCGCTTCTCTTGCAGATCCATAATTGCGGATTGCTGCATTAACGTTGTGTGTCTTAACATTTCCGGAAAGCGTGGAAGCAAAAGTATTTTTAAATGAACCATACGTTGCGTACATCGCTTTGAACGCTTCTTCACGTACGTTACGATCCGGACTTTCTAGGAAGTTGATGAAGCGGCCGTGAGATAGCTCAACTTCTTCCCCTTTTTCATTTTTCACGGTTGGAAATTTCAAATCAGCGTTGTTCAACATACTGAATGTATTTGATGAACTCCCTGCAACTTCTGACAATTGTGCAAGTAAACCTTCTTGCTCCTTTGGAAGGACGTGAGGTCGTACACTATTTAATTCCTTCACTTCTTGTTTATAAAGGGAAAGCTTCTCGTTTTCCTCAACCATTTTTTCAAGCGTTGTAGCATCCATTGAGAGCAGCTCTGGCAAGAAGAATGCGAGCTTTGTAGAAACTTTAACAGCGAGTGATTTTGCACGACTGTCCATTGCTTGATAGGTGCTATTCGTAGTATCTTGGTCTGTCTTTAAATGCGAATACGTGTAGAGTTTACCGAGTCGCTGTGAGATTTCATCCCGATACGTGAGTGCTTTAAGTAGCGCATCAGGTCCGTCACTCAATGTCCCTTGATAGGAATCGGCTTCAGAAGAAAGATTTTCAATTTCTTTGTACTCGATATCCCATGCAGCATCACTAGTAAAGATGTTTTCCAAGTTCCATGTTTCTTCTACTTTCACTTCATCACGAGTCAATAGTTTCTCTGCCAATGTAATTCCTCCTTGATCCCGATAATTCGGGATACGAATCTTTTACCATTTTCTCAATTTTCTATCTGTAATGCAAGGAAACGCTCTAGAAGTATTTTAATAACCTCTTTCTCTATTCGCTCAGATTGCGTCGAGTCCTTCTTTTCCCATTGAATTAAGTGTAAAAACTCCAGATAGGATTTACACACGTTAAGCTGTTGCCTTGAATTCCCTGGATAATTATCTACAAATCTCTGCAACCGTTGAAGTGGTATTCGCTTAGGAGAAAAGTTGAAACGACGCAATAAACGAACGAGATCCAGTTGCCATTCACAATCGTTTACACGAAATGCTCCATTACAATGAACAGGAACTCCAATCCATGAAGGTAATTCTGTTGGATGCAGTTTAAGCTCATAACAATTACGCAAAAATGGATTTTGGACACCTTTACGATTCAATAGAATGGATCGCTGCAAGTATGTGCTCCGGTGCATCTTATAAAACTGAAAGTAATGATGAAGCGTGTGTTGATCAGGAAGTTTTGGTCGAGCGAAAGGGAAGGTTTGCAAGTGTGCAGGTAACTTGCGATGAATGCCGATGAAAAGATTCCCTTCAATCGGAAGCAGATGACTGAAATAATGGAACTGTCTCGTTTCTGGGGTTAACGTGAGTAATGTGAACTCTGGGGATAAGTTCGTTGTGAAGAATAATTGATGGAACGCTGAGAAGCTAAATTGACCGAAGCCTTCAGACATGTCACGGACTTTATGAGGAGTTTGTAATATCCAGATGGGCTTCATCCCGATGGATTCATAACCGCTTGTCCGACTTTCTTTATGTTCAGCCGGTAAACGGCTACATTGAAACTCGATAGGTACCGCTATCCCGTCGTGTTGTACAAGTAAATCAGGACGTTGTGACAATTCGGATAGTAAAGGTTCTAGAACAGAAGGTTTTCCCACGCGCTTAAATAACGTGTGCAATAGCTGCTTTCCTTGAATATGTGGAAGTGATTCGCCTTCAGAAAAATTATTAATACAGGCGGAGTCCATTTCGTGCGCAAAATGTGGAATACGGATTGATCCCACTTTCAACAAAACACGTTCTCCACATTGTGGACATCTAAAGTGCTGTTCCTTACGCCATACTTTCAAGCGTTCTCTTTGGTGAGACTCATCTAAAGTGACGGGTGTTCCATCTTTTAATGTTGCAGTTAATATGTGAATCACTCCTTTCACTGAATAGTCTACGAATAGTTATAAGATAATGCAAATTTTAAATCAAAAAAAGCCACCTAAATAGGTGACTTTACTTTTTTTAGAAATACGACTCGATAGTTTGGAATACATTGGAGTCCATAACGACTGTCCCATACTCTTGTAAGCGATGGATCGTTATGTTCGTTGGAACACCGTATTCAAGCACAATGCTTTCCACATCGATTTTATCGGATACTTCTTTATCGGATGAACTATAGTCAATATGCAAGTAATATTTCTCTTCGTAAGCGTACAATGCAGTCGACTCATCAAAATTAGCTAGTTGAGAAGCCAACGGAATTAAATCATCAAACTCTTTAAATACGAACATCTCACGTGCCGTTACCATTCTGTTTTCTGAAACAGGATCGTTTGCCGAATCAGAAGAGTCAATCGATGCTTCAAGTTCAGGCTGGAAAAGTTTACGAGGATCATCAATGCCATAAGGATATTCCGTAGATTCTCCCTCTTCAGGCAATTGAGCCCGCGTTACAAGAACTTCAATTCCACCACTCATTGCGTGCACCTGAATCCATAAAGGACCCTCGATTTCGAATTCAATATCAGACTCCGAATCGATTTCCTCCATCATATCCCAAAACAATTCCTCACTCTTGTCGCGGTTATACCACACTTCTTCACGAGTGAAGCCTCGTTCTTCGATATCCAGGTAGGACAAGTAAAACTTGACTGTATTCTCATTGATTCTCTCGATTTCCATGATTTTTCTCTCCTTCCCCCCGAAGTAGACGTTCTGTCCAACTTCATTTTATCGTTCCCGCGATGCTTCTTCTACTATATGTTCAATTCACCTGTAACGAAAGGGTTTTGCCTCGCAAAAAACAGACAAATTTTTTTAATTGTGAAATACCCCACTGTCTACAGCAAATAAGTTCGTAGAATCCATCAAAAGGTTCGTACACGGAAACTAGGAGAATGAAAAAAGCTGATAGGTTTACGGCATACACCATGACATTCACCTATCAGCTTATTTATGTGAGTTGGTTAGTTTACCATGCGACGTGCTTCTAATAACTGATATGCTCTTACTTTTCTTGGTAAGAAGCGACGTATTTCATCTTCATTATAACCTACTTGAAGACGTTTTTCATCTAAGATGATTGGTCTTCTCAAGAGCCCTGGGTGCTCTTGAATAAGTTCATATAATCGCTGAAGTGGTAAGCTCTCAACGTCGACATTTAGTTTTTGGAAGATCTTAGAGCGAGTAGAGATGATTTCGTCTGTGCCATCTTCAGTCATTCGAAGAATTTGTTTGATTTCATCAATATTTAAAGGTTCAGAGAAAATATTTCGTTCCTCATATGGAATTTCATGTTCCTCCAACCATGCTTTCGCTTTTCGACATGATGTACAGCTTGGTGATGTAAATAATGTAACGCCCATTTGCTGACACTCCCTTTCAATCGGCTTCATATAGTTGTGACTTCCTTGTTTACATTAGAATTATTTTAAATTAATGTTAATAGTTACTATTATACACACATTTGTTCTCAATGAATACACTTTTTAAAAATTATTTGCCGAACTGTTGATAACTGTAACAATTCCGCAATATTCCTCATATTTCATAAGAAATAAATCCTGTAATCTTTTCTGTTATACCCTTCTCAGACAAAGATTAAACATAAACCTATTGTTTTCTCATTATCAATTACATGTGCCCAGTGAAAATGTGATGCTATCTACTAGTACGTTTCATCTGGTGAAAGGTTCCAAATGCTACTCTTTATAAAGGATTAGTTATAGTATTCCCGAAGTTATCAGTTTGAAACCGCATAGTTCTTGCATTTTTGGAATATGCATATTATACTTACTGAAATTAGTTAGAACGGCTTAGACGGAACAAGTACTCGAAATGCAGCTTCTAACAGAGAGCCTGTGGGTGGTGTGAACAGGTGAAGCGATTTTGAGGAATGGGCTCCCGAGCTCGGTAGGATGAGTAGAATACCACTACTCTCCACTGCGTTCCCCCGCGTTAAGGGGTTTTGAGTGGCCTTCGGGCAATTCGGGTGGCACCGCGGTTCCTACACATCGACCGTCCCTATTTATATAGGGATGTGTCGGTGTTTTTTTGTGTTTAAATTTAAGGAGGAAATAACTATGACAACTATCTTTTCTGGGGTACAACCGACAGGCATTATTACGTTAGGAAACTACATTGGTGCATTTCGTCAATTCATCGAGTTACAACATGAAGCGGATTGCATTTTCTGTATCGTCGATCAGCACGCAATTACGGTTCAACAAGATCCTGATGAGTTGAAACAAGCGATTCGCTCACTTGCAGCGACATATATCGCAAGTGGAATCGATCCAGAGAAATCTGTATTATTCATCCAATCCGAAGTACCTGCCCATGCACAAGCTGGATGGATTATGCAATGTACATCTTCTATTGGAGAGCTTGAGCGGATGACTCAGTTCAAAGATAAGTCTGATGGTCAAGACGGTGTTTCAGCTGGATTGCTCACATATCCTCCACTCATGGCTGCAGACATTCTTCTTTATAATACGAATGTAGTGCCTGTCGGAGAAGATCAGAAGCAACATCTGGAACTAACGCGTGACTTAGCAGAGCGGTTCAATCGTCGATATGCAGATGTACTAACGATTCCAGAAGTGCGCATACCAAAAGTCGGCGCACGCATTAAGTCGTTGCAGGATCCATTGAAAAAGATGAGTAAGTCGGATCCGAATCAGAAAGCAACGATTTTCTTAATGGATACGCCGAAGCAAATTGAGAAGAAAGTTAAAAGTGCTGTGACGGACTCTGAAGGAGTTGTCCGTTTTGATGTTGAGAATAAGCCTGGTGTTTCGAATTTATTGATTATTGAATCAGCACTTACTGGTGTTGCTATAGATGAACTTGTAGCAAAATACGATGGTCAAGGCTATGGCGCGTTTAAAGCAGGAGTTGCAGAAAGCGTTATTACTCACTTGGAACCGATTCAGAAGATGTATCACGAATTGATGGACTCAGAAGAATTGGATAAAATTCTGGATGAAGGCGCTATTAAAGCACATTCAATTGCTACTAGTACGCTTACGAAAATGGAAGCCGCGATGGGACTCGGACGTAAACGGTAAGTAGTAAGAGAATAATGGCTCCGACAAACAGTGTGAAATCTGCTGATTGGAGGATGAAAAGCGTCACTGTACGCATATCAAATCCCATCGACGTGTAATTCAAATACGTAATCATCGTTGTACACGTGGTGACTATGAGGCCGTAGCTAAGCAGGAAAAAGAACAGGCGTGTCATAACATCGTTCCTTTTATAGTTTTGTCCTACTATATGAAAGTTATCCACATTTATGACTTGTACACAGGGCATAACAAAAAGAGCTACTTCGGATTTTTCCCGAGTAGCTCTTTTTTTGGTTGCAACCATTAGACTTTCTTGAAAATTAGTGAAGCGTTGTGACCACCGAACCCAAGTGAGTTACTCATCGCATATGTGATGTTCGCTTTTCTTGGCCCGTCTGTAACGTAGTCAAGATCACACTCTGGATCAGGGTTTTCAAAATTAGTTGTTGGCGGCAAGATTCCTTCTTGCAATGCTTTCGCAGTAAAGATTGCCTCTAGTCCTCCTGCTGCACCAAGCAAATGGCCAGTCATCGACTTCGTTGAACTGATTGCAAGCTTGTACGCGTGTTCACCGAATACCGTTTTAGCAGCCATCGTTTCAAACAAGTCGTTGTATGCAGTACTTGTACCGTGCGCGTTAATGTAGCCGATTTCGTCAGGCGAGATTCCTGCCTTTTGGATTGCTTGTTGCATTGCACGAACTGCGCCTTCCCCTTCAGGAGCAGGAGCAGTAATATGGTGAGCGTCCCCTGTAGACCCATACCCCACTAGTTCAGCATAGATTTTTGCACCACGTTTCACTGCGTGCTCATACTCTTCTAAGATCAGTATTCCTGCGCCTTCACCAATAACAAAACCGTCACGTTCTTTATCAAATGGACGCGATGCTGTGTTTGGATCTGGGTTTAAAGAGAGTGCTGTATTCGCACAGAATCCTGCAACAGACATTGTTGTGATCGGAGCCTCAGCTCCCCCTGTGATCATAACGTCTGCATCGCCTCGAAGAATTACTTCGAACGCATCTCCGATTGAGTTTGTTCCTGAAGCACATGCAGTTACCGTACATGAGTTAATCCCTTTTGCTCCAAAGTAAATGGATACTTGACCAGAAGCCATATCCGGAATCATCATTGGGACGAAGAAAGGACTGACACGACGGTAGCCCTTTTCCTGGAATGTTAGGAACTGCTTTTCGTGAGTTTCCATGCCGCCGATTCCAGAACCAATCCAGACTCCCGTACGAAGTCCTGTCTCTTCATCCAACTCTGCAAGACCTGCATCTTTCATAGCCATGATGGAAGCTGCCATTGCGTAATGCGTGAAACGGTCCATTTTGCGAGCTTCTTTTTTCGGTAAATACTCTTCGATGTCAAAGTCTTTCACTTCCGCAGCAACTTTCACCGGGAATAACTCGCTATCAAGGCGTGTTAACGGACCAATGCCTGACTTGCGGTCAAGTATGGACTGCCATGATTCCTCAGCTGTATTGCCTACCGGGGAAACCGCCCCGACTCCAGTAATGACTACGCGTCGTTTTTCCATTAATTAAACTCTCCTTCGTTTCTTAGATAGCATAGTTGCTTCCATCTGTATGATTTAGTGTGATTACTATCGAGTTAACTTACTTGCCCCAGCGCATGCAGATGCCGCCCCAAGTGAGGCCGCCTCCGAAACCGACTAATACGAGAATGTCGTCGTCTTTTACGCGACCTTCTTCAATATCATCATGCAATGAAATCGGAATCGATGCTGCAGAGGTATTTCCGTATTTATGA
Organism: Sporosarcina sp. A2; assembly: GCF_050858885.1. Taxonomy (GTDB): domain Bacteria; phylum Bacillota; class Bacilli; order Bacillales_A; family Planococcaceae; genus Sporosarcina. The sequence continues at coordinate 641,118 of NZ_CP193898.1, read as the reverse complement.
ACCGTTTTAGACATTTTTTCAGGTGGAAGTCCTAGACGTTCACGAGATGCTTCCATAATACGGATGTTTGCCTGGTGAGGAATGAGGAAGTCAACATCCTCTTTAGACAGACCAGCTTTTTCAATGACGTTCACGGCAGTCTCGCCCATTTGACGAACCGCAAACTTGAACACTTCGCGTCCGTTCATTTTCAAGTAACGATCTTGATAAAGATGCTCGCCACCTGTTCCATCAGCACCGAGTTCAAATGCAAGGATACCGCGGTCTCCGCTTACTTTACCGACGATTCCTGCACCAGCACCATCTCCGAACAAGACTGCTGTATTCCGGTCTTTCCAATCGGTGATTTTAGATAGTTTTTCAACACCGACTACGAGAACGTAATCGTACGTGCCAGCTTCTACGAAATGCTTCGCAGTCACGACTCCATACATGAACCCAGCACATGCTGCAGAAACATCCATGGCAGCTGCATTCTTTGCTCCAAGACGCGCTTGGAGCATTGTTGCTACGGATGGGAAGGGCTGATCTGGTGTCACTGTTGCGACTAGAATCATTCCGATTTGTTCCGGCTCAATGCCTGCCTTTTCAATCGCTTCTTTAGCTGCGGCATAAGCCATATCTGATGTATCTGTACTATTATCTGCAATTCGGCGTTCTTCAATTCCAGTACGCGTACGAATCCACTCGTCTGAAGTATCCATTCTTTTTTCAAGATCTGCGTTCGTCAGCACGTGTTCAGGGACATACTTTCCAATACTTAGAAGTCCTACACCCATTGCTCATACCCCGTTCCTTATTATCTATTGTTAGTACCTGGTATCAATCATAGGGTATTTCAATAATTTTTTCAACTAATGGAGTCACCAATCCGTCAAACTCTTTTATATGACTGTCAAATTCGGTTTCACAATGAGCGACGCTATGATATGATGGAAGGTGAAAAAGTATTCTAGAGGTGATTACAATGAAATTCATTATGACATTTGTTTGGTCATTCCTTTTGGTCTCTATGCTCAACTATGTAGCAGGTGCCATCGCGAACGTACCAACGTTTGAATTCACAACTGGAATCATTGCTTCACTCGTATTGTCTGTTATGATTTTCGCAATCGCTGCGATCATTCCGGACGAGCCAGTTGCAGAGCATTGATCCGTATAACAGCTAAAAGGGATTCCCCTTTGGCTGTTTTTTTGTTGAATCAATTGTAGACTGATGCTGACTAATTCTTAGATTGTGCTGAATCATACGCGGATATTTCCTATTCTGCTCGCCATAGTTCCGATATTGGTCGGCATCTTTCCTATTCACTCTACACGTGCCACTCACTTGCACTCAACAATCGAAGCAGTTCCAATTAATCCCTTATAGCATTTGAATTGCACGCTGATGCCAATTAATACCCCAAAATTGTGTCTCGTTATCGAGAAACTTGGCTGAGTGTTGGAGAAATAACGCTGTGTGTAGGACAACTACCTTGTTTTGATTGAGAAACCACCTTGAGTTACGGACAATCCATCCTCTTTGTCGGAGGCTCCACTAACAGCGGGATAGCCGCTTTACTTAACAACCGTACTGCTCTACCAATTAATCCCTTTTAGCACTTGACTTGTATGCCGATGCCGATTCATGCTCGTATCTTTCCGATTCTGCTCCTCACCTTCCACGCAAAAAAGCCACCTTTCGCATAATGCGAAAAGTGGCTTCAAATCATCCTTATAAAATATCTACAACTAGCGCCTCGTCTTCCATACGAAGATGCAAACGTTGACCTTCTACTAACTCACCTTTAATAACTTCCTTAGCAACAGCCGTTTCTACATACCGTTGGATGAAACGTTTCAACGGACGTGCTCCGAATTCTGCATCTGTTCCTTCGGTGACGACCCAATCTAGAACGGTTTCCTCATATGATAAAGGAATATCCTGACCGTCCAATCTGCGAACAAGATCTTCTAACATTTTGCGTGCGATTTCAACGAACGCGTTTCCAGACAATGAATGGAAGATGATGATGTCATCCATCCGATTCAACAGCTCAGGCTTGAAATGGTTACGTAATTCCGCCATCACCAAGTCTTCTGATGCATGTTCTTCGGACTCGAATTGACCACTCATCAAATACTGGGAACCAATGTTAGACGTCATGATGACCACGGTATTCCTGAAGCTAACGAGACGTCCTTGACTGTCCGTAATGCGACCGTCATCCAAGATTTGCAAGAGAATATTCGAGACATCAGGATGCGCCTTCTCGATTTCATCCAATAAAACTACCGAATACGGATTGCGACGCACCGCTTCCGTCAATTGGCCACCTTCTTCGTAACCAATGTATCCTGGAGGCGCTCCGACAAGTCGGGAAACGCTATGCTTTTCCATATACTCCGACATATCGATACGGATGAAGTGGTCAACTGAGTCAAATAACGTACCTGCTAATGTTTTTGCAAGTTCCGTTTTACCGACACCTGTTGGACCAAGGAACAAGAACGAACCGATTGGCTTTTCTGGATCTTTAATACCTGAACGCGCGCGCCAAACCGCTTCTGTCACTAATTGAACCGCGTTGTCCTGTCCGATTACCCGCTCTTTCAATGTCTCAGCTAAACGTAACAATTTCTCGCGTTCGCCTTCCATCAGCTTAGTCACAGGAATGCCTGTCCAACGTGCCACGATCATAGCGATTTCATCTTCCGTCACTTCTTCACGGATCAAGCGATTTTCTGCGCCACCTTTGAACTGTTCTTCCAGCTCATGCAGTTGATGTTCGAGCGTTGGAATTTTACCATGACGCAATTCAGCTGCTTTGTTTAAATCAAAACGATTTTCTGCATCTTCTAACTCACGTCGATAGCGATCCAATTTCTCACGGACGTCTTGTACATCCTGTAATTTTTTCTTTTCGTCATTCCATTGCTCCCGCATGCCTGAAGAAGAATCTTTTAATTCCTTTAACTCAGTACGCAACGTAGCAAGTCGATTCTGACTGACTGCATCTTTTTCCTTCGTCAACGCTTGTTCTTCGATTTCTAACTGCAAAATACGACGCGTTACTTGGTCGAGTTCTTGCGGCATCGAGTCAATTTCTGTTCGAATCATCGCACTCGCTTCGTCCATCAAGTCAATTGCTTTATCAGGCATAAATCGCTCTGTCAAATACCGGTCCGACAACGTTGCAGATGCCACAAGCGCCCGGTCGTGAATGCGCACGCCGTGGTGCAATTCAAAGCGTTCTTTCAGTCCGCGTAAAATGGAAATCGTATCTTCTACAGATGGTTCGCGCACCATCACTTGCTGGAAACGACGTTCTAGCGCTGGATCTTTCTCAATGTACATTCGGTATTCATCCAACGTAGTCGCACCAATACAGTACAGCTCGCCACGAGCAAGCATCGGTTTTAACATATTCCCTGCGTCCATCGCGCCTTCAGTCTTGCCAGCACCAACAATCGTATGAATTTCGTCGATGAACAAAATAATTTCACCATTACTATCTTTAACTTGCTTTAACACCGATTTAAGACGCTCTTCAAATTCACCCCGGTATTTCGCTCCTGCAATGAGTGAGCTCATATCAAGTTCGTGAATTTGGCGATCTTTCAATCCTTCCGGCACGTCACCCTTGACGATACGTTGAGCAAGGCCTTCCACAATCGCCGTCTTACCCACACCGGGTTCACCTATCAACACAGGATTATTTTTTGTTTTTCTCGATAAAATCCGAATGACATTACGTATTTCTTCATCCCGACCTATTACCGGATCCATTTTACCGTTCTTCACATCTTCTACTAGGTTGCGTCCAAATTGCTCTAATGGGGAACGCTGATCTTCTTGTACGCCGTCCATTCTCATGAACCATCACCTCATTATAAATTTTAGATTGTTTGACTTTGACTATCTTTGACTAATACTAGTATACCTCGCTTTTTAACGCGTGTAAAGCGAGATGTTTCTTCATTTTCTTCTACTGCTTCCCTGTTATACTCGGTATAAACGGACAAAAAAATCCGGTCAGTGCACGAGGCACAAACCGGATTTCCACTTATTCTTATCGGACACCTAGTGCCATTTTTGCGTATCTTGACATGTTATCACGTGACCAAGGTGGATTCCAAACGATGTCGACTTCGACTTCTTTCACTTCTGGAAGTTCCATTAATTCTTGTTTCACAGTCGCAACAATTTGTGGTCCCATTGGACAACCAATTGACGTGAGTGTCATTGTCACTTTACCAATGCCGCCTTCGAGCAATTCAGCGTCATAGACAAGACCTAAGTTTACGATATCTACGCCTAGTTCAGGGTCGATTACGTTCTCAAGTGCGCCCATCATGCTTTCTTTCATATCATTAGTCATCAGAATTCCCCTTTCTCTTGCAAGTTGTTGTCCCTATCATAGCAAAACTACCTCAAGCATTCAAATTGTCAGCCAAAAACTCGACTGCGCGCAGCATGCCCGGTCGCGATACCGCATGACCTGCATGCTCGTCCACCATGAATTCAAAGTCTTCGGGATGATCCTTGTAGTTCTCTTTTATGGCATTATAGAAATGATGCGTCGGTTCAAATGGCACCATCGTATCGTTCATGCCATGCCAGAAGAATACCGAACGACCGTTCAAACGCTCTGGATGCTGAGTTAAATCGAGCTCAGCTAGTGCACTGAGTAAGTTCTTAATATCTTCGTCCTTCATAGGAAGCTTGAACCCTTTGTTTTCGAATTGCTTCATTTGACCTTTCGCAAGCTTCACATATCCAGGAGTTCCCATCATGACAGCGGCGCTTTCAATCCATGGGTATGCAGCCAGACAACCGAGTGTCGTGATCCCGCCCATGGAAGTTCCCGAAAAGGCGATTCGATTCGATGCTAGCAATCCCTTTTCCTGCAATTGCTGATGAAGGAATCCAGCTTCTTCTATAGAAGTTAAAATAATTTCCCAAAATCGTAAACTGAGTTGAACTTCATCAAGAGATTCAGAACGAACTCCGTGTAAATGAGCTTCCGGTAGTAAAACACGGACTCCCTTTTTCGCTAAATTGAACGCGTAATGCAAATTATGTTCTTTTGCGCTTGTAAATCCATGAAAGAAGATGACGACCGGCATTTGGGATGATTCTTGTTGTTCATCTACAACATGTAATAGAGGCACTGTGCCCCATTGTTCTTCAATGATCTTCATCCTCGACACCTCTTTAATTGTTTGTATGAGCATACCAATGTTTTTCTAAAAAAACAAAAGTTGTGCATGAACCATTACTTTTTGACTTGCATACTAGCAAAAGGCTACACTTAACTGAAGAAGGAGGCGTTTTGCCATGAAACCTCATTTAATAGCACTCGATTTAGACGGAACGTTATTAACCGATAAAAAAGTAATTTCAGAGAAAACGTTAGCGACCTTGAAACAAGCGGAGTCAGAAGGTCACCAAATTATGATTGCGACAGGACGTCCATACAGATCTAGTGAACCTTTTTACCGTCAACTCGGACTTAAAACACCGATTGTAAACTTTAACGGTGCGTTCGTGCATCACCCGACAGATCGCTCTTGGAAGACTGTACATGAAACAATAGATCTTTCAGTTGCTAAAGAAGTCATCGATGCAATGCAAGATTTTAACTTAAAAAATATCGTTGCAGAAGTGATGGACGATGTCTATTTACATTACCACGATGAGCAATTGCTCGACTTCTTCGGTTCTGGAAGCTCGAAAATCCAGGAAGGCGACATTCGTCAGTTCCTCCAAGTGAATCCGACGAGTCTTCTCATACAAGGCGGCGAAGGGATGGCAGATCCGATCCGTAAGCACCTTCAAGAAGTGCATGCAGAAGTCATTGAACATAGACGCTGGGGCTCACCATGGGAAGTTGTAGAAGTCATTCGTCACGGACTGAACAAAGCGGTCGGACTTGCTCAAGTTTCTGAGTGGATTGGTATACCACAAGAACGAATTATTGCCTTTGGGGATGAAGACAACGATTTTGAAATGATCGAGTATGCAGGTGTCGGTGTTGCAATGGGCAACGGCCTGGATGAGCTGAAATCGATTGCCAACGAAGTGACCCTGACGAACAATGAAGATGGCATTGCCATAATGTTACAAGAACGACTTAATCTAAAAAAAATATAAAGCGATTGGAGGATCATCATGAAAATTTTCGTGGATAGTGGTTGTGATTTGCCAAAATCGTATTTGGATGAAAACAACGTAACGTTATTGCCCCTGACTGTGTTGCTGGACGGCAAGGAATATCAAGATATTATAGATATTGATTCTAAAGAAGTATTCAAAGCAATCCGTGACGGGAAACAACCTAAAACATCTCAAGTTTCTCCGGACCGAGTCCTTGCTCTCTGGAAAGAATTCGCCGAAACTGGAGAAGATGGTTTATACATTGCATTTTCTTCAGAATTATCGGGTACATATCAGACATCAGTCATGATGCGCGATCAGGTAAAAGAAGGTAATCCTCGGATGAACTTGATTGTTATCGACACGCGTTGTGCGTCACTTGGCTGCGGATTAGTCGTACAGGAAGCAGTCCGTTTACGCGATGCTGGAGAAGATGTCCGTACTATTGAGCGAAAGGTTCGTAAAATGGCGGGCAATATGGAGCATTTGTTTACTGTTGAGGATCTCGATTACCTTGCTAAAGGTGGACGGGTTTCAAAAGCTAGTGCATTCTTTGGAGGCCTCTTGAACATCAAACCACTTTTGCACGTCGAAGGTGGACGGTTAGTTCCGATTGAAAAGCATCGTGGACGTAAAAAAGTGATGCGAAGAATTCTTGAGCTCATGGAAGAGCGCGGAGATACGATTTCCGAGCAAGTGATTGCGATCAGTCATGGTGACGACGAAGCAGGTGCTATCGAGTTACGTGATTTAATCGAAGAAAAGTTTCATCCTAAAGAAATTCAGATCCATATGATTGGTTCCGTTATCGGCTCCCACGCTGGACCGGGAACGCTTGCTGTATTTTTCTTGAACAAACAATAATCTAGTGATAAGTAGTGCGGTCGTTCTATCTAATAGGCGGCCGCGCTTTTTTGATAAAAAAAAGCGCACACAATGTACGCTCTCTCACTTACTTATTTGCTGCGGCTCTTCGTTCTTGACGCGCTTTACGCCCTTTTCTCCAAACAGCCCATAAGAAGCTTAGGAATAAGACATAGACCATGATAGATGCAATGAGATAAGGAATGTTGAATCCTTTGTCTTCATTGACCAAATAGACTTCCGCCATTTCGCGATCTACAACTACGTGATATTTGTCGTCTTCGGTTTCAACGATTTGGTCACCATCGAGCACTCCACGTAAACGTTTCTTGCTACCAATCTCATCTACATTCAGTTCATAACTTTGAGTTTCACTCGTGTTATTAATTGCGATAATCCACGTTTCTGCATCGTCATACACTTTATAGACAATGTATCCGTCTTTGTTGTACAACATTTTGAAATTACCTGTCCGTAACGTTTTCGACTTATTTCGAAGTTGGTTCATATCACCGATTAGGTCTTTCAACTCCATATCAGTCTTGAAGTTGAAAAGTGGATGACTTTCAGGTGCTTCTTTACCATTCACAGCAATTTCAGTACCGTACGGCACGACAGGAATTCCTGGCAATGTGAAGAGTGCCGTAATTGCTACTTTCCAGCGAGTAGGTGGAAACATACGCTGTTCGACAATGTCATAAGTAAAGCGTGGTCCAGTTAATTTGTCGAACTGAATCAAGTCCCCCGCATTCGTTGTTGAGAATTGGTCAAGAGGCGTAGTGTCCGGAGCGATTTTCACAAAGGATTGTTGCAAAGCTTCCATCGCTGCATCATTTGGTTGCGCATCGACTGTAGCTTCTGTTTCTTCATCAGAAATTACGTACAAGCCTGATGATGCCTTTTTCAACGCCTTGATGAATCCATCTAAGACTTCAGGTGAGTAACCATCCGTTTTCGTTAATCGAATTCCATCCAGGTCATACTTTTTCACAAAGTCGACCATCGCATCTTCAAGGACGCGTTGGACATCGGCATCGTCCGCTTTCCAATCGATTGTATCTCCTACACCTGGAGTGAACGGAAGTTTGTTCGCCCACACGTGATCTTTGCTGACACCTGCTAGAGGGAAATCTGCAATAACATGGATGTCCTGATCATGTAAATCGTCAAGCATAGATGTGAAGTCTTCTTCTGTGCCGAAATGGTTCTCCAATTTCGTATAGTCTAGCACTTCAAATCCGTCATAAGATGCCGTTTCGAACACCGATCCAATCGAAACTGCAGTAAAGCCCATATCTAAAATGTGCTGTAATCTGAGAGCTACTCCTGAAAAGTCTCCCCCATTAAATGCAGATGGATCTTGCGAATCTGTATCCGTATCGTTTCTTCCGTCACCATTATTAAATCGGTCAACGAGTAAATCATATATACTTTCGTCTTTCAAGGTCCGCTCCGCTTTCGCAGAAGCGAGTCCCGGAAGTGCTGTCATTAGCAATAAAGTAACCATGACGAGCACGCTCAATAGTCGTTTGACGTTCACAAAAAAGCCTCCTTCTATTATTAACCAAGGGAATTTACTCTTAACTCATCATTTTGCTCATAACTTTCGTATTGTGATCATAATTCTCTGTTTCCGCTCATAACTCACGAAATGTGATCATAAATCCCAATTTCCGCTCATAACTTGCAGAATGTGATCATAAATCTCTGTTTCTGCTCATAACTCACGAAATGTGATCATAAATCTCAATTTCCGCTCATAACTTACGCAATGTGATCATAAATCCCAGTTTCCGCTCATAACTCGCAGAATGTGATCATAAATCTCAATTTCCGCTCATAACTTACGCAATGTGATCATAAATCCCAATTTCCGCTCATAACTCGCAGAATTTGATCATAAATCTCAGTTTCCGCTCATAACTCACGAAATGTGATCATAACACATCACTTAATACTACCAAACCCCTTCAAGCGCTGCCATGCTTTCTAAATAAAACTAAATTACCTAACCAAAAATAAGGCAATCCTGTGAAAACTACATAGAAAAACCCGCTGAAGAGTTTTCAGCGGGTTTACTAGTTTCAATCTAACTCATCGTTCTCTTCCGTAGACTGCATTCTCCGTGAAGTGATCACTACAGAGAGTGCGAATAGAGCCATGATGCCAAAAACAGCAAACAATACTGTCCATCCGACCATTCGAACCCCTCCTTTGTTACGTGTTCATCTAACAGCGAGAATTAGAAGAGTTTAATACCGAATGGCAAGTGGAATCCGAGTCCTACAGTAATTACTACAGCAATAGCGAATAGAATCCAGAACAATTGAGCCGATTTGTTTTTCGCTTGACGTGCTAAAACCATTTCCATCATGCCGATTACGACAATACCGAATATGAATTTCACACCGTACAATGCAGCGTCACCACTCATGAATTTAATAAACAATGCTAATCCAGTAATGATAATCAAGATGTAGAATACACGCAATACCATCTTCATGATTTTACGAACTTTTGAATCGAGCGGTTGTGTCGCAGCAATTAGAAACAAAATAATGCCGACAACCCACGAAAAGATGTGTAAGTGTGTTGAGTTTGTTAAAAAGTCCAAGTTATTCACCTCATTCATATGTCTATGTGCATGCCTTATCTTACCATAGATCATAAGTTAGGCAAAACAGACGGTACTTTACTTGAAATAGTTGACGAGTGTTCCGATCCCCTCGACAGACACTTTTACAGTGTCTCCAGCTTTCAAATAACTTGGTGGATTCATCGCTTTACCGACGCCTGCAGGAGTTCCTGTTAAGATGACATCTCCCGGTTCAAGCGTGACAAACTTAGAGAGTTCCTCAATGATTTCATCGATTGGAATGATCATGGAACCTGTATTACCGTTTTGACGAACTTCGTCGTTCACTTTAGTAACGATGGACAAGTTATGAGGATTCGGAATCTCATCCTTGGTAACGATGTATGGCCCAAGCGGACAGCTGCCGTCCAACGTTTTCCCTAAGAAGAATTGCTGCCGTTCCGCTTGCAGATCACGTGCAGTTAAATCGTTCGCAATTGTATATCCGAAAATTGTATCGTACGCGAGCTGTTTCGGAATATTGCGACCGCCTTTACCGATAACAACCGCTAGCTCTCCTTCATAATCGAGCTGACTTGTCACGGCTTCGTGGACAGACAACGTCTGCTCATCTGCTGAAATTGCAGTCGGTGCTTTTGTGAACATCATTAATTTCGCAGGGGCACCTTCGCCACCCATTTCAGATGCATGATCTGCATAGTTTTTTCCGACACAGAGTACATTTTTAGGCGTCCGCGGAATTGGGGATAACCATTCAATTGCATCGAACGAATACTTAAAGCTATCCATCCCATCATGCGTTTGAGCTTGTTCACATAACGTGCGGATTTTCTCTACAAAATCCACGCCCGATACTACGCCTTCAGCGATCGATTCAGGAAAGTTCTGTTCTCCAACTGCTTCCGCAATCTTCTGTACATCCCAAACAGCCTCTTCCTTTTTCACTTTTGGTCCGAATAATGTCTTCCCATCATACTTGAACGAGAGTAGTTTCATTGAATAGCCCATCCCTTCCATCATTGGTTGTCATTACTTACTGTTACGACAAGTCTCGTCGTTTATCCTTTTTATTCGATAAAATAGTGCCATACGTACCGATTCGCCACACGTATTCAAGTGGACCCATTTTGTAACGCGTTAGCCATAGGTCCGCGAGTAACGCCTGAACTACAAAGATTCCAACAGCCATGAGTGTTCCTGTCGCAATGTCTACTTTCCCATACATGCCGAAGCCATAGTGGTAGAAAATGAGCGTTGCAATAACGGATTGACCGATATAAGTCGTCAGAGACATGCGTCCTGCCTTGGCAATCGGTCGGAACACTTTCGAGAACCATGGCAACGTACAGAGCACTAACAAAAGGGACACGTATCCTGCAGAGACGAGCGGTCCCCCAAAATACGTTTGAATGAATTGCATAGAGTAATCCGTAGAGATTAAAAACGGAACTGCTTTGAGCGCTACACCGATAATAAGTGAACTTACACCAATAACGATCAAACGACCTTTCATTTCATTCGCCCGCTCAAAAATTCTCCATTTTGCAAGAGCAGCACCAATCATCATTAGAGGCAAAATCATAAACGGAGTTAAGAATAATCCGCCAACACTTGCGACTAGCCACTCCTGAACGCGAAACGCCATTGTTTCTAAGTAACTCCCATGTCCGTACACCTGAATTGCATCTTGGATCTTTTGGATATCTGCAAACTCGGATAATGATGCTTCTCCCATCAATCGCTCGCTCACATACACCGTTGCTGTAAGTAAGCCATTTGGAATTATATAGAGCGAGAGAGCACCGAAGAACAACCATTTCGGCGGGATTCGGACAAGTGCAATCATCAGGAAGCCGAGCACAGCATACGTGAACAAAATATCTCCTGACCAAATGAAAATCGCATGAATGATACCAAATGCGAGTAGGATGACCATTCTGCGAGCTGCTGTGGGTCCGAAAGAAGTTTGCTGTAGGACAGACTTACTGTACTGCATACTTAATCCATACCCGAAAAGCATTGCAAATATCGGATAAAAACTCGCTTCTATGAAAATATCCAACCACATGTAGGACAAGCCTTCCCCATTGTCTTCAAACCAACTATAAGGTTCCATGTAAACGACTGGAGAATGGAAGTGAATCATATTGGCAATGAAAATACCAAGTAAAGATAGTCCACGAATCATATCTAACGCTTCAATGCGCCCCGTTTCACTTGTAGGTAATTTATTCAAACTACATCCTCCTGAATCTGTAATTCGCGACCTTCATCAAACAAATACAAGAGCATTTCTTTAATCGTCACGTGCGTAATGGACTCTATCGCATCTTTATATAAACTCAGTTGCATACGATATCGTTTTTGCATTTCTTTATCAGTCTGTTCTTGTGAGTCGAATCGTCCCGTTAAGCGATCCGTTTTGTAATCTAACAATACCCAACCATCCGCCTCTTCAAATAAGCAATCGGCGATACCTTGTAAGATTTGAGAATCCCCGTCTTCACTATCGTAAGCATATGTGAACGGCAATTCTTTAAATACACGGGTTGCTTGAAGAATTCGTTGTGCAACAGAAGAACCCGTGAACTGCACAATCGTTTCACGGTCCAGGGCGTTTGCTTCTTCACTCGTCAATAATTGACGCTCCACCAACTCATCCAATAAGACATCCACTTGTTGCCGATTTCTAGTCGTGGATAAATCGATATGTTGCATGACCGTATGCATCGCTGTTCCAACTTCAGCTGCACTAATCGAACGTTGCTGTAAGAAGGATGGTCGTTCGTGCAAGTAAGCTTGACTCACTTCACCAGTTGGACTTGAGAATGGATTTCCGAGGGATGCCTCTGCCTCAAGTTGAGCGACGCGTTTCAGTTCAGTTACAGAAACCTTTGAACGTTTTTTTACAGACGCTTGATGTGGATACGTATAGTCAAAACGCTCTGTAACTTTCGCAAGAAGCGATTCATCTACTGGTGGCATCTCAGGTAGCTCTTTTACAGCAACATCATCGGCTGCATCAATAGTTGAGAACGATTCACTGAAGTAAGAAACTGGTAGGGCGTTAATCCCCCACTTAGACGGATGGTCCATCACCATAGCGCCTTGAGTCGTACCAAACTTCACGAAATCAGCGTGCCTCGCAACAGCTGGACCAATCCAATCCAAATAGCCATTCGCACGGGAGCGCATATAATCGGGCAATCGTTGTCCAGGATCGATGAGTTGTGCATCTTGCCATTTCGTAATCGATTTCTCGATATCTTTCACAGTCGCAACAAGCTCAAGTTGTTCTTTCGCTCGCGTCATCGCAACGTAAAGCACGCGCATTTCTTCAGAGCGCATTTCCAATTCTTTCTGCTCTTTCATCGCGAGAAACGGCAGTGACGTATACATAATCCGTTTATCCGGGTCAATTGCTTTTACTGCTAATCCGAAATGCTGGTCAAACAAATACGGTTCATTAAAATCCATTTTGTTAAACTGCCTGCCGACTCCTGCAACAAACACATTCGGGAATTCTAACCCTTTGGATGAATGAATCGTCATAATTCGCACGACGTCTTCTTTTTCACTCAAATAGCGCGCTGCACCGAGATCATCTCCACGTCGCTGCATGCGATCTACAAATCGCAAAAACCGGAACAGTCCTCGGAACGATGTTTTCTCGTATTCGATTGCCCGGTCGTGCAGTGCACGTAAATTCGCTTGGCGTTGCTTGCCGTTTGACATGCTGCCAACTATTTCATAATAATTCGTATCGCTATACACTTGCCATATCAGTTCAGACAAAGAACCTCGACGTGCTAAATTGCGCCATTGTTCAAATGCGAGCAAGAAGCGCTGTAATTTTGCTTGCGTTTGAGGTGCAACACCAGAACCTTTCGTTGCGATGAACATTTTCAATGCCTCATAAAACGGAACGTTCTTCGCAGCAAGACGAACTTGTGCCAGTTCGTTCTCCGTCATTCCAACAAATGGCGCTCGGAGTACAGAAGCTAATGGTATATCTTGATACGGATTATCGATCACGCGTAATGTATTCAGCATAATTGTCACTTCGAGTGCATCAAAATAGCCTCGCGACAATTCGACATAGACAGGAATCTCCGCACGCTTGAATTCTTCCGCTATCTCCCCAGACCATGTCATGGAACGCATGAGAATGACGATATCGCTGTATCGAATCGGGCGTTTTTCTCCACTGAACGCATCGCTCACTTCATGGTCGTCCGCCATCCATTGCTTAATTTTTTTGATCATGTACCGAGCTTCACCTTGAGAACTTTTCAAGTTTTCCAAGTCCTCTGCTGTTTCATCTTCGAACTCTTCCTCTTCGGAATAGAGAACCGTGAGTTGCGCAGCTGTTTCCGCCTCGGGATAGCGAGCGCCGTACTTGAGCGCTGCAGCGTCATCGTATTCAATCTCTCCAACACGCTCACCCATAATTTGAGAAAAGATATAGTTCGTCGCATCTAACACTTCTTTACGACTTCTAAAATTTGCGTTCAAATCAATCTTTAAACCTTCATCGATCGCATCTTCTGTGAACCGGCCATACTTTCCTAAAAACAGACCCGGTTCAGCCAATCGGAATCGATAGATGGATTGCTTCACATCTCCAACCATGAACAAATTACCAGACGATTCTGTACCACTTTTCACGAATTGCACAATCGCTTCTTGCAATAAATTCGTATCCTGGTATTCATCGACGAGAACTTCTTTGAACTTGGACTGGTAATCTAGCGCAATATCTGAAGCAACAAGCACATCACCTTCACTGTCCGTCAATATATCGAGTGCATAATGCTCGAGATCCGAAAAGTCGACAATCCCTTTGTCTATCTTAACCGCTCGATATCGGTGTCCGAAATCGATGACAAGTTCGATTAATGTGTGCATCATCGGCGCCATTAACCGAATTTCCGTCAGTAAACGAGCGGGCGTCCGGACGAAATAGGCGTCTTTAATACTCGTGACGAGCTTTTTCACCGAATCTCGTAACGATTTCGCGCGCTTTGCTAGTTCTTCATCGCACGAATCCTTTTTCACCGTTCCGGCTTTCACCCAGACGAGTTGCTGGAATAATGCATGCGTTTGTTCCCACGTGCCAGTTGAAACACTCCTGATAGCTTCGTGTATCCAAACTAAATCCGCATTAGCCGTCGCTTCAAGTGGAGCAGGTCCATCTGGCAGGCTCGCAATTCGAAGCAAATCTGTCGTAAGCGCAGCCGCTTCTTCTAACTTTTGCTGAATCGCAGATTTGAGTGGCTCGATAAAATCCAAGTCATCAATCGTGACAGCTTCACCAATTTCGTACTGCTGTGGAATTTGAAACAACCACGTTTCAGGATCAGGATGCACGCGTGAGTAATCGTACAGCCGATCAATAAGAAGTTCGAGCGATTGGTCATTCCTGTCCGATGTGAAACTATCCGCCAATCGATAGACCGCTTCAGGATCCTCTGCACTGTAGGCGTCTTCTAGCACTTCTGCAATTGTATCGTCACGCAGCAACGCAGCTTCCGTTGGATCTGCAATCCGGAATCCTGGGTCGATGTCGAGCAAGTAGGCATATTGCCGAACGACATTGAGACAGAAGGAGTGCATGGAAGAAATCTGAGCTTTGTTCAATAAACTCAATTGTTTCCGCAGATGCGAAGACTCTGGATGCATCGCAATCGCTTCTTCGAGCGCAGCTCCCATGCGATGACGCATTTCTGCCGCTGCGGCGTTCGTAAATGTAACAACTAATAATTCATCAACGTTGATTGGATTTTTTTCATCCAACACTTTTTCGATGAGCCGTGTGATGAGTACTTTCGTTTTCCCGGATCCAGCTGCTGCAGACACAAGAATGTCGCGTCCTGATGCATAAATCGCTTTCCATTGGTCATCTGTAAACGTTACGTCACTCGGTTTCTGTGGTATGTGCATCTCCTTTGACCTCCTTCCGCATTTTATCGAGCGATTCTTTCGCCGAGAGTTCGGCGTAATTTCGGTACTTCGCATCCGGATCTGTCGTGTCGAATTGACACACGCCCTGATAAGGACAGAAGTTACATGGCATCCGCTCTTTCAATCGATATGGATAGACGCGCGTATCCCCTGCAAGCATCGCGTCACCCGCCTGACGATGTCGCGCGCGCGCAGCGCTTCTTAGCAACTGCATATCGTCAGGAGCTAGCACTTTCGATGTTGCATAAAATGAGCCGTCTTTCTTCACTCGCGCAGGAATGATTTTCGATGATTGTTCAATGTCGCTATCCATTTCTTTTACGACTGACAAATCTTCCAACACGTACCCTTTCATCGAAAACGATTTCAACATCTCTTCTTCTACAGCAGCTTCAGACAGTTCTTGTATGCTGCGCACCATTGGATTATGGACATGGACATACAACATCCCTGCAGGATCTGCATGTACTTGAAGCCATTCGTCTGCATGCTCAAGCGCAACATCGAGATAGGTCAACATTTGTAGCGATAAACCATAATATACTTCCGTTAAATCGAGCGCTTTCGAAGACGATTTATAATCGACAATGCGGATATACGTCTTATCCTTAACAGTCGATGCATCCACGCGGTCAATTCGTCCGCGTAAATTCATCTGCCCTCCATGCTTCAAGGGGATGGAAAGTGGCGGCATCTGTTCGCCAGGTCCAAAGCCGATTTCAACAGCGATCGGTTCAAAAGTAGAGGCAGTTGCTTGGCTACGTAACGCAAACAGTGTTCGTTGAATGATACGAGTCAGTTTTCGTTTAATGTAGAAATGTCGACTCGTCGATAACAAAATTTTATGGAAGAAGTACGGCGCAATTCCGTCCACCGCTTCGCGCGCTAAGCGGAAGCAATCTTCTTTTGATAAACCTGCCCACGTTGCTCCGGTACGCATGATTTCATCCGATACCCACTTCAGTGCCGCGTGGAATAAATCCCCGATTGCTGGAGCTTCCAACGTGAATTCGGATCGTTCGCGTAATCCAAGACCGTATGTCGCAAAATGCTGGAATGGACAACTGTAATACGATTCGACACGCGATACGCTCGACGACATCGTTTCCCCGTATAATCCGTGGGTTACGTCGTCGGTTAACCGCTCAGTATCCGTTCCGTGTTTCCTCGTCCCTTGGATACCTGTGAGTATCGAAGCCCAAAGCGGATCGTCTTCGTAATAAGCAACAACTGCTTGCCATAATGGCGACAAACCGCCTGCTGTTTCCGCATTGCGTAATTGGGCAGATGCATGAGCCAATGTTGACTTCGGATGGCTTATATACGCAAATTCATCCATAGCGTCCGGTAACTGCAACGGATCTCCGACGGCGATTTCTGTCGTCAATCCTTCAAACAGCTGATGCAATCTCGGAATGTACAACGATGGAATCAGCGCTTTCCCAGCTTCATCCGCAATTGAATAAGATATCGTCAAACCTTCTGATGCAGCGGTAAATGCTCGGTACGCTTTATACGTTTCATCCATCAACCGTGATTTCGCTGAAGGTGCGAGTTCAAATCCAACCGTTTCAAACCATTGTCGGTCGACGTCTGAAATCAGTCCTTCATTGTCAATTCGCTGAGGTAACACACCGTCATTTGTCCCAATGACAAATATTTCATCAATACTCAAAAATGTTGCGAGGTCAATTGTCATAACCGTCACTTGGTCAAGTGATGGCGGAATGCGCACAAATTCAAGCGTATCAAAGCCTTCATCCAACACCCGAACGGAATCTTTAGAAGCCATTTTCACATCACCGAACATGAGCACAAACTGATCGAGAATCCCAATCCACCCTGTCCATGCCTGTTCATGCTCAGATGCACCTAACAGTCGCCCAGCACGCTCCTCTTCAGCACGAAGGTCGATTATTTTATCGTACACATGAAGGGTTTCCATGAATGTAAACAACGCTTCTGCAGCTTCTCTACCGTTTTTCGCCGCTCTCAACGTTTTTCCGAATGCCTCAAGCGGTTCACGGATCAAATCTCGAACACTATGCAATTCTGCTTGCATGGCGAGCTCTTCATCCGTCTGAACTTCCGTATGCAACTCGAGTCCTTGATACTTTTTCACACGCCAACGTACGTCGTCAAACCAACGGAGACCGTGGATCCCGTGCGCCAGTACATAATTCTCCAGACGATCGGCGCGTTCCCGCCATAGTTGACGGTCTTCACCTTTAGGGAAAAACAAATCTGTTTTCACTGCACGGAAGATTGCTTCATATGACCAGTTTCCTGTGACCGCTTCTAACACTGAACGCGTAAACTCAATCAGTGGATGATGTAGCATCGGTTTTTTCTGGCTAATGAACACTGGGATATCGTATTGCGGGAATATGGTCTCGATTAACTCATCGTATACTTCAGGTTGTCGATACAAAATTGCCATGTCGTTATAGCGCTTCCCAGACATTGCGAGCTGACGAATTGACCGTGCTACAGCATGCAACTCCGCCCGGCGATCGGTCGCTTCAATGATACGTACATCCCCACTACTCAATTGCTGCGTGGCTGGATAGTTATCGAATTGGTCCTCCAAATGCTTGACGTCAGGATTCCGGAATCGTTGTGTCGTCGCAAAGCGTACTTCTGGCTCAATTTCTACAGATTCTTCGCGTGCTAGTTCCATAATCAGTTGCTTCGTACGCATCGGGCTGAAAAACAGTTCATGATCTTCTGCTGCGTTAGCTAATTCATCTGTCGGAAGCGCCACGGTTACGCGCTTCGCATATTTCAATAGTTCCCGTATGATTTCGTGCTCCCGGTTCGTCAACAACTCGAATCCGTCTATGTAAATGTCCGCTTCTTTGATGTACGAAGAGAATTCGACTTGCCCGGAAAGCATTGCTAAATGACCTTCCCCGTCGACATAAGAAGTTCCAAGACGCTCCTCTACCTTTTGTAGAAGCAAAGACAAGTCACCTGCTTTATCGACCAACGACCGTGGTGCAGATACTGCCGCTAATTCAGTGTGTAGCTGAGACAGGGTCACGTGATCGAGACAATAGCGACTGAACTCTTTCAAGACGCCCTCTACTTGTTCTGTGAATCCTCGTTTGTCTGCAGCTTGCCGGAACAACTTAAAGTCCTCTCGATTGTCTTCGAGAACACTGCGGATTAGCATACGGTATCCGAAGCCGTCTATTTCTTTTTTTGTTATTCCACCAGTCTCTTGCAACACACGCCAAGCCAATCGCTTAAACGTTAACACTTGCGCACGTACCATTCCGTTTAATCCGAATTGTGCAGCTAGACTGTGCTCCAACGAATACGACATTTGGTCCGGCACAATGAGCACAATCGGTGCACCAAGCGGATCTGTTTGCAGCGCTTTTACAATTTCTTGCTCAATCGTATACGTCTTCCCCGTCCCAGAACGTCCCGTGATAAATCGCAGCGTCATCAGATAGCCCCTCTCTCTCTAATACTAGTCTTCTCATTGTAAGTGTTTTCGCTAGAAGAATCAAAGTCTGAGAGGGGATTATTCGAATATGTGTTCGTGTTTCGTTATAACGTGTATTTTCGTGCTTATTTGATGGGATTTGCATGAGATTGAAGTCGGCGTGCCGTGGTACGGAGGGCGTTTATGATCACTTTCTGAATTTTATGAGCGGTTTTCTGTCGTTATGATCACTTTCTGAGATTTATGAGCGGTTTCCTACTTTTATGATCACATTTCAAGTTTTAAGAGCAGTTTCCTACTTTTATGAGCGAATCCCACGTTTTATGAGCGCACCGGTAGTACTCAAAGATTGAAGAGGGCGTGTCGTGGTAAGGAGGGCGTTTATGATCACTTTCTGAGTTTTATGAGCGGTTTCCCACTTTTATGATCACATTTCAAGTTTTAAGAGCGGATTCCTACATTTATGAGCGAATCTGATGTTTTATGAGCGCCCAACGCAGCACCCAGAATTTAATCAAACAAAAAACGCTTCGCAGGGCGAAGCGCTCATCATTAATCTATTACTTGTCCTCCCAATGTTTCTTACCATCCCATTCTTGTGCATGGCGTTCGACTTTTTTATTCAAACGACGTTCAAAGTATTTGCCTGCAAGCCACATGAGCAAAATTACAACGCCGACAATAGCGGAGCGAATTGGTTGTGTAAATAACGCTTTCAAATCGTAGCCGACAAAACCGATCATAAAGACCATGACGAACTTTCCAGCAATCAAGATCATCAAGTAATACGTCTTCTTCATATTCGACAATCCTGCAACTAAATTGACGAGCGCAGACGGCGTAAATGGGAAACAGATGAACAAGAACAGCGGACCGAATCCATTGCTCTCTACCCATATAATGAGCTTTTTCACTTTCTTATGTTTGGTGAGGAAGTTCAACATGCGACTTTGTCCATATTTTCGGATTATCAAAAATACTACATAGGAGCCAATGACGGTTCCACCCCATGATAGAATGAAGCCTAACCAAATTCCGAATGCCGCTATATTCGCAATGACGAACACAAATAACGGTAAAAAAGGCAGAAACGACTCGATAAACGGCAACAAAATGCCGATGAACGGACCGAATGCCTTATATTGTTCTGCAAGTTCAGTAACCTTATCTACACTTAACCATTCTTGCATCTCGAGTCACCCCTACCTTATTCTCTCTTTTTACAACCATTTAAAAATTCAGTCTTGTTGTCTCTAGTAGATGTAGTATAATCACTAGTATTGAAATTCATAGGAAAGCTGGGATGTGCATGCAACGCAGTGAATTTACCAACGGCCTACGCGCCGGACTCAGCATCGCGATTGGATATTTCCCTGTTGCGCTTACATTCGGTCTACTCGCAAAAACGACTGGCCTCTCTTTGTTCGAAGCAACCGCGATGAGTATTTTTGTCTTTGCAGGTGCCGCGCAATACATATCGCTCAGCTTGATAACAGCGGGCGTCGATCCATTTTTAATCGTCATGAATACATTCATCGTCAATATCCGTCACTTTCTAATGACGGCTTCACTGAACGAAAAGATGCAACCTGCACCAAAAACCGTAAAAGCAGCGTATGCATTTGGCGTCACTGATGAAACCTTTTCCGTAATCGCAACGAGTAAACAGGACAAAGTATCGAGCGCTCATGCCTTTGGGGTCATCGCCATTGCTTACGGAAGCTGGGTAGTTTTCACCGCGTTAGGACACGTCATTGGCGCGAACTTACCCTTATTTCTTCAAGCCGCCATGTCGATCGCACTCTATGCTCTCTTCATCGCACTACTTGTCCCTTCGATGAAAGGCAATCGCAAAGTCGTCTTACTCGCAAGTGTTGCAGCTATTCTTCATTGTATCTTTTATTATACCGGAGTGTTATCGACAGGGTGGGCGATTCTTGCTTCCACCTTACTGTCTTCGATCCTCATTGAAGTAATTTACATGAAGTATGGACGGACTCAAAACCTCGTCTTAGAAAAGGAGGAGAGTTAATGGGCCCAACTTATTGGTGGATGCTGTTCGGGATGGCACTTGTTACGTACATTCCGCGCATGATCCCTCTTACCATTCTCGATGGAAAAAAGTTACCGCCACTCGTTACGGGTGTGTTAAGCAATATTCCGTTCGCTGTACTCGGTGCACTCATTTTTCCAGCAGTATTTTATGTACAAGAAGGCAATGTGTTATTCGGAATCATTGGTGCTGCGACCGCTTTCCTTATTGCGATTCTCGGACTCGGTCTTATGCCTGTTGTCCTCGGAACGATAGGTGTTCTAGCGGTTTATAGCCTATTCATGTAGATGCTTTTGATACTATCATACCCCAAAATAGCAGTTCTTATACTTATAGAATAGAAGAAACGAAAAAGCCTCGCACATTGTGCAAGGCCTTTTCGTTATTCTTGTAAATTCTCATTAGACTGGCGATGAGATTTCGCTACCATTCGATTGGCATACCAGAATCCGACCGTCAGCGACAACGCATCCGCGACGTACAACATCCAGTTATGCGTGTACCCCGCGTAAACGGAGGCGGCGATGAGCGCAATCGTCAACACTAAGCCGACCAGTTGATGGAATGTGACCCGTGTGAAAAACACGACGAGAATTCCTGGGATGAACAAAGCCATCACAAATTTAGTCGCTAGACTTTCCACTGTACTCCGCCTCCTTCCTATCTATTATCGAACGAGTAACAGTCCGAGTTGATAATGATCATGTCGATAGAGCACTTGTTGCATTAAACGGACTTCACCGTTTCGATCAGCAACTTGCAACCTGCAATGTGCCGCATTCACTTGAATCGCATCATACAATTCTTTATCATTCGCAACTTGCATACCGTTCACCGCGCGAATGACTTCACCGGGTTGTAGTCCAAGGCGCTCAGCAGGTGATCCTGGAAGAACTCCAGCGATGACGACGCCTTTCGTACTAGGCGCAGCTGCATAGCCCCCGCTTCGTTCCTCAACCGCTACAACAATCGTTAAAACAGTCCTAACAACGACGCCAACTAGTAACGCGCCCCAACCAATGAGTGGTTCGTAAAGTGCACCAAGACCTAATGCAACAACGGCAATTCCCGTCCAAATAACCGATCCACCGAGTTTCGGGAAGATCTGATCTGGAAAGCGTTTGCGCGCGACTTGGCTTAATCCAATCAACACGGGTACCGGAACAAAACTAAATGATTCAGCACCTAGCGTGAATTGTGGCCAGTACGGTACGTATGCAGAGATCATATCCCCGGGTACGACTAGAACAATAGGCAACATCCATAATCTTTTCACTTTGAAAACCGCAGCACGAAGCCCTCTACTCGTTTTCTCTAAATGTGGAGAAGCGTAGCGTATTGTAGATTTCTTAATGAGCGAGCCCTCTGCAATGAGCAATAGTCCCGCTATAACTGGAATGGTTACCGACAAGTGACCCAGTATATCCACGTCTTTTATCGACCAACCATGGTACGTAAACGCTCCGCCGAACTTTTGCCATACAACCAATGCGAAAAAAGCGATGGTTGCTGCGTAAATTGGCGATCCCCATTGATAGTAGAAACTAATGAGTACGAGGAGCATCACCGCAGAAAATAATACAATCCATCCTGCATCTGTTACGAATCCGATCCCACTAAGCAGGACGGACAGTACAAGTGCATGTAACCATGAATCTGCTAGTAGCCGTTTTAGTTCTGTCAGCCCTGGTAATTTGCGAATATTGAAGTCTCTACGCTCGCGTTTCACTCGCACATAACCGAGCACAACCGCAACAAGGAGTATCAGCCAGAATAATGGATTCAGAAAAAAGACAGTTGCTGCTTGCAATACGTCAAACAACCAATTCTCAGACACGTTCTATCACACTCCAATCCAATCCTGCTAGTTTGTTCTATTGTAACAAAGATTGGAATGGAATGGATAGTCGTGACAGACTGTTATTTCTAAGTAGGGCAAAGCGATCACTTTTCAGAGAGTGAATGATGCAAAAACCCGATAGCCATTGATAGCTGCTCGTCATTCGCACGATCTTCACGATACGCTTCTGCACTTTTCTTCAATGTTTGGAAAAACGTACTGTCCATCTTGCCCGATGACTTGTGCTTTTCATCCTTCATGAATACAGCAACCGCGTCTTTCGTTCCTTCATCAAAGAACCCGTCTTCTCTACCTGTCTTGTATCCAAGCGCTGTAAGTAATACTTGTGCGTACGCAATATCATCGTGGTATTGTTGCTCTTTATAGGTATCCGCAATCACTCTGAGGTGCTCAGAAAACAACTTATTTTGCTTCACTTCCAAGTCGGATGCTATACCTTCCGTATGAATCCAACGTTCTTTCGGCGTTAACCATTTGTGAGTCGACAGCTTAACTTCCCCGCCGTTTGATAGTTTCATCGTCTCCTGCACAGTCCCTTTACCGAAACTCGTCGTTCCGACAACAAATCCACGTCCTAAATCTTGAAGTGCACCACTCAACACTTCACTCGCTGAAGCACTGCCTTTATCTTGTAAGATCACGACTGGAATGGTTTGCAATTTCGGATTAAACACAAGATCTTTTGCAGGCTCTGTCACAAGTGGTGTCAGTTGGCCCTTTACGTCTTCCATATACGCAAACACAGTATCTTCAGGAAGCATACTGCCTGCAATCGCTCCAACTGCATGTAAGTACCCTCCGGGATTTCCGCGGACATCAATGAGTAAGGCTTCCGCTCCCTCTTTAAAAAGCAACTCTGTCGCTGCTTGCCACTCTTTCGCACTGTCTTCGCCAAACATCGTCAATCCTATGTAGCCGATTTTCTTCCCACGCTCTTCAAGGATTTCTGAATTCACCGTGTGAACTGGAATGACATCTCGTTCAATCGTAAATTTCACGTGTTTTCCAGATTCCGGACGGTAGACGACCAGTTTCACAGATGTCCCTTGCTTACCACGGATCCTTTTCACTACTTCTTTCAATGTGATACCCTCGACCCGTTCCCCATCGATTTGCACGAGTTCGTCATAAGGAAGCAGCCCCGCTTTTTCTGAAGGCGAACCTTTAACAGGTGATACAATGATGTATTTACCATTCGTTCGCGTGATTTCCGCACCAATGCCGACTCGTTCTCCAGCAAGTGATTCTTTGTGTGACGCGGCTTCTTCTTTCGTAAGGTACGTAGAATACGGGTCGCCGATAACATCGGCCATCCCGCGCAACGCTCCTTCGATTAAGTCGTTCTCTTTGAGTTTGTACACGGCGTTGCTTGTAATGACGTCATAGGCTTCATCAATGACGCTAAATTTCCCGCTCGAGGTCTGTGCCTTTTCCTCACTTTTCCCACACCCGTCAAGCACCAATACGAGACAAACCGCGATTGCGGCTAAAATACCAAACGCAAAAATCCGGCTCCTGCGCATCGTCATCATCCCCTCCTCTTTCAACTATATGAAAGAAGGGAGCTGGTTACGACAAGCAGAAACCGGAAAATAAATTGGCACATAGACTGAGTTGATTTACGCTTCAGACGGGCACTTTCTGAGGGGCACGGCTTCAGCTTCAATCAACGCGTATTGTTAGAATTACTATTTGCTTTGAATGAAAGAGTTAAGAGATAAAAGAAATAGTACAAAACCTTATTTCACCTCGGCTACGAGTTGTTCCATCATGGCTTCGTCCATCGGGCCGACGATTTTGTTATCGATGGTGCCGTCGGTTGCGAGGATGTATGTGGTTGGGATGGAGAATGCTTTGTAGTCCGTCATTCCGAGTTCCTCAGTATCGAGAAGAATTGGGAATGTCAGTTCATAGGCGTCTACGAATTCTTCGACTGCTTTGACACCGCGATTTTCAGCAGTCGTCAAGTTTACGGAAATTAGTTCAACATTGTCTTCAGGTTTCAGTTTCTTATAGAAGTTTTCCATGTGAGGCATTTCTGCTTTACAAGGTGGGCACCACGTTGCCCAGAAGTTCAAGATTACTTTTTTTCCTTTTAACTCTGATAGGCGCACTTTGTCACCTGTTAATGTCTCAAGTTCGAAGTCTGGAGGTGTGTTGCCTTTATCCAACCCTTCTACAGCACCGGAAACAGCTTCTGTTTTAACGGTATCGACGACTTCTGTTTTAGCGGTATCAATGACTTCGGGTTTATCCAAATTCGACTTCACCATCATCACAATCATCGTACCAATTAAGAGAATTGCAATCGCATAACCAATCCATTTTTTATTCATACTATCCCTCCATCTATTCCCCATCGTTTTGTTTGATGTCTATCAAGAATTATGAGCAACACACTAGCGACGACTGTTGAAGCGAACGGAATTCCTGTGAATCCGATCGGCTGAATTGCTGCAACGAACGCATGGGCAGCGACAAACAGTCCTACTGCATAAAACACAGGCAGCTGTTCATGATCCGCATACTTGAACGATAAAATCGAAACTGTTACAAACACACCTAGTGTTACCGCTTTTGCAAATAATGAACCGTTGTTTAACAATGCCATCATCACTTGGTAGCCTGATTGCGCACATACAACACCTAACAAAAGCCCTCTAGTTATTCCTACCGGCTTAGGCGAGCGGTTAAAGATTAGGAACAACGCAGCGATAACAAGGCCTGCTAGGAATCCATACAATCCTCCGTTGAAGTAGAGTATCGCCATAGGTGAACGTCGTACGGTTTCAAAGTCCGTTATAATTACGGACAGTTTCCAAACAATGACTAGTGTAAACAAGGCATCTCCAAATAGGTCTGCCATCTGTTTACCGAATTTCACTCGAACAGCAAGCCAGGCGAAGAAAAATCCAAGAATTGCTGCGAGCCACGCAGAAGGAACGGTTACCTTCCATAATAGAAAATAATCGGTGACAGGCATGATCGTCTCCTTTAGTCCAGTATACCTCTCATGGTATCGTAAAGCGCCTAGCAACTCCACCAAAATTGCTCATTTAGTGCAAAAGAAAAAGGCCCGCGCGAATGCGAGCCTTTCCAGTAATACGTCGTACCGAATTATACGATGTTTGTTCTCGTGAAGAACCGGTAATACACGTTATAAGTCATTTATTAGAAAGATACATAACGCAATGGATTCACGGCACTTGGTCCTGTAGCTGAGAAGTTCCCAACATGGATTTCAAAGTGCAAGTGAGGTCCTGTTGAATTCCCTGTATTTCCTGATTTACCGATGAACTGTCCTTTACCAACTGACTGGCCAGAACTTACAGCGATGTTTGATAAATGAGCATAAACAGAAGTGAAGATTTGACCATCAATTGAGTGAGTAATCATAATTACATTACCAAACCCACCCATTGGTCCTGCGTGAGATACAACGCCTTCAGCTGCTGAGCTAATCGATGTGCCAATTGGAACAGAGATATCTTGTCCACGGTGCTGTTTCTGTGTATGGAAGATTGGGTGTACTCTCCAACCATATGACGATGTAAGTCGACCATGCGCTGGGCTCGTCCAGTTTCCGCTTGAAACAACTGGTGCTGAAGGAGCTGCTGGTGCTGAATAACTATGTTTATTCGATGACGATGATGAAGAACTTGATGACTTAGATGCAGCTGCTGCCTGTTCAGCACGTCGCTTCGCTGCCGCGGCAGCTTCCGCATCACGCTTACGCTTAAGTTCAGCTTGACGCGCGACTTCTGCTAGTCGATCTTGTTCAGCACTGATTTGCTTGATAAGATCTTCAGAAATATCATGAGTTTCGTCGTATTCGCTTTCCAAGTCAGCTTTTTCCGTAGAAAGCTTCGCTTGTTCTGTTTCTAATTGATCAACAAGCTTGTCCTTCTCCGCTTTTTGACCTTCGAGCTTTTTCTTCAAGTCCGTAAGCTTATTCTTACGTTCTTCTTGTTGAGCGAGTTTCGTCTCTACCATCTGTTTTTCTTCTTCTAATTGGTTCATATCATCTTCTTGTTGTTGCATGATTTTACGGTCCGCATCCATCAATGTAGAAACTGCTGAGAAACGGTCAATGAAATCTGCAAAACTGTTCGCGCCAAGAAGCACGTCCAGGTAACTCACGTCTCCGCCTTTTACCTGCATCGTACGTACACGTTCTCTTAAAACTTCATCACGTTCTTTAATACGTTTTTCCAATGTTTTAATGGAAGCACGTAGTTCTGTGATTTCCGTCGTTGTTTGATCGATTTTTTCTTTTACATCACGAATCTGTTCGTTGTTGGCTTCGATTTCTCCATTCAACTTATTTATTTGTTCGATTAATGATTGTTTTTTTGTTTGTTTTTTAGAGATTTCATTAGACTTCTGTTGAATCCCTTTATCTAATTGTTGTTGTTTTTGTTGAAGTACCTTTTGCTCATCTTGCATATCTTTCAATGAGCTAGCTGATGCTACTGTTCCAGATAATGAAGTGGAGAGTAAGAGTACCCCCATCGTAGAGAGTAGCAATCCTTTGTTCTTTCTCACAGTCCCAGTTCCCCTTTCAAATCGATTGGCTAAGTTAGACTTTCAAGAATTTTCGTACGGACATTAAGCTGCCCCACACGCCAATGAAGACACCCATGAACAACAGTAGACCGTCCACTTGAATGATGAATGGAATCGGATCTAGTAATTGGAATAGTTCGTTGACCAATTTCGGTTGCCAGTAAGCATGAATTTGTTGATAAGCAATGGCGATCGCGGCCATCGGAAGAAGTGATCCGAAGATTCCTAGCCAGACACCTTCTAATATAAACGGAATACGAACAAAGTTATTCGTCGCTCCGACTAGTTTCATAATCTCTATCTCTCGACCGCGTGCAATGATCGTTAAACGAATTGTATTGGAGATTAGGAACATCGCTGTAAACAGAAGCGCCAGTATTAAAATCAAACCCACATTGCGGCTAATTTTAACGATGTTGAACAATTTTTCGACTTTCCCTGCACCATAAACAACATCAGCTGTATACTCGTATGTATCGATCTTTTTTGCGATTGCAGCCGTATTGTGTGGGTCTGCGGCTTTGACATAAAGCGCATCTCCCAACGGATTGCTTTGTTTGTATAGAGATAGTTCTTTACCGTAAGACTTAATGATCTTATCGAGTTCGTCTTCTCGTGTCGCATACTTGACGCTTGCGACTCCGTCCATCTTTTCTACTTTACTCTGTAACTCTTTTACGGCCTCACTACTTGCTGCAGGGTCCGCAACCACTTTAATTTCTACGTCGTTTTCAATGTTGTCTGCCATCTTGTTCAAGTTCATCATCATAACAATGAAACTACCAACAAGAAGTAGCGTAACAGCAACGGCGCTGATGGAGGCGAACGTCATCCAGCCATTTCGTCCGAGGCTCTTAAAACTCTCCCGGAAGTGACGGCCTAGCGTTCTACCCTTCATAACTGTATTCCCCTTCGTATTCATCTCGTGTAATCATACCGCCCTCAACTAACAAAACGCGGTGGCGAATCGAATTCACGATATCTTTATTGTGCGTCGCCATAATAATGGTCGTCCCACGGTTGTTAATCTTTTCAAAGATGTTCATGATGCCTAACGACGTATCCGGATCTAGGTTTCCTGTCGGTTCATCTGCAATAACTAATTTAGGTTCATTGACAATGGACCGTGCAATCGACACACGTTGCTGTTCTCCGCCTGATAACTCGTTAGGAAACATTCTCGCTTTTTGGGACAAGCCGACTAGCGCTAAAACATCTGTTACTTTTTTACGGATTTCCGCGGGTTTTTCCTCGATGACTTCGAGTGCAAATGCTACATTCTCATAAATATTCAGTCTAGGTAGCAATTTGAAGTCTTGGAATACAACTCCGATTTGTCTACGTAAGTATGGAATTTCCTTGTTTTTTAACGAACTTAGGTTTGTTCCATCGATGAAAATCTGTCCACTTGTTGGTGATTCTTCGCGATACATCATTTTGATGAATGTCGATTTACCTGCACCGCTCGGGCCAACTACGTAAACAAATTCCCCCCGGTCAATGTCGACTGTAATACCATTTGCGGCTACGACACCATTCGAGTACTTCTTGTACACGTTTTTCATTTTTATCATTTTGTAACCACCTGATTCAATTACTTTTCTTCAGCTTTTTCATTATAACAGATATAAACCTACACAGTATTACAGGAATATTTCATTTCTCGAAGAACGTTCACCTTGTTTCAACAATTCTGTAATGTTATGTCCTTTTTCTGGAAGTTAATATTGTCTGCCTTCCTCATGAACGTTCTCTTTAAACTACAAGAAAATACAAAAAAACAGAGGTTGCCGAAGCACCCCTGCTAATTGTTGAAGATTTATAAAAGACGTAAAAAGAACTTATTTCTTTTCAGAAAGCCATTTAGCAACAGCGTCTAGCTCTTCACCTTTAATAAGTCCTCCAGGCATTCCGCCTGATTTACCGTTTTCGATGATGTCGTGGATTTCGGCTTCAGAAAGCTCTCCACCAATGTTAGCTAGTGCAGGACCGTTCATACCTTCCAAGTTACCACCGTGACAAGTTGCACAGTTCGCTTGGAATACCTTGTCCGCGTCTACGCCGCCAGCAGCTGACTCTTTGTCTCCAGCTTTGTCATCTCCGCCGCCACCACAAGCACCAAGTACGAGTGCTGCGCCAAAGATTGTAGCTAAAAATTTGTTTTTCATTTTCATGAATGTATCCTCCTTCGATTAGATGAATTACGTGCTTTCCTAGTATAGCAAAAAAAGTTCAAGTTCGCTTAAATCGTATGACAAACCCATGACGAATACCCAACTTGGAGCGAACTCCTTCTATTTAGTATTCTCTATTTCCCGAAAATCAAACCTGTTTTGGTGAAATATTAATTTTTAATCGTGGTGAAATTTGTTATCAACAATTACTCACTCACTGCCTTTTCAACATTCATCTAAATGACTTCAATGACTGTCTCTTTTAACTGCTCTTTGTCTCTTTAGGCTGACCAAGTACACCGTTATTTATTCATCCTCGAGTATCGATCTTATGCTGTTTTACTAAAAAGCGTTCGGCTTCCTCCAAATCATTTGTACAGAGGAGAGATCTCGCTGCGTCTGAAACAATACGTTCTTCGATATCGAAATACTTGCTTAAAGGGATCATTTTGAAAAGCTTTCGCCATTTTTGAGCGCTCTCCATGGCTTCCACTTCCTGTTGAATTGCAGTGTAATCGATTTGGTTGATTTGGAAAAAGGGATGCTGCTGATCGAAGGTCGGAAACCGTTCCTTGAGAATGTCAATTTCCCGAGTGTCGTATTCTTCCGCAATGATCCATTCAGCTTGTCCCGACATTCTCGGCGGCGTCCATCAGCTGATCCGTCCACTCTTGTAACGTGTCTTCGTCAACTGAACCGCTTGTAAAGACTAAAACGTTATAAAGCACTTGAACCGGTTTTTCTTTCTTTTTAAAGGACAAGTTCTCACCTCCAGTAAAGGATTATTCTATGTATAAAGGAATCGAATTTTCAATTAGATAAAAGTAAAAAACGGGGCTGCCTTCGATCGTCATTTTCGTGACTTTCGAAAACAGCCTCGCTATTCATTTTTATTTTAGTGCGCTATTACGAAATTCGTGAACGCAAGAACGCGTTGATGAATGGATCAAGTTCCCCATCCATAACTGCGCCTACGTTACCCGTTTCTTCATTTGTACGGTGGTCTTTCACCATGCTATATGGGTGGAAGACGTATGAGCGAATCTGACTGCCCCAACCGATTTCTTTTTGGTCTCCGCGGATTTCAAGAAGACGTGCTTCTTCTTCTTCCACACGGATTTGATAAATTTTTGCTTTCAACAAGTTGATCGCGCGTTCACGGTTTTTGATCTGTGAACGTTCTGTCTGACACGTTACGATCGCACCTGTTGGAAGGTGAGTCATTCGAACAGCGGAATCCGTCGTATTGACGTGCTGTCCACCTGCACCACTCGAGCGATACGTATCGATTTTTACGTCTTCCATCTTCAAATCGATGTCTACGTCACCTGAGAACTCAGGCATTACTTCAACAGAAGAGAATGACGTGTGACGTCGACCCGAAGAATCGAACGGTGAAATTCGGACAAGACGGTGAACGCCTTTTTCCGCTTTCAAATATCCATAAGCATTGTGCCCTTTGATGGAAAGTGTGACAGATTTAACGCCAGCTTCGTCACCCGCTTGGTAATCGAGTGTTTCCACTTTGTAGCCGTGTTGCTCAGCCCACCGTGTGTACATACGTAAAATCATCGATGCCCAGTCTTGGGACTCCGTTCCACCTGCGCCTGAGTGGATTTCAAGAACAGCACTACTGCTGTCGTACTCTTCACTCAAAAGCATCTGTAAATCGAACTCATCCATCCGTTTTAAGAACGCTTTTAATTCGCTTCCTAATTCTTCTTGAAGCTCCTCATCTGGCTCTTCTTTCAACAGTTCGACGGTCATTTCAAGATTTTCTTGTTCGTCATTCATTTCGTGGAACTCACCAACGCTGTCTTTGAGTGCGTTTGCTTCAGAAATGACCACTTGCGCTGCATCTTGGTTATCCCAAAATGTAGGGTCCATCATCATTTCATCGAGTTCCTGCATACGAGCCTCTTTGTTTTCTAAGTCAAAGAGACCCCCTAAAGTCCACTAATTTCTTAGCTGTTTTGTCGAGCTCGTTGCGTACATCTGATAATTCCATCATAATTTGTTCCTCCAAAAAGTCAGGTTCACGCACAAGATTACTCTTGGCCGTGACAGTTCTTATATTTCTTACCGCTGCCACAAGGACATGGGTCGTTTCGGCCAATATTGACCGAGCGACGTACCGGTTTTTTCACAGTCTTCTCGCCATCTTCTTTCGGATTCACCGCTTGGCCCTTCGCTACTTCTTCGCGCTCTAGGTTATTGCGGATCTCCGCCTTCATGACGTATTTCGATGCATCTGATTCAATGGAATTGACCATCTCTTCAAACATACCGAAACCTTCAGATTGATACTCACGAAGTGGATCACTCTGACCATACGCACGTAAGTGAATCCCGTGACGGAGCTGATCCATCGCATCGATATGGTCCATCCATTTCGTATCGATTGCACGTAGCAATACGACTTTTTCAAACTCGCGCATCTTCTCTTGGGACATTTCTTCTTCTTTTTCATCATAACGTTTCAATACTTCTGCTTTGATGAAATCAGTCAATTCCTGTACCGATTTACCTTCTAAATCAGCTACTGTGAACCGATCTTCCGGTAAGAGATTTGCACCTAGATAGTCAACAAGACCTTTGATGCTCCAGTCTTCTTGCTTCTCTTCAGTCGTATGAATCGCAACTGCATTTTCCACAACACGTTCAAGCATTGCTTCCAGTACAGGGCGTACGTTATCTGATTCCAACACATCATTACGTTCCTTATAAATGATTTCACGTTGCTGACGCAACACATCATCATATTGAAGTAATCGTTTACGGGAATCGAAGTTATTTCCTTCGACACGTTTTTGAGCAGACTCTACAGAACGTGAGACCATCTTCGATTGGATCGGTGTTTCATCATCCATACCGAGTTTCGTCATCATGCCTTTCATTTGCTCAGAACCGAAACGGCGCATCAATTCATCCTCTAACGATAGATAGAATTGTGTGACACCGTCATCCCCTTGACGTCCGGAACGTCCACGTAGCTGGTTATCGATACGACGCGATTCATGACGCTCTGTACCGACAACTGCGAGTCCACCAACATCTTGAACCCCTTCGCCAAGCTTAATATCCGTACCACGACCGGCCATGTTCGTTGCGATTGTAACCGCACCTGGCTGACCTGCCTGTTCGATGATTTCAGCTTCACGTCCGTGGTTCTTCGCGTTTAAGACATTATGAGGCACTCCATATTTCTTCAAGAAAGCTGAGATAATTTCAGACGTCTCAATCGCAACCGTACCGACAAGTACCGGCTGGCCCTTTTTGTGACGTTCTTTAATATCATCTGCAACCGCTTTGTACTTCCCTTCAGTTGAAGAGAAAATTAAGTCTGGACGGTCATCACGAGAAATCGGTCGGTTCGTCGGAATTGCTACAACGTTCATATTATAAATGTTGCGGAACTCTTCTTCCTCCGTCTTCGCTGTACCTGTCATTCCTGAAAGCTTGTCATACATCCGGAAATAGTTCTGGAATGTAATCGTCGCAAGTGTCATCGATTCGTTCTGGACTTCAAGTCCTTCTTTCGCCTCGATTGCCTGATGAAGTCCATCGCTGTAGCGACGACCTTTCATGAGACGCCCTGTGAATGAGTCGACAATAACGATTTCGCCTTCTTGAACTACGTAATCCACGTCAATGTGCATACTCACGTGCGCTTTCAATGATTGATTGATTGTATGATTAAGCGTTACGTGCTGCAAGTCGAACAAGTTATCAATGCTGAACGCTTGCTCCGCTTTCTCGATACCCGCTTCCGTCATCGTTACGCCTTTCGTTGTTTCATCAAACGTATAGTCATCCTCTTTTTTCAACGTCGTCACAAACCGATTCGCAAGTCGGTACAATTCTGCTGATTTCGCAGCTTGCCCCGAGATGATCAATGGTGTTCGTGCTTCGTCAATTAAGATGGAGTCAACTTCGTCAATGACCGCATAATGAAGTGGACGCTGTACTTTGTGCTCACTGTACAGCACCATGTTGTCGCGCAAGTAGTCAAAGCCGAGCTCGTTGTTTGTCGTATACGTCACATCTGCAAGATACGCTTCACGCTTCTCATCTTTGCCCAAATGGTTCAAGTTCAGACCAACACTCAGTCCAAGGAACTCATACAACTGTCCCATTTCCTGTGCGTCACGAGATGCCAAGTATTCGTTGACAGTAACAACGTGTACGCCTTTACCTTCAAGTGCGTTCAAATACACCGCAAGTGTAGACGTCAACGTCTTACCTTCACCAGTTTTCATCTCTGCGATATTGCCTTCATGAAGAGCAGCTGCCCCCACGATTTGAACACGGAACGGATACAAGCCGAGTACACGGCGCGCAGCTTCCCGCACAACCGCAAACGCTTCAGGCTGAATGTCATCGACAGACTCGCCTTTTGCTACACGTTCCTGGAATTCTGCTGTCTTCGCTGTTAAATCAGTATCGGACAATTGCTCCATTTCAGTAGCAAGTGCCTCCGTCTGATCAGCAATCTTTTCTAGTCGTTTCAAATCACGTTTATTCGGATCAAACATTTTATTCAATACGCTTAGCATAATTTGGTCACATCCTCACAAAGTTCACCCCTCATTTTAACATTGTGAATGGACAGGCGCAAATGCAATGCAACGAAATTTCCGACTTTTGGATTATGGGGTGGCCAGAGTAGGATACTGGACTGATGAAAGTGGGCGGGTTAGCGGTGTAATCGGGCGGGTTCCAATTTGGAATGAGCGGGTTTCCGTAGCAATCGGGCGGGTTGCTGGTCACATTGGAGCGCATAGGTATCGAAATGGATCGGTTGTACATCATAATCGATCGCTTAGCCATGATAATGGAGCGATCAGACGCTACAACGGAGTCCTTAAGATTCACAAAAAAAAAACCGCCCAAGTTACAGGCGGTTTCCATACATTAATTAGCTCCAGTTTCAATCAAACCGTACTTGCCGTCACGGCGTTTGTAAACGATGTTTGTTGCATCCGACTCACCATCAGTGAAGATGAAGAAATCGTGTCCAAGCATGTTCATTTGAAGAATCGCTTCTTCTTGATCCATCGGTTTCAAGTCAAGCTGTTTAGTTCGAACTACATTGAACTCGTTCTCATCCTCAGCTGTATCCTGTTCCTTAGAATCACTTTCCATTGTTGCCTGTAAGAATGCACTAACGCCTTCGCGTTCGCGGAATTTACGATTTACACGTGTTTTATATTTACGGATTTGACGCTCAAGCTTATCAACAATCAAGTCGATGGCAGCGTACAAATCGTTATGGCGTTCTTCTGCACGAAGTGTCAAATTTTTCATTGGAATTGTAATTTCAACTTTAGTTTGCTTATCGCTGTATACTTTCAAGTTCACATGAGCTGTAGCTTTCAAAGTCTCAGTGAAGTACCTTTCCAGTTTACTGACTTTCTTTTCGACGTGCTCTCGAATTGCTGGAGTAACCTCGATGTTTTCGCCACGAATGTTGAAGTCTAACATATAAACTCCTCCTTTAATTTGACCATATCTCTATCTTCTACATTGTCCGAACAAAACCCTTTTTTTATTCTTAAAATCCAAAAAGAATTTTGTCGGTTGTTGCCGAATTGCTCACCTTACAAGTTAACGCTCAGCTTGCGTGCGTAGCTTCAAATCATTGATGATTGTTTGTGCGATTAACGCATCTTCATCAAAGTCGATGCCGTAAATCCAACCTGTTGCTGTCGCTTCCTTCCAAACGATGACACCGTTTGTTTCAATCGGCTGCTGGAACAAGTTGAACCGCAATCGGAGAGCTACTTCATCTCGCTTTACCGGGATATCAAAAGCGGTTTCCATACGTGTTCCGCCTGGACTGATATCCAGTAACTTAGAATCCCCTTTTCCGGTTCCCGGGCGATCACTGTTCTTTAAGTAAATACTGAATTCTGCTGGCACGGGTTCATCAAAGTGATATCTGAACGATTCGTCTCGTTTGTAGTGCATCACTACCACACTCCATCCAATTCTCTAGTGCCTTCAGTATACCAAAGTTAACCAGCATCGTCCCTAGTTTTCAGACTAAGTTCTCCGTCTACTACTATTACCGTAAGCGAGCAAACGCAAACCTCTTATCGCAAGTTAGCATCCATCAAATGTATGTGTTAAGTCCTTGCCGCATGTATAAAGAATACTCGCTCAGCATTCGCTGAACGAGCTTCTCTTAACCGCGAAGGCAATTATGTCTGATTCATTTGTGCAAACGCTATGATTCTACATCTTCGTTCGATTATTTCCCGCTACCATTAAGACCTTTACATTCTGATAATTAATAAAAGACACGTAAAAGCCGATGATTCTAAAAAATCACCGGCTTTCGTATTACTGTTTCGTATCATAAAATGTACCATCGCGAGCAACTTTACTATAAGGATTTACATAACTTCGCACACTATCTTTTTTAGTTTGAGAAGTAGATAAGTCTTTACGGATTTCTGTCAAATACTCTTCAAGTTTTAAAGCTACACGCGGTTCCACTGCAACCAAATCTTTCCCGAACTCTTCTTCTTCAGAAGAAAAAGGTGGTTGAATCTTTGGTTGCAACTGCTCACGTTCATCTAAAATCGACTCAATCGCTGCAATCATCACATCTCGCTGATCGTCGTCACTCGCAATTGGAAGCGCAAGCAAGCGATCCGTTACCACTTTCCACTGAACGAGTTCCTTCCGAATCATATCTCACTCACATTGCCATATTGTTTCTGGCGATTAAGTTGTATGACCTGCTTCCACGTATCACGGAAATCCTTAATGATTTCAGCAGCTTCTTCGAACATTTTGGAGTCATTTTTAATATTTCCCTCAACCAAGCGGCTGTTCGCGAATTCATATAACACGAGCATATCTTTGGCTACGGGGAACGTAGCGTCTAATGTAAGCATGAGCTCAGAAATAATCGCTTGTGCTTTCTGCACAGCTGTATTTTTTTCTTCAATTTGACCTGATTCTGCTGCACGCTTCGCTTGTTCAATGAATTTCAAACAACCGTTATACAGCATTAAAGTCAATTCACCTGGCGTTGACGTAGTAACAGAGTTATTTTGGTACGTAGCGTACGGATTATGCACAACCATTTATAGAACTCTCCTTTTGAATAACGTGTTCACTTAATTGCCGCCACCGAACGCATTCATCAAACTTGCAGATTGATTATTTGCGCGCTGGATCGCGGATTCCATGGCAGAGAATTGTTTCCAATAACGGTTTTCGACTGCTTTCATTCGAACTTCGAAACGTTCAATTTGCTTGTTCATGTCGTCCAGCGCCCTACCGAGTGTGAAAGCACTGTTGCTATCACCAATTTTACCCGCGCTTTTTTGAATTGCAGCTTGCGATGCATCTACCGCTGTACGTAGTTTACGTGCAAGTCCTTGATTTCCTTTAACATTCTCATCTGAGTTATTAAATAATTTCTCTACATCCTGAGGATTTTCTGCAATGGCAGCCTTTAATTTTTTATCATCAATGATCAGTTTACCGTGTTCTAAGTAGTTGCTAGAAGTTGTAATACCAATAGAACTAAGATTAATAGTACCCGGCTTTCCATCCGCATCTACAGTAGGTACAGATTGATTTAAAATGCTTCTCATTGTTGATAGTAACTTCGAAATTTCAGGATCATTACGCAACGTACCGCTCATTGCTTTTTCTTCCCAAAGTTCAATTTCTTTTTCCTTCATATCGGCTTTTTGTTCAGTAGACAATGGTTGGAAGTTGCGATACTTAGGCTCGCGGATCTTTTTATTCAGATCTTCAATTAACTTATTATAGTCATCTACGAATCCTTTAATTGAATCAAATACTTTTTCTGTGTCGGTAGTAGAGTTGAAAGTGATTTCTTTACTGCTTACTGCTTTTAGCGTGAATTCCATTCCATCGAGATCAAATGTATTTGATTCCCGTTCGATTTTCATTCCATTATAATAGACAATCGAGTTTTCACCGGAGCTAAATGTCGCCGATTTACCTGGTGGGAATAATTCAGATGGTATCGAAGGATCTGGAGAAGCTCCGCGTAAACTTAACGTGTCAGTTAAGTCTTCACCTGACTTGAATTCAATGCCGATTGCACCACTTCCACTCTCTTTAGCGGATATGCCAATTTTCCCAGAAACAGAATCATAGAAGGCTCTGACACCGCTTTGTTCAGTAATCTTTTTCACAATCGCATTAATGTCATCATCTTTTGCGAACTTCACATCAACAGACTTTCCATTTGGTGATGTAATTGTCAGTTCAGCTTCACCTGCTAATTTTATTGAAGCATGGCCATCAATGTTCCCACTTTGCATCGTCGCATTTGTAGCTAGTTGTTCTATCTTTATCGTCCCAGAAAAATCATCCGCATTACCTTTCGACCGAACCGATACATCATCGGGTGCTGAAACCGTAACATTCTTCTGGTTGAAGTTCTTCGATAGAATTGAGTTGTCGAAAAGTTTTGTGCTGTAATCCTTTAAATCGCGGTTAGCGGTACGAAAGTCTTTCAACTGCCACTCAAAATATGACTTCTTCTGATTCACTTTATCCAACGGGAGTCGTTGGGCTTTCATAAGATCTTTGATCATCGATTCAGTATCGATACCGCTGGCTAAACCACTAATTCTCATTTACACTCACTCCTTAAATTTTACGATCGATGAGTAGTCCTACGAATTTTCTCATTTCTGCGTGCATGTCCAATAACTTTTTGGATGGAATTTCTCGAATCACTTCGTCGGTTTTCGAATCTACAATCGTCACATAGTATTCGTTTAATTCTTCATGCATTTTAAATCGTAGCTGTGTGTCGACGCTTTCTAGAAACTTATTTATCCCTGCTGTTAGTTCTTTTGCTTCTTTTACAGGCAAATCGCGCTCTCTAGATGCTTGTTCGTGTCCGTGGTCTTTAATAGATTCCACTTTTGTCACAATTTCGGATGGCGTTCCTTCTACAGAACTAGCCCCTTGATGGCGGTCGGGACTTCCCCCTAG
Source organism: Sporosarcina sp. A2 (assembly GCF_050858885.1). GTDB lineage: Bacteria > Bacillota > Bacilli > Bacillales_A > Planococcaceae > Sporosarcina. The sequence goes on along the minus strand of NZ_CP193898.1, from coordinate 602,447 downwards.
TTGACTAACCATGTCTCCGTCCTCCTCAGTGTCCTTCTCAATTACCTTCTATATCGGCAGTTGAGAAATAAAGTTAACCTCTAATCGACAAAACACCTTCAACTTGAAAGAAATCAGACCGAAGTAGTACGTACTACATAGTTTCTATATGAGGGGAATTTGATAATAAAATAATCTTGATGTATTTGAGTGAAGAACTTTGTCATTCAATCGATCTTTTTAAAGTTTAATCTACTAACAAAGGGATTGCCGAGTAACTGGGTAATCGTTTTTATTTTTTTGGTAATTATTATTCACTTTTCCTGTCATTACATAATCATGATTATAAACTTTGGTCAAGTGAATTTTTTCACTTAACATCCTTCATCTCCAACCGAAAATAATGAAGTATACGTAACTCACATAGGGGGCTCTATTCGATGACTAAGTCATTAAAGACTAAAATAATTTCAGCAGTAATAGTACTATTTTTAATCGGTATTTTACTTATGGCTTATATGTTGAACGGGCAAGTTAAAAAGCGTTCACTTGAGAACATTATCGATTCAAGCACAGGTCTGTCCGATGAGATGGCGATTTCCGTCGAGAACTTTCTCGGTCAATATGATAAAGGATTGGATTTGTTAGGAACGACAGAAACTCTTTCTGCATTTACTGGACCTGATGGCAAGGAAGTAAGCGAACGGGTCTTAATAGCTAAGCTTGAAGAATTTCTCAGTAAATATACAGACGCATCTTCTGTCTATTACGCACTTCCTTCAAAATATACCGGGATCTACCCTGTTGTAGATCTAACTGGTTTCGATCCAACGGGCCGTGAATGGTATCAGGCTGCTTCAGAAAATCCTGATAAGGTGCAATGGTCAACACCATATGTAGACGAAGCAACAGGAAACTTTGTCATCACCGCTTCAAAAGCTGTACTAGTCAATGGAAAACTCGCTGGTGTAACAGGTGTAGACATTCAACTATCGGCGATGACTGATGCATTGAATTCTATAGATATCGCACACGAGGGGTATCCCGTGTTGTATGACAAAGAAGGAACTGCCATTTCTCATCCGACAAAAAGCGGAGAGAATATGATGGACCTCAAATACGTAAAAGACATGTTTATGTATCAAAAAGGAGATTTGGAGTTCAAAGATGACAAAGGAAATGAATCTGTAAGTGTGTTCACTACCCTCCCTAAATTTGGCTGGAAAGTAGGAACTGTTTATAAAACAGAAAAGTTAATGGGTATGGCGAAACAACTCAGAACTTCTATCTTAATCATTTCAGTAATCACATTAGCGTTTGTTGCGATTGCCTTATTCTTCATCATTGGTAAATTGTTGAAGCCGATCGCAAGTCTTCGTAAATCAATGGATGCTGTCGCTGAAGGTGATTTAACGACGCATTCTGACATTCAAACAAAAGATGAAATTGGTCAACTTAGTAATAACTTTAACGAAATGATTTCAAGTATGCACAGCATAATTTCCGTTGTGAACCAATCGGCTGATAACGTCCGAACGAACTCGGAAAGTCTAAGTGCTGTTGCAGAAGAAACAAGTGCTTCCAGTTCTGAAGTGGCACATGCGGTAAATGAAATCGCGGAAGGTGCCTCTAAATCCGCAGAAGACGCAGAAATTGTGACAGAACGTGCAGATGAACTCGGTCGACAAATTAATGGCATTACAGAACGTGCTGTATCGATGACTGAAATCGCTGAACGCACCGGTAGCATGAATGCAAATGGACAAACCCAAATGGCTCAATTGCAAGAAACATTCCGATCTTCTGGCATGAACTTAAAATCGATGAACGAAGCGATTGCAACACTTGGCGAAAAAGTTAAAGCCATCGGTGGTGTAATGGATACAATCACAGATATTTCATCCCAGACGAACTTACTTGCTTTGAACGCTAGTATTGAAGCAGCACGTGCAGGTGAACACGGTAAAGGATTCGCGGTTGTGGCAGACGAAGTACGCAAGCTCGCAGAACAATCTGCACGCGCTACAAAGGAAGTACAAACGACTGTCCATCAGTTACAAGAAGAATCACGCCTAGTAACGGAACAAATGGAAGAAACGATTACAACGTTCCGCGACCAAGGTGTCGTCGTTAAAGAAACAGAGTCGACGTTTGGTCAATTGTCAGCATTGATGGAAGATATGCAAGCCTCAATTGACTCGATTTCAATTGAGATTCAAGCTGTATCGAATCATAAAGATGATGTCGCGATGACGATTCAAATGATGGCTGCGACGTCTCAAGAAACCGCTGCAGCATGTGAAGAAGTGAGTGCATCAACAGAAGAACAACTTCGTGCAATCCAGTCTGTGACGGATGCTGCGGAGACTCTGACGAACTTGAGTGAAGAGTTGAGTCATGCGATTGATCGGTTTAAGGTTTAAGGTATAACAACATAGCAAAAAGGACTGTCGATTCATTTGACAGTCCTTTTTTTCATTGTAGGATTCTTCTAGATGCAGTGCGAGCAGCATACACCCTCTCTACTTAAAATCGAGTATATTTTATAGTTAACTGGGTTTTGTTCTAATTTCAGTAGCAGCTCAGTATTGTATAGATAGATTGATTGATAGCTCACTTAAGGATTCTGACTAATTGGGTTAAGAAGTCATTTGTGACTGTAGAGAGGTGACGACATCGCGATGGATGAGCTGTCTGTAAACATGCAACACCCGAATTCCCCTTCATTATCAATACTACCTAAAGTGAGAAATACGTACATGAAGCCGCGTATTGCTGTATTTATTCCCGCCCATAACGAAGAAAAGTCGATACGCGATTGCTTAGAAGGGCTTGCTGATCAGACGTTGCCAAAAGACGTGGAAATGGATGTATTTGTCGTCGCTGATAATTGTTCGGATCGGACTGAGGAACTTGCTTTAGATGCAGGTGTGGAACTCAACTTGAGAGTAACTGTCCTTACGACTAAAAATAATAAGCAGCGTAAAGTAGGTGCGCTAAATACAGCTTGGAAGCATATTTACGGGGACCCTTTAGATTTGTATGATAAAAAACAAACGCTCTTTCAAGAGTTTTATAAAACCTCTATCAAAGCGATTCTCGGGATGGATGCTGACAGTAGATTGGCTCCTCAAGCTTTATCCCATCTTTGGAATGGGCTAATGAGCTCCCGCAATATCGGTGGCGTCATGGCGAAATATACGATGCGAATGCCTAAAAAGAAGAGCTTGCTTTCAAAATCGGACCCTCATTATGAAGACAAAATTGCAGCGGGTGAATATGGCGGGTTTCGTGAACGTTGGTGGACCCACCAGCAAAAACAAGACATGGCGAGCTGGCTGCTGGAGTTACAATACCGTGGCGGAAGTACGTATGTACTTGGCGGGCAAGCCACACTCTTTCGTCCCGAAGCACTTCAAGACGTCATCGATGAAAACAAATTAGACGGCCCTTGGCAAGATGAAAGTGATGTAGAAGATATGCTACTAACGTGGCAAATCCAGAAAAAGTGGAAGACACTCATTAGCCCTAATGCCCGCTGTTATGTAGATGCAATGAAATCGTATCATACGTTCAGACAGCAACGGAACAAGTGGCAATCCGGGACAGTCGAGTTACTGACTAACAGCAATATCGGGGTGCATTCCAAGCACCAAAGTAAAATTTGGCTTGCCCAAGTAAAAACAATGATGAACTTAATCATCCGAGTCCTATTAATTGTTTTGCTCGTTCTTAGCATCGCAACTGATCAGTTCACGTGGTCCTGGATCTGGATCACGCCTGTCGTTCTTGCTTCCATCTTAAATACAATTCTCGCCTTGAAGACCCCCATGCATAGACCTATTGACGTCCTCTTCGCCGCCTTACTCATTAGTCCCGAGATCTACTTATTGGTGAACCTCATCACCTTCACGAATGTATGGCTAGGAAAACTATCAGCGAACAAAAAAGATGGTTGGGCGATTCAATACAGTGCCGAGCGCGGACAGACAAAAAGTAAATTAGCTGAAGGACTGATTGCAGTCGTAATACTTGCTGCAGTAGTCATCTTCGTATGTATCAACCAAAGAGAACGACTAACGAGTGCACCCTTTCAGATAGCCCTAAGTCCGTACTTACAATCAGGGTGGATTGTTCTAACCTATCTAACGATTATTTCTTCCATCGCGATGGTGTATCAAATTTGGAAGTTGCGTGGGCATCATAAAGCTTAGGTTTATAGAATGAAGTGGTAGGTTTCATCACATTCAAAAACGCGATTCGGAAATTCGAATCGCGTTTTTGTAATCATATTTATTTAACAATAATAGTTGAATCGATTCAGCCCAATCGGTGATCTAGCACTTGAAGTCTCTAATCGACTCTAGTTTAAGCAATGAATTAGTCTTGCATACAAGCTTCTACAAACCCTTCAAATAATCTCAATGACGTTTTGTCTGCCCGATTCGAAAGCGCTTCAGGATGCCATTGCACACTCATTACAAATGTATGCTCCGTACTCTCAAGCGCTTCCACAATCCCATCTTTTGCTCTTCCCGTAACGACTAATGGTTTCCTTACATCATGTACTGCTTGGTGATGCAATGAATTCACAAGAATTTCTTTCCCTTCAGCATATTCAGCAAGACGACTTCCCTCTTCCACTTCAACTGTGTGCGTAGGATAGTTTCTATCCGCTTGCTGCTTATGCTGCAACAGAGGTCCTTCTACATCGGAGTAAATGTGTTGATAAATCGTTCCACCTAGAGAAACAGTCAATATCTGATGGCCACGACATATACCGAATACAGGCATATCCTTAGCGAGTGCACTCTTCGCAAGCGCCATTTCCATCGTATCCCGCTCAGGCGCAATCTTGCCAAGTTCACGCTTCGGTTCTTCCCCAAATAATAGTGGATTCACATCTTCCCCACCTGTTAGTAGCAATCCGTCAATTCGATTACAAATTTCTTCAATATCTTCGAGTCCTGTAGGTAGCACAACCGGCAACCCTCCGGCACGCAAAATCGCACGACTGTAATCTGCAAGTAGAAAAGTATCTCCGTTTTCATCTATATCTGATGTAATGCCTATGATTGGTTTCATGATGTAGTCCTCTTTTCTATAAGGTTCGAGTGAAATACTATCATCACACTCTGACAGCATTTCATTCCTTTTGCTGTATTCCCCCTATAGACAGACCTTAATCTTTTCTTTATTTACTGAATAATGTCTATCCTGATTAAACATTTCTACTGATAACGGGATCGTTTTATGAATTATTCAGCATTCGTTTTTAATCAGGGTACTATAAATTGGACCATAAACAACGTAAATTCTCTTTGGAAAGTAGTGAAAGAAACTATTGAAGTATTGTAGATTGCTTTGATAACAATAATCGTGTTTCTAATGCCTGAATCGATTTTTGCATCTCTTTCATTCGCCCGTTCAGCCTATCACTTCCCTCAGCAGACAACTCATTGCTAGTAGCATATTCTGCAATACTTTTCATCTCACTTAAATACATTTCAATTTCTTCCAATAACATGTCTTGCAACTTGGACAGCGCTAACTGCCGTTTCGCTTCTTCTAACTCTATATGTTCGTAGTCCATCAAAAATCCTCCCATCATATTCTTCACAAATACCAGGCTTCTAAAATACAACATGGTGTCTGAGATTACATCAAAAGATTAAATCGTGTGTAATATAATGCTAAAACTATGTATTTGATAATCTGCTAAGAAACTTTAGGAATACCGGCCCAATCGCTTGCCGTAGGCTTTTTTGATAATCGGAAGTTTATATGAAAGAAGATATGTATTGTTTACTAGTACCTTAATACATAGATTGCTTAGAGTAGCAAATTTAAAAATGTCAAAGTCTTATATATCCTTAGTATTAAGACCTATTAATAAACACTAATCATTAGTGGCCTCACATGCTTTTTAATCCCGACTGGGTAGTCTGAATAGTGTTTGAATTGCACTACACACAGGTACCTCTTTAGTTAATAGTCTCCTCATATATTTTCCATCTAAACTGGGTAGTCCGAATAGTGTCTGAATTGCACCTCACACAGGTACCTCTTTTAATTTCATCACCATTATATGTAAAAGAGACCCTAGTAAAACTAGAGTCTCCATCAAGTAATCTAATATTAACGAAGAAGTTGTAGAACTCCTTGTGGTTGTTGGTTCGCTTGAGCCAACATTGCTTGTGCTGCTTGTGAAAGGATTGAGTTCTTTGTTTGTTCCATCATTTCTTTCGCCATCGTGCGAAACATTTACTTTCATAAATGACTAGACTATATCTTCACCCTCTAATTTCTTAGTAGGGGTCGGGCACTTCGGATTCACAATGCTGATGTACATTGCTTCACCTACGGATTTCATCACCATAGCTTGCGCCTTAGATGGTCTATCCTAGTCGTTGAACCTTCTCCACTCTTTCGAGACAGGAGCTTGGCTGCTGATTGCCCAATCTCGCTTCTTTTCAACCATTCACGCTTGCCGTTTCCAGCTACGTTGTAGGGAAGTGAGTTTTAGGGGTTTCCAGCAATTCACCCGATTATTATCCAAGCCGTTACCAGCCAGGACGACTGTGCTTATTCCTGCAATTAAGCAGCTTCAGCATAATCAACGTCACGGATACGTGATTCCGCAGCAGTTAGGTTTTCAGAAGATGTGCTTAAGTTATTGATAGTATGCTCTAAACGGTTTTGAGTTGCCCCTAATTTAGAACGTTCAGAAGATACCTTAGATATAGCAGCATCAATAACTTTAAGTGCAACATTTGATTCTCCATGACTACCAACTTTAAGGTCTTTTACCCCTAAAGCAGAAGAACCCATATCTTTAATAGCAAGGTTAATGTTTTGACCAGTGTTAGCACCGATTTGGAATGTAGAAGAACCATCGGCATGAATGTCAGTAGCTTGCTTAGTTTCACCGAAACTAGAAAGGGCGTTAGTCGCACCTGATTTCACATTTCCAGTTGCATCTTTAACTGTAATAGTTAATCCATGAACTGCAGTTGTTTTACCAGCTGTTTTTGCAGCTACCTCAATTTTACCATTTGCGACTGAAGCTGTAGTATCCGCAGCGGCATTAGTATCTGCAAAAAGTGCCGCGATATCAGTACCTGCCGCAACAGTAATTTTGTCCGTTTTAGTTTTTCCATCAACTACGTAAGAGACCTCGATTTCGTCCCCTGCAATGATTCCAAGACTATTTGCATCTTTATCTTGTAAATCCACTACTTTAGTAGTTGTAGCTAGAGCTGCAGCTGCTTTTAATACTCCACCAGTTTGAACATTTGCTGCAGCAGCAGTTGTTTTGTCCATTGAACCATCTAATAGACTCTTAGTATTAAATTGAGTCGTGCTTGCTATACGGTCAATTTCTTTACCTAATTGGTCCATTTCATCTTGAATGTTTTTACGGTCTTCTGCCGTATTTGTATCATTAGCTGATTGGTTTGCTAATTCACGTTGACGTTGAAGAATTGAGTGAGTTTCGTTTAACGCTCCTTCTGCAGTTGCGATTAAAGAAATTCCATCTTGTGAGTTCTTAGATGCCATATCCAATCCACGAATCTGTCCACGCATTTTTTCAGAGATTGCTAGACCTGCTGCATCGTCTCCAGCTTTGTTGATACGAAGACCTGAAGCTAGTTTCTCCATAGATTTTGATTGTGCGCCTGAAGCACTGTTCAACTGACGAAAAGTAACCTCGAAATTCAAAGTTCTTCCTACCCAAGAAACCCATGTGACCCAAGGTATTTGCAGAATGTGAAGGTCCATCATTAGGTAAACCAAATATAATGGAAAGAACCCGTTCCAAAACATTAGGTAAGCATAAGAAAATGGAAGAGTGAAAAACAGTATTCCAATAGGAAACCCATAGGAACTGTTCATCATCTCTTCCATTAGTAATCCATTTGCTAAGCATTTTGTTGCAACAACGTCCCGACTTCACGAGCATAACCATACTTCTGAAAGAACTCTATCAATGCTACCTCAAAAATCTCTCGCTGATTGATGTTCTTTTCCTTGCTAAAGTCTCGAACCATTTGGTCAAGCGTATTCGTCATGTGAATCGATTTTGTCGTAAATAATCCTTGGATAGTGAAACGGGGAATTCTTCCTGACGCTACTGACGCTCCCAACAGACTTTGCAAGCCATCCTTGTTAGATGCCAACCATTCTAGTAAAGATGAAAATTGGTCAACACCACCATTTCCGATAGAAAGAGAACTAACCAATGTACCGTCACTGCTGGCAGAGGCAACATTTACCTCATCTTTAGGCATTGTAGGTGAAGTAGAAAGATAATTCCTTACTTCCTGTGACCATTCATAACCTTTCGATTTCATGTAACGAGCCATTTCAAAATGGTTTTCAAATCCCACTTTCAATGCGACCTCTTTCAAATCTGCTCCTTCCTTGTTCAGTTCCATCACTACTCTTCGAACCTTGTCGGATGGAAAGTTCACCATTGTTTCCAACGGAGCATTGAAAGTATCCGCTGGTACATAGGTTCCTTTCCGTTTGTCCCAAAGAAAGTTTTTACGATTCATATATCCATCCATCGAACGATACGTTGTGTAACGAAATTGCTCTGCTACTTCCTCTCTTGAAAAACCTTCCCCCAACACTTGTAAAATCTTCTTGACCTTTTCATCATAAATAGGTTGCAATGCTTCTACTTTAACCATCTGTACTCCTCCTCTATAGCGTGTTAACAGCATCTTTCAAATCATCCATGTTACTGTGAACGTAAATACTCGTTGTTTTTAGACTGCTGTGTCCTAACAGTTTTGAAATCTTGACCAAGTGAACATCGTTTTTGACTAGTTTGGAAGCAAAGGAATGGCGTAGGATATGGGCGGTCACTTTCTTTTTCCATCCTAGTGACTTCCTTGTATCGCTAAACACTTTTGCAACTCTTGTAGGTGACAGAGCGCCTGAAATTCTTGTGGCAAAGAAATTGTCCGAAACAACTTTCCAGTTCTCGTTATAGTCCACTAGCAGTTTCTTCAGTTTTGAATTGATTGGTACGAAGCGGTCTTTGTTGCCCTTTCCATGTCTAATGTGAATCAGATTATCTTGTAAATTCACATCTTCAACCTGAAGGTTTAAGCATTCGGATATCCGCATTCCTGTATAATAGAGAGTTTGTGCAACTAGGCGAATGAGGTCATGTTCGATTGCATCTACAAACTGGTTGACCTCATCCTCGGATAAGTAATGTCGCTCTTTTTGCTGGCATTTAATTGACTCCAATTTTGCTGTCACATTCTTGTTGCACCACTCACTTTTGTATGCGTAGCCGAAAAATGACCGTATGCTTCCTAACACACGTTTCCTACTAATCGGCTGGTTACCCTTAACCTCCTTAAGATAATAAAGGTACTCTTCCACATCTTCTTGTGTAATGTCCTCCAAGTAAACTGGGCTATTGTATTTCTCTTCAATAAAACGAATTAAAAGTGTTAAATCTTCATAATAGGCTCGTATAGTGACTGGACTTCGTTCAATGTTTGCTTGATATTTTGCAAACCGTTCAAGTGATTCCACAAATAACATGTAAACATCCCCTTCCAATTAGTTCATAGTAATAATATAATTTTGTATTCTTATTTCGATTCGGGTAGAGGTACCTCACATAGCGTCAGTAGCAACCCTATCCTTCGCTACTGACACTACTGTTGGTACAAGTGGATGATTACCATCCCTTAAATTCATCGTAATCCTCCGATAGCTCTGCATCTATGACTCCATTTGAATCAGTCCCAGTAAGCTTCAATGTTTCTTGTTGAGGGCGAATTGGAATAACCCCGTTACCAGTCTTTTGGATGGATATCTTTTTGGAGTCCCCAGCATGCCGAATATCAAATGTAATCCCGACATCTTCTAAATTGGACTTCACTTCCTTTAGCCTTCTACTTAAAATGTGTGCCGCTTTCGGGAATGTTTTGACGTTGGTATTCACTTTTTCTTGATAAGCAACACGTTCTAGTTCACCTAGCAAATTTGCAACGGAACCTGACCAATATTCGTTATATTTCATAAGTGCTACAACTGTTGCAGCTACTGGGTGAGATGAAATGGCTTCTTCATTTGATTGATTACGATTTTGGAGGTAGGCTTGTAAAAATTGTTCTCCCTCATACCCTAAGGCTTCCGCAATCGCATAGCCCCAGCGAGTGAAATCTGCCATCCTAGGAAGCTTGTCTAACTTTACATCGGGGAAAGTTGCCATTGCTTTTGATAGTGCCTTTAATGCACCACCGACTATACTGGCTCTATCTTTTTCAAATGCTTCCCACACTTCTCGTTCTTCTTTCCGCTCTTCTTCTGGAATACGGTCCAATTCAATAATAATGGAGCGGTCAATCAAATCCGCTCTTGTAACCACTACATTGATACCAGTCAATCCAACACATCTTCTAAGGTCTAGCAATGTTTCATCATCATCTGTAAATAATGTTCGCTTACTAAATCTACCACCTGTAGAAGCAATACATAAAAGGTCACTTTTTTCAGCAGATAATCCATCTAAATTATCAAATGATGGCATATAGTTGTTAGCCAATGAAAGTGCCAAGTCTTGCATACTATTGGGCATAGTTAACAAGTCTTGTGCAGCAGGGTCAACAATTTGTCTTGTTAACCGCATAGAGGTGGATTTGGAAGCTCCTTTTTCACCACTAAATACAAGTACGGCATGTGGAATACTCGGAATTAAACACGTAACTAGGTAGGTAAGGTAAAGAATTTGGTCATCTTCACTTTTTATTCGTACGTGATTTAGTAATAGCTTCAAATCTCCATCAAAATCAGGCAAGACTTGTGCCTTAGTATTCTTATTGCGGGTGAATAGGATGGGAGAATCCTTTAATACCTGGCATCCCTCCGGCTCCACCTTTACAACACTCCAATCGGCATTCGCTAGGTCATAATAAAAATCACTATCTTTTTCTGCCACTCGTAACTGCAAACTATGTTCATCCCCATCAAAGGCGGCTTTCATTTCCATAACGCCAAGTGCCTGATTCATTGCATCACTGGATGGTGCTCTTTTTGTTGTGTCATAATATTGCTTGGTTAGCCACATTTTGAATTTCCTACTTTTCACTTTTAAGACTTCCTTGTGACCATTAAGAATCACTGCTGCATAAGCCTCTCCTAAATCATTTTGGAAGAACTCGGCTTTATCGCTTACACTGATTAAGATATCCGCTTGTGATTCTTTCTTTGTTTCTTCTTTAAAGGATGACGGATTCCAATCTGGGTCAAATTTCTTCCGTAATGTCTGCCAGTTTTCTTCCGAACAGCTATTATGATGGCATCCCGCCGCAATACCTCCATTTTCAAATTGGATAATATATGCACTTTTATTTGTATGACTTTCATTCCAAGGGCAAGTTGATAACACATATTTCGTTGCTCCCTTTTGCCATGAAGCGGTAAATACTACATCCAGTTCATGTTCTTCAATGAATTCTTCAAGATTGAACCCTGCTTCTGTATTACTCTTTTTGGAAGATGATTTTCCTTCGTGAGAAATAGTTGGACAAATAGAGGCTAATGCCTGTAGTTGTTGCTTCGATACCTCTTTCAGTTCTTTTGGATACGAAAGTATTTGGGATACTCGATTTGGTCGTTCATCTGTATGGTCTCCTTTACACGCCATCGTTCCATAAAGCTTCCAAATTCGAGCGGCATTAAATACACCCTTATCAACGTTGACTATTTCATTACTGAATTGAAAGTCCAATGCTACTAATGTTGTTTTGATGAGCATATTACTCTCTTCATCGTTTGGAAGGTCAATAGCGTATAATAGATGAGCACCATTTCCGCTATCTGCAACAAGTGGTTCGTTCCATCCTCTTGCCCTCAGGAACTGTTGTACTTCTTTCGCCATTGTGAGAGCTACTTGGTGTTCTTCATCCGTTGATGAAATACCCGCTGGACGTACTGGGTCAAAATCAATCGGGAGCCAGCGGCGGCATTCAATGTCTGCATCAGAAGTTGTAAGTTTGGCTCGTTTAACAATACGGTTTGTAGCTCTTGACAGCAATTCTGGTTTCACTGGATTTAGTGTGATGTAGACTGCTTGAACGTTTCCATCATATTTTGCTGCAATTTCTGCTAGTTTTTTATTATCATCAAAGTAGCCGCTAACTGTACCCGTAGACGTTTTCAAGATGCGTAGTTCTGTTACCCCTCCAACTCTTTTAAGTATAGAAAGAGATTCCATAGTCATTTCTTCTGTTGTTTTTGCTTCTGTATGCGTCATTCTCATTCGACTCCTTTGTTTTTGTCTCGTATAGCGTCAGTAGGGACTATAGCAACCAATGCCACTATAGTCGGTACTGTTGCTTAATTAGGGTGTTACATGTCACCGAATTCGATGTCATCAACATCATACAGTTGAATCATCATTTCACTATCTTCTTTATTGGATGCCTTATATTGAATACCAGTTCCTCTTTTCTGGATTCTTACAATATTGCTGTAAACAACATCACCACGTTCAACGTTTTCAATCGTAGCTGTTACTGTCATACCGATTAGGGCATTAATGTCCAGTTCCCCACCTTTCGCTGGAACTACATCTAAGTCATGAAGCATTTTCATAAAGTTTCCTTTTTCGGACCATGTGATGGTTGGGGCGTAATACAAGTAGAAAAATTCACCATTCGGTTTAATAAACTCTACTTTAGTATTAAGGACATCTCGCTTGCCCGAATCGGTAAAGTCACTATCAAACTCGTTAACTGCCACTGAGTAGATTTTTCCTTCTACCGCTCCTTCTTCTAAGTTATACTTGTTTGAAGGACGAACTAATTTTGATTGATGTTTTTGCATTTTTATGACCCTCCAGTAGGCTTCATTTTTTCGAAATAGTTTTTGTAGCTCTCTTGCAAGACATATATTATTACACCTAAAAAAATAACGCAAGTGAGCAACAAACCCTTATATACCAACGTTTATTGTAGTTACACAAAGAGACTATTTCAGACGTTTATGCTTAGTCTACGAGTCTTCCCGATTGAAATAATTGAAAATAATTCCTATCCGTTCATATTAAAGGTAAAATAATTATGACTATTATAAATATTTAATCACCTTTTCGCAGACTTGTAGACTAAGTCTTGCCGAATGTCACATTTCGTCACAATTTGGACACATAATAAAAATACTTTCAAAAAAACCACGTTGTAAGGTTGTATTTCCTTACCTTTTCAATTTTTTGAAAGTAAACTTCTATTCAATCCAATAGTTAACAGGAACTTCTTATTACCTAAAATAGCGTCAGTAGCATCGAAGCCCCCCTATTTTCACTTCTGACTCTTCATTAGGAAGTCAAAGTGATTTGCAAAAAAAACAAGAACCTAAAATGGATTCTTGTTCTAAATTTCGAATCAATTACCTTCTATTCTTCTTAGACAATTCTTCCAAAGCGATTGCTAAAATAGCACATACCACTTTTTTAATGATAAGTATTTGCTTAGTATCCATACTTTTCCCCTCCAATCAGTAGTCATTTGGAAACATCATGGTGTAATGGGAACCATTATTCACAATCCAAATGGTTGTATCAATAGATTGACTTTCTTTAAGTTCTAATTGGACAACCAATTTCATTGGCGGCTGTTCCTGCTTGTTTGTAACTCTTTGCATGTCACCGCTTCTTTGAAGATGAAACACTGGTAACTAGTCCAATGGTTCTTGATTGTTCCTGTGGCTATCCATTATCCTCTAAAGTAGTACCTGTATTTCAACACTTACGCTTGATGCTATTTGTTGTGTTGCGTATCTTGGTTTTTCTTTTTCAATCATTTTTTCCACCATCCTTATAGAAGATTGACCGCATCCATCTTCTCTTGCTTAGTCGTTTGAATGTAGAACCTTGCTGTCATATTTACATTGGAATGTCCTGCTAGCTTACTTACAGTTGTAAGGTCTACACCCTTTTTCAACAGTCTTGTACAGAATGTATGACGAAAAAAATGAGGATGTAATTTGAAATCCAATTCTTTTGATATTTTTGCTAGCCAATCCCTTACTGCGTCACGATGCATATTTTCTGCCCTTTGGCTTACTAACAGGTAATCACTATGGCTGAAATTGGACTCAGAACGTTCTTCCTTCATGTAGTCCCTTACTAATTGAAGCACATCCTGTCTAAGCCCGATTTCACGTCTCTTTCCTCCTTTTCCAATCACCATCAATTGGCTTGTCAGAAAGTCAATGTCTGTAATCTTGGTTCCAACTAATTCACTAACCCTTACACCCGTATAAAGCAGCAAATACACAATCAGCCTGTTTCTAGTGCTAACTTTATTTCTGTTTTCAATATAAAATAGCAGCGTTTCAACCTGTTCCTCTGAAAGAGCATCCACAGTATCCTCACTTCCAGTAGCGATTTTGATTCTATCCCGCTTCAATTGAATGATTGTTTCGTTTAATACTCCCTTGGTTCTTAGAAAATCATTGTAAACCTTTAGACTAGTAATCTTTTTGTTGATGGTTGAAACGGCAAAGCCCTCCTTTATCAGATGTTCCTTGTACCGCACAAACGAAAAGCGGGATAGAACTGGAACATCCTTCAACTTTTCTTGCAAATAGGATTGAAATCCTTTCACATCATTCACATAAGACTCGATTGTTTTGGCTGCTTTGCCCTCTGTAAATAGCCAATTTGCAAATTCCCCTACATCCAACATTGATTCGCCCCCAATAACGAAAAAGGCTATTGATGTATGTAGTTCTACACCAATAGCCCTTTACGTTTTCTTTGTATTCATTTTTACTTGCCATCCTTCCAGCTCACGACAGTTATATAATAATGTCAGGAGTTTTTTCATTCAGAAATCATTCTAGTTCTTTGTCATTCATGGATTCTGCAAAAATGGATACATCCCCAATAAGTTTTGTCGTAAGAATACGGAAAGAAATGTCGTGAATTCCGCTTGTAAGGTTCAATCAGCAATCAAAGTAGTCCAAATGATTTTATTAGTCGACATACATTTCATAAGCTATCGGTTTCCCATTCTTTATCCATAATTCATACAATTTCTTTCTTGTTCCTTCCTCTGTTGCAAATGCTGCTACCCACTCATTACCTTTATCATCCACATACATCAGTGTTTCCAAGAGCAGCGGATTAGGTAGCTTTACAAGATGTTTCGCTGGAATTAACAAGTCATCAAGCTCCTCATGATAGAAATCATAGGCTTCAAAACTTACATCCTCTCGATTGACTTCAATATTAAACGTCTTTTTCATTGTTCCAACAAACCAGTCCACATACATCATCTTTTCTCCTCCTACAAGTAACCCTGATTATTTACTGTTTTTTGCTTGATAGATTATCATAATAAAATACCCCAATCCCATTTCTGAGATTGAGGCGTTATCCTACACGTTCTGCTTGTTCAGCTAAAAAGCTTTCTGTTTCATTACCTAATGTTCCAACAATAGAGTACAACATGATTCCACTTTCATTGTCATTTAGGATGAAGGTTTGGTACATTAAAATGCTTTCTTCAATGGTCACTAACTCCACAGTGCAATCAACCAGGCTATTAGGCAACCCAATAAACTGGAAATCATCCTCCGGTGTTTCTAGAAGAACCATTCGGCAGTGCTTGCTCATGTCAAAATCCTCCACGTGCTCATCTAACGACAAGGCATTGTAAAATTGCATCCATTCCTGCATAATGTACCGTTTTACTTCATGTGGAATTCCTTTTTCGCTTAACTGATTCAATTCAAAATATTCGTCCAGCACCTTCATTTTATTTCCCCCTAATCAATTGAAAAAGGCTTCCCTCCGAAGAGAGAAGCCCAGTATTTGTGAACATCTGATGAATGCATGTTCTTGTATATAATATATACTTTCGTTCTATTTCATTACCTCTATATGTAAAAGAGACCCTAGTAAAACTAGAGTCTCTTTCATGTAATCTAATATTAACGAAGAAGTTGTAGAACTCCTTGTGGCAACTGGTTTGCTTGTGCAAGCATTGCCTGAGAAGCTTGTGCAAGAATAGAATTCTTAGTTTGGTTCATCATTTCTTTCGCCATATCAACATCACGTACACGTGATTCAGCAGAAGTCAAGTTCTCAGAAGAAGTGTTTAAATTATTGATTGTGTGCTCCAAACGGTTTTGGTAAGCACCAAGTTTCGAGCGCTCACCAGATACTTTCTCTAGAGCATTATTAATAGTCGTAATTGCTTTACTAGCAGATGTAGCATCACTTACGTCAATGTTGTCAATACCTAGTGCACCAGCACGCATATCTTGTACTGAAATATTGATTTTTTGTCCTTCATTAGCACCAATTTGGAATTCAAGGCTATTGTCAGCAACTGTCAATTCAATAGTATCTGTGTCAGCTGTTCCAGCTGTGTTGATTATAGTGCCGTCTAAAGAACCACCTGTAAGCGTAACAGTTGCACCTTGTTTAGCATCAGTTACAGTTGCTGTAACTCCAGCAGGTAATCCTGTAATGTTAGCATTTTTACCTGAAGTTGCAGCACCAATTGCTGCTTTTGCTGTACCAGTTGCAGTTAAAGTATATCCAGAACCAAAGTCATTTGCCGCAAATGTCAATTTACCACCAGCCTCAGTAGCTGTAAATCCAATTTCCTTAGACTTCGCATTGATAGCCGATGCCATATCCGCTGCAGTTGTACCTTTAGCAAAATTGAAAGCGACATCATTAAGTATTAGGTTCGTATCAGCCGCATTCGTAACTGCAGCAGCAACATCTGCACCTGCCGCTAAAGTAGTTTTAGTTGCTGCACCAGTAATAGTTATACCTGTATATGTTCCACCAATTGCATTTGCACCAGTAGACACCACTTTTACTAAATCACCAGTACCCGTTTCAGCAGTTACAAGTGCATTTTTACCTGAACGGCCATCCAATAAGTTCTTAGTGTTAAATTCAGTCGTGTTACCAATACGGTCAACTTCTTCTTTCAATTGGGTGATTTCTTTTTGAATTTCACCACGGTCAGTATCTGTGTTTGTATCATTACCAGATTGTACCGCTAGTTCACGCATACGTTGAAGGATATCATGTGTTTCGTTCAATGCACCTTCAGCTGTTGCAATCATAGAAATACCATCTTGTGCATTTTTAGAAGCCATATCTAATCCACGAATCTGTCCACGCATTTTCTCAGAAATCGCAAGACCAGCTGCGTCGTCTCCAGCTTTGTTAATGCGAAGACCTGAAGCTAATTTCTCCATTGATTTAGACTGTGCAGTAGTTGCTGTGTTCAACTGACGGTGTGTGTTAAGTGCTGTAATATTGTGATTAATAATCATTATAATTTCCTCCTTGAGTTGTGTTAGGTTCACGTCCTTGTGAACCTGATGTATTTGTTGCTCGCTCGGGATGTGATGCCGGCCGAAACATATATCCCTTGCTTACATAGATAATATCGGATTGGTTGAGAGAGTGTTTAGTAGTTTTGAGAAGTTTTTTAGAAATTGATACACCGTATACATGGGGAGTACGCCTCCGCTAGCATTTTTTAGTAAAAACTTTCAAAAACCATAGAGCCTGTGAGGCATTCTTTCCCACTGTTTTTGGGCTTTTCCATTCATAGGTTGGCAGGCTGTCACACAATTCGCGGAAGGACGCAAATTGTTTAACAGTCTTCCATCCGGCATGGTGATAATGTTCGGTGGAATTTGATTCAATTTCTAAATAGTCATGAAAAAAAGAGCCTTCAATAGGCTCTCAATCCGTGTTCATCAACTGATTAAATACATCCAACTCGACAGTAATCGCTTCAGCATTCGTCTCTGATATCGACTGTACAAGTTCTCCGCGCATAATATCTACGGATTTTGGGGCTTCAATGCCGATACGAACGGTATCTCCTTTTACTTCTAAAATTCGCAACTCGATGTTATCACCAATTATAATTGTTTCGTTTGTCTTCCTAGAAAGGACGAGCATATTAATGCGCCCCCTTTTCTACAGGTTGTCCGATTGGGTGTCGTAGGCTGTACTGTGAATCGTTTATGATCATTTGCTTCGCTGTTTGATTGACGATGTTAAAAATTAGTGGTGCTTGTAGATTCATAGTTGACGACTTAATCGGTTGTTTCAATGTCATAACGGCTAATACCATTAACTCTTCTTGTGATTTTATCTTTAAAAGATTAAGTGTCGGTTCGTCAATTTCAAATGAGTAGTCACTTAAAATCGTATATGGATTGGATACAATTAACGCGATCGTTGAATTATTGACTGACTGCATCACTTGTATGCTATCGTTGCCGTCTATTGGAAGCAAGACAAATTGCTTTTCATCTTCAAGTCCTGGTAGACCATTAGGAAATGTCCACTGCTTCAGTGCTTCAATATCAAGTTCTCCATGAAATTTTGTTTGAATGCTCATCTATAATCCCTCTTTTCCATTCGTAATTATCCCTTCCAATCGATTTGAATGGATGGGTACTGTTCCATATTTGCAGTTACTTTCCCTGGTGTATATGTATGAATCGGTTTATTCACTTGGACATTAAGGATTGGTTTCTGCGGAGTCGCATGGATGTTAGCTTTACCAGGTGTAAACGACATTTGTATCTTCGAACGATCTCCAATAAATCGAATTCCTAGTGGAGCTGGTGGTGGGGTACCATTCTGTTTCGCGAGATCTGCAATAACATTACCGCCATTCTCAATCTTCAAAAGCTGCTGTCCTTCAGAAGCTCTGCGTCCGACTCCATCCATTGCAGCCTGTCGCCCCAGTTGAGCATACTCTTCCGTCCGCCTAAACGAACTCTTCTGATCAATATCTTCCCGCACCGCTGTCGTATCAATCGACAACTGCGAAGGCGTCGTCGAAATCTCCAAGATCGCAGCGGGTTGCTGCTGCTCCATTGTAGCCTTCGGTTGCTCAATCTGCTGGACGGGTTTATCGATGGTTAGTCCCAGTTTCCCGGGCGTTGTTTGGACCTGTATTTGAGGGACTGTCATTATCCGCAACTCCTTACTCTTACTATTTATGCAGGGTGTCTGTGCCCGTCACAATTCGTGGAAGGACGCGAATGGTGTCGGGCACAGGCACCTCCGAGCGGAAAGCGTCCACCTGCAGCTGAAATCAACACCGTCTAAGCACAAATGCCAGGCACAAAAGCACCTGGCACACACATGCAAAACCTATTATCTTAAAAAGTCTACAAGAGAAGGCTGAATAATTCGCGCCCCCACTGACAAAGCCGCACGATGCACAGACTCCTGTGAAATCATCTCCGTAATCACTTTCTCATAATCAATATCCTCATTCAACGACTGCTGCTTCTTCGCAATCCCCTCTTGAGCCTCCAACCGATTATCCATAAGCTCCACACGGTTCTGTCGTGCACCGACACTCGAGCGTTCCGTCAACAGAGCACTCATTTGATCATCCACATCACCGATTGCTTTATCGAAATCAGCACCAGTTCCAACAAAACTTCCGAACATCGCATCAATATCTTTAAACATCTTCGCAGTAGTCGAATTGACATTCAACTTCACTCCATCAAACACATCGATGTTCACGTCAGATTCGAAGCCTGTCTTTTCAGTGGCAGGATTAACCGCATCTGTGCTTAGCTGAGGATACGCGCCATCATTATAAAGTGGAGTACCTGTCTTTGTACCGCTAAACAAGTACTTATCTCCAACTTTCGTATTCGCAATATCCTGAACCTGTTCGCGAAGCTGACTCAATTCAGCTTTAACTTTTTCGCGGTCATCTTCAGTCATCGTACCGTTCGCAGCGCTCAATACAAGCTCTCGCGTACGGTGCAATGCTTGACCGACTTTATCCAATGCATCGTCTGTACTGTCTAGCCAGTTGTTAACTTCACCAATATTACGTTGGTATTGTTCAACTTTATCCGTTTGCATACGGTACGCAAGACCACGCATAGCAACGACTGGATCGTCAGAAGGGCGATTCACTTTTTTACCAGTCGTCAGCTGGTCATTCAGCTTCCCCATTTTCCCGTAACTCGTTGTTAGGTTACGAAGCATATTATTGGAAAGCATTGATTGTGTTACGCGCATTGTAGTTCCCCCTCATTTATCTACCGACAACACCCATGCCATTGATGATCTTGTCGAGTGTTTCATCCACCACAGTCACCATACGTGCTGAAGCGTTGTACGCTTGCTGGAATTGGATCATGTTCGTCATTTCTTCATCGAGCGATACAGCACTAATGGAATCACGGCGATTCGACACCGATATCATGAGCGTTTCTGAGTTGAACTTCATTTTATCCGCTTGTTGACCGTCAACGCCAAGTTGACCGATAACGCCTTGGAAGAAGGTTTGAATGGTGGCTCCATCTAACTTATCTGCAGCTGTACCATCTAATTTCTTAAACTGGATATTCCCAAGTTCTTTCGCGTTTTCGCCATTACCTTCTTCTCCTGGTTTTGAAGAAGCCGCAATGAGAGAAGGATCCTGGATAATTGTTTCACTAACTTTAATACCGCCAGCACCCGTTCCTTCACCTTCAAAGAATGCATTTCCAGTCGAATTATCGCCTATTCCATGACCCGCTTTATGTTGATCATTGAACTCTTTCATAAAAGCATTCGCCATTTTGTCGAGGTCAGCAATCATTTTAGGAAGCAATGTATTATTTGTATCCACTAACGACTTTAAACGACCTTTATCTTGCTCCATAGTCCCAACATCTAGAGAACCAGCAGCATTACTGCCAAACGCACTAATCGCAAATCCATCTATAGTATCCCCTGTTTTCACAGCGCTCAATTGACCCGTCTCTGTTCCACTAAGTAAAGGAATACTTCCATTCTTTGTTTTAATGTTAATGACTAAAGAGCCTTCAGCCATCCCTTTAAGAGCATTACCACCTGAAGGTATAGGTGTTCCCATTTCTATCGGCAGATATCCCGCTAGTTGATCGACTAATGCATCTCGTGCATCATACAAATCATTAGGTAAGTATCCATTCGGTTCTACACTACTAATTTGTTTGTTTAAGCTAACAATTTGATTCAAAATGGAGTTGATATCTGTCGTTGAGATGTCAATCTCCTGTGCATTGTTCGTTTTTAACTCTTGAAGCGACTTGTTCATGTAGTTGAACGAATCCGCCACAGCTTTTCCTCGTTCAATAACAACTTTCCGTGCGCCACCGTTCTCCGGATGCACAGCTAAATCTTGCAAACTCCCCCAAAACTGACTGAGTGATTTCTGTAATCCACTATCCGACGGCTCATTCATGACATCTTCAATCTGACCGACCGCTTTTGAACGAGTATCCCAGTATCCAAGCTTAGTAGACTCACCACGGTATTGTTGATCAACAAAGCTGTCACGGACACGCTGAATCGCTCCTGCTTGTACGCCAGTCCCAAGGAATCCTGGCATCGTGCCTGCATTCATCCCAACTCCTGGAAAACCTGAAGTTGCTTCCATATTTACTCGCTGACGTGAATAGCCAAGTGTGTTCGCGTTACTGATATTATGTCCTGTCGTGTAAAGAGCGGACTGCTGGGTTTGCAGGCCGCGTTTGCTCGTTTCTAATCCCATAAATGTGGAACCCATTTGTATTTCCTCCTCAAGCTTGCGAATCGAATGATGGTACTTCTTTAGATAGGGGTTTGCCTAGTACTTCTTTTTTCGAGTAGTTCACGGATTCGGTCCGTGGACGGACCATGTCCAGCGACAGATTCACAAATTGAAGCGATTGATAGGTCAGCTTCTGGTTTAAATCGTTCTGCCATTTCAATTCATGAATCGCATGCAGGAGACGGTCCTTCGCCTCCTTGAGCCGTGTGTGATCAGGCTCCGGGATGATGTCTAATACATCAGTGATCGCAGGTTGAAGAGGTACCGGACGTCCTTGTTCGGTAAATAAGGCAACAACTGCCGTTTCGCGCGCTTTGTCTGTTTGCAAGATTGCTGCGAGATGAGATTGCTCGTCTTTTAACAGCTGATCGAGTCCACTAATGTCGTTTTTCTTAATGCATGCCGTTTTTTCGTTTGCGATGCGCAGCAGGCTTCTATGCAGCTTTTCAAGTTGGTTGAGCGTACTTAGAATCTTTTCGATTGTCATGTTGTCCATGAGTATCCCTGCTTTCTACATTGAAATGCGCCCGCTTAAAGCTTCGGTTGGTAATAACCGATTAGATCGGAAGCAAGTTGCTCCGCGTCGACCTTATATGTGCCAGCTTGAATTTGTGCTTTCAATGCGCTGACTTTTTCGTTACGTTGTGTTGTAATCGGACTCGGTTCCGATAGTTTCTTCGCCTCATTGGAAATTTCAAGACGATCAGTCTGAACAGAATTTTCGTGCTTTACTTTTTCACTCTTTACTTGGTTCGCTTTATATGGATTCACAGGTTGAACGTTATTGTTTGTAATCTTCATGTCTGTTCTCGCTCCTTTCGAATTGTAGTGGCTAATACTTACTATTTCGGCTGAATTCCGAGTTATTGAAGGGTCTTTCGTATGAAATTATAGGTTTTAGGATATCTACTTCTCATTACCTAGTGGATTGGTAGCGCTTTACACATACCCATTGTAAACGATTTGAAACCCAACAGAAAGGTTTCTGCTGGGTTTCTCATTAGTTCTTTCTTGATAAATACGTTGCTCGGTCATTTTGACGAACCGCTTCTCGAAATTCAGTTGCGGCTTCAAACGTTTTAAGATCTTGTTTAATATCGGATGCACACTCATCACAAAGTTTCCCTGTAGAAGTCAGCTTGCCACAACTATCGCACGGATAGCCGAGATTTGGGAACATCGCAGGTTGCAAGCGTCCTTTTCGTACCCATTTATGAAGCATCGATTCAGTCGCTTCCGTCACTTCGACGATTCGTTCAATCGTTGCGGCACGGTTTTCCCGTTTCCGTAAGAATCGATATACATCTTCATAAACTCGTTCTTCGTTCATTCCACATTTCCCGCATACTTCACGAACCCCCGTGTAGTTGAAAAACTGACCACACGATGGGCAATCTTTTAGTTCAGCCATCTGTTGTTCCTCCAGTGCTTATTTCTTCATCGATCGGATTAACGTCACTGCTTCTACCCGCGCAGCACCCGCTGCTTTCAACACTGTTGCCGCTTGAAGGAGTGTCGTACCAGTTGTATAAATATCATCTACGAGTCGGTACGTAATCGGTTCAATCTTGACTCCCGGTACGAGTTCGAATAATTTTTCCATCTCAAGTCGCTGTTGCTTCGACTTTTCACCCATTACTTCTGCATTTGTTTTCGCGAGAAAGGTCTTATATGGGCGCTTTGCCGCATCCAGCAACGTCTCCACATGAGAAAATGTCCGGCTACGCGCTCGCTCCACATGCATCGGTATTGGAACAATGACGTCCGTATTCTTAAATGCACCTCGAAGTTCTTTTGCGAAGACATCTGCAAGTGCAACGTCTTGCAAGAATTTGTATTGATGCAGCCAGTCACGCATCGCTTCGTCGTATTCATATAACGAGTGCACGGCATCTAGCGCTGTACGTTCATCCATACCTTCTTCCTTTATGTCGGCACGAATGAAGCGTTTTGAACAGTCGGCACAAAGTGTTTTGTTCTTTTCCAATCCGAAAAACGATTGCCAGGAAGCAACTTCTGAAATAGGATTCATACAGAGTAAGCAAGGATTCAAGTAGCTTCGCCTCCTGAATTCAGTCTATCGATTTCTCGACGTGCTCTATCCATTGCATAGCTAATACCGTTATGGAACAACACGAAATCACCAGATGGATGGTTGACATTGCGCCCAACTCGGCCTCCAATTTGCACAAGTGCACCTGCATCGAATATGGATTGTTCGGCACCGACAACGGCCACTTGAACGTTCTTAATCGTAATACCTCGTTCCAAAATCGTTGTTGTGAGTAACCCTGGTAGTTTACCTGATCGTAAATCTTGGACATGTTGTGTTCGGTCAGGATGCGCAGAGTGGACGGCCCGAATTCGGTCGTCGAGTTGCCTGAAGGCTAGTTCCGCTTTCATCATCAACTCAATCTCATGGAAGAAGACGAGAAACGGTTCATTCTTCTTGAGGCGTTTCGTAATCCACACTTCAAGCGCTTTCGGCAACTTCCCCTTAGATAGCTGTTTGGAATAGTTCCAAAGCGGTTCATAGCGCGGTCGTGGGAGTGGATGGCCATGATAGCGTCGATAGATGGTCGAAACCGCACCTGTTTTCTGGATAGTTGATAAAAGCTTTTCAGATGGTGTTGCGGTGACGAAATGAATCGGTGCTCCGGGTTTCGCTGCTTTACGAACTGCATGTTGAAGTGTTTTCTCGGCCGTATATGGAAAGGCGTCGGCTTCATCTACAAAAATCGCATCGAATGCGTGACGGAATCGATAAAGCTGATGGGTAGTCGCTAGAATTAGTTGTGCGTCGAACACTTTAACCTCTGCTCCGCCATAGAGCGCTTCGAGATTCGTAGATGGAAACGCTGCGCGAAGTCTCGGTTCGAGTTCCAAGACGACGTCGACACGAGGTGCTGCGATACAGACACGTTTGCCTGCTGTCAGTAATTTATGAATCGGTTCGAATAGAATTTCTGTCTTTCCAGAGCCACACACGGCGTGAATTAAATGTGGACGTGCAATCATCGTACTTTCATAGAGTTCTTCAGAAGCGCGCTGCTGATGTTTCGTCAACGTCCCTACCCACGCGAGCGTGTGGTCTGTTGGATAAATCGTTTCAGGACCTTTCCAGAGGATAAGCTCTGTACAGATAGACACTCTCCCCATTTTGAGACAGTTCCGACAGTAAGTGCACGGCCCTTCGCATCGTAAACAGTGGAACGTAGTAAATAGTTGAGGGTTTTCGTTTTCGCACCGTGTGCATGTATAGGACGTTTGATTGAACATCCCTTTCTTCATCGTTACACCTGGCAACGTTTCAATGAACCCGTTGTCAATGTGTTCGTCAATAATTTCCACAGAAAAAGGCGTGTGCTGACGCAACCAAATGCGACCGTCGAGAAATGCTCTGACGGTCGGATCGAATGGTTTGTTCATCCGCACACCCCCTACTGTTTAATTATTCATTTTTCGTTTAACCCATCCGAGTCCCATCGCACCTTCACCTAAATGGGTACCTATAACGGGACCAAAGTGACTGATCGTGAATTCGACGTCTGGCAACCGTTCGCTCAATTCAGCGAGCCAAATATCTGCTTCTTCGGGTTGATTGCCATGAATAATCGAGGCTTCTAATGGCATTTTTGCTACGTCTTCAGCGAGTAAATCCGCGATTCGTTTCATCGCTTTTTTACGGGTTCGAATTTTCTCGAATGGTACTATAACTTTATCAACAAAATGCAAGATTGGTTTCACTTGCAGTAAGCCGCCAATCAATGCTTGAGCGCTGGATAATCTCCCGCCCCGTTGTAAATGAGACAAGTCATCAACCATGAAATAAGCACGCATTGTCTGTTTCATGTCAGTGAGCTCACTTATGATTTCATCAAGTGAAGCACCTGTTTGCGCAAGTTCTGCTGCGCGAATTGCGTAGTAACCTTGCATGTAACAGGAAATTTCCGAATCGAAGACTCGGACTTCCAAGGTTTTATCCAGCGCGCTCGCTTGAACTGCACCGGTGTATGTACCGCTAATGCCACTCGACAAGTGGATGGATATAATAGCTTCTGCCCCAGCGTCTTTCAGTTCTTGAAACTTTTCTGCGAATTGGCCGACAGACGGTTGAGAAGTCTTTGGAAGCGGGCCATCTCCACGCACTTTGTCGTAAAACTCTTTAGAGGTTAAATCGATTTCTTCATTATAGTCTTGACCATTTATCGTTACTGCGAGCGGAACAACGTGGATCTGTAATCGCTTGCGCAAGTCTTCGGGTAGATAGGACGTGCTATCTGAAACTACTGCAATCTTCACTCTCATCAACTCCTGAACTCATTCTAACGAATTCCGAAAGAATAGGGAAACGCTATGTGACGGAAACTTAAAATTTCTTAGTCGATTTGACGTCCCCAACGAATGGCTTCTTGAGAATACACGCTGAGTTCGTTCAATGAAAGATTGAGTTCTTTGCATAACACTTTCATACGTGGCAGATCGAGACGTTCAACTGCAATGACAATTTGAAGATAAGGCATCATTTTTGTCGATTCCCCCGTAAGCGTGTGCATCACGTCATCAGATAGTGGAATATCGTGTTCGATTTCTTCCCAATCGCGATGCAAAATCAAGTTCAACATGGAAAACATGCCGACTAGGAAAAATTCATCCGAGTTTTGGTGACCTAATCGTTTCGCAAGAAGTTCACACAATTTCGCACGGATTAGCGAGTAGTCAACGAGTGCTTTCGTTCGTCCTTTCCCATCGCCTATGCCCAATTGATGAAGCGTAATAATATAGAGCCACTTTTTCGTTTCTTGCAATCCAATGAGAACGATCGCTTGCTGAATCGATGTGATTTTTCTTGGAATTCCAAACGCATACGTGTTAATGAAACGCAGAAGTTTGTACGTAAGCGACATATCTTGCGTAATGAGCCCCGCTACTTCGCGCACACTCGGAAGTTCAGCATTCAGTCGGTCCATGATTCGAAAGTTATGCTCTTCAATCGAAGGAACCTCGGCACCTTTTACAATTTCAGGAGTGGCGAAGAAGTATCCTTGAAATAAGCTGTATCCTGCTTGCTTTGCTTCCTCAAATTCCACTTCCGTTTCAATCTTTTCAGCTAACAATTGCACGTTCGGGTAGATACGGATGAAGTTTTGAATCCGTCCCCGTTCTACGCGGTCCGATTGGATGAAATCGACTTTGATGAAATCAACGAGTGGGAATAACCCTTTTTCGACTTCGTACTCTTTACTTAGCACAAAGTCATCGAGTGCGATTCGGAAGCCTTGATTTTTTAGTTTCCGGAGTCTTGTGAGCAAGACTGGGGTAATTTCGACATCTTCCAACACTTCGATGATCACCCTTGCTGGATTGAGATGATCATATAAATCTTGTGCCAATAGTTCCCCTGTAAAGTTGATAAAGGAAGGATATGCACCAGAGACGCGGTCCACGCCTATCGTTAGGAATGTATTCACTAAGACACCAATTGTCGCTTTCTGCGGATTGACATCAGGAAACCGGTTAATTTCACTATTACGATACAAGAGCTCATAGCCGAAAAGGTTTCCGTTTCGATCTAAAATCGGTTGTCTACCTACAAATACATTTGAGTCCACTACAATTCCACCTAACTTAGTCCATTTCCCTATATTGTAGCAAATTAGTACTACATTGCAAGTGAGTTATTTCAGAATAGTGCACTCTTTCTGGATTCAACTTCTTAGAAATGGTATGTTTTTAGGGATGAATCGACAATGGGGGTTGTTAAATTGGATACGATTTTTTTAAAAAAGAACAATGGAATTGCTTGGGTAACGTTAAATCGACCTGAGGCGATGAATGCATTTAACTACGACATGATTCGAGAACTAGGGGAGACGATTGAGCAGATTCGCATTGATCCTGAAGTACGTGTAGTTGTATTGACAGGGTCTGGTGAACGAGCACTCAGCGTTGGTGCTGACTTAAAGGAACGGAAAACATTGTCAGACGTTGACGTGAAACGCAACTTGAACAAAATCGGTGAAGTATTCACGATGATTGACCAACTGCCGCAACCAACGATTGCAATGATCAATGGATTTGCATTCGGTGGAGGGATGGAACTTGCACTTGCTTGTGATTTCCGATTCGCTGCGATGTCCGCGATTATGGGATTGACGGAAACAGGACTCGCCATCATTCCGGGTGCTGGTGGAACGCAACGGTTGCCTCGATTAGTCGGAGAAGCAAAGGCACTTGAGCTCATTTTGACAGCTCAACGCTTAAGCGCATCCGATGCCGCATTGTGCGGACTTGTGACTCGTGCTGTCGAAGATGCCGTGTTGCAAGATGAGACACAGCAATTCGCCGAAAAAATTCTCGCAAATGGACCAATTGGCGTTCAACAAGCGAAATTTGCGATTAAACAAGGGATGAAGACGGATCTTGCGACAGGACTTTCGATTGAGCGAAAAGCGTATGAAATTACGATTCCAACCGAGGATCGGATAGAAGCATTGAATGCGTTTGCTGAAAAGCGCAAGCCTATGTTTAAAGGACGATAAAAAAGTTCGGATTCATAGACTAGTTCGTAGTAATAGATGATGCCATGCTCGGCATTGTTAGAATCACTTGGTTTATTAAAATGAATACAAAAACACCGAAGCTACGATGCGCTTCGGTGTTTTTTAGTGTTCTGGTTGGGCAATATAGTTTTCACACCGCGGACTTTGTGAAACGAGTGTAGCAGCCTTGGTGATGACGGTAAGAATCATCGTTGCACCTTGTTGATCCGCTTGATGCGTCGCGCGGATATAGGGACTATATTTTGAGTTTGCGATGTAGCGAGGCGTTATTTCATTAAGGGCAAGTGCTGTAATATCGTTCAAACATTGCTCGCAGTCACACGCAAGATTCATATTGCTTTTGTATGACAATAACGTATCCCGGACAACATCCTCCATCACATTGTGGACTCCCACAGCGTTCTCCTCCGTTCGAATTCCCTTCGCAACTTTTTACGTAGCTATCCAAGTCTTCAGGTAATATGGAAGAGTTTGGACGAATTTCTAATACATTCATCCTACAATAATTCCTGAACAGTTGCAATCTCTTGAGCTATTTTCCGGAAGTTCTATTGCATTAGGAAGTTTGTTCTATATTAAGCTTTTTGCGTTGAATAGTATAGAAGTGTCCGGATGAAACTACATCAAACACGGTTCGATAGTTGTCCCAAGACACTCGTCCAATCGCCAGTCAATCTACAGCATAGACTAGAAGTGTTCGGACGAATCGGCCAATCCTTCTCACCTTCACTTCAACTCATCTGATTACGAAGGTTGTCCGCGGCGCATGTCCAACTCTCGCTAGACAAGCTGCCTATGCTAGTACTGCATAGACCAGCACAACACTCCCCCCTCAACACATCTACAATCGATTGAGATAGTTGTCCGCGGACGTTTGTCCAACTCTCATCAAACGAGCAGCCAATCCTACTACTGTCCGGACGCACTCCACTAAAGGAGGTGAATGACTATGGAACACGCTAAAATGCTTGATCAACTACAAGCTGCAGCTTCGGAAGCCCTCGACAACCGATACGTAACACTTGGCGAGATTACGATTGTTTCTGCATTGCTAACAGAATTCGCAATGACACTACTATTGTTTGAAGAACTAGACAAGTTTAATAACTTCAACAACCAACCAGAAGGAACTACAGCTTGCGAAAAAATCGAATTCAACCAAGCACTTGCTGATGTATTGAAAGAAGTTTGTTGTATCGAAGACGCAGTTGTAAAGAAAATCAAAGCAGGCATCGCAATCGACGCAGCAGAAGAAGGTCTAACTCCTGACCCTCCTACTGGATGTTGCGGTAAATAATCACCAATCCCTCCTCACCAAAAACGCCTGTCCTTTTCACCGGGACAGGCGTTTTACTCTGTTTACAAATACTTTTCAAGCCATCCTGTCAACTCATTTAAACGTGTAATCCGCAAGTTTGGTTTACCTGTACGGGACAAGTTATGATCAGATTCTGGGAACCGGACAAACTCGGTCTCCTTTTTCATGCTTTTAAGTGTGATATACAGTTGCTCTGCTTGTTCAATCGGACACCGAAAGTCATTTTCAGAATGAAGAATGAGTAATGGTGTTTTCACGTGTTCCGCATATTTCAAAGGCGAATGCTTCCACAACGTGTCGATATCCGTCATATCCGCTTTAATCTGCCAATCACACAAGTAGTAGCCGACATCTGAAACGCCGAAGAAACTAATCCAGTTGGAAATTGAGCGTTGTGTCACCGCTGCTTTAAAGCGATCCGTATGGCCAACAATCCAGTTCGTCATGAAGCCACCATAGCTCCCACCGGCTATCCCTAGTCGATCACGATCAATCCAGTCATTCGTTTTAAGTCCCTCATCCAGCGCATCCATAATGTCCTGGTAATCGCCTCCTCCGTAGTTTCCGCGAACTGCGTCAACGAATGGTTGGCTATAGCCATGACTGCCGCGTGGGTTGATGTATAAGACACCCCACCCTTGTGATGCAAGTAACTGCATTTCATGGAAGAAAGAGTTGCCATACATCGTGTGCGGTCCCCCGTGGATATTAATAACAAGTGGGTAAGTTGTTCCTTGCTTATAATTAGCAGGCTTCATGAGCCATCCATGAACAGTAAATCCCCCAGCTGCCTGTACTTGAATCGCTTCTGGTTGGACTAAGTTCGTATCTGTTACATAAGTTTCATTGAATGAAGTAAGTACTGACCGTTCACCAGTAACTATATCTAAGCGATAAAGTTCTCCAGGATTCGCCGGATCACTAATCGCTGCAAGTGCAAGTTGACCGTTTGTCGCAACGTCATAGTCGTAGATATGCTCATTTTCAGCGGAAGCTGGATACAAACTACCTTCGAGATCGGCGAAATACAAACGAACGTCACCCATTGTAGACACTTGGAAATACAAATAATTGCCTTCTGTCCATATTGCGATGGGAGGATTAGGTCCTTGCTGGTGATCTGCGACGACCGCATCCCCAATCGGTACGTCAAGCATTTCCGTTAAATTAAGCGTTGTTCCGTCTTCACAATCGTAGACGAATAGGTCTGTATGCGTTGCGTTCTCAAATGTCCGATTGGATCCACCGTAAGCGATATAGCGATCATCTTTAGAAAACGAAGCGCCTCCGAAATAGCCTTGTTCATCGACAAGAACTGTTTCTTCTTTTGTATCTACATTGACGAGTACGAGTGGCTGACGGAACTCGTAGTCCTTGTTTTCAGCACGATTCACACCGATAACCAATTTTTGGCCGTCATGCGAAATCGCTTCAAGTGAATGCTGGAACGGCTCTTCTGTGAATCCAGTAATTTCTTCACTCTCTAGGGATAGACAACCGATTTGCGAATGGCGGTCGTATTTAACTAACCCTGCTCCATCCATTTTATATTTCATCGTTGTTACGCGAATTGCTTCAGGCTGCTTTTTTACTTCTACTTCTTCTTTATCAGTAAAGGTTTTGCCGTTTTCTAACGTGCTCGTAAGCCACACTTTCGTACCGCATGGCGCCCACAAGAAACTATTTACACCCGATGCGTAATCCGTCAACCGACGCGCTTCTCCACCTTTTGCGGCCATAACATACAGTTGACTCTTTTCTTCACGTGTCGATAAAAACGCAACTTCACTACCGTCCGGTGACCACTGAGGTTGGGAGACGCGCTCTTTTCCGAATGTCCACTGTGTCGAATTCCCAGACTCCACGTCAAGGTGATGCAAATGCGCATGGTACGCATTCTCCTCTTCATCAATCTGCGTCACAATAAACACCGCTTCCGTACCATCCGGAGCCAACGTCGGATTCGTCACCGACTTCAATTCAAACAAATCTTCAGGCCGAACCAGTTGCTTCTCTATCATCTTCATTCCTCCCTAATGCCATCTATTTCGACACCCGTAACACTTTCCCTTTTATAGCAAGAATATTTTTTGTGGGTTCTATGATATTAGTGGTTGGTTTTGAACTTTCTCTTTCTCTTTCTCTTTCTCTCTCCCACTACAGAAGGAAATCGAATGCATCAGAATCTCCGTTGATTGAAACGGAAGGTGGCGACTCCGGAGGAATAAGCACAGGTTGAAGACCCCGCAGGAGCGAAGCGCCGAGGAGGCTGAAATCAAGCCCCTAGGAAAGCGTCCACCTGCAGTGTAAATCAACTCTGCTAACTCCCCATATTTTACTTCCCCGTCTCCAACTCAAACACCTCAATCATCGTCTTCAACGAATCCGCCATACCACTCAACACATGCGCACTCGCCGAAATCTCCTCCATCGTCGCATTCTGCTCCTCAGCAGCCGCCACAATATTCTGCGCACTCCCTTCAAAACGCTCCGACAACTCAGCCACCTGCCCAACCAGCGCCTTCATCGAATGCGTACTCGCATTAATCTCCTCACTAATCGCAGACACCTCTTCCGTCTGCGCTGACACCTCACCAATCATCTTCGCAATCTCTCGGAACCGATCCCCCGAACGATTCGCCATCAGTAGGCCTTCTTCAACATTCGACTTCGTCACCGTCGTCGCCCGCTGAACACCACTGACCTCCGTCTGAATCTCACCAATCAAACGATTAATCTCACTCGCTGCCTTCGCAGACTCCGCCGCCAAACTTCCAACTTCCCCCGCAACTACCGCAAACCCTTTCCCATGCTCACCAGCTCGCGCCGCCTCAATCGCAGCATTCAATGCGAGCAAATTCGTCTGCCCCGCAATACTCGTAATGATCGCTACAATACTTCCGACATCCTCAGATTTCTTCGACAATTCTTCTACAACCGCAGCAGTGTGATCTGTAGAAGCTTGTATCTCTCCGATTTTCTGAACAGTCTGCTCCATAACTTCTGTACCGTTCTGCGTTTCTTCCGTCGTTAATATCGCAAGATCTGAAACGGTATGAATCGCAGTTGCCGTCTGATCCATCCCCGTTGAAATTTCAGCAACAATAGAGCTCGTTGAACGGGCATGTCCCATTTGTTCTGATGAACCTTCAGAAATATCGACAATGTCTTCTGTAATTTGTGTCGACGCTTGCGCAGTTTCATCCGCACTTGCTGTCAGTTCACTCGAAGTCGATGCAATCGTTGCGATAGACGTCTGCAACTCTGAAACAATTTTATATAAATTCGTCGATAGCGTATTCGCATCTTCCGTAAGTTGACCGATTTCATCCGGATCCCCTACAACGAGTGCCTCTTGCGTCAACTTACCTTCCGCCATCTCATTCATCCGATCCGTAACAATTTTAATCGGTAGCTGAATTTTATTTCGTAAATAGCGGCTTCCAATTCCACTGAATAGCAACCCAAGAAACGCTCCAATAATCATAGTTATTAAGACACTTACATAAATCGATTGTCCTTGCTTCTTAATGTCACTGAGTTCTTGACTATGCTGCTGTTCAAGACCAGTCAATGCTTCATTCAATGAATCAATAGTAACTCCTGTTTCATAGGATTTTTGAATTGCGCTGTCTTTCTTACCTGCAGCGCTCATTTGAAGAAGCTCGTTAATTTGTTCGGTGTATGTATCTAGTTGCTCGTTTACTGCATGGAATGATTGCAATTCATTGGAAGAAAGCGCTTGTTCATAGTTTTGTTCAACCCTAGCGATCTCTTTCTGTTGATCAGCAATCGCAGCCTCATACTTTTCTTCGAACGGGCGATCTTTTGAAACGAGATGACGCTGCGTATTGCTCAATATCTGTTGAACCAGTTGCTCCAGTTCGTTGTTATATTGGATCTTTGGGAGAATCCCATCATTAATCGCCTTCGTGTTAGCGTTAAGTCTATAAGAACTCAACACACCAATACTTCCAAGCACAAGAATTAAAACTAAAATGGTCCCCATGACAACATTCAATTTCACTTTAACCGACTTTTTCATAAGGCGCCCCCTCTATATATCTCTAGTATATATAGTGTGTATCGTCAGAATTAATCGCATTTCGACAAGTGAGTTGATTTTAATAGTTTTGGGGTGTTAGAAGAAGTGATTTCGCGTGTGATGGAGCCGATTCATGGGGAGCTTGATCACTTTCGCTGTGTACTTGAGCGGATTTGCGGTTGCCTGCTACCACAATCCACCCACAACATGTAACGCATCCACCACACAAAAAAAGAGAGCGCAAAGACGCCCCCTCTCCCATCTCTTATCCCTTACGCTCTCACGTAATCCTTCAACGAACGACGCAAGATCTTACCCGTCGTGTTCTTAGGCAATTCATCCAAAAACTCGATGCGCTTCGGTACTTTGTACTTCGCTAGGCGCTTTTCACAAAATGCGATGAGTTGCTCTTCAGTGACATTGACGCCATCTTTAGCAACGACATACGCGAGCACTTCTTCACCGAAGTTCGGATCCGGCACGCCCAGAACCGCGGCTTCTACGAGGTCACGATGCGTGAACAAAACCTCTTCCACTTCACGTGGATACACGTTATAGCCACCTACAATGATCAAGTCTTTCTTGCGATCAACGATATAGAAGTATCCATCTTCGTCTTTCCGTGCAAGGTCACCTGTATACAACCAACCGTCGCGAAGTGCTGCAGCGGATTCCTCAGGCATTTTGTAGTAACCTTTCATGACATTGTCGCCACGGACGATTAGCTCGCCGACTTGTCCGACAGGTACTTCATCCCCAAGCTCATCGATTACTTTGTTTTCCACATTCAAAATCGACGTTCCGATCGAACCTGGCACCCGCTCACGATCGAGCGGGTTGAAACACGTTACAGGAGATGCCTCTGACAACCCATACCCTTCAGACACTTTCACTTGGAACTTCTCTTCAAAGTTTTCAAGGAGTGCAACTGGTAACGATGCACCGCCAGAAATCGCGAGACGAATAGACGAAAAGTCTTCACGCGTTGCTTCCGGGTATTGCACCATGAAGTTGTACATCGTTGGCACCCCTGCGAAAATCGTCGCTTGCTGTTCTTTCACAGCTTTGAACACTTCACCAGGACTGAATCGTGGCATTAGGATAATCGTTGCACCTTTAACCAATGGTGCATTGACAACTACAGTCAACGCGAACACGTGGAATACAGGAAGCGTTGCAACGACACGGTCACTTGAAGAAAACCCTAGATACTCTCCGACGTCGCTTGCATTCGAATACAAGTTTCGGTGCGTCAACATCGCACCTTTCGGACGCCCTGTCGTACCCGACGTATACAGAATGATAGCGGTTTCATTTTCATCAACAGCTACTGGCTCCATGTCTGGTTTCCCACTCATTAACACGCGTTTAAACAAGTGTGTTTTTGCTTTCGCACTAGCAGACAAACCATCCAATTTTGCACTTATCTCTTCAGACGTTTCACACACAATGTAGTGTTCAATTACTGGAAGTTTGACAGACGCAACTTCAACGAGCGGCAACAATTGTTCTAACGCAACGACTACTTTCGCGTCGCTATCTGACAAAATGTATGAGATTTCATCTGGCGAATAGATTGGATTTACCGGTATGGCTGTCGCGCCCAAACGCATCGTAGCATATAGCGAAATAAGAAAGTGAGGTGTATTGCCGAGTAACAAAGCTACGTGATCTCCCTTTTGAACTCCCATATCTTGTAAAGCTGATGCAAACATTGCCACGGATTGGTCGAATTCTGCGTACGATGTATCTGTACCTACGAAGTGATAAGCTGTTTTTCCAGGCTGAGACTTAGCGGTCGCCCGAACACGTTCTACTAAATTCATTGGAGTACCCCTCTCGTTGTTGAATGAATAATCATTCATTTCTATCTACTATTAGTATATAAGAAAAATTTAAATAATTCAATAGCCTTTATTTTTAGACATTTCGGTATTAAACTGTTTTTCCACAATAATAAAAGACACCAGAAATTATTCCGGTGTCCTAATGTGAGATAAATAACGCCATCGAATTAAATAGAAATAGGAGATTTGTAAAATCGCAAATCCGCCTAGTACGAGCGTCAACTCTTTGACAA
The DNA here is from genome assembly GCF_050858885.1 of Sporosarcina sp. A2. Classification (GTDB taxonomy): domain Bacteria; phylum Bacillota; class Bacilli; order Bacillales_A; family Planococcaceae; genus Sporosarcina. Next base: position 566,842 of record NZ_CP193898.1, on the reverse strand, counting down.
TCGAGATTTCAGCAAGCGCATCCCAAATGACCTGGAGTGCTAAAAATGCAAACGCACTATGAATGAACGCCACCCCCCATGGGATGAAGAACTGTGGCAACAATTGTCGATTGACGATTTTCTTCAATTCATTGTCTGTAATGCCCATGCGTCGCAACACATCAAACTGCCTACGATCACGGTCGAGAGTCGTATACAACCGGAAATAGACAAAGCTACCTGCAGCGAGGAATAACACTGCTGCGAGCAATAAGCCCATGAACAGCAATAGCGAAAACGTCGTGCGGATAATCGAATAGTTAAGTCCTGGATTGCCGAACGAAAATAACGTTTTCGCCTCTCCTCCGAGTAAAATCGACTGCATTTCATCTTCATGAAGTGCACGGCCAATGTCTTTCGTTTGTTGCCAATTAGTTATATTGAACGCGTAATATCGGAATAACGAAGAATCTCCGCCACCTTCCCCCATCAGAATGCGTTCGAAATCCTGATCAGATAGAATGATTGCATTCGCACCGATTGCGTTCGGTGGAAAGACTTGGTTCGGATAGGCTCCGGAAATCTCTATTTCCAATCCACTCTTTTCGAGCGTTGTTCGCACTGTCCGGTCTTTCAACTGTTGGTAAGACGATTCAGACTGTGGCAAAAAGAGCGCTTCACCGTCTTCAACATCTACAGGTGCGTATCCGAACGTATACCCGAGTGCGTTAATGCTCGAAAGTCTAACAATCGACACGCTCATATCGGTGAATGAAGACTTCTGTCGCAATATATGAAACGCGACAACGTTATAGTCGATGTCTTTATCATTCAATTCCTCGGTAAGCTCACGGATATGAATTTGCTCCAGCACATTTCCTGGATAGCTTTTGTAAACGAGCCCTAACGGATTAATTTCCCGGTATTGGTTCGCAAATGACGTGAGCGAAGCGAGCAATCCGACGGACATAAATGCGAGTGTCGATACCATCGTGACAATGAAAAACATCCGCGCATTTTCTTTTAGCCGAACGACACCTTCTGAAAGTGAAAGTAGCCAAAACGGACGCCAATATAAGCGTTTTCGTGCTCTAAATAATTGAATTAAATACGGCAACGAATCACTGAAAAAGAAATACGTCCCAATCACAGCTGCAGCTGGCAACAGAAAAATGACTCGGATTACATACGTATTCGTTGCGTAAACCGCCATCGTATACGTCGCTGCGAGCAACACAAACCCAGCAAGCGCACGCCATTTCGAAGTAGAATAAGCGTCTTGCTCTGCAGCTTCCCCTTGGAGTAAATCATATACTTCACCTGTTCGGATAAACATCGGTGCAAACAGTGAAATGATGACGAATAGACTCGCAAAACATCCGATCGTCATTGCAAACGGCTGCCACGTGAAATAGAGCGGAAGCATCGGGACTTGAATGAGTTCTTTAACGATCATTAAGAAGAACTTCGAAAAGACAAATCCGAGCGATGTCCCTGCAATAATCGCAACGCCACCGATTAGCATCGTTTCAAGGAATATGAGACGTTGCAGTTGGTTCCGTGCCATTCCAAGTAATAACAGAATGCCGAACTCTTTTGTACGGGCTTGTAAAAAGGCACGCATCGAATAGAACAGGAAAAACAACGTGAAGATGAACAACACAACTTCCGCGATGATCATGCCACTTGTCGCAATCTCCTGAACGAACCCTTCGTTCATTGCAGGGTGGAATAAAAGCATTGAGTACAAGAAAAACACCATGACTGAAAATGCACTCGCCATGAAAAAAGCAGCGTAAATACGACGGTTCCGGACTACGTTACGGTATGCGAACTGACGAAAGGTCATTGACATTGCCTCCGAGTAACGACAGCACGTTCAAGATTTGCTGAAAAAATGTCCGACGCTGCTGATCTTTGTACAATTCGTTGAAAAACTCACCATCTTTGATGAACAACACGCGATCACAATAACTTGCAGCAAGTGGATCATGCGTCACCATAATAATCGTCGTACCCGCGGTCTTATTAATTTTCGAGAGTAATTCTAGGACATCCCTCGCAGATTTCGAGTCCAAGTTCCCTGTCGGTTCATCCGCTAAAATCAAACCTGGTTCGTGGATTAAAGCACGCCCAATAGCGGTCCGTTGCGCCTGTCCTCCGGATAACTCATCGGGACGTCGCGACAATATATCCGTTAATGATAACTTTTCCGAAATCGTTGTAACCTTTTGTTTCATCTCGGGTACCGGCACCCGGTCGAGCGTTAACGGCAATACCAAATTCTCTTCCACCGTCAGCATTTGCAGGAGGTTGATCGTTTGAAAAACAAAGCCTAAATTGCGTCTCCTGAACAGCGCAAGTTCATTTTGATTGAGCATTTCCGGTTCGATTCCGTTGACTGCAATTCGCCCATAAGTCGGTAAATCGATTGTTGAAATCAGATTCAACAACGTCGTTTTCCCGCTTCCAGAAGGCCCCATAATTGCGATGAACTCTCCTTCATCCGCCTCAAAGTCGAGACGGTTCAATGCACGATGCATCACTTTGCCTTCATAGATTTTCGTCACTTCCGATAACTCGACGATCTTTCGCGCCATCGTTCTCCACCGCCTCTCCATTTGAGAACAACACTGACACAGCCGTCCCTTCGCCTACTTCCGATTCGATTGTCAACTCATGCCCGAGCCGTCCACAAACTTCAGATGCGATATACAATCCCATCCCAGTAGACTCGCCTGTTTTGCGTCCGTTTTCACCTGTGAAAAATGCCCGAGTGACCCGCTTCACATCGGTGTCTGGAATGCCAATTCCTTCATCTCGAACCGTCAAAACAATTCCTTCCGCCGTATTTTCTGCAATCGCAACGACTTTCTTACCTTTTTCAAATGTATATTTCACAGCATTCGTAATGAATTGCCCAACAATAACTTTCATCCATTTCGGATCGGTTGCAACGACAAAGTTTTCATCCACATGAATTTCAGGAAACACCCCGTTTGTAATGAAAAGCCGCTTATGCTCCGTGACCACTTGTCTGACAAGTTCTTGCAACACAACTCGCTCGATCCGCATATCATCTTCAAATGTCTCAAGACGCGCATTAACAAGTACAGCATTGAGTCCATCTTGCAGTCGATCTAGCTCTTCATGGAAACTTTTTCGATCGATCTCTTCTTCCTGTAGCAGTAAGCCGAGGACTGAAATCGGGGTTTTCATCTGATGCACCCACTGATTGATGAAATGCAATTGTCGGTGTTGTGCAGCATCCAGTTTTTGCACATCGCTATGGTACAGTCTGTACAACTTCCGCATGTAATTTGCTGTCATACGGTGTTCAAGCGTTTGCGGCCGGCCGATCAAAGCTTCTTCCATGCGACCCGGTTCGCGTTCCAGCACTTCGTAAAAAGATCTACGCCCAATGAACTTCACCAACAAATACCCCATAGTCAGCATGATGCCCATTAATATCGCATACACCGCTGTGCTCCAGTCACGTGCTCCGTCTAGCCAAAATAGCAAGACGATGAACAACAAAAGTCCAATTTGAAACACAACAAACGGGACGTTTTCTCTCAGAAATAACTTATATTTGTTCATGACTCTTCAGACGCCAATACGAATCGGTATCCAGCTCCACGTACGGTGTCAATGGTCGACACGATATCAAAATCCGCAAGCTTCTTCCGAACTCGTGCAATGTTAACGTTCAATGTGTTTTCATCTACAAACGACTGATCGTCCCACAATTCTTCTAACAACGTCTCGCGAGAAACGACTTTTGGCGCCGCCTCCATTAACAACTCTAAAATGATACATTCCTTCTTCTGCAGCGGGACTGTGATCTCTTCGGCTTGCAGTTCCATCCGCTCAGCAAATAAAGTTAGCGATCCAGATTTCACAATCCGCTCTGATTGGGCGGGTGCATACTCGCCGAACGAGCGACGTAAATGGCTACGAATTTTAGCCAATACGACGTCATAGTGGAATGGCTTCGTAATGAAATCATCTCCACCGTTTTCAAGTGCAAACACTTGGTCCATATCTCCCGAACGGGCAGAGATAAATAAAATTGGACAGGTCGTTTGCGTCCGCAACTGTCGGCACCAATAATACCCATCGTAGGTCGGTAAATTAATGTCGAGTAAAATCAGGTGCGGATCGAAAGCTAGACATTCGTCTGCGATTTGATCGAAATCCTCCGCAACTGCTACATCATACTGATATTTCCTCAGTGTATCTGCAAGCAATTCCGCGATTTTACGATCATCCTCTACTATAAAAATTCGATGCTTTTCCATTTGTCCGCGCCCCTTTCACAAGTACTTCCAGTATACCGTAAAATAAGCCTAATCGCCTTTCTAACCTAGAAAAAAACAGGCTCTATTCGCCGTGTGGGCAGAAAGAGCCTGTTTCTATATTAATAAATTAAATTTACAAATTCCTCTTGTGTAATCCCGCCAAGCAACTTCGGAATATCGAGAGTACTTACCGCAGCTGCAATCGATTCGCGATCGTATTTGCAATTGACGAGTCGCTCTTCAATTTCAGTGACACTCCCGATTCCAAAGAAATCACCAAAGATATGGACTTCATGAATCGTTCCTTTGTCTACTTGGAGACGAACGTCGATGCTACCAACCGGGAAACGATGTGAATGTTGGACGTTACATTTCGGAGAACGACCATAATTCCAATCCCAGTTACCATACCGCTCATTCGATAACGCATGAATGTTCTTCCAATCTTCATCCGTTAGTTCTTTGTATTGGATATTCTCTTCCCCGCCAAAGACTGATTTCAAAATCTCCATACGGAATTCTTCGATTGTCATCGGCTTGTCCATATACTCGGAAATGTTAGTTACACGGCTGCGGATCGACTTGATTCCCTTGGACTCGATCTTATCTTTCTTAACGCGCAAAGCATTAACGACTTCCTCAATTTCGGTGTCAAACATGAGCGTCCCATGGCTAAACATGCGCCCCTGCGTTGCAAATTGTGCATTGCCGGAAACTTTTTTGCCATCGACCAGCAAGTCATTCCGTCCAAGTAGCTCCGCTTTCACACCCATTTTAGCGAGAGCTTCCACTACAGGCTCCGTAAATTTCTTGAAATTACGGAACGACTGCCCATCATCTTTTGTAATGAAACTGAAGTTCAAGTTTCCTTTGTCATGGTACACAGCACCACCGCCAGATAATCTGCGGACAACATGAATACCGTTCGCATCGACATACTCCGTATCGATCTCTTCAATCGTATTTTGGTTTTTACCGATGATGATTGACGGCTCGTTAATATAGAACAGCAAATATGAGTCTTCATCCGTGTCCATTGTATTGAGTACATATTCTTCAATCGCTAAGTTAATTCGTGGATCCGTAATGCCTTGATTGTCTACAAAACGCATTGGTCTCTCCCCTTTGTATACAGCTTTTAGTATCATTCTACCATATCTCTTTTTCCATGTATGGCTGGAAGGCTAAGTGGAATAGTGAGTATCTTCCCTCACTTAGTTATATGAAAATAGAACTATTTTTCTAAATTGTTAGATAATCATTGACAAAACGCACGCTGTTATAATACACTATGAGTAACAAGTCGAATAACTAGTACAAGGGGACTTGAAATCTTATATTTTTTTGTCGCCCCTGTTGCATAACAAACATCACTGGATTACGCAGTACTACTACAAATTGAATGGAGCGGATGAGAAATGATCGAAAACGTCGTAGAGTTTTTTAAGAATTTGCCTCCGAAACAGTGTGTTACTTGCGGTGAACAGATGGAAGAGCAACATGAGTGCTATCAAACAAAATGTCCTTCATGCTCAGAATAACGAGCAACTGTTATAGTTTAGATAGATTGGCTGCTACAGAACGTCAGTGAACACTGACTTCTGTGGCAGTTTTTTTGTGTGGCTAAGACGGTGTTGATTTCTGCTTCGGATGGACGCTTTCCGAGGGGCTTGATTTCAGCCGCTTCCTTCGCTTTGCTCAGTCCAGGGTCTTCAATCTTCGCGGATCCCTTCGGAGTCGCCATCCTGCGCTGAAATCAACGGATTCTTTAAGATTCAAATTTACCATTGTCATTAGAACTTTATGGCCTTGCCCTCTACATCAGGCTATGTACTAAAAACAATAGAGAGGGATGTCTTACGTCTATCGCTAATCAAACAAAAAGACCTCGCATTAGCCAAAATAGGCTGTGTGAGGTCTTTGAACATAATCAAATTCAGTTAGTCAAACGCTGCATGACACTTTCAGCTGCTGCTTTACCTTGGTCGACACAGTCAGGCAGTCCTACACCTTCGTAAGAAGCGCCAGCTAGTTCGACGTTCGGGAATGTGTTGTGTAATTGTTCTTTCGCTTTTGCGATAAGTTGTTTATGACCGACCCGGTATTGCGGACGGTCGTCTTTCCAACGGGTGACGATGGAAAACTCAGGTTCTTCTTTAATTTCGAAGATTTTTCGTAAATCACCTAGGACAATTTGTTCGATCTCATCATCGGGTAAATCGACAATGGCTTCTTCCCCGATCCGTCCGACAAATGCGCGTAATAAAACCTTACCGTCAGGTGTCGTAGTCGGCCATTTACGATTCAACCATGTACAAGCTGTAATGGAATAATCTCCACTTCTTGAAACAAGGAAGCCCGTTCCTTCCTTATCTTGAACAACAGCACGTTCAGGAAATGCGAGCGTGATTGTGGCTACAGAAGACGTCTTAATATCTTCAAGGTCTTGTAACACACCATGAGGTTCAAAGAGATGTCGTGCAACTGCATGTCCTGTTGTCAAAATGATAGCGTCTGCTTCTATGACCGAGCCTTCATTGAGTGTGACGAATGTGCGATCATCTTCTTGTTCGATTGCTTCCATACGCACACCTTTGATGAAATTCACTTCAGGCAGTTGCTCTTCCATTGCTTCCACTAGCGTTTCAAGTCCATTTCGGAATGTATGGAACGCCCCTTCCTTTTTCGCAGCATGCCCTACGTTTGGCAGTTGCTCAGGCTTTGGTTGCGTTTTCTTCATCCCAAGAATGAGGCTTCTATGTTTTTCTTCCACACTGACGAATTGAGGGAACGTCGATTCCATACTCATGTTGTCGATATCCCCTGCATACACTCCTGACAATAACGGTTCAATCAGATTATTGACTACTTCATTCCCAAACCGACGTCGGAAGAAAGCGCCCAAAGATTGATCCCCTTTAATGTCTGACCGTGGTAGGAAGAAGTCGCCTGCAGCCCGTAGTTTTCCGGTTAGCGAAAACAAGTTACTTTTTAGGAACGGTCCCATTTGAGTAGGAACTCCCATTATTGACCCACCAGGTATTGGATGTAATTCATCATTTAACAAAACATAGGACTGGCCGGTTGCATTTTTAACGAGTTGGTCAGCAATACCAAGCTCTTCTGCTAAACGGTCCATACTTTTCTTTCGTATCAAAAAGGAATCTGGACCGCGTTCAATAATATAGCCATTGCGTCGGACTGTTTGAATCTTCCCACCAAGTCGGTTTTTCGCTTCCACGAGAATGATATCAATTGGAAGATTCTGCTCTCGAATTTGCCGTTGCATGTAAAATGCCGCAGACAGACCCGTGATGCCGCCTCCCGCAATGACAACTTTTTTACGCTGTTCGTCCATTTCCTTTACACGTCCTTTTTCAAAACTTTACTTGCTTACTTTTTCCATCACAGCTTCTGCAATCGCGCCGATAAAGAGTGGATCTGTATTCGGCATTGCTGGTCGATGATACGCTGCGCCGATTTCATCGCACACAACTTTACATTCATAGTCGTTATCAAATAGAACTTCTAAGTGATCTGAAACAAAGCCGACTGGCGTGTAGACGAATGATGTATAGCCTTTTTGCTCATGCAATTCACGCGTTAAGTCTTGTACATCAGGCCCGAGCCAAGGTTCGCCCGTCTGCCCTTCACTTTGCCATCCAACTGCATAGTTTTTCACATCAGCAGCTTCTGCAAGAAGCTTAGCTGTTTCTTCAAGCTGATCCGGGTAAGGATCGCCCGCTTCGCGAATTTTTTGTGGTAATGAATGCGCTGAAACGATAAGAATCGACTTTTCACGTTCTTCGTCGCTCATACTATCGAAAGTTCCGCGAATTTTCTCTTCCCAATACTGCAAGAACTTCGGCTGCTTATACCAGCTTTCAACAGAAGTAATTGAAATACCGTATTTGTCCGCTTCTTCTTTAGCACGCGTATTGTAAGATTTCACAGAGAATGTTGAGTAGTGAGGAGCAAGTACAACGCTGACGACGTCAGTAATGCCATCTTTACTCATCTGTTCTACTGCATCTTCGATGAATGGTGTAATATGCTTCAATCCGATGTATAGCTTGAAGTCAATTTCATCTTGAGATTGGTTCAACGCATCACAAAGTGCTTGCGCTTGGCCGTCTGTAATATGTGCGAGTGGAGAAATTCCTCCGATTGCTTCATAGCGGTTTTTCAAATCTTCTAGTTGCTCAGGTGCCGGTTTACGTCCTCTACGAATATGTGTGTAATACGGTTCGATATCCTCTTCTTTATAAGGTGTTCCGTATGCCATTACTAAAAGTCCCATTGTGCGTTTTCCCATGTTTTTCACCTCAACATTAGTTTTTATTTCGCGCGAAGTTCCGCACTGTATGTGTGAATCAGTTCAGTTAGTTTCTTCAGCTTAGCAGGCTCAATTTCCGGGAATACGCCATGCCCTAAGTTAAAGATATGGCTACCGTGTGCGACACCTTGCTCAATAATCACTTTTGCACGTTCTTCAATAACAGACCAATCTGCAAGTAATATAGTCGGATCGAGATTTCCTTGAAGTGGCTTCGTTAGTCCACGTTGCCCAGCTTCTTCTATAGAAAGTCTCCAATCTAAACCAACTACATCGACAGGGAGGTCATGCCACTCGTTCGCTAAATGACTTGCACCTACTCCAAATGTGATTAAAGGAACGTTCAATTTACGAAGTTCCGTAAAGATACGTTCCATTACCGGCTTGATGAAAATACGGTAATCGGATACGTTTAATGCACCAACCCATGAGTCGAAAATTTGGATAGCAGATGCCCCAGCCTTCACTTGTGCTGTCACATAAGCAATCATTGTATCTGCAAGTTTGTCCATAAGAGCAAACCAAGCTTTTGGCTCTGACATCATTAACGCTTTCGTGCGCGCATAGTTCTTTGAAGGTCCTCCTTCAATCATATAACTAGCAAGTGTAAATGGTGCTCCGGCAAAACCGATAAGTGGAACATCCAATTGCTCTTCTGTTAAAATGCGAATCGTTTCAAGCACGAACGGAATGTCGTCTTCTGGAAGCATCGTTGTCAATTTATCGATATCCGCGACAGAACGAATCGGATTGGAAATTACAGGACCGATACCCGCTTTAATTTTAACATCAACGCCCATACCTGGAAGCGGCGTGACAATATCTTTATATAAAATCGCAGCGTCTACACCGTATTGGTCGACTGGTAACTTTGTAACATAAGCGCATAATTCCGGTTGATGTGTTATTTCTTCTAATGAATACTTTTCCTTAATTTTCATGTACTCGGGTTGTGATCTTCCTGCTTGACGCATGTACCACACCGGTGTGTGATCAATATGTTCTCCACGTGCAGCACGAAGAAGTGTATCGTTTACGATTGCCATGAACTAATTCCCCCATTCTCTTTTTACAAAACTGAATCTAATTCTATCTATTTCATGTTGCTCATCGTTTTCAATATAGACGTAAACGGTTGGGATGTATAGCAATACACACCTATTGTCATAAATTTGTGCCACATTCCGTCATCATTTTGTCATGGTTTGTTTTAGGTGTGTGAATTGTGGGAAATAACTTAACAACAATACAATTGTTTAGATAAGCCAAGGAGGATACAGAAATGAAAAACGTCTATATTACACGGGGTACTTCAGAATTCATGGAGACAATCAAAAATAAACATGCCAATGAGCGTATGATCTTAATGCACGGCAATGGAACATCCCAGCTTTACCACGAAACAGAAGGTAAAACTGTTTTTACAACACCTCAGAAATATGAAGTGGTCGCTGAATCTGGACAACTACATGAGCATGGGTTCTTTGCAATGAACAACGTAGCAGTCTCAGATGAAGGCAAACCTGTTTTTGAAAACCGTTTTAAAACGAATGTTTCTTCTATGGAAGGTACACCCGGTTTTCTTGCTTACCGCTTGCTACGCCCTGTCGGATCCGATACGTATATCATTATGACAGAATGGGAAGATGTGACTGGTTTTGATACATGGAAGCATACGCCCGCATTTGCGGATGCGTACGATACAGAACGCAGCGACTCGTTCGCAGGACCCGCTGTACACATTTTCACGAGTGCTCCATACTTAACTGTTTATAGCTCTCTTCACAATCATAACGAGGAATAATTTCTATTATGAGGCCAAGCGCCTCTTTTTTTTATTGGTCGTTATCAAACTATTGCGAGTTTCGAAACATGTTGATATACTGTATACCATCTTAACTAAAAGGAGCTGTCTTCTATGAATGAAAAGCTATACGCACTACTCGACAACTCTTTTAACGACATGGTCGATGTTCGACGCTATTTGCATCAGCATCCAGAAGTCTCGTTCCATGAAACGAATACAGCACAATACATCCAAGACTTCTACAAAAACCTAGGAATCGAGTTCCGTAGCAACGTTGGCGGAAATGGTGTTGTTGCAAGAGTCGAAGGCGGTAAACCTGGTAAAACGGTTGCGCTTCGTGCAGACTTTGATGCACTCCCTATCCAAGACCAAAAAGACGTTCCATACAAATCTACGGTTCCCGGTGTCATGCACGCGTGCGGACACGATGGACATACATCAACATTACTCCACCTTGCGAAAGCGATTCACGAGTTGAAAGACGAACTTTCTGGAACTTACGTATTCATTCATCAGCATGCTGAAGAATACGCGCCAGGGGGAGCGATTTCGATGATTGAAGATGGTTGTCTTGACGGAGTAGATGTCATCTTCGGCACACATTTGTGGTCAATGATGGAACCCAATACGATCCAATATTTGAGTGGCCCAATTATGGCTGCTGCAGATCGAATCGAAATAACTGTTCAAGGTGCAGGAGGCCATGGGGCTTCCCCTCACCAAACGAAAGATGCAATTGTCATTGCATCCCAGCTCGTAACAAACTTGCAGCAACTTGTGTCACGTCGTGTCGATCCTATTGAGTCCGCTGTCTTGTCCATCGGTTCATTTGTAGCGGACAATGCGTTCAACATTATTGCTGACAGTGCGGAACTTAAAGGTACCGTTCGAACGTTCTCCCCTGAAATCCGGGATTTAATGGAGACTGAAATCCAACGAATTGCTGACGGAACTGCCCTTATGAATAACTGTGAAATACAGGTTACCTATACCCGCGGATATCCTGCCGTCGTAAATCACGATAAAGAAACGCTGTATTTACGTGATATCGCAAAAGAAGTTCCAGGTGTGAAAGATGTCGTTGAAACGATTCCTCAAATGGGTGGCGAGGATTTTGCTTACTACTTACAACACGTCCCTGGCACGTTCTTCTTCACAGGTGCACAACCTGAACATGCTTTTCCTCACCATCATCCACGATTCGACTTTGACGAATCTGCGATGTTATCTGCAGCAAAAACGCTTGGTGCTGCCGCGCTCGGTTACCAAGCGAACTGACAATAATGCTCTGTGACCTGTTGCATGAATCGAGTCCAATTGACTATCGACTCGGTTCTTCGACAAACACAGAGCTTTTTTTATCTTAAATTCTGATTATTCCACTTTTACTGATTGCTTTCCAAATAATTTTCTATATAATAGGAGTTATTACTTATTGAGTAGGAGTGTTCAAGATGCGGCCAGTGAAAAGTACTGAAAATTATCTCATTAATTCAGATACGTTTGTTTTGCAACCGATTCGGGAGGACTATAAATTATCCACGCGAGTTATTGAGCGGAATAATGAGTTTTCCTTACCGAAAAAACCACTTCAAATCGTTAGAAACACATGCGAACTCTATGGAGCTTCATTAAAAACACGTACATTGACTGCTCGACATGCGCTTGGTAATCGTCATAAAACACCAATTATTGTGGCGCACGCGTTTGACACTCCATACATTTTTTTACCGACGATGTCTCCTAAGTCAGATGAAAACATTTGGATATCTTATCATTCCATCGTTGACTTTCAAGAAGAATCTGTTGGATGCTCTGTACAACTTGAAAATGGCTATAAAATCAAAGTGAATGTATCGACTCCGACGATGTGGCGTCAATTTGCATTTGCTGCTCTACTTGAGCGAGATTTTAGTAAAAAGCAATTTATGTTGCATCGTCCTCGAACATTTCTTGCACAAGGGGGTTCTTTTAAATATCCAGTTTCTGAAGATATTGAGTAAGTAACTCTTCTGTACGATTTCGTAAACGAACATTTAAGTACCTTCTACAATCTTGTTGTTGGTCATGCATAAACACATATTCCGTAAAAATATCGTCTGTTTTCCCTTTCACTACCGACATGTTATTTGCACGTAAATAAGCAGCCGTATTTCCAAGCTCTCGATGCACTCGTTTCGAAACATCATCTACGAGCCCTAAATACGGTTTTTTAAATTTGAAGTTTTTCTGTTCAAATACTAACCGATCTCGTTCTAAAATCGTAAGCACCATCGGTAAATAAATCATACTTTCCAAGTAAGGAATTACTTCCATCTTTAATGCAGCCATTTCATCCACTCCCTCTCGCAGAACAAGTGTTCTTATCTCTATTGTATGCCAGTGAGACTAGAAATGCAATACAAAAACAGCGTATGGGCTGGCAACTTTATGTTGCTTTTCCATACGCTGTTTGTATTTCGTTAAAACAGATTTTATTGTGGGTCACCGATGTAATGGACGGCTTTTACTTTCCAGTCTCCATCTTCTTTAGTAAGTACGGTTACTTGACGCCCCTTACTTGCTTCTTCAGCACCCGTTTCGTTCACTTTTATCGATGTTTCCATCGTAGTAAACACTTGTGCTTCCTCTTTTGAATACTTCACAATCGTTGCATCGTCCGGAGTACGTGTAAGCACACCGGTAGCTAGCAATTCTTCAGTCGCCGCACGTTCTTCATCCAAGTTATAAGTTGCAGTTGAGAGTGTGTTTAAGTATTCATCAATTTGTTGGGAATTCAACGTATCGATATAACGATTAAACGTAGTCAGAATGGCTTTTTTTTCATCTTCAGGGACATTTGCTGCTTCTTCGATTGTCTCTCCATTCAAGCTGAATCCTACGCCATCTTTATCCTTCACACCATGATCAATAGAGCCGTATTCATTACTCTTTTCTCCGTCATCCACGGATCCTTGAGTCGTTTTTCCATCCTCATTGCCACTGCAAGCAGTTAGGACAAGTGCGAGAGCCGCTGTTCCAACGAGTGCTGATAGTGTTTTCATAATTGTTCTCCTCTCATAGCAAAAGGACCATCCGAATGGAGGCCCTTTTGTAAGTAATGCATTACTTCACTTCAACCCAACCATTTTTAATCGCTGTTACAACAGCTTGTGTTCGGTCGTTCACGCTCATTTTTTGCAAAATACTTGAAACATGGTTTTTAACGGTCTTTTCAGAGATAAACAACGTTTCCCCGATAGCCCGGTTGCTCTGACCATCTGTCAACAATTGTAACACTTCGCATTCGCGCTTAGTCAACAAGTGGAGTGGACGACGAATTTCGTGCTGGTGGAAAGACCCTTTATATTCACGTTCGCTCAATCTGCGATATTCTGTGACTAAGTTATGCGTTACTTTCGGGTGTAAGTAAGAACCGCCAGCCGCTACTACTTTAATCGCTTGAACGATTGCATCTGCATCCATTTCTTTTAACATGTATCCGAGTGCGCCTGTTTTCAACGCTTGGGAAACATATGATTCATCATCATGAATGGACAAGACAATGACTTTTGCTTCCGGATACTTGTTCATGAGTTGCTCTGTTGCTTCAATACCATTCATGCGTGGCATGTTAATATCCATTAAAACGACATCTGGATGATGCTCTTCATACAATGGAAACACTTCACTGCCGTCGTCACCTTCTGCTACAATTTCGAACGAATCCTCAAATGCTAGGATACGCTTGACTCCTTCACGGAATAATTGGTGATCATCTACTATTAAGATTGTTGTCATGTTCGTTCCCTCCAGAGACTCTATTTGCCTATATTATTAGGATTAATTGGTATTTTAAAGAACAAGCTTGTCCCTTTACCTACTTCAGAAGTGATTTTAAATTCACCTTTCAACAAGGCGATCCGTTCTTTCATACCAATAATACCAAATGATTTTTCTTTTACGTCTTTTTGATCGAAACCAGAACCATTATCTTTGACGATGGCATTCATCGTTTCACGTAACCATTCTACTTTTACCCAAACATCTGGACTACTGCCGTGTTTAATGGCGTTATTCACCGATTCCTGTACTAAACGGAAAACAGCAATTTCAAAGCTGGATTCAAAACGACGATCTTCTCCTATGCTTTGAAAATGAATGTGGACATTCGGTTCATATTCCATCAGAGTGGATAGATACTTTTTTAATGTAGGAACTACGCCAAGATCGTCGATCGCCATTGGACGGAGGTCATAAATAATTCGACGTACTTCATATAATGCATTGCGGACCATCTCTTTCAAATCATTAAACTCGGCAAGCGCTTGCACAGGTCCCTTTTGTTGGTACACTTTTTCAACAAGCCCAGAGCGAATTAGAACGTTAGCCATCATTTGTGCGGGTCCATCGTGTATTTCCCGAGAAACTCGCTTTCGTTCTTCTTCTTGAGCTTGAATAATTCGAATCGCAAACTCTTGTTTATGCCGAGCTGTTTCAAGTGCTTCTCCAACATCCTTCAAATCAGAAGTAAGATACGTAACCACTGTAGAAACTTGGTTTACTAACTGGTCAGCCCGTTCAATCGTTTCTAATAGGTCCGCAAGCCGTCGATCCAAATCATCACGTTGGGTTCGTAATTGCTTTTCTTCCATTCTGTTTAGGGATAGCCTTACAAGGAGGTCATTGGCCACTTCATACGCTTTACGCACTTCTTGCTCAGAATAGTTCACAAAGTTTTTCGAGACATCAGCAAGCCTTCTACGTGAGTGACGCATCATTTCTTCAAGATGATCTCCTTCAGTTATTACCCGGGAAATATCTTCCTTCACTAGAATAAGTTCACGTTGCATGGATTCAAAACTTCGACGGCTTTGTTCACTAATCATGAAAATGTCATTTTTGGATTGATCCATTACATTCACCATGCTATCGAAGATACCTTCAAGCTTTTGAATATCAATTGCCGCCTTATTCATCGTCCTCACTCCCACTATTGCTAAAATCTCATTGTATAATCCATAGGCTATTGCGATTACTATGGATTCACTATACACTTTATTCAGTATAGCATCTTAATGCCCATAACATATTAAAATTGTATTACAGATTGAGGAGGTCTTGCAATGAGAATGGACTATAAGACTGTAAAACAACAAAACGAAGCGGAAATTGTCATTAATAAGTCTCGGTTCATCGCATCCGTAAAGCGTACAGAAACGGAGCAAGAGGCATTTGAATTCATCCAAGAGATTAAACAAATCCATTCATCCGCAACCCATAATTGTTCTGCGTATTTAATAGGTGAACACGACAACATACAGAAAGCAAACGATGATGGAGAGCCTTCTGGTACAGCTGGATTTCCAATGCTAGAAGTACTAAAGAAGCAAGGATTGAAAGATACAACGGTTGTTGTCACTCGTTACTTTGGTGGCATTAAACTTGGTGGTGGTGGACTCATACGCGCATATGGACGTTCTACGTCCGAAGGAGTTGCAGCTGCTGGTACAGTAAAACGAGTGTTACACGCTAAAATGGCTGTAGCTGTCGACTATACAGCTCTTGGAAAAGTTGAAAATGAAGTTCGACAGTCCGCATGGCCATTAGATACCATTGACTACGGTACGCATGTAACACTATTCGTATTTGTCCCGATTGCTGAACTGCAACAATTTCATGATTGGATTGCCGATTTAACGAATGGGCAAGGTGTTGTGTCTGAAAGCGGTCAGGAATTCTTGGAGTTTTCTGTCTGAAAAGGTGTACGCGATTCCGTAAAAAGAGTATACTGTTGATAACTGCAAAATTGTGCAAACTCAAATTCCATTCGACAAATATAGCCGTTGCTGTTAAATGACAACAACTCTCAGATATTGACAACTATTTCAAATGCTTTAATTTACGGGGGTAAGTGATAATTATGAAGCGAAATGAATATAAAAAAACTAAGAAGAAGACGTCCAAGCCCAGGCTCGCTTTGAAAATAGGTCTTGTAATTGCGTTTGCTCTCTTCTTGACAATCGCAGCTTATGGAGTAACTATTCATAAAAAAGCTGAATTGGCTGCTGATCGTGCGTATCAACCTATTAAAGACAGAACTCCACGCTCGATTTCTAAAGAGAGTGATGTTGAGCCCGCTAAAGACAATGTCTCTGTATTGTTAATGGGAGTAGATGACAGTGAAGATAGAAAGCAAGGTGATAGTAACAGTCGAGCAGATGCTTTACTTGTCGCTACTTTTAACCCTAAACAAAAAACTGTCAAACTATTAAGTATCCCTCGTGATTCTTACGTTTATATCCCAGAAGTCGATTACAAAGATAAAATCACCCATGCAAATGCGTATGGTGGAACAAAAGCAACAATAGAGACTGTCGAAGAAATGCTGGACATACCAATTGATTACTATCTGAAGACTAATTTTAATGCATTCATTGATGTAGTAGATGCTTTAGGCGGTGTGGAAGTAGAAGTTCCCTATGAACGAATCGAAAAAGATGAAAATGACGGTAATTCAATTCATTTAATGCCTGGCTTGCAGTTACTTGATGGACGCCATGCGCTTGCATTGGCTAGAACGCGTAAGCTCGACAATGATATTGAACGCGGAAAACGGCAACAAATGATTATTCGAGCAATGATGGATCAGGTGAAGTCTCCCGCTGCAATCACGAAGTTCGGCGGCGTGATTGATGCTCTTGGTGATAATATTAAAACAGATATGCAATACAAAGAGATGTTGTCGTTCTTAGAGTATGCTAAAGGCGGAATGCCATCCGTCGATACGCTAACTCTTGAAGGGGATGACGATTGGTCGACAGGTGTGTATTACTGGAAGCTGAACGATGAAGACCTTCAACAAAAGAAGTTGATTTTACAATCTCATCTTGGACTGATTTCATCACTCGTTCCAGATGTCGATGATGAAGCATCCGGAGGATACGACAACACTTCGAAGCGCGTTGTCATTCAACCGTCAACTGAAATGGATAGCAATTAATCACAAACCCATTAAACGCGAAAGGAGTTTTCTCCTCTCGCGTTTTTTTTAGTTGTAGACATTAGAAAAGGCTACTCTGGAAATTCCCAGAATAGCCTTTTTAGATTACTTTCCGATCATACGGACTAAGTTTAAAATTGGTCGATAGTTGGTACCGGCAAGTCCGATAATTTCTACAAACAATTCGATAGTAAGCAAGATGATGAAGAGTAACAAAATCGCTCCCCAAACGGTTGCTTGTGAGAACAACACCGCTGCAATTCCGAAAAGAATCGCGATTCCGTAAATAACTAATACGGTTTGTCGATGTGAGAAGCCTGCGCGTAATAGACAATGGTGTAAATGCGACTTATCTGGCGCGGTAATAGATTGTTTCATACGTATACGTCGAACAATCGCGAAGAATGTATCAGAAATCGGAACACCTAGCATAATAATAGGAATAATTAATGATACAACTGCCACATTCTTAAATCCGAGTAGAGCAAGCACAGAGATCATAAATCCTAAGAACAGCGATCCTGTATCCCCCATGAAAATCTTCGCTGGATGGAAGTTGAAAAGCAGGAAACCAAGTGAACTGGCCGCAAGAATCGCGGATGTTACGAGAACGAACGAATTCCCCATTATCAGTGCCATGACTGAAATTGTAATGAGTGCAATTGTCGAAACCCCTGCTGCTAATCCATCGAGTCCGTCAATCAAGTTAATAGCATTCGTTACGCCAACAATCCAAAGAAGTGTAATCGGTATACTTAAATATCCAAAATCAATTTGTCCGAGAAATGGTAAGTTAATGAAGTCAATTTGAAGATTTCCAACAGTCATTACGATAATTGCAGCAATAAGCTGTCCTAAAGCTTTCGCCTTTGCTGTGATTTCCAACATGTCATCGAAGAATCCGATAGCGATGATAATCACTGCACCGATTAATATGCCTGCAGCATGTTCATCTTTAGGTAACAAAATTGCATATCCAATTAAAAACGCTCCAAATATCGCAAGACCTCCGATACGCGGCATCACCGCTGCATGGACTTTGCGGTAATTGGGTCTATCAACCGCCCCGATTCGGAACGCGAATTTTATGACAAGTGGAGTTAATATGATGGCACCTACGAATGCAGCCGCCATTGCAAGGAATAACATGTCCTTCCTCCCTGTAGAACTCAATTTAAATTAAAGCCTACCGTATTATAACACGGCAACCGCAAGAAAGCACTCTGTGAAACATTCTTTCTATGAATAATTAGACGAATTATTCATCTATACCCGTTTTCGACAAAACTTACTCTTAACATAAAAAGGTTCTTTCGTACGTTTCTAGTCTTTTGCGCTCTTGTTTGATAAAATAGAGACGTGTCCGTTGAATGGACACTATAAAGGAGCGTTAATTATATGCTATCCATTTTTAGACGATCAAACCAAACTAGTGATCGGCAGCTAAAGAAGTACCGTAAAATTGTTGATCGTATAAATAAATTAGAAGAAAACTACGTCGACTTGTCAGACGAACAACTGGCAGAAAAAACGACTGAGTTCAAAGAGCGTCTTGAAAAAGGTGAAATTGTACAAGCGATTATTCCTGAGGCTTTTGCAGTTGTGCGTGAGGCTTCTAAACGAGTTTTACACATGCGCCACTTTGACGTTCAGTTAATCGGTGGAATGGTTCTAACTGAAGGGAATATCGCTGAAATGCCAACCGGAGAAGGGAAAACGCTTGTTGCGTCCCTCCCCTCTTACGTACGTGCACTTGAAGGTAAAGGTGTTCATATCATTACCGTGAACGACTACCTAGCGCGACGTGATTTTGATCAAATGGGCCAAATTCATCGGTTCCTAGGTCTTACTGTCGGATTGAATGTACCAATGATGCAAGGTTCCGAAAAAAAGGAAGCCTATAATGCTGACATCACTTATGGTGTCGGTACCGAATTCGGATTTGACTACTTGCGTGATAACATGGCACAACACCTGAGCCAAAAAGTTCAACGTCCGTATCATTATGCAATTATTGACGAAGTCGACAGTGTATTGATTGACGAAGCGAAAACGCCGTTGATTGTTGCTGGAAAAATGCAAGCAGACGCGGACCTTCATATGATTGCCGCACGACTTGCTAAACGATTTAAACAAGGCGTGGATTTTGATTTTGACGATGAAACGAAATCTACATCACTCACGGAAACAGGTATTGAAAAAGTTGAAAAGGCATTTGGCGTAGATAACCTCTATGACCTTGAGCATCAGACACTGTACCACTATGTAATCCAGGCTGTCCGTGCTTATGTCATCTTCAAGCGAGATGTAGATTATATCGTGCGGGATCAGAAAGTGGAATTGGTCGATATGTTTACTGGCCGGATTATGGATGGTCGTACGTTATCAGATGGTCTTCATCAGGCAATCGAAGCTAAAGAAGGTCTTCCGATTACGGATGAAAACAAAGCGCAAGCACAAATAACCATTCAAAACTACTTCCGGATGTACCCGAGACTTTGTGGTATGACAGGAACTGCAAAGACGCAAGAACGCGAATTCCGCGAAGTTTACAACATGCAAGTTATTCAAATTCCGACAAACCGTCCTCGCCAACGGATGGACCAAGAAGATTTTGTGTTCAAAACAATTGACGAAAAATACAAAGCAATGGCGAAAGAAGTCGCAGAACGTAATAAAGCAGGACAGCCTGTTCTCGTTGGAACGACATCTATTCTGCAATCTGAGAAAGTTGTCGAATATCTAGACGAGCAAAACCTCGATTATAATTTGCTGAATGCGAAAAGTGTCGAACAAGAAGTTGATTTAATTTCAAATGCTGGTCAAAAAGGACATATTACGGTTGCGACGAATATGGCTGGTCGAGGAACGGATATTGTACTTGGTGAAGGGGTAGAAGATCTTGGTGGATTATTCGTACTTGGTACGGAAAAGCATGAAAGTCGACGGGTGGATAACCAATTGCGTGGACGTTCAGGTCGACAAGGTGATAAAGGAGAATCCCGTTTCTTCCTATCGTTAGAGGATGAGATGTTCAAGCGATTTGCTAAAGAGGATATCGAAAAGTTCGAGAAAAAGGTGGAGACCGACAAAAAAGGGTTGGTACTCAACAAGGACGTCAATGAGCTAACAGAACGTACACAACGTATTGTAGAGGGTGCACATTACTCTATGCGAGAATACAATCTGAAGTTAGATGATGTTATCAACGATCAGCGGAACGTGCTCTATGGATTGCGTGACAATGTACTCGACCGTAATGATGTAAACGGACTGTTGCAAACAATGTTGAAAGAAACAACGGAGTTCGTTATATTTGATAGCTGTCCTGAAAGGGATACTGTAGATCAGTGGGATTTCGAGCGTATCGAGCGGACGATGAATGCACTGCTCAAAATGCCAGTTGAACTACCACGTACATTTGAAAAACCAACACAAATTGTTAAGTTCTACGCTAATCCTCTCGACGAATTGGTTGCATACATTCAATCCTTTGAGGATAATGAGCAAGTGAACCAACTTATACCTCAAGTTATGCTCAGTCATATCGATACGATGTGGGTCAAGCACTTGGAAGTGATGACGAGGTTAAAAGAAGGAATTGGACTTCGTTCGTATGGACAAGAAGATCCGATGCGAATTTATCAGCGTGAAGGGTTAGAACTCTTCGGGAAACATTATCAGAAGCTGAGACGGGATATCGCTTATGAAGTAATTCAGTTCATGAAAATCCTAACAGATCAGCAAGAACAACAAACAGAGGAGGTTAACTCATGAAATTTCTATCTATGTTCAAAAAAACAGAGAAGACAGGTAGCGACAGCACAATCGGCTCTGAAGAACTAATGGCCGGCACTGGCGGTCCAGCTGGGGATGAGGATATTGAAACAGCTCTATCCCTTCACCCATCTTGGGAATTGCCACAGGAGCAAGAGTACGTATTCCGCTTCCTAGCGAACGAACTTGAGCCATTGAAACAGAACCAGATTTCGTTATCAGGTATCGATATTGACGTTGAGCCAGCTACAGAAGAATTTCTTGTGAAAGCATTCTTCCGTTCTTCTCTTGACCAGACGATCACGGTTGGTGAAGTTGAATTAATGCTCATGGATGAAGAAGGTAAAACAATTGGATCTCAACAATTCGATTTAGGCGAACTTGGTGAAATTCAGCCACGTAGCGCACGTCCTTGGGTATTCGTTTTCACAAAAGATAACTTATTCGTCGAAGAGCCGCCAAATGAAAATTGGAAACTTGCGTTCAACGTACAATCCATGGTTCCTCACAAATTAGAATTAGAAGAGTCTTGGGAAACAAGCTTGCCTGCTGAACAAAAAGCTGCACTTGAGGAAGTTGTTAGCAACTTACCTAAATTGAAGCCGCGTGAAGTGAATATCGCTGGATTCCAAGTAGCTAAGCAAGAAGACGGAAGCATTGCAGCATCGGTCTTCATCCGCAATGGCCATTCCAAGCAAATTAATATCGAAAAGTTGCCACTGGAACTAATCGATGCATCAGGTGAAGTCGTAGCGAGTGGTTCGTTTGACATCGGTTCACTTCCTGTAAATGCCAATACAACAAAGCCTTGGACATTCGTTTATCCATCAGAGATGATTTCAAAAGAAGAGCCTGATTTCTCCCGCTGGACAATTCGTGTACCCCAGCAAACTGCATAAGTAACACTTCCCCGTACAACTTCGGTTGTACGGTTTTTTTATGTGGATTTACTTGGATTCTTTGTGATTTGGCAGGTGCAATTATGTCTCGTTATCGATAAATTCCGCGGAGTGTCGGAGAAATCCGAATTTGTGATGAAGAAACATCTCCAAGTGAAGGAGAAACCGCGTGAGCTGTCCGACAACTCTAGCGTTATGATTAAGAAGCCCTTTCTCCATACAAAAAGACTGCCCCTAGGGACAGCCTGTTAAGCAAATCTTCTTCGATTACAACTTCAAATCCGTAATAACTGTTACATCTGGATGATCCAGTAAGTACGTCACTGGCCATTCAGTTGAAACTTCACCTGCGAATAGTTTTTCAAGTGCTGCACGCTTTTTCTCACCAAACGCGACAACAATCAATTTCTTAGCTTGCATAATTGAAGAAATTCCCATCGTAAGTGCAGTAGTAGGCATCGTTTCATCTTCAGTGAAGTATTGGCTATTCACTTCAATTGTTGACTCTGTTAATTCCACTACATGTGTAACTGATTCTGGCGATGTACCCGGTTCGTTAAACGCGATATGCCCATTCTCCCCTATTCCGAGGAACTGAATGTCCAATGGGTTTTCTTTCAATAACGTTTCGTATCGAACACATTCGGCATCTAAATCTTCAGCCATACCATCTTCGATATGCGTTTCTTTGAACGGTTTCGTTGAGAATAGATGTTCCTTCATATAATGCGCATAACTGTTCGTGTGCGTTGCCGGAATACCGATGTATTCGTCTAAATTGAACGCAGTTACAGTCGTGAAGTCTAGCTCAGAAGCTCTCATTTTCTCGTAAACTGGCTCCATAGTACTCCCTGTTGCTAGGCCAAGCACATGTAGACGACCTGCTTGTAATTCTTCACGTACCAATTCCAAAACTTTTTCCGCGCCTTGCACCTTGCTATCGACAAGAATCGTTTGAATGTTTTCCATAGTTTTTTACCAACTTTCTTAAATAGAAGTTCCTTCATTGATTAATTGTAAAGCGTACTGCTTCGTCGGTCAACAAACGGCCTATATTCAAGATGTTCCCTAAACCCTTCAACTACACATGAAATTTCCTATCAGTTTCATTTGTCAAAAATGTGGTGTACCTATGAACAATCTGTGAACTCCCTCCTAAAGACCAAAGTATTAGGGAAATCCCTAGTATTTTAATTTCTGAGATTCAATATGATAAAAGTAGTTCTTAAAGAGCACGTATACACCAACTAAAGGCGGTGAGGGAAATGGCAAAGAAGCACACTAACAACGATGTCCCTGTAACAGAGGCATCTTCGAATTTAAAAGGAACGTTCATAATGGTTATGATTCTAGGAGTTTTAATGGTTGGTTCATGGTTTGGCGCTTATTGGCTTTTCATTTCAAGATAACAAGATCAGAAGGGAGCAAGTATTATGCATTTGCACAAGTATGAGAAAGTTTGGCTCGTGTTCGGTATGGCCTCATTAGTTATTTTTCTTTTAATTATAGGATTTGCAGCATTTTGGAAAGGGACTCACCCACAGAGCCACTTGGAAACGATTGACCAGAACAATGTGGAAGCACATGATTCTTTCAAGCCTGAAAATTTAGGTCTGACTGAAGTGGCTGACGGTAAATATAAAGTCAATATCGTCGCTTCAGCATTCAACTACGATTTCGGCATTGATAAAGACGAAAAGCCTGTTAAGACAATTCGTGTGCCACAGGGATCCACAGTTCTCTTTACAATTACATCCAAGGACGTTGTTCATGGATTCCAAGTTGCTGGAACAAATGTCAACATGATGGTTGAACCTGGACATATTAGCCGTTATGAAGCGGTTATGAAAAATAAAGGCGAGTTCACAATCGTCTGTAACGAATATTGCGGCATCGGTCATCACCAGATGTTTGGAAAGGTAGAGGTGTATTAATATGGACGGAACTGAAAACAATCTACGTTTATTCCCCAAAAAAGATGCACGACTCTATATGTCTTTCATGTATGTCACGTTCGTTTCGCTACTTGTCGGAGGGCTCATGGGCCTCTTGCAGACGTTTGTACGATCCGGTAGATTCACTCTACCTTTCAACATTAACTACTATACGATTTTAACCGTTCACGGTGTCATTCTTGGACTCGTTTTAACAACATTCTTCATTCTCGGATTCCAGTTCGCTCTCATGGGGAAAACTGTCGGAATTACAGATAAACAGCGGAATGCCGGTTGGGTCTCATTTTGGATGATGCTCGTTGGTACCGTTATGGCTGCAGTCACAATCTTAGTTGGCCAAGCAAATGTTTTGTACACATTCTATGCACCACTTGCAGCACATCCAGCCTTCTATTTCGGACTCGCATTCGTCATCATCGGTAGTTGGATTGGCGCTTTCACAAACTTCCGCCAGCTTTACGTCTGGAAAAAAGCGCATAAAGGTGAAAAATCACCATTACTCGCGTTTATGGTCGTTATTAACATGCTTATGTGGGTTATTGCATCTCTTGGAGTTGCAACTTCAGTAGTTATTCAATTCATTCCTTGGTCACTGGGCTATACAGAGACGATCAACGTGCTCGTGAGTCGTACTTTGTTCTGGTACTTCGGCCACCCACTTGTCTACTTCTGGTTACTCCCTGCTTACATGGCATGGTATGCCATCATCCCGAAAATCATCGGTGGGAAGCTATTTAGTGATTCGCTTGCTCGTCTTGCCTTCATTCTACTTTTAATGTTCTCAATTCCAGTCGGCTTCCATCACCAATTGACAGAGCCTGGAATTGACCCGACTTGGAAGTTCATCCAAGTAGTTCTTACTATGATGGTTGTTATTCCTTCATTGATGACAGCCTTCTCGATCTTTGCAACGTTTGAGATCACAGGACGTAAAAAAGGATTCAGCAGCCTATTTGGTTGGTTCAAGAAATTGCCATGGGGCGATGTACGATTTTTCGCACCGTTTGTAGGAATGGTTGCATTCATCCCTGGTGGAATTGGCGGCATCATCAACGCATCCCACCAAATGAACGCACTTGTCCACAATACCATTTGGATTACAGGTCACTTCCACTTAACGGTTGCAACGACAGTTATTTTGACATACTTCGGTATTGCTTACTGGCTCGTACCTCACTTAACAGGTCGCCGCTTGACGAAGCAACTAAACAAACTTGGTATCATTCAAACGATTATCTGGACAGTCGGTATGACAATCATGTCTACTGCGATGCACATTCAAGGACTTCTTGGAGGA
This sequence comes from Sporosarcina sp. A2, assembly GCF_050858885.1. Classification (GTDB taxonomy): domain Bacteria; phylum Bacillota; class Bacilli; order Bacillales_A; family Planococcaceae; genus Sporosarcina. The sequence continues at coordinate 541,509 of NZ_CP193898.1, read as the reverse complement.
CCTCGTCGTTCTGCATACTCTGAATATGCTGGTGGTGCACAGGTCGATACATGGATTGGTTATCAACTTGCACAAGCAGTTGGTGGTACTATTCTCTTCATTGGTATTCTTTTAATGACATATATCTTCATTAAGCTTACGTTCTTTTCTCCTCGTGGTGTTGAAGAGTTCCCGATTGCAGCTGAAGACGAAGATGCACAAGTTACACCTAAGATTCTTGAAAACTGGTATTTGTGGGTTGGTATTACGATTGCACTCATCGCATTCGCCTATACAATCCCAATGATTGATATTATTAAACACTCTCCTCCAGGATCCATTCCATTCAAATGGCCCATTGGAAGAATGTAAAAAACATCCGGATCAAAAGCGACTTCGCTCTTGGTCCGGATGTTTTTCTTTTTAAGCTGATGGTAATGGTAAATATAGAAAAGGAAATCTAGGAGATGCGAGTAGATTTTCATTAAGTTCCTCAATCGGTAACGGTTTACTGAAGTAGTAGCCTTGAATTTCGAAACATCCAAGCTCTTCTAAACGCTTCAACTGGCCTTCCGTTTCCACGCCTTCTGCAACGGTATGCATATGAAGACTTTTCGCAAGTGTCAAAATCGCGCGGACAATCGCGCGGCTTTTGACGTCCGTTTCGATATCCTTCACAAATTGTCGATCGATTTTCACTTCTTGTATCGAGAAATGCTGCAAATAGATGAATGCTGAATATCCAGTTCCAAAGTCATCTATTGAAATTGCAAAACCTAGAGCACTTACTTTTCTAATTTGAATTTCCACAAGCGTAGTATCTTCCAATGCTACATTCTCTGTAATTTCGATAATCAGTTTCTGTGGATTAATAGAGTATTCCTGAATACATTCACTTAAAAATGCTGGAAAACGATGATGCAAAAAATGTCTCGGTGAAATATTAACGGAAATTGTCAATGCACCTAACCCTTGCTGCTCCCAACTTTTCAACTGCATGCAGGCTTCCCTCACAACCCACTCTCCAATTTGCGTAATAAGTCCCGTTGTTTCAGCAATGCCAATGAATGCAGTTGGGGGTAGCAATCCTCTTTGTGGATGTTTCCAACGGATCAATGCCTCGACTCCCGTTACTTTGTGCGACAAACTCTCCACTTGAGGTTGATAGAATAGACAAAACTCATTCATATCGAGTCCTTTTCCTAAATTCATCTCTGAATGCATTTCTTCTTCCCACTGCTCATACATTTCAGGATCGTAAATAGCACGAGTTTTTCGATTCCCTACTTTCTGAGAAGAATCCAGAGCAGTTTTCGCTGCTTGTATGCCTTCATACGCATTCTTCACATGCTCCGGATAATTAGCGATTCCATAACTAAACGTCAGATAGACTTCTTGCCCTTGTATGAGTACTGGATCACGCAGACCGGAGAGGATTTCTGCCATGGCGAATTCATTTTTCTCTCGAGATCCTAAATCCTTTGTAAAGATGATGAAGTGATCGAACGCAATTCGAGCAAAAATGGCATTGTCCGGAAACAGTTCACCAATACGATTTGCAACTTTTTTTAAAGTGATTTTCGTTCCTTCAGGACCTAATACACTTTGTATGGATGCAAACTGGTCCATCTTCATATAAAGGAAGGCACCATTAAAGTCCTCTCTCACTGTTTGAAGTCGTTTATTTACTTTTTCAATGAATGCGTTCTCATTATCAATGCCCGTCAATGGATCTGTATACGCCAATTCATGTACACGCTTTTCCATTTCCAATCGATTGAGGCGATCGAACACAAACGACAACATGTCTGCAATAGCGGCAATAAAGACTTCATCCAAATCGGTCCAGCTACGTTTCGTAATCGTCTCACAACATAGAATTCCACCTATGCCACGACTCATAATAATGGAAGCATCGAGCAAGGAAGCCATCTCGGTATTCAAAAAGTATTCTTCAGGCAGAGATTGTAATGTGTCATTTGTCGCAATCTCTTCTACCGCATGCACTCGTTTACTGACAATGGCGTCGAAGTATGCTTTCGCATGTTTAGAATCAAGTCTACGCACTACAGGAATTTTAACGGAATCGGACGTGTACGTGAGATTCTCGGATAACACGGTTTTCTCGTCATTGAACAACCATATACTGACTCTCTCGACTTTCATAATAGACGCGATGTTTTCACAAAGTTCATATAAGACATCTCTCATTGACTCTTTTGTCAGGGCTAACTGTTTTGCCTGCTTAAATACTACTTGTTGCTGCTCTTGCATTTTAGAGATAAACTCCGCTAGTTCTTCCTTGGTTCGATTCATGCTCTAGTACCTCCTCAAAAGGCGTATCTACTAGTCTTTGTATCGGTTACTTTTATGGTTTTATAATAAATTTCACATTTATCTATCTAGTACTATCGTAATTCGACATATTCTGCTTTTTACCTCTTGAGTTTTCAGTGAATTCTACATATTCTTGCGATTAGTTTGATATAATGGAAATGAGCCACTATTCATTTTAGGGGGATGGGACAGTTGGAAATTAAACAAGAGAACGGATTGCAGAAAATGTGGGAAGAAATCGAGCGTCAATTGAACGCGGATGCGGCACCAATCCAAGAACTAGCAGTGAGTTACGGTTTTAATTTGTCTGGAGATGAATCGGGCACGTACGTCTTAGCATTAAACAACGGCAAAGCAAACGTCACAGCACAAGAAACAGAAGAAGCAGATTGCACATTGACGATGAAAGTCGATGATTTCTACAAACTACTAGCTGGAAAATTAAACACCACAACAGCGTTCATGATGGGTAAGTTAAAAGTAAAAGGCAGCCTTGGCCTCGCACTCAAACTCGAAAACATCCTAACCCACTATCGTTTTTAATTTTTTATTTTCTTCTATCAATATCCAATGAAAATAGTTGATCTAAGATAGCATCGTTGATCGCAACGGAAGGTGGCGACTCCTTAGGGATAAGCGAAGGTTGAAGACCCCGCAGAGAGCGTAGCGATCGAGGAGGCTGAAATCGAGCCCCTAGGAAAGCGTCCACCTGCAGAGTAAATCAACACCGCTAACAACTTACAAAATGTAAAAAAGACGCCTTCTCAATAAAGAGAAGACGTCTTTTTGTAGTTCTTATTACAAATTATCTTGCTGAGAATCCGCCATCGATTACGAGTTCAGCGCCAGTGATGTAAGAAGCTTCATCAGAAGCCAAGAACATTACTGCGTTACCTACGTCTTCAGGTTGTCCAAGACGAGCAAGTGGAGTCATTTTGATAAGACCCTCAAGTGCCGCTTTAGAAGACTCTAGGTTAGCTACCATTGGTGTTTGGATAACTCCAGGGAATACTGTGTTTACGCGGATTCCGTCTTTACCAAACTCAGCTGCAGCTGCACGCGAGATCGCACGAACTGAACCTTTAGAAGCTGCATACGGGTTGTAACCCATACCAACTAGAGCTGTGTAAGAAGAAATGTTAACGATTGAACCTTGTCCTGCTTCTTTCATGAATGGAACGACTGCACGCATACCAGCGAATGTACCGAATCCGTTGATGTCGTGTAGGCGCTGCCAGTCAGCAAGTGTAATATCGTCCATGCCTTTTTCAGTAGAGATACCCGCACAGTTGATAAGGATATCAAGTTTACCGAACTTGTCAGTAGCTGTTTTTACAGCCTCTGCCCAGTTATCAGCGTCAGTAACGTTAAGCTTTACGTATTCAACATTTTCTTTTGCTTCCCATTTAGCTTTAAGTGCGTCTGTGTTAATGTCTGCAGCGATGACTTTTGCGCCTTCAGCTGTGAACAAGTTAACCATCATTTCGCCCATGCCTGAAGCTCCACCTGTAATAAACGCTACTTTATCTTGCATTCTACCCATTTAAACCGCTCCTTTTTATGTGTTGAATAAGTTTTAACATCTAAATAGTACTCCTATATTTCTTGCATTGCAACCAACGACACTCGGCTCATGATTTTTCAATTTTTTCAACAGATGCCAACTTTCTCACACCACCATTGTGTTAATATTTGCGGCATTCCCATGAAAACTTACACAGTGAAACTTGCCCGTTTTAACGTTTCCGCAAGAATTTCAGCGCCTGTATCAAGTGCACCTCGATCGAATGTCATCTTGGGGTGATGTAATCCTGGTCCCAAGTCCGCTCCAAGGCCAATCATTGTCGCTTTCAATTGTGGATTGCGGATTGTATAGAAGTGGAAATCATCACTTCCAGAAGTTACAACGTCCGGTGCAAGTCCTTGTTCACCTAACACGTTAATAATCCCTTCACGTGCTATCGCTGCTGCTTCATCGGACACTTCTGCTGCTGGCGTATAGTCTGTCCATTCTAGACGGATTGATGTATCGTAAAGTTCTCCAATTTGTGCAATCCCTTTATCGATTCGCTTTTGTAATTGTTGTAACACATCATTGGCCTGTGCACGAATATCCATACCAAACTTCGCAGAACCGGGTATAATATTTAAACTCTCTCCACCCGCTTGGATGCTCGTTAACTTTGCCGAATATGCTTCATATGGAGAAAATTGAACCGTTTTAAGAAACTGTCCGATTGCAAGTAGAGGATCGATTGCATTGTTACCTTGATGCGGTCGAGCCCCATGTGCATCGACACCATTGATGGTTCCTTCTACAAAGTTAGCAGCCCCGTGTCGGATCGCAGCGGAGGCTTTACCAAGAGGAAGTTCTTCTTGGGGTCTTAAGTGAATACCGAACATGTACGTGACACCATCGACAGCTCCCCGGTCAATCATCGCATTCGATCCATTCCCTTTCTCTTCAGCAGGCTGGAAGATGAAGCGGATTTTACAACCAAGCTCCTCTTCTTTCAAATAACTAAGAGCTCCGAGGACCATCGCCATGTGACCGTCATGGCCACATGAATGATTTGCTTGGTAAACACCATCTACTTCTTGCCAGAGTGCATCTATATCTGCACGAACGGCGATGATGGATTCTCCTTCACCAATTTCAGCTACGACGCCCGTAACGTCATCAAACGTTTTAAACGGTACGTCGAACTCTGTAAGAATCCGAGCAATTTCATTTGTCGTTTGTTGTTCTTTCCAACTCACCTCTGGGTTTGCATGGAAGTGCTCAAACCAATCGCTAATTTGTTGTGTAATAGTCAAACGCTCGTCCCCCTTTTAACGTGTACGCCCAATATCCCCGTAGATTCCTAACAACTTCTCTATAATCACTTCATAAGAATGCTCATGTACAAGTTCTTGTCTTCTCGGATTTTCATCTGCAACATTAGAATTAAGAGCTCGCCGGATTCCATCTGCAAGACCTACAACTTCGTGGGGTGGCACTAAAATTCCTGCTCCTTCTGCTAGCAAGTACGATAATCCTCCGACATCAGAGGCAACTACTGGCGTTCCTGAAGCCATTGCTTCAAGTGCTACAAGTCCGAATCCTTCATGGTAAGACGGCAACGCCAAAACGTCTGCTGCCGATAGCCATTTCGCAAGCTCTGGTTGGCTTTTTGTTCCTTCGAAGTGAATCCCTTGGATGTCCTGATCTCTCACATGCTTTTTAACTTCCGATACATACGCTTCAGATTTATCAGAACCGATTAAATGTAACGTGGCAGATGGTATCGTTTGTTGCACACGCTCAAATGCCTCTACTAATTCAAGAACCCCTTTTTCTCGGATTAAGTTACCAATAAATAAAATTACAGGGGCCTGTTCCGATAATTCAAGCGCTTTACGAACTTCCCAGCGCGGAAGTGGATGAAATACTGCCTGATCCACGCCCATACTCATCATTGTTACAGATGTTTCAGAAACACCAAAGTTTGTGACAACTTCCTGTTTAAGACGTTCTCCGACTGTAATCACATGGGCAGCTTCTTGTAGAATAGTTTGAGTGAGACCTGCAATTCTCGCACTCTTTTTCGCCATTTTGTCAATATCTCCGCCATGAACGGTTACGACATAAGGAATGTTAAAAAGTCTTTTCCCTATTAATGAAAGAAGACCTGTCGGGAAGGCGTAATGAGCGTGCGTTAGTGCAAGATTCCGTCGATTTTTCATCAAATATAAGAACGATCCCGCAAACCACTTGCCATATTTCAATAGCGACTGTACTTTCCCGCCTTTTGGATTATCAATTGCCTTAACATCGACGTCAATTCCTGAAGTCCTCAATAATTCGACTTGGTTTTTAACAAAAATTCCGTATGTAGGGTGATGTATAGAGGGATACATATTGCTAAATACAACGATTTTTTTCATAGTTGCTCCATTCTGCCAGTTTTCGGTTTAAACGCTCCGGCATTTCGATAAGTTTGGTTACAAAGATACAGTAAATCTGTCTTTTTTTCACGTACAACCGTAATTATACGTAAAAACCCAAAAAAGCTTACCAGGATTGTGTCCTGATAAACCGCGTCAAATAAGCGTTTTATACATAGTGCGACGTTTTGTAACACCATTGTAATATAACTGTAACCGAAAACAGGTTTAGCCTATGCTAAGATATTCACAGATAACGACACTGTCCTTGATACGGTGCGAAAGGGGAAACTGAAAAACTTATGAAACTAAAACGTCTCTTGGCATTTGGAATCGCCAGTTTATTAATTTCAACGTCCGTACCGTCTATAGCTTCTGCTTCTTCTGCTACTGATTTGGTAAATACAGCTAAAAATTACATAGGAACACCTTACCGCTATGGTGGGACAACTACTTCAGGAATCGATTGCTCGGCATATACGCAAGTCGTTTTCAAAAAGTCAGGGAAAACACTCCCACGTACAGCTGACCAGCAATATCGTCAAGGACAAGCTGTAGGAAAAAGCAATTTAGCAACTGGTGATCTTGTGTTCTTCAATACAAGTGGAAACAAAGTATCACACGTTGGTATATATATCGGTTCAAGTAAATTCATTCATGCTTCAACAAGCCAAGGTGTTACAATCTCATCCATTAATGATCCTTACTACTGGAAGAGTAAATACGTTGGTGCTAAAAGAGTTGCAAACTTCACTGGGACAAGCGTAGCTACATCTAATACAGCTAAGCCAGTAGTCAATTATGCTACACGTGCAGAAGTTGCAGAAGCGATCGCAAAAAAACTCAATTTAACTGCACAAGGTGCATCATCTTATAAAGACGTTCCTAGTAATCACCCACAAGCTTCAGCAATTACAGCTGTTACAGAAGCGAAAATTTTGTCTGGTAATAATAATGGCGAGTTCAAACCAAACGACTTATTAACTAGAGCAGAAATGGCAAAAGCACTTTCTAATGCTTTCAATCTTTCCCAAAGTTCAAATGTTCCTTTCTCTGATGTAAGTTCTACCTATTGGGCTTTGCCTTTCATTGGTGCAATCTATAATGAAAATGTAACAAAAGGTTTCTCAGATGGAACATACGGAATTAACGGTAAAGTAAAAGACACTGAGCTAAAGTTATTTATGGAGCGGGCTCAATAAATAGTATTAAAAGACGTGGAAATCTCTTACTATAGAGTTTTCCACGTTTTTCTTTTATTAAACCCCTATTCCAAAATTCTTTGGACAACTCCTTTATAAATTTATATAAAAAAGCGCAATGCCCCTATGATGGAGGCATTGCGCTATTTCTGTATGCTTTACACTTGGAATCTACTAACCTCTTGCTGAAGCTCGTCAGCGAGGCGTGTAAGGCTCTGTGCGCTTGCACTGATCTCTTGGCTAACAGCGAGTTGTTCTTCCGTAGCTGAGCTTGTCTCCATTGCTGAAGCGGCTGCTTGTCCACTTAACCGTTGGACTTCACGCGCACCTTCTGTCACTTCATCCGCCATTGCCTGAATTTCTTCAATTGCAGCGGATACCGTTTCGACTTTAGCTGACACGTCGCTCACGGCCTCTTGAATGTCTTTAAATACTGCATTAGATTCAGCAGTAGCGGTCATTCCTTTTTCTACTTTGTCATTTCCAGTTTCGATTGATTTCGTTGCTTTCTTTGAATACACTTGGATGTCACTAACCATCGTTCCAATTTCAGAAGCTGATTTCTTCGACTGCTCGGCAAGTTTACGCACTTCAGCTGCGACAACTGCGAAGCCTTTTCCTGCATCTCCGGCTCGCGCTGCTTCAATGGCTGCGTTCAATGCAAGCAAGTTCGTTTGCTCAGCAATTCCTGTAATAATTGCAGTTACTTTTTCAATTTCAGACGAATGAGCCGCCATTTCCTTCATAATGGTTGCAGTCTCTTGGATCGTTTCTCGAATCGTTTTCATTTCATCTACTACTTCAACCATCGATGCGGACCCTTTGCTAACGAGTTGCGATACAGCTTCTGCAGAACGCAGCATATCTTCGTTGCTCTCTGATATTTCAGCGACACCAACGGATAACTCATTCATAGATTGCGTTGACTGGTCTGTAATCTTTTGTTGTCGTTCACTGCCTTCTAATTGTTGTTCTGCAGTACTTGCGATCAGTTCCGATGATGCTAAGCTTTCTTCCGAGCTCGCTGATAACCCTTCAGATTGTTCAGCGAGTTGTGCAGCAGATGTATTAATTTTACGAATCATATTCGCAACATCAGCGCCCATTTTATTGAACGCATTCGCCATTTCACCGATTTCGTCTTTACTTCGTACGACAAGTGGATTTATTGAAAAGTTCCCATCAGCAATTTGATGAAGTCCTTCTGTCACTATGGCTACCGGTTGTGAAATGGAACGGCTAATTCTTCTTGAAGTGAATGCTCCAACTAAGACCGCGATCAGCATAACTACTGAAATGATAATAATAAGTTGCATCATCATCTGATCGACTTCATTGCGCTTTTTCTCCAGAACTTTGTATTGATTGTCTTTAATTAAGTTAGCACGTGTCATTACAACGTTCCCAACGTCTTTAGACGCTTCAGACATCCATTTTGCGATATCGTCTTTTCCCGCTTCCAAGTTATCGACGATATTATTTTGTAACGTCATAGACTTTCCATTGGAATCAACAAGAGCTTCGTACTCTTTCTTCATTTTTGCGCTATCGATCATCTTGCCAAGCTCCTGGATCAGATGCTCAGAACGCTCATAGTTTTCGTGACGTTCTTCTAATAGCCCTTTGTCTTGATAAAGCATATACCCCCGGATTTTACTTTGCATTTGTTCTTGCTTGAGTACAAACTCATCGACAATGTCGACCTTATGTACTTCGTCGTCCAGCATGGTCTTGTAATCATTGTTCAACTTAACGAGTAGCAGAATACTCGCTACCCCTATAACGACTAACAGGACGATAAGGAGTCCAAACCCATTTCTTAACTTCCCCTCAATTGTCCGTTTCACCCATTCCACCCCAAACTTATCTCTTTTTCAGCAACAATGAATTGCATCAATCATCTGAATAGTTATAACTAGTACAATTATATCTGTTTCTTCTGAATAAATCACTACTTTTCTACCATTATTTAAAGTTTTCCATACTCATTGTGCCTAGAGTAAATAAAAATACCGCTCCAGCAATATGCCAGAGCGGTGGATTGTTATTAGACAGCTGCTGTTTCCATTGTTTCATTGAATACAGCTAACGCATTCTCAACAGAAACTTCATGACCGCTAGTTTGTAGAGCTTCTCCAATTTTCCGGATAGCAGTCTCTAGCATACATGGAGTCGTGTTCCCCATATGACCGATTCTAAAAGCTTTTCCAGCTAAATGAGCGAGGGCACCAGATAAGATGACTCCTTCTTTAGCAAGTGCTGCACGGAACGCCGCATCGTCCACTCCCTCTGGATAATACAAGCAACTGAGTGTAGGTGCTGCGTCTTTCTCTTCTGCGAGCGGTGTCATTCCATAAGTACGTAACGCGGATCTAACAGCGCGACCATACGCTCTATGACGGACGTAACGCTCTTTCAGTCCTTCTTCTTCAACAATACGAAGTCCTTCTTCCAACGCGTAGATCATATTGATAGGTGGCGTTGCGAAGTATTTGGATGGATCATGCATAACCGGTAGCCAATTGTGAATATCGCAATAATAAGCAGAAACGGATTTCATCTCATTTCGTGCTTTCAATGCATCTTTGCTAAATGCAACGATGCCAATTCCCGGTGGAACGCCAATCGCTTTTTGTGATCCCGTCAGTACGATATCGATTGCGGTATTCGGTCCTGCATAGTTGTGCTGCATATCTTCTTGCATCGCTGTCGTCGCACAAACTCCATCGACAATTGCGAGTGCTCCATGTTGTTTAATTAAGGGAATTAATTCACCTAAGCTTGCTTGAACGCCAGTTGACGTATCGGCATGTGTTACCGTCACTGCTTTATACGTGTTTTTCTCTAAATGCTCTTTGACATATTTCAAATTGACTTGTTTGCCCCACTCCGCTTGTAGCAGGTCGATTTTTATCCCAAATGCTTGCCCGAGTTTTATAAACCGATCTCCAAAATACCCGTGGCTAATAATTAAGAGACGTTCTCCAGGTGCAATTGTGTTAACTAAGGCCATTTCCATTGCAAGGGTTCCTGATCCTGCAACGATGAATACTTCCCCATCTGTATTCAAAATTCGTTTAGTTCGTTCAATCGCGAGCTTGAATCGACTAACAAATCGTGGATCTGTATGAGCACGTGTTTCTTCACCTAAAGCATCGTAAATCGAATCGACGACTGGTGTCGGTCCAGGAATTAATAATAAGTCTTCATTTCTCAATCAAATTCCCCCAAGTAATCAGATTGTTGTGCACACCTAAATTCGACATCTTATTCAATAACTCCTTTATTGCTATGAAAAAGGTAGATTCAAAAAAGAGATTTGCCCCTTCTTGAATCTACCTTGAATTGATTGTCTAACTTGTCTGCTCAAACGTTCTCAAAACGTTGTTCATACGAGGTGATCTGATCTTCATACTGAATTGTTAGCGAGATTTCATCCCAACCATTCAATAGCATTTGTCGAGAATACGGATCGATGTCGAATGTTAGAACGACATTGGTATCTTCACGTGTGACAGTCTGTTTCTCTAAATCTATAGTAAGTGTAATTGGTGTCTGCTGACCCTCTGTAAGTAGAGAATCGATTTCGTTTTGCGGCAGCAGGATTGGTAATATGCCATTTTTGAAACAATTACTATAGAAGATATCCGCAAATCCAGGTGCGATGATCACACGGAATCCATAGTCTAGTAAAGCCCATGGAGCGTGTTCCCGGGAGGAGCCACAACCGAAGTTTTCATCCGCTACTAAAATCTGTGCCCCTTCAAATCGAGAATCGTTCAAGACAAACTCGGTCGATTGGTTACCTAGACTATCAAAGCGCCAATGGTAAAACAGATACTTCCCGAAACCCGTACGTTCAATTCGTTTCAAAAACTCTTTTGAAATGATTTGGTCTGTATCGACGTTCTTCCTATCTAGTGGGGTCATAATACTTGTAACCACTTGTATTGGTTCCATCGATTTCTCCTCCCTTCATTCCTGCATTGCAGGTACTTTTCGTATATCTGTAAACCTTCCGGCAATGGCAGCTGCAGCTGCCATTACTGGACTCACGAGATGCGTCCGTGCACCGGCACCTTGACGTCCTTCGAAGTTCCGATTCGATGTAGATGCACAGCGCTCACCTGCAGGAACGACATCGTCATTCATCGCAAGACACATACTACATCCCGATTCCCGCCACTCAAATCCAGCTGCTTTAAATACAGTATCCAGCCCTTCTTGTTCTGCTAGACGCTTCACTGAACGAGAACCTGGAACGACAATTGCAGTGACATCGGGATGAACTTGTTGGCCATCGATAATAGAAGCAGCTGCACGCAAATCACTAAGACGTGCATTCGTACAAGATCCGATGAATACATGCTGAATCGCAATATCCGTTAAAGGCATCCCTTCTTGCAACCCCATATAAGCAACCGCTTTTTTCAACGCTTCTTGATCGGAAGGAGACGCATAATCAGAAGCAAAGGGCACGTGACCACTAATTCCCGTTCCCATCGCAGGGTTTGTTCCCCAAGTTACATACGGTTCAATTTCTGTCGCATCAAGTGTACGAGTTGTATCGTAGACTGCACCGTCATCTGTTGCGAGAGCGAGCCAGCGTTCAGCAGCCACATCGAAATCTTTACCATCCGGGACGTGACGACGTCCTCTCAAGTACTCAACAGTCGTCGCATCCGGGCTGATCAATCCAGCTTTGGCACCGGCTTCAATAGCCATATTACAAATCGTCATCCGTTCTTCCATCGATAAATTACGGATTGCTTCTCCAGTGAATTCCATAATGTGGCCCGTTCCTACGTCGATGCCGAACTTCGAGATTACTGCGAGAATGATATCCTTTGCAGTCACGCCATGCCCTAATTCTCCGGATATTTGTACTTCCATCGTTTTCGGACGGCGCTGCCAAAGTGTTTGTGTAGACAAAACGTGCTCTACTTCACTCGTACCGATACCAAACGCGATCGCACCGAACGCACCGTGTGTGGATGTATGGCTATCTCCGCAAACGATTGTGCGTCCAGGTTGCGTGAGTCCAAGTTCTGGTCCAATAATGTGGACAATTCCTTGGTCAGGGTGCGTCATGTGCGCAAGTTCGATTCCGAACTCCGCACAGTTTTTCTCCAATGTCGTCATTTGTTTCAGAGCGATTGGATCTGTCAAAACGTCAACGTTACGCGTTGGCACGTTATGATCCATCGTCGCATAACAACGTTCGGGGCGACGCACTTTTCGCCCTGCTAGACGTAATCCTTCAAACGCTTGCGGAGATGTCACTTCATGGAGGAGGTGGAGATCGATATAGAGGAGATCCGGTTTCCCTTCTTCCTCTGTTACGATGTGCTGATCCCAAATCTTTTCGATAATTGTCTTTGCCATTTCCAGTTCCCCTTTCCATGAGTGGCAGCAAGCAAATGCCGCGAAAGTTTATACATATGAAAACATAATACTATTCGAAACGGACTGCACATCCACTTCTTCAGCAACACGTTCTGCCCATTGCTCAGTTGTCATTGGGCGGACATCTGGTCCTGCTAGATCTGCAGTACAATGACCTTCCTCGTACACTGTTTGCACGGCTAACTCAATTGCCGCAGCTTCTTCTTCCATTCCGAACGACTGGCGCAACATCATTGCAGCGGACAACATCGTTGCAGCTGGATTCGCAAGTCCTTTTCCTGCAATCTCCGGTGCAGATCCATGGACAGGTTCGTAGAGACCAAAGCCATCTGTCCGGACACTTGCTGAAGGTAGTAGCCCAAGTGAACCTGTAATTACGGAAGCTTCATCGCTCAAAATATCACCAAACATGTTCTCTGTGACAATAACATCGAACACAGCAGGGTTTGTAATGAGTTTCATCGCAGCAGAATCGACTAGTTGGTGCTCAACTTCCACATCAGGGTACCCCGCTCGTACTTCTTCTACGACTTCACGCCATAACTGACTCGACTTTAAGACATTCGCTTTATCGACAGAAGTCACTTTACCGCGACGCATTCGTGCTAAGTCAAATGCTGATCGCACAATACGCTCGATTTCCGTTCGTGTGTAAACGAGTGTATCCACTGCTGCATCATGGGTTTTTTGACTCGGTTCACCGAAATACAGTCCTCCTGTAAGTTCACGAACGATGACAAGATCTACATCTTTTACAAGTTCCTCTTTTAGAGGTGACCGATGAATAAGTGCTGGCACAGCTTTCACAGGGCGAATGTTAGCAAACAATCCGAAGTGTTTACGAATCGCTAGCAATCCTTTCTCTGGCCGTGTTTCCGATGGGTTTTGATCCCACTTTGGACCTCCTACTGCGCCGAGCAACACCGCATCGCTCTGTTCACAAAGTGTAATTGTTTCGTCAGGAAGTGGTGTTCCATGAGCGTCCACTGCAGCCCCGCCGATAGAACCATAGGCAAATTCGAACGTATGATGAAACCTTCTTGCAATTACGTCAAGCACCTTCACTGCTGAAGCGATTACTTCTGGACCAATCCCGTCACCGGGTAATACTGCGATACGTTTCTCCATCGTCGTCTCCTCCTTATAGGATCAATTTACAGTTTCAACTGCAAGTTCTTTTTGTATTTCCAATGACTGGCGTACTAACTGACGATTAATAGCATTTAAATACGCTTTTGCTGAAGCTTCCAATACGTCTTGTGCAATGCCTCTACCCGTTAACTGGGTACCGTTAAAGTTCAAATTGACAACCGCCTGACCGAGTGCATCGCGTCCTTTACCAATAGAAGAAACTTGATAGTCAAGAATGTGCACATCGCCTTTAACAAGCAACTCCAATGTGTTAAAGATTGCTTCGACAGAGCCTGCGCCTGTCGTTGCGACACTGACTGTTTCTCCTTCAGGCGTCGAACTAGTTACTGTAGCAGTCGGAACGTTGTTCGTTCCATATTGAACTTGGATACTTTCCAAATCATAGATTGGTATTTCTGTTTCTTCCAATTGTTGTCTCGTAAAGAGAACGAATAGATCGTCTTCTGTAATCTCTTTTTTCTTGTCTGCGAGCTTTTTGAACTCTACAAACACATCATTCAGCTGCTCATCACTCAACGTGAAGCCCATTGTAGTCGCACGATCTTTAAACGCTGCCCGACCGGAGTGTTTCCCAAGAGCTAAAGGCTCTTTCGTTGCACCGATTAATGCAGGAGTAATAATTTCGTACGTCTCAGGATTTTTCAGCATACCGTCTTGATGGATTCCGGATTCATGTGCAAATGCATTTTTGCCGACAACCGCTTTATTCGGCTGGATCATAACGCCTGTCAAACGACTCACGAGTTCACTCGTCCGCTTGATTTCATGTAGAAGAATACCTGTTTCCAAGTTGTAGAAGTCTTTACGGATATGCAATGCCACAGCAATTTCTTCGAGTGCCGCGTTGCCTGCACGTTCGCCTATTCCATTGATAGTGCCTTCGACTTGGTCAGCACCATTTTCGATTGCTGCAATTGAATTCGCAACCGCCATCCCTAAGTCGTTATGACAATGGGCAGAGAGTTTCACGCGATCAATACCGCGGACGTTTTCTTTCAAGAACCGGAACAGAGCGCCATATTCTTGCGGAGATGCATATCCGACTGTATCTGGAATGTTCACCGTCGTTGCGCCAGCTGAGATGACTTCGTTCAATATCCGAACGAGAAATGCTGGATCGGATCGAAATGCATCTTCAGCCGACCACTGAACTAGCGGGAATTTAGTGCGAGCATATTTGACCGCTTCTACCGCAATTTCCACAACCTGATCGGGTGTCTTTTTCAACTTATATTCCATATGAATGGGTGATGTTGCGAGGAACACGTGTAAGTGAGGCTGTTCTGCGCCTTTTAACGCTTCCCAAGAAGTGTCGATATCACTTTTCACAGCACGGGCTAAGCCCGTCACTGTAGAGTTTCGTACGATGTTTGCGATGCGTTGAACTGCTTCGAAATCGCCGGGGGACGAAGCGGGAAAGCCCGCTTCAATCACCGTTGCGCCAAGACGTTCAAGTTGGCGTGCGATTTCAAGCTTTTCCGCCGTATTTAAGTTAATGCCAGCTGACTGTTCGCCGTCCCTCAGAGTTGTATCGAAAAAGTCAATTCGTCGCACCAGCCGTCACCTCTTCCTCTTTTTTCAATCCTTTAGCAACAAACGGCATCATCGCACGTAGTTTTTCACCGACTTCTTCAAGCTGATGTCCAGCTTCTTCTTTTTCGATGCGGTTAAAGTTCGGACGTCCGTCCTCGTTTTCTTGGATCCATTCTCTTGCGAATTTACCCGATTGGATATCATCCAAGATCGACTTCATGCGCGCTTTTGTATCTGCATCGATGACGCGTGGTCCTGAAACGAAATCGCCCCATTCTGCCGTGTCTGAAACCGAATATCGCATACCTGCCATGCCGCCTTCATACATCAGGTCTACGATTAGCTTCGTTTCATGTAGCGTTTCGAAGTATGCGAGCTCCGGCTGGTATCCTGCTTCTACAAGTGTTTCGAAGCCTGCTTTAATGAGAGATGTTAATCCTCCACAAAGGACCGCTTGCTCTCCAAATAGATCGGTTACTGTCTCTTCTTCAAATGATGTTTCGAGTACGCCACCGCGCGCAGATCCGATCGCTTTTGCATACGCAAGTGCTGTTTCTCGAGCTGTGCCAGATGGATCTTGATATACTCCGAATAATGCTGGAACACCTGCGCCTGCTTCGAATGTCCGTCGAACGAGATGTCCAGGTCCTTTAGGAGCAACGAGGAATACGTCAACGTCTGCAGGTGGTTTGATTTGCCCGAAGTGGATGTTGAATCCGTGTGCGAATACGAGTGATTTACCTGCTTTTAGTGCAGGTGCAATCTCTTCTTCATACACTTGTTTTTGACGCTCATCCGGAAGCAGTACCATGATAACGTCTGCTTGCTCTGCTGCTTCAGCAACTGTTGTTACGTCGAGTCCATCCGCTTTCGCTTTGTCGAACGACTTACCTGGTCGAATTCCTACGACTACGTCAAATCCGGAGTCATTGAGGTTTTGTGCGTGTGCGTGGCCTTGTGAACCATAACCGATTACCGCGATTTTCTTGCCGTCCAATACTTTCTCGTTGATGTCCTGGTTATAATACATGTTTGTCATAATAAATTCCTCCTAGGGTTTGTGGGTTCTTTTATTTTTTATTTCATTTTCCAAAAGAATGAGATATCGCCAACATGTTCTGTTGATTGGAGCGCAAATCAACACCGTCCGAATACTATAAGTTACTTCAAAATCGATAACAGTGGAGATGGAGCTTTTTGGACTTCGCGAACGAATGCTGCTGTACCTGTTCGGGTGAGTTCCTTGATGCCATATGGCTTAAGCAATGCGATGAACGCGTCGATTTTGTCTGGGTCGCCTGTGACTTGATAGGTCACGATGCTCTTCCCAGAGTCGACGACGGTTGCACGAAACGGTTCGACAAGACTATTTATCTCCCCGCGTGCGTGTGGCGGAGATGTCACTTTGACTAGCGCCAGCTCACGCAACACAATTGACTTGTCGGTAATGTCATTTACCTTGATAACATCAATCTGCTTTTGCAGTTGCTTCACAAGTTGCTCAATTTTCTGTTCATCCTCTACATTCACGATGAACGTCATCTTCGACATACCCGATTGCTCCGTATGCCCAACCGTAATACTTTCAATGTTGAATTGCCTTTTCATCAGCAACCCTGTGACGCGATTCAGCACACCACTTTGGTTAATGACCGTTACCGTGATGACTCGTTTCATGGTGCGCTCACTCCAATCATTTCTTGAATTCCTTTCCCTGGTGCTACCATCGGATAGACGTTTTCCATACGCTTCACACGGCAGTCAATTAGAACGGGTTCATCCGATAACAACGCTTCTGTTAAAATTGCTTCCGCTTCGTCTATGCTTCGAATGCGGTAGCCTTTTAGATCATAGGCTTCGGCTAACTTCACAAAGTCTGGTTGGATTGGAATTAACGACTGTGAGTACCGTTCTTCGAAGAACGTCTCTTGCCACTGCCGAACCATTCCGAGCGCTTCGTTGTTCAAAATAACAACCTTCACTGGAATACGTAATTCTTGAAGCAACGATAATTCCTGTGCAGTCATTTGGAAACCGCCATCCCCAACTACTGCAATCACCCGCTTATCAGGTTTAGCGAGTTGAGCACCGATTGCTGCTGGGAACCCGAAGCCCATTGTGCCGAGACCACCTGAAGTGACCCAACAATCGGGATCATTCAAGCCATAGTATTGTGCTGTCCACATTTGGTGCTGCCCCACGTCCGTCGTAACAATCGCGTTACCTTCTGTAATCTTACGGATCAGCTCGAGCGCTTGTTGGGGTAGTAGATGATTTGGATCTTCTTGGTACCAAAGTGGGAAGTTCTTCGTCAGACTCTCAAGTTTCGTTAACCAAACCTCAGTGTCAGGTTGGCAAGCCGGATGTTTCAATAAAGCAGCTAGCGCTTCTTTTGCATCTGCAACTATCGGGATAGCAGTTGGAACATTCTTTCCGATTTCTGCTGGGTCGATATCAATATGGACGACAGTGGCATTCTGTGCGAAGCGCTTTAGATTACCAGTTAGCCTGTCATCAAACCGGGCTCCGATGTTGATGAGTACATCACATTCGCTGAGCGCCATGTTCGACGTATACGTACCATGCATTCCTGCCATTCCGAGGAAGAGTTCGTGATCTCCTGATATGCTACCTAAGCCGAGTAACGTGTTCGCTACTGGAATCCGATTCACTTCAGCGAATTCTTTTAATTCTGCGGTCGCTTTTGCATGTAGGACACCAGCCCCCGCCAGAATTACGGGTTGTTTCGCCTGCTGGATCAGCGCGATTGTTTTTTGAATTTGCAGGTAATTCGGATGAACAGTAGGTTGATAGCCAGGTAAATACAGCTCTTTTGGTGCTTCTGGGACGTTTTCTGCAGACGCTGTCGCGATGTCTTTCGGAATATCGACGACTACAGGTCCTGGTCTACCCGTCGATGCGATATGAAATGCCTCTTTAATGATGCGAGGCAAGTCTTCCACTCGACTCACTTGATAGTTATGCTTCGTAATTGGTTGCGTAATACCGATGATATCCGCCTCCTGGAAGGCATCTGTTCCAATGACGCTACTCGCGACTTGACCTGTGAACACAACGAGTGGGATGGAATCCATCATCGCATCTGTAATTCCTGTGACAAGGTTAGTTGCACCTGGGCCTGATGTTGCAAGAACAACTCCAGTTTTGCCGGAAACCCGAGCGTACCCTTCAGCTGCATGGATCGCGCCTTGTTCGTGGCGAGCTAATATGTGCTGAATAGGATTTTGGTACAGTGCATCATAGATTGGGAGAACGGCTCCGCCTGGATATCCAAAAATAATTTCAACTTGTTGCTCT
Source organism: Sporosarcina sp. A2 (assembly GCF_050858885.1). Taxonomy (GTDB): domain Bacteria; phylum Bacillota; class Bacilli; order Bacillales_A; family Planococcaceae; genus Sporosarcina. The sequence goes on along the minus strand of NZ_CP193898.1, from coordinate 522,655 downwards.
TTCAAAGATCGTATTAAAACATCCGATCCATTAGCTGGCCGCGTGGGAGCGACAACGGTCTCATGCACTTCAGGTGCCGTTTTCAACTGCACTTCCGTACTCATTTACATCTCTCCTTGTCATCAATGATTACTATATAGCCCTAGTCGAAATCCGTTTTTCATCAAAATAAAAAGCCTTTTCTCCCCGCGCAAAAGCAATTGCGCAAGGGATGAAAAAGCTTTCATGGTACCACCCTTGTTCGCGGTAACGTACACCGCCTCATGGACACGAACAAATCGTATCCTTTTTCATAACGGGCACTTAAGCCCGAAACAGCTTACTCATTTCAACTGTTCACTCCGAGGCGATTTCGCGTTGGCTGCATTACCGGTTTTCAGCACCACCGGCTCTCTGGGAATGCAAGAGTCCAAACACTTTTACCTCATCATCGAGTTAACTATTAAATTTTCATAACAGCACCCGTACTAGCGGATGTCACTAATTTAGAATAACGGGCAAGATACCCTTTTTTAATCTTCGGTTCAAATGGTTCGATTCGACTTTTTCGTGTTGCTAATTGTACTTCATCAACTTCTAATTCGATCGTTCTGTTCGTTAAGTCAATCGCAATAATATCTCCATTTTCAACAAGTGCGATTGGACCACCTTCAGCAGCTTCTGGAGAAATGTGCCCAATAGAGATGCCTCGTGATGCTCCTGAGAAACGACCATCCGTGATGAGCGCAACTTTTGTTCCAAGCCCTCGACCCGCAATAGCTGCAGTCGGTGCAAGCATCTCTGGCATACCAGGTCCACCTTTAGGTCCTTCATAGCGGATGACTACAACGTGGCCCGCTTGCACTGTACCGTCGTCAATACCTTCTTGAGCCGCTTCCTGAGATTCAAAGACAATCGCTTCACCTCTGAACTCTTTAATAGAAGGATCGACTGCTCCGACTTTGATGACGCCGCCGTCCGGTGCAATATTTCCAAAGAGAACGGAAAGTCCTCCAACTGGACTGTAGGCATTTTCTTTTCGACGGATAACTTGTTCGTTCTTGATCGGCCGGTCTTTCACATTTTCATAGAGTGACTTCCCGGTAATTGTCATCCGATCGGGGTGAACGGCTCCCTCAATTTCACAAAGTTCTTTTATAATGGCGCTAACGCCACCTGCTAGATGGACGTCGTGCATTGTATAATCGGATGCTGGACTGATCTTTGATAAATACGGAATTCGTTTAGCGACTTCGTTAATATCACGAACGTCGTACTCAATTTCTGCTTCGTGAGCAATTGCGAGTGTATGGAGCACCGTATTCGTTGAACCACCCATCGCCATATCAAGTGCAAACGCATCGTCAATGGTTTCTTTTGTAATGATGTCTCTAGGCTTAATGTCTTCTTTCACCATTCGGACAAGATGATGTGCAGCCTCTTTAATGAGACGGTGACGTTCGTCGGAAGTAGCAATGATCGTGCCATTGTCCGGTACGGTTACGCCAAGCATTTCCATAAGCGAGTTCATCGAGTTAGCTGTAAACATTCCTGAACAGCTTCCACATGTCGGACAGGCACTCTGTTCAATATCCAGTAGTTCTTCAGCAGTCATCGTTCCTTGCTTGTAAGAACCAACCCCTTCGAACACAGATACAAGGGATAAAGGTTTTCCGTCTGATGAAGTCCCACCTTCCATTGGACCTCCTGAGACAAATACGGAAGGAACGTTCGTACGAACCGCTGCCATCAGCATACCTGGTGTTATTTTGTCACAGTTCGGAATGTAGAAGACACCGTCAAACCAGTGAGCGTTTATAACTGTTTCAGCTGAATCTGCGATGAGTTCACGACTTGGTAACGAATAACGCATACCGATATGCCCCATCGCAATTCCGTCATCGACGCCAATTGTATTGAACTCGAATGGAATACCTCCAGCTTCGCGAATCGCTTCTTTCACGACTTCTGCAAATTTGTTCAAGTGCATATGACCGGGAATGATATCAATGTATGAATTACATACTCCGATAAATGGTTTCTCCATATCTTTCAATCTGACGCCAGTAGCATATAGTAGACTTCGATGCGGTGCACGATCGACACCTTTCTTAATCATGTCACTTCTCAATAAAACTCACTCCTAACAGTGGCACCAACGGGTGGACGATTATTTCAGCTTCACGTAACCTTTAAAAAGTTTCGTTTGCTGAAGTAGATTGTTGTAATCATATAGCGAAAGAAATGAAGAGTCAACAGTGTTTTTTAAATTATCGGCCAATTTCGAATACGCAGTGAAAATGTATCCGCTTACAACGTTGATATAACGCGATATATTGCACATCGCGTTTTTCAAAAGAAATTTTAAATGGTTTCTTTAGCTGAAGTTAGAAAATCTTTCGACAAAATTCGCGCCGTCCACACCTGTGCATAACCTTTTCCACGTTATCCACTAGACACATGAAGGCTAGTTGCCACTATGAACAACTTGTCCACACTTTATCCACTAATGAATGTGGATAATCGAACGGTTGTTCTTTTTTTCGTTCTTTGCTAAGTTATAGGTAACCCGCTTTCCTCATAACTGGGGACGATATAAATTTCTTGGAAGAAGGTGCACGGTCAATGAATAGGCTCCCCGATGATTTACTAATCCTATCTTATGTTAAAGCCATGGAACTAGAACTATGTTCAGATTTTATTAGCCTATTGAAGAGTGAAGTTAATAAACGCAGTTTGCTTTGTTTCATCCAATAACTTTTCTTGTTAAGCTGTCACTTCTATTGGAAAGCGGTGTAGTCAATTTATATAGAACGAAGTAAAGACCAACTGTTTATAGAAAACAGTTGGTCTTTACTTTGTGCCGAAAAATGTAAAAAGTCCCTTTACCAGCAACTTCAAGCTGGCAAAGGGGCTCCATTCTTTTGTTATACAGTAAACTGTTGAATCATTTCTTGTAAGTCTACGGCTTTGTTGCTCAAGTCCTGTGCAACTGCATTGATTTCTTCAATTGTTGCCATTTGTTCTTCCATAGAAGAAGCGTTTTGCTCTGTTTGTGCAGAAGCACTCGATGCTTGACCTGCGATTTCGTTAACAGAGGCAGATACTTCTTCAGCACTTGCAGAAATTTGCTCTGTAGCTGCAGAAATTTCTGCAATTTGATTAGACATTACTTGAACGGCTTTTACAATATCCAGGAATGTGCGACCAGCATCTTCAATAACTTGCACGCCTTGTTCTACATTCACCATACTAGAAGTTACCGATTGCTCTACGTTTTTAGTGTCTGTCTGAATTGCTAGCGTCAATTCAACGATCTGGCTAGCTGACTTTTTGGACTCCTCAGCTAGTTTACGGACTTCATCCGCAACGACAGCGAACCCTTTCCCGTGCTCACCCGCACGTGCTGCTTCTATCGCTGCATTGAGTGCTAGAAGGTTCGTTTGCTCAGTAATGCCTGTAATGACATTTGTGATGTTTTCAATTTCTTCAGATTGTTGACTCAACCGTTTAATTAGTTCCGATGTTTCGTTAGATGATTGATAAATAATATTCATCTGTTCTTTTGCGTTGTCAATCGTTTTTCCACTTTCAGTTGCAATATGCATCGTTTTTTCTGCACTCGTATTCAATTCAGTTGCTGATTCAGCAATGCGTTGAACACCTACTGCTGTTTCTTCCATTGCAGTAGAACTTTCACGTGCGGACATCGCAGACGATTGTGAGCCACTTGCCACAGAGTCAATCGACTTCGTCATCTCTTCCGCAGACTTAGACACTTCATACGTGCTTGCCGACAATTCTTCTGCAGATGCAGTCAAGAGAAGCGCGTTTTCATTTACCCCACCAATTAAGTTACGAAGATTTTGCTTCATAACATTAAACGAACTTGCTAATACCCCTACTTCGTCTTTCGAAGCAACGATTACATCTTCCTCGGTCAAATCCCCTTCGGCAACTGCTGTTACTGCTGAAGACAATCGCCGGAGTGGTTTAGAAATCATGCGAGTTAAAACAACCGCGATGACAATGCTTAATACTAAACTAAGGATCCCAGCAATAATTGAAGCAATTGCAGCTTGGTCCGCAGACTTATTTGCAGATTCATTACCAGCGACTAGTCTTTTGTTTTGGAATACTGTGATTTCTGCAGTGCTTGCCTGAATCTCCTCATTTATCGGACGCATACTCAAATCTAATTTTTGTACAGCTTCTTTCGTCTTTCCAGACTTTTGTAGTTCAATGACTTCATTTGCAGATGTCTCAAATTCTTTAGCTAATTTTTGTGTCTTTGCAATCTTTTCTTGCGTTTCTGACAACAACGACGTTTTTGCCATTGTATCTAGCATTGTAACCATGTGTTCGTGTTGAGCTTTGTACGATTCCAATTCTGATGAATTGCTTGTTAGCAAGTAAGAACGGATGGCCTGCCCTTGCAACGCACTATCTGTCTCTACTGTTTTTGCTAAAATACTTAATGTAACATTATTTTCCAATAAATGATTATACTCCTTTTGAATAGTTGATAGTTGTGTTCTATTCCATGTCGTAGATATTAAAATAATAAGTACGATGATTCCAAAACCAGCGCCAAGCTTTCTTCCAATTGTCATTTGTATCGCTCTCTCCCAAAGTAATTTAATTTTATAGTAGTACTTTCGGAATAAAACTTGAATAGTTTATGGGCTTGGCTGTTGTTTTATTAATCTATTTTCTTATAGTTATTCCAATATAATTAAAATAAAAGCAAGAACGCGAAAATGCGTTCTTGCTTTTACGTTTATATTATTTTAATTCATACTTCGCATAGCCATCTTTTGTTGGGGCGATGTAGTGAACACGTTTGTTTTCTCCAAGATGTTGTTTTCCTTTTTCAGATGTCTCGAAGATCATTTTTGCATTGTTGACTGGTTGGATTGACCAGTTTCCATCTGCTGAAGGATCTAGTGGATTGACTGCTTTCATGTAGTCCACGATTGCTTCACGGTTTTCGTATTGATACGTAAGAGTATCTGAAGCATTCCGAACTCCTGGGAATGTCCCACTTGCACGATAATTGTTCGTAACAACGATGAATTTCTGACTCATGTCGATTGGCTTATCGTTGAATTTCAAGTTTTTAACACGGTTCGCACCTTCGTTAACAACTTTCCCATCACCATCATATTTATTTGGTTGTGTTACATCATACTCGTATGACACTCCATCAATCACATCAAATAGATAGGATCTGTAATTGCTGTTCAATACATTTTGTTCTTCAGTTTTGCTAGCATCGATCTGATTGAATTGGCCACCTGACATTTCAAGCCATTCTTTCACATCTGCACCTGTCATAACGAGACCTGTAATTGTATTGTCGAAGACATAAAGATCCGCCATGTTCTTGATGGCGATGTCGCCCTTAGGGATGTCAGTATAGTAATCTGATCCATAGCGTCCACCTGCTTTAAATGGTGCGCCTACTGACAAGATTGGAAGGTCTGCGTACTGTGTGCCTGGAATTTGAGTAGCAACATAGCGCTTTTGTGCTTCCGTTACAATTTGAATTGACGGATCGTCTTGAACAAGCGCGAAATAACTTGTAATTGGTGCTTCAATTGTTGAAACCGGTGTGCGGATGTAGTTAAGTGTGCCTTCGTGTGCTTCCTTAACAGCATTCATAACGTCTTGGTTGATAACTTCTGAGTCTTTATGGACTGCGCGAAGTGAACCTTTACCAGTGATGATTTTCCACTTACCATTTTCCATCTTCATTTCATAATCGAGTACACCTAGGTGACTACCGAACTTACCTGGCATTACGACAGGAGTTCCATTTAACGTACCGGCTGCTTGATCTGCATTTTTCACATCTGCAAAATCTCCTGGGAACAATGCGTGATTGTGGCCAGTTAGGATCCCATCAACACCATCGATTTCAGAAATTTGCCATGTGATATCGTCTTCACCTTTTTCATGTATCTCATCACCAATACCTGAGTGAGCGATGACGAAGACAACGTCAGCTCCTGCCTTTTGTACTTCTGGTAAGAACTTCTTAACCGTATCATACCCATCTTCTACGGTTACCTTACCGTTCAGTATTGCTCCATCCCAACGAAGAATTCCTGGTGCAACAACACCAATTACTCCAACTTTAAGCGTATGTTTCTTCCCCGCTGAATCGATTACTTCCTTATCTAACATTACGTAAGGATTGTAGCGGTTTTTACCTGTTTTTGCATCGTACACGTTTGCATTAACGACAGGGAAACCTGACTTCTCAATAACTTGGTCGAGATAATCCAACCCATAATTGAACTCATGATTACCAAGAGACATGACGTCGTAGTCAAGTGCTTGCATTGCTGCAAATGCTGGATGTACTTCGCCTTTTTTCAAAGGATCTACACTGACTTTGTACGTGCCAAGTGGCGTTCCTTGGATTAAGTCCCCATTATCAAATAGTAATGTGTTTTTCGATTCAGCACGCATTTCATCGACCAACACACCAACTTTAGTAAGCCCGTAGTCTTCAACTTTAGTGTCTTGATAATAGTCATAGTTTACGAGGTTCATGTGAAGATCTGTTGTTCCCATTACTCGAAGGGAAACTGTTGCTTCATCAGTACCAGGTGTTTGACCAGGATGTTGCTCACTGATCTTCACTAAACGGTCTACAATAGTGCGAGTTTCGGTTTTCATGACAGCTCGTTTCGGTTTTGCAGTACCATCTGAATAGCCTTTCAGCAGACCAAGTCCGATACTTTTCACTATTTCTGGTCGCAACGAAGCACCGAAGTCACTCTTGTCCTTGAAACGGTCAAGTACGCTCATCGGATAGGTTTTGTCTGTATGCGCAGCACGTGCAGAAATTACAAATGCTTGTTCACGAGTGAGTGAACCTTTCGTATCGAATACTGTTGTTGAGCGACCATTCACGAGACCTGCTTTTACAGCAGCTTCAACATATGGCGCCAACTTCTTGTCCACATCTTTAAATGTAATGGATGACCCATCTTGTAATGGTAAATTGAGAGCGGTTACAACTTTTTGAATAAATTCCCCTCGTTCAGCTTCGTTAGACTTAGCAGCGCTTGCTTGTTGAGGTATAATTAAACTACCTAGTGCTAACATCATAACGAGCAAACTAAATCCGACCTTTTTCGGCAAAGACATTTACATCTCCCTTTCAACTCATAGTTGTTGTTCAGTTCAAACATACCATAGTTTTCAGTTTGTTCAATCTGTTATTCTAGTTTACTAGAATCATTTTTCACTTTTTTCGAATAAAATCTTAACTACTATCGAAAGGATGATTCCTATGTTATCTGAAGATTTATCTAAGATTATTCGCAGTGCCTCTTTCGATATTGAACAGTCCGGAACATTGCCTGAAGACTTGTTACAAGTTGCCTATGAAGAAAAGCTCTTTAAATTATTCTTACCGGAAGAACTCGGTGGACGCGCATTGACGTTACCTGAAGCAGCTCTCGTATTCGAAGATACGTCTCGTGAAGATGGTTCGTTCGGTTGGCTGACGACGATTGGATCAGGGGGCAACCTGTTTCTCGAAAATATGACTGCTTCACAAGCACAAGAACTGTACTCCCCGGTAAATTCCGTCATTGCAGGCAGTGGCTATGCAACAGGTGAGGCACATGTCGAGCAAGATGGTTACCGGGTATCCGGTAAGTGGCGCTACTGCAGTGGTGCTCCATATGCGTCAATGGTTACCGCTAACACGATAGTTTGGCGTGATGGACGAGAAACTGACGAGATGCGTGCATGCATTTTCATGCCTGATCAAGTTGAAGTGATTAAGGATTGGAATGCGTTCGGACTTAAAGCTACAGGAAGCCATACGATTGTTGTTAACGATGCGTTCGTTCCGATGGATAAAACGTTTTCAGTCGTTAAAAAGCAAAATTCACTTGGCTTAGCCGTTCACTCTTTCCCATTTGTTCAATTTTCTCAAGTCTCTTTTACAGCTGTTTGTCTAGGATTAGGGAGTCGCTTCTTAGAAGAAGCGCACAAACTAGCAGAACAGTCAAAGCCTCATTGGGAGGCTGAAAGAATCGCAATGACAATGCGTTTGTTAGATGAACGACAACATCGATTCAACGAGGCCGCCCAGTTGTTCCATGCAGCAGTAGAGCGCCGCTGGGAGATGCATCTGAGGGACGCTCTCAACGACCAAGAATTGGACCAGCTCTCTGCTGTATGTATGGAAACTGTCGATATTGCAACGGATTGTGCAGTTCAGCTATTCCGTAGATTAGGAATGCAAGCCGTTTTAGAAACTTCCCCTGTCAACCGAGTGTTCCGAGATTTGTGGACAGCAGGACAGCATGGCTTCTTGACACGTCCATGATCAGCTTGATTTAGCAGTTTCCTCTTCATGGAGGAGGCTGCTTTTTTGCGTTGAATTGTGTGCCGTTATCGATAAACTTAGCTGAGTGTCGGAGAAATGGCGATGTGTGTAGGACAACTACCTTGTTATGATCGAGAAATCACTTTGAGTGAGGGACAATCCTTCCGCTTTGTGGGAAATTCCATTCACAGCGGGATAGCCCCTTTCCTAAACAAGCGTAGCGCTACCAATTAATCCCTAAACGCTCTTGAATTGTATGCTGATGCCAATTAATTCTCCTAAATTGTGTCTCGTTATCGAGAAACTTAGCTGTGTGTCGGAGAAATGGCGATGTGTGTAGGACAACAACCTTGTTATGATCGAAATACCACTTTGAGTGATGAACAATCCGTCCTCTCTGTCGGAAATTCCATCCACAGCGGGATAGCCCCTTTCCTAAACAAGCGAAGCGCTACCAACTAATTCCTTAACATAGATGAACCTTATACTTTCCTCCTCACAATCGACCAACAAAAAAGGACGACACCCGAAGGCATCGTCCCTAATATTCACTGCATTTAGCTTGCTTTCACGCCCCATGGCCATTGAACGCCAGGCTTGGTAAGTTTACGACCGTAACGATCGTAGAACTCAACGTTTTCAGCGCTTGCACCATTGATGTAGCTGATTTTCAGAACGTTCTCAGCTCCGAAAATACGTAACGGATTCGTTCCATCTACTACAACATTCCCAAGCACAGTCCATTTTGAATCTACCGTCAATCCTTTTTCAGTCGGCTGCAAAATAAGCTTATTATTCGTAAACCCTAAGCCGCTCAGTATCGCATACTGGCCAGTTAATGTAATTCCGTTCGTCACGCGTGAACGGTAATCCATAGTGATTGATGACCCTTTAGCGTCTACGTTAAGACTCGGTTTCTTATAGTTCAATAAGAAGTAATACTTCGTGACAGAAACCTTTTCCCACACAAATGGTTCAGGCTCAACCTTTGTCTTCAATGCGAGTTGTACAAGTACCGGATCGTGGTCACTTGCGCGTCCCGCCATATCCGTGTAATCCGCATTTACATGCAACATGTCGATTTCAGCAGTATCTGCCAAATTGTTCGAAACAAGTACATGATCCAGCACTTGTGAATTCCCTTGGTAGACGTATGAGTAACGGTCAGATTCTTCAACCTTATTTACAAGGTTCGTCATACGCTCACCTTCATGAATTTTCAATGCATCTGTAAATTGGAAGTCATTGAAATCACCAAGGGATACAACGTTTGCATCTGGATTTTTCGTCTTCACGTCATCAATGAAGTTATACACAATTTGTGCAATCTTTTTACGCTGGATTTCACTGTTATACACAGGTGGCTGGATTGCACCGAATAACGGTGTGTCTCCACCTTTTGAATTCCAATGGTTGGCCATGACAATCACATCTTCGCCTTGGAATGTGAATTCAGCAGCGAGTGGCTTGCGGCTACTCTTGAACGCTTCATTCGTCGGATCAATGCGTCCTGGATTCACCGTCAATCCACCATTGTCGTAGCCGACAGCTGTTAACGCATCTCCGTGAGGTGCACCTGTCTTCAACGAAACGCGCGCAGGATTGTAGAGGAATCCAACACGAATATTCGCATTCGGTTGTCCGCCATCTTCGTTGTTCACAGGGTCGATGTTAACGTATTCGTATTTCACGCCTCCTGCTTCAACGATCGCTTGAATCAGACGCTCATAACTTTGATTCGCTTCAGGTCCACCTGCATCCGGACCATTGTTATCTTGAACTTCCGTTACTCCGACAATATCCGGACTTTGCATATCAATCGCAAAGGCACGAGCTAGTTTGTTGGCTTTATCCACAGAAGTCGTCTTTGTATTGTTAGAGAAGTTCTCCAAGTTATAAGAGGCGATTGAAATCTTCTCATCGTTCTTTACAATAGTTGTCTTCTCAGGAACTGAGTTGCCTTTTACAAACTTTGTCTTCATATCGTCTAATCCAACGTAAATTTTATAGTTCTGGAAGGAATAGCCTACCACACCTACAATTGGACCTTTAAACTGATCACCTGTCGCAACTTCTAGGTCACGGGCTGGGCCATTAGGTTCCATACGGAATTGAACTAGGTCAGCGTTTGGAGCATCTTTCTTCAATAAGATACCGCCATTTTTCGTCTCTGTTTTACGAGACTCCAATACAGTTGCTAAATCACCATTTTGTTGAGGAGCAACAGCTTTTACGTTGCCCACTTCTACTAACATAGCTTCACGACTTTCCCAGAAATCGCCCGCGTAAATCGTAGGATCGAATTCTTTTAAGCCTTCGCTCAAGATTTTATCCTTCGGCAAGTTCGATTCATTAATGACGAAAGGCGTTGGGAGTACGACGTTGCTTTCTAGCAATGTCACGACCCCGCCACGATCTTCACGAATATTGATTTGAGTCGTTTTCAAGTCAGTTTCCTGACGATCTGAGAATCCGTCAATTGCATATTCACTCACTTGACCACCGACTTTTACGGAATCACCTGTCTTCAAATTCCAAGTATCTTTTCCGCTATACAGTACAATCGCTTCAGAAGTGTTCAAATCGCCATCCCGTTTCGCATCAGGCGTTTGAATGTGATAATACGTAGAACCTTGCAATACGTACTTGTACGTCACGATTCCTTCAATGCCGTCAACAACTTGTCCAGCAAACGGTGAGTTGTGAGTGGCACCTTGGATATCATGTATTTGCAACGCATCTGTAATCGTATAATCGAATGTTTGAACTGCACTTGTTCGTCCATCAGCTGTTTTCGCAACAGCTTTTAGTTGAACCGTATCCGTAATCTTAAGTGGTGTTGCATACGTTGCGCCATTCTCAATCGGGTTAGACCCGTCCAGTGTATACAGGATTTCTGTATCGACAGTTCCCGTAGTCAACGTCACATCGACATTTTCAATGAACGTTCCACTTCCCGGATTAGCAGAAACCGGTTGAACGACTGTAGCATCAGCAATAATATCGGATGGTCCCCGTGGAATCACTTGGTAGATATCATCGAATTGCTGGACGATACCTGTTATGGAGTCATAGGTCATCCCAGCTTGTAATCGGAGACTATCGTTTTCATCACGAACCGTGAATTCTGTACCATCGGTTGCGATTAAATTTGACCAGCCTGGACCCGCTTCTTTAGATGACAATGTCACATTGTTAACGGTAATAAGTTGAGACTCGACGGACTCTCCAATACCTGATCCCTTAACGGTCTTTGCTTGCGGTACAGTCCCTGCTGATTTTTCAACAAGTTTTGCTTCATCTAACTGCAACAATCCTCGATAATCGACGACTTTTCCTGTTACCGTCACTTCATCTCCAACTTCAGCAGCTAAACTCGTTGGACGGAGTGCAATGCCTCCGGTTTCATCTTGTATTGAGATTGTATTTTTAAGTTTACCAGTGACAATCCCTTTGACTGTCGCCGTTTCACCAGCAGACAATGCACGCGCATCAGAAATAGACACGACAGTAACGGGTACTTCCGGATCAGGATTTGTAGAACCAGATCCGTCAAATTCATGAGTACCTAGATGTTTAAACATGTCTTTTGGATAAATCGTCCATTCTTTCGTCCGATCAAATGCATCATTGATGATTGCATCTCCTGTAGCGACATTCGCGTTACGGACAAGCGTTACATCCGTACCCCAATTATCTCGAGCGCCTACTTGTCCAAAGGAATCGATTTCTACTGACCCTTTTTTCAAGACAATCGCATCATCTCCATTAAAATTCGTGACGCTACCGATTTCCATGTCCGCTTTCGCTTTCAAATCGACTGAAGCTTGATTATGAACAATGACGTACGTTTTCCCGTCTTCCAACATTCCCGATAGTTCGAGTTTGTTGGTTGGTGCTGAGGCTCCGTTCGCATACATCTCTACAGAATAACCACTAAGGTCAAGTGTTGCCCCTGTGCCGTTGTAGAGTTCGATCGCTTTGTTAAAGCCAGTGCCTTCAACATACTCTGAAATCAGCAAATCTTTCGCTTTGACAGCTGTTGCTTCTGCTGCATAAACTGGTGCAATTGGAGTTACAAGGCCCGCTACTAAAGTTGTTGCCATCAATGAGTTTAACCATTTGTTCCCCGTTCGACCGTGCATTGCCTCACACTCCTCGTTGGAATAGATTCGCCAGACAGACAGGTTCTGCCTATCTATAGGTAGAATCCTAGTTTCGTCTCAATCGTACCACTGCATGACTTAAGTCTCTATGCGTCTTTATAGGAGTATTCAGTGTTTTCGAATGAGCGGTAAGTGCTACTTCCAGAATAGTTAAACAGGGTATTCAGACATAGAAAGACAGTCTTTGCTAAAACTATTAGATGAATATTTATAATGCCGCGCTATCTATTCAAGTGTTTAACGGTGGATAAACGACAGTTTTATCTTCTTCGATAATCAGCATAGCTCCCCATTGTCCAAGCTCATGTGGCACTAGGTCTGCAGCTCCTTTACTATTCGGAACAATATGTGTAACGCTCCAATCATGAACAGCGAGCCAATTGCTAATTATCAGTCGGTGGCAGCGTGCAGGATGTCGTTCCGAGCAGCAATACGCCCTTGTTTTTTCACTAGCAATTTCCGTTAACTTCTTCACAGCAACTTGAAAGCAATCCGACAACGTATAATCGGCATAGTTATGAAAAGATTGATTGTCCCATCCGTCATTTAATGCTGGCGAAATGAGCTGCGATGGCTGGCGTCTTCCGCCAAGTTCTTCAATGTGTGTATAATTAATTCCCGCTTCTGGGAGCCTTTCAGCCATCTTGTCATTTGCAAACCATGGAAACTTACGGCTCCCAGGGTAAGCGCGAACGTCAACGAGCGTTTCAATACCAGCTGAGTTAAAAGCTGAATGAATTCTTCTTTCGTATGTGAATAATGTCCAATAGTATAGATGTTCATAGGATTCATCCTTTTTACTGTTTACTATTGGAATGCCCTCGTTCAAGTCACTCAAAACCTGTACTCGATATAACATTCAAGCTTCTAAAAACTCCCCATAAAAAAAGACACCTGAAAGGTATCAGGTGCCTCGTTTATTAGAAGGAGAATACTTAACCTATGCTCGCGATAATTTCGCAGCCATCGCTGGCAATATACCACCTTGCAAATACGTGTCCTTTTCAATTGCGTTATCGATACGGACGATGACTGCAAATTGAATTTCACTACCGTCTTCACGTAACACATTTACCGTCGCATGTTGACCTGGTTGGAAGTCACTGTCAGTAATCCCAATCAACGAATAGGTTTCAGTTCCATTTAGTTCAAGTTCTCGTGCACTTAGTCCGTCCGCAAATTGCAGGGGCAAAACGCCCATACCAGCTAGATTACTGCGATGAATGCGTTCAAAACTCTCTGCTAGCACGGCTTTCACACCGAGCAATGTCGTTCCTTTTGCCGCCCAGTCACGTGAGCTACCGGTACCATATTCTTTCCCCGCAATGACTAGTAAGTTCCGCTTTTCAGCACGATAACGTTTGGAAGCTTCAAACACGCTGACGGTTTCACCTGTTCCACGGTGAACTGTATAACCGCCTTCTAGCCCGTCAACAAGCTGGTTGCGCAGACGAATGTTCGCAAATGTTCCGCGCATCATGACGTGATGATTTCCTCGGCGTGCTCCGTAATTATTAAAAGCACGCGGACCGATTCCTTGTGCGGACAAAAACTCCCCCGCTTCACTATATAATGGAATCTGACCTGCCGGTGAAATGTGATCTGTCGTAATCGAATCTCCGAGCATTAGAAGTGGCACCATGTTTGTCGTCTGTTCGGTAATCCAAACATGATCTGCACCATCCTCGAAATAAGGAGCCTGTTGGATATACGTCGACGTTTCGTCCCAGTCATATCGCATACCGTCAGAAGACGGAATCGCCTCCCACGTTTCATTGGAATAAATCCCTGAATACTCATCACGGAATAACTGTGCGTCCACTGAAGACAAAATCGCATCAGAGACTTCTTTTGCTGTCGGCCAAAGATCCACCAAATAGACCAGAGCACCTGAGACATCCATACCAATGGGTTCTTTCTCGAAATCGATATCCACACGTCCCGCTAACGCATACGCAACAACAAGTGGCGGTGATGCTAAATAGTTCGCTTTCACAAGGGGATGAACACGACCTTCAAAATTACGATTCCCACTTAACACAGATGCGGCGACCAACTCATTTTCCGCAATTGCCTTCTCTGCTTCAGGTACAAGAGCCCCACTATTGCCGCAACACGTCGCACAGCCATAGCCATCCACCCAAAATCCAAGCTGCTCGAGTGAAGGTAAGAGATTTGCTTTCTCCAAATAGCGTGTCACTACACGAGAACCTGGAGACAACGTCGTCTTTACGTAAGATGGAGGCTTAAGTCCTTTTGCGACAGCCTTCTTCGCAAGTAACCCCGCCATCATCATGACAGAAGGATTCGACGTATTTGTGCAGCTCGTAATGGAAGCTAACACTACTGATCCATGCCGAAGCGCACCCTCTTTACCGGATGCGGTCTCTTCTCCCATGCCATAGCCACCTTCAGAAACGGGTTGCACCAATACATTTTTAAACGATTGCTTCATATCCGTCAGCAAAATCGTGTCTTGAGGTCGTTTGGGTCCACTCACAGTGGGCTTGATTTCATCCAACTCAATTTCCATTGTTTCCGAGAATGTTGGAGGCTTTGTCGCATCATCCACAAATAATCCTTGTGCGCGTAAATACGCTTCTGTTAGTGGAACTCCTGCTTCCCGCCCTGTTTGACGGAAATAGTCCATCGTCAACGCATCTGCTGGGAAGAAACTCATTGTCGCTCCGTATTCCGGTGCCATGTTGGCGATGGTTGCCCGATCCGTCACGGGAATTGTCTTCAATCCTTCGCCGTAAAACTCGACGAACTTTCCGACAACCCCTTTTCTGCGCAAGATTCCAGTAATTGTGAGTGCTATATCTGTTGCTGTGACCCCTTCGTTCAATGAACCGACGAGCTTCACACCGAGGACATCTGGCACGGTGAAATAGAGCGGTTGTCCGAGCATCGCGGCTTCTGCTTCAATGCCCCCGACACCCCAACCGATTGTTCCAATTCCATTGATCATTGGCGTATGTGAGTCCGTTCCAACTAACGAATCTGGATAGACCCATTTCTTTCCACCTCGTTCTTCTGTACGAATGCCTGTCGCCAAATACTCCAAATTAACTTGATGAACAATCCCGTTAGAGGGAGGTACTACGTTAAAGTTCTCAAAACTTTTTTGAGCCCAGCGGACGAACGAATATCGTTCGCCGTTGCGTTCGTATTCAATGGCGACATTTCGATCGAACGCTTGTGCATCTCCAGCGTGTTCGATAATGACTGAGTGATCGATGACGAGATCTACAGGAATCTGTGGATTCACTCGAGTCGGATCTCCCCCTAGTTGCGCAACTGCGTCACGCATAGAAGCCAAATCGACGATCGCTGGAATGCCTGTAAAGTCCTGAAAAACGATTCTCGAGGGCTTGAACGGAACTTCGTTTCCTACATGTGCACCCGACCATTCTGCGAGTTCGCGAATGTGCGCTTCCGTAATGTACATCCCGTCTGCATGACGAACAGCCGCTTCAAGCAACAATCGGATCGTATGAGGGAGCGCATTAATTTCAGAAAATCCAAGTTCCGCTAGTTTTTCAAGCGACACAAAAGAATAGCGCTCACACCCTACTTGAAGCTCCGCTTGCAAAGTCGTTCGATTCCAACGAGTTGTCGGTTTCATTTAATCCCGCCCTTTCTACATCCAATCCGGCACATAACATTGTCCATCCATAATTCTTCTTGCCGTCCGATCGAGCCCAACCGCTACAACATCGGAACCGTCTGGAGTCAATTCAACCATCACTTCCGCAACTCCATCAGGATGACCAATGCGAACCATTTTTCTCGTTCGTTTGTCGTTTTCTACTCCATACTTCCTCACACAGTCATGTGGAACCGTTTCCTCAAGAAGCGTCATGGATGCCAAATTATATAAGCCGCTCCCCGCAAACGTCCAATGGAACTTCCCCATCGAAATCATTCGGGCGATAATATCGACCTCATCTGCACGAATGGTTTCCCCCGAAGTTGCCACATAGTCACACGGCGCAGACACGAGAGCAACCTTTGGTATCGAAGGCACTTCGCGTGCCATCTCAGGACTATCCGCCATTCCTGAGGCGACTGCACCTGCGATTCGTATCGTTTCAAGCAATCCGAGCAGTTCAGTATCCGCACCTAAAACGGCATTCGACTCAAAACCTGTATAGCCAAACGCCTCCGCATGAACAAACACAAAAGGATTCACGACATCAGAAAATGTAGCTTCAACTTGCTGTCCGTCCACCGTCAGGTTGCATTTACGTCCGATCGGGAAAGTCTTCCCTGTCTTTCCACCACCTGGTGATAAAATCGAGACACCGATGCGAGCGCCAGAATGCACCAGCCCAGGCATCAAGTAATCACCCTCTACTAGAGCACGTCCCGATTCAACCGGAACAGTTAATTCTATCAAGCGACCGATGTTTTCATTGTAGACGGTAACGTCAACGATACCGTTTTCAGTAGGGCATTCAACGTAGCCTTCATCGATTGCATACGCTCCGACAGCAGCCATTAAGTTACCGCATGTCCCTTCTGCATCGACAATCGCTTCACCAATTCCTACTTGATGAAATGTATAACTTAAACACGCATCCGCGCGTTCCGATGGACGAACTGTTATGACTTTGCTCGTATGAGACGTTCCACTTCCGAGACCATTCACTTGAGACGGATTATAGGCATCAATTGCGGACATAAAAATATGATTTCTTGCTATTGAGGAAGTCGGCAAGTCGGCTTCATTGAAGAATACCCCTCGACTCGTTCCCCCTCGATAGACTACACATGGAACTGTTCTCTGTTTCATCAAACTACCTCCATCCATTTACTCTGGAATAATGGTTTTCGCAATTTTGCCGTCAAGCGACTCATAGTCTTCGAGTCCGATGGTTTCGTAAAGCTCACGACGCGTTTGCATGTTATCCAATACATCCTTTTGTGTACCTTTTTCAAAGATTTCCTGACAGACTAGTTCGACCGCTTTTGCCGCTGCACGAAGAGAGGTTACGGGATAAATGACCATCGAATACCCGAAGTCTTCAAATTGGGATGCAGTATAGTAATCGGTCTTTCCGAACTCTGTCATATTGGCGAGGAGCGGTACGTCAAATTGGGATGCCATTTGGCGGAACTCGTCTTCAGTTGTGAGTGCTTCAGGGAACAACGCATCTGCGCCTGCTTCAACATAGAGTTTCAACCGGTCAACGGCTGCGTCAAATCCTTCTACAGCGAGTGCATCCGTACGTGCAATAACGACCAGCGTTGGCGCGACTTCTTTGATGGCACGGATTTTAGCTGCCATTTCTTCTGCGGTAACTAGTTTCTTCCCGTTCAAATGACCACATTTCTTCGGTAAGTCTTGGTCTTCCAATTGGACTGCAGCGACGTTTGCTTCGACCATTTCTTTAGCTGTTCGAGCAACGTTTAATACGCCACCAAAACCTGTGTCGATGTCTACGAGCAGAGGAAGACTTGTCGCCCGTGTCAATTCACGTGCGCGTTCTGCGACTTCTTGAGAGTGTAAGATTCCGAGATCGGGGAGTCCTCGGCTTGCAGTGAAGGCAGCACCAGACAAGTAGAGTGCTTGAAATCCAACTTTCTGTGCGATCAATGCGGACATGCCGTCGTGCGTCCCCATGATTTTCAATATTTCCGTGGCCTTTATCAGATTCAGAAATTGCTCTGCTAATTCCTTCTGTGATTTCTGTTCATGTGTTAACCATGTCATATAGATCTCCTCGTTTCGATAGAATTTTTATATTAGTTAATATGTTATTAAGACTGGGTTGATTTACACTTCAGATGGACGCTTTCCGAAGGGCTTGATTTCAGCCGCTTACTTCTCGTTGCTCAGTCCAGGGTCTTCAATCTGCGCTAATCCCTCCGGAGTCGCCATCTTACGTTTCAAACAACGGTACGCTTGAAATATTAATAATCCATAAAAGTTAGTATTAGTAAACTACCATCCAATAGCCGTACATCGTGAGAACGACAAGTCCGAACCATAACACCATTGCAATCGAACCTACTCGGAATAGATCTTTCTTCGAGAAGTAACCGTAATCATAGCTGATCAAGTGAATCGGTGATTGGGTGATTAATATGAAACCAGGGATGCCAACAAGAAATACACCCATTGCTAGAAAGAGTGGATCATGTGATGGGAAGGCTTCGCCGATTGCGATAGCAACCGGTAGGATGATTGTGAGAAAGCCTAGAACATTGACAAAAAACAGACGCAATAACGCGGTCACGCCGAGTACTAGAAGTACTACTAGTAAGTATGAGTCTTCCGCTAATGTATCTGTTAATAACGATGCAAACCATTTAACTGTCCCCGTCTTAATGAGCATGTTTGACAACATTAACGTCGCTGCAAAGAAGAGAATTAGATCCCAGTTCACTTTCTTTCCAGCGACTTCCCACTTCCAAATTCCGGTCCCTGGTAAAATCGTTAACACTGCTCCAAATAGAGCAACGAGCGCTACTGAAAATCCATGAACTGATTCTGTCATCCACAGAAACACCGTCAAGCTAATAATTCCAAGTACTTTCCATTCATGAATCGACATCTTCCCTAATCCTTGCAACTTCTCTTCGATTACCGTCTCCAGTAATTGTGCATCGATCGATTCCAACGGAAATATCACCAAAAACAATCCATAAACAACAAAAATGAAAACAACAATCGGTGGACCCATGAACAACAACCACTGCACGTAATCGAGTCCGCTCGTCAATTCACCAAGTAGCCCATAGGCATATAACGTTGAACTCGCTCCTGTTGCCACAACTGCTCCTGAAATGGGAACGATTAGCGTTAATCCGATAAATAAGGATTTTGCTAAGTTGGTCGCTTTCCCAACGGATTGTAAATGCTTTACGATGCTATCGAGCATCGAAGAAACGAGTCCTGCTTTCCCAACATTCGAAGGTATGAAAAGCGACAACACGAACATGAGGACAAAAGAGAAAAAAACGAGCAAGCGGCTAGATCCTTTCGATAACGAAAGCAACTTCAAGGATAATCGACTCGCTAACCCCGATTCGATGAATGCACCCGCTAAGATGAATGTTGCAAACAGCAACCAGACAATCTCGGATCCGAAATAACTCAACGTTTCTGTAAACGTAAAGAAATGGACAGAGAGTAAGAGCATTAATAACAGTGAACTGAACGCCAATGGAAAGACCCCACCTATCCAAAGAACTTGGATAATGATGAGGCTCATAATTGCTTGAACGACAATTGACGTTTCAAAAAACGGCTGAAACGTCAGTATGTAGATCAGCAGGCTTGCACTAAAAATCATTCGTTTCGTTTTCGTCATCTCTGACACATCCTTACTTACATCGAATCACTCGATGTTTTCCCTCTTTTACGGTTTATGAGCCAAGAAGATAGGAACGGGAATCCAAGTGAAATGATTGTCATGATGACAAGGGCAATCGTAATAGGTGAAGCGGTCGCAATCCCGATAATATCAGGGTGCGAAATAAGACTCATACGGAAGTTCTGTTCCATATCGGAGCCGACAATGACGGCCAGTATCAATGGCGCAACTGGGAATTTCAATAGTTTCATGAACAAACCAACAAATCCGAAAACAATTAAGATGATGAAGTCAACTGTACTGTAGCCAAGTGTATACGTACCGATGAACGCAAGCATCATAATCAATGGATAGAGAACACGTGGTGGCGTATCCAAAATCTTCACTAGCAAGCCAACTAACGCGATATTTAAAATTACGAGGAACAAGTTTCCGACGAACATACTGTTAATGAATGTCCAAACCAACTCAGGTTCATTTTCAAATAACAACGGTCCTGGTTTCAATCCAAGCATAACGAGAGCTCCTAAAATAACTGCTGTCGTTCCTGATCCTGGAATTCCCATCGTTAGCATCGGTATAAACGCACCGACTGCAGCCGCATTATTCGAAGATTCAGGTGCAGCAAGTCCTTCTACAGCTCCTTCTCCAAATTCTTCAGGATGCTTTGAAATCTGCTTTTCCATTGAGTAACTGAGCATAGACGCAATCGCACCACCCGCACCCGGTAACACACCTATGATGAAACCGATTGGACCGTTACGGATAATTGGCCATTTCGACCGTTTCCACTGTTCTTTCGTAATCCAAATCTTTCCTACACTCTTCTTCTCACCGACCGGTTTATTAATCGTCAAGAAGTTATAAAGTACTTCTCCTACTGCGTAGATTCCGATAATGACAACAAGGAAATCGATACCTTCACTTAAGTGCGGGCTTCCCGCCGTAAATCGGTAAACACCCGTCTGCAAGTCGATTCCGACTGTACTAATCATCAGACCGATTGCCATAGAGATGAAGCCTTTAACCATCTGACCTTTTGCAAGCGCAACAACAGCAGAAAGTGTAAATACCATAAGTAGGAAATACTCGGCAGGTCCAAACTTCAATGCGAAACTGGCAAGTGGTTTTGCTAGAACGATAAATCCAACAACTGCCATTAACCCACCTATTAAGGATGCAACGGCTGACATCGCGAGCGCTTGACCCGCTTGACCTTTTTTCGCCATCGGATACCCATCAAATGTAGCCGCAATTGCAGAACCGTCTCCTGGAGTGTTCAAGAGGATCGAACTTCTTGACCCTCCGTACATTGCTCCATAATAGATTGCTGCCATCAAAATAAGTGCACTTGTTGGATCCATTCCGAATGTAATCGGAATGAGAAGTGCGATTGCCGTCGCAGGTCCAAGTCCTGGAAGCATTCCGACAACCGTCCCGAGGAAACCACCGAGTGCTATCCAGAAGAGATTAGCCGGCTGGATTGCTGTTAAAAAACCATCTAATACGATTTGCATATCTGTACCCATTCGTTTTCCTCCTCCCTTACGGCAAACTTACTTGTAGCAACGTACCAAACGCATACCATGTCACTACTGAAAAAATTACTGCAACTAAAACATTCATGAGCCACTTTTTCCGCCCATTTAATAAAAATAGCAATCCTGCTAAAAAGATCATTGTTGAGAATAAAAATCCGATTCGTTCAAACAAAATTGTGTAAATAATCATCAGTACGAGCGATACGCCTAAGTACATCGGTGATTTTCCAAGACGCATCGGTGTGAAGTCACTAAACTTCCCACCACGTGCTTTGAACTCTTGTAAAAAGTACACAATGCCTGAAAGGATTAAAATAATCGCAATGAGTACGGGGAAATACATCGGTCCGTCGGGGTTTCCAAGATTCGACTTTGGTAAGTTAAGTCCACCAATGAGTAAAGCTATGCCGATTAAGACGGACAGCAGCGGGGTTATGTATCGAACCATTCAATCGTTCCTCCTTATCCATAATAGAAGTAAAAAAGCGAGCCCGCCGGAGCGGGACTCAACCTTTACCGGAACACTTATTTTTTTAGTCCTGATTCTTCAATCAGCTCTGTGTACATGCCTGTTTGCTCTTCTAGGAACTTCTTCGTTTCTGCACTATCTTTGTAGAAGTCTTCCCAGCCATTATTTTCAATTAACTCTTTCCATGCATCTGTTTTAACCATTTTGCCAATTGCATCGTCCCAATACTTAATTTGCTCTTCCGTCATATCTGGAGGTCCGAGGATCCCGCGCCAGTGAGGGAATACTAAGTCAACACCTTGTTCTTTCCACGTCGGTACATCAGGAATTTCTTCAAGACGCTCGTCTGAAGTGATTGCTACGATTTTAAATTTCTTCGCAAGGTGCTGTTCTTGTGATTCTGAAACTGCCATTGTTGCTGCATCTACGTGACCACCAAGTAGGCTCGTCATAACGTCTCCGCCGCTCTCGTATACAAGGAAGTTCAGTTTCGTAACGTCAACACCGAAAGTTTTCGCTGCTTTTACGAATGATAAGTGGTCATTGTTTCCTAGACCTGGTGCGATACCAATTTTAACGGACCCTGGATCTTTTTTAAGTTGCTCCATTAGCTCTGTAGCATCTTTGTATGGTGAATTGTTTGGAACTGCAACTGAAATCCACTCTGTCGTTAATGTTGCAATTGGAGTGAAGTCTTCATATGTCAATTCACTTTGACCCAGTAAGTTGTTCGTTAGCAATAGACTAGAATCGATTGCGAGTGAGTGTGCATCTTTTTTAGCCAAGTACTGCCAACCAACTTCTCCACTACCGCCTGGCTTGTTAATAACTGTCATACTCTGGTCAACGATTTTTTCTTCTTTCATGATCTTTTGGATCGCACGTGCAGTCGCGTCCCAACCACCACCTGGTGTAGCTGGTGCAACAAATTCAATATTCTTTTTCGGGAACTCCGCGTCTTTTCCGTCTGCATTATCTGATGAACAAGCTCCTAAGATCAGTGCGAACGACATCGCCGCAACTCCAAGCATTTTTTTCAAAGTGTATTCTCCCCTTTTCCTATGTTTTAATTTTCTAATTGTTATCATACTTGTAAACTATCAAATTGTAACCGTTTACAATTTTAAAAATTAAAACGACATAATGGTCATTTTGTTCATTAAGTTCACGGGGGGAGGTACCTTGGGTTTCTCCATCACTTTGGTCGACTTGTCCATCACTCCCGCTGGTTTCTCCACCACTCGTTTGTGTTTGTCCGACACTTAACGTGTTTCTCCGACATATCAGGGAGTTTGTCGATAACCGGATACAATTCAAGTACCTTAAGGGATTGATTGGTAGCGCTTCGCTTGTTTCAAGATGGGCTATTTCTTCCTGACACACAATCCGGCAAGCGACGATTTGTCATCTCGGTCAGTTCGGTCGACTTGTCCATCACTCCCGCTGGTTTCTCTATCACTCGTATGCGTTTCTCCGACACTTTACCTGTTTTCTCCGACATATCAGGGAGTTTGTCGATAACATCCTACAAACTCCAAACAAAAAACAGCTAGCTCACACAAATCGCGTGAGCCAGCTGTTACTAGTTTGCAAAGTATTTACGTTCTGGCCTACCGACAATTCCATACTCGAGTTCTGCGCGCATCTTGCCTTCTGCGACCAAGTACTCCAAGTATCGTCGTGCCGTAGTCCGCGAAGCGCCAAGACGTTCGCCGATTTCTTCAGCACTTGTTCCTTCATTCAACGTACATACCAATTCACTCACTTTATCAAGCGTTAGCGGATGTATGCCTTTCGGGAGATCAGACACTGTCTCCTGAATCGTCTGTCCATATCCAAACAACGCATCGATGTCCGATTGATCATTCAGTTTACCTTCAGACAGCAACTGTTTCCGCCCCTGATAACGCATGATGATTTCACTCAACTTCGTCAACTCAACAGGTTTTACTAAGTAATGAAACGCACCCGCATCCATACTCTTCGCAATCAACTCTCGATCGTTCGCAGCAGTAATCATAATGAAATCGAGCTCAGGATACTTCACTTTCAACTCTCTCACTAAATCAGTCCCTAGTTGGTCCGGCATGTAAATATCAACAAGTAGCAGATCAATCGGCTCTCTTGCAAGAAGCTCCCATGCTTCTGATGCACGTAAAGCCTGCCCGACAACTGTAACCCCTTCAATACTCTCCAAGAATTGTTGATGGATCGCAGCGATGCGGAAATCATCTTCTATAATAGCTGCACGAATCATACATTCTCCCCCTTCCCTTTAGGAATATAAACCGAAAAGACCGTCCCCAGGCTTCCACTCGTAACTTGGACATAGCCACCGAGCGCATGTACCGCGCGCTCCACATTCGCTAATCCAAAGCCTCGTCCGTTCACTCGTTTAGTCGAAAACCCTTGTTCAAATATCGTATCCAAGTGTTTATCCTCAATTCCACTTCCATTATCTGAAACCTCAAAAATGTAATCTTCTCCGAGATCGAGTGCGAAAAACGACACTTTCCCTAGTGGATCATTCGCAATCGCTTCAAGCGCATTGTCGATCAAGTTTCCTAGAATCACCGTCAATGCACCCGTTCCAAACCACTCTGGCAGCGATTCCAAACTGCTGTTTTCATCCACGTCAAACGCCACTTTCAACTCTGATGCTTTACCTACCTTGCCAAACAAAATCGCTTGAACGTGAGCATCTTTAATCGAGTCGAAGATAATTTGGTTGGTTTCATCCGATACATCGATATCTGTTTGGATTGTTCGGATTGCTTCATCATATTTCCCAAGTTGCATGAGCCCCGATATTAAATACAGCTTGTTCGTGAACTCGTGGGTTTGAGCCCGCAAATCATCTGAATACTTTCTAACTTCATATAGCGTATTAACGATTTCAGCCATCTCCGTCTTATCTCTAAACGTAATAACTGCACCCTTTTGTTCACCATTTAACCGTAACGGCATCGCACTAACAACGAGTCGTTTGTCTTCATGGGTCAGTTCAAAGGCTTGTGCATGCGGGTTTTGGAACGCCTCCACGTTAGGGAGATTCGGAAAAATCGTATCGATGGAATCTCCTTTACGACTACTGGATATCCCGAGAATATGTCGTGCTGCTGTATTGATTAACGTCATCGTCCCAACCCGATTCACAGCAATAATTCCTTCATCAATAGAAGCTAAAATTGCTTTCCGTTCCATGTAAAATTCTGCAATTTGCTCAGGTTCCATTCCAAGTGTGTCTTTTCGAATCGAATGCGCTAACCAAAAACTAAGTAAAATTCCTAACGCTAAAATAAAAATCGAAATATACAGTAACTTTTCCACTCGATGATACACAATTTCACGTAAGTCTGATATTAAATATCCAACAGTTACGACCCCTACGATTTGTTTATCCTCACTATATATAGGCGCTTTACTAACAACAGAAGGACCAATGATTTCAGCAGAAACCATAGAATAATTGGCACCGAAAACAATTGCTTTAAACCCATTGTCATAAGCTTCCACAGATCCAACACGATGACCTTCAGGTGAAGCTAGAATTCTACCGTTCTTGTCATGAATGACGATGAACGTTGCATCTACTTGACTTTGATAATGGTCGATGAGCGCTTCCAAATCCCCTGCTTCCTCGGCATCTGTTTCACCAGCTACTCCTTTTTGTACAGTGTCCATATAGGACAGCATCTTCGCAGTTTGCAAGCTAATCGTGTAACTGCGTTCGAACAAATTCAAGTAATCTGTCACGACAAAAACCGCAAGCATAAGACTCATTATAAAAATAATAAGCGATGTCACGATGAGTAGTATTTTCTTTTGAAGTTTTGAACGCAACACTGACATCACTTCCATACCTATTTTGTTTAAGTATAGCCTGTACAAAATGCTGTGAATAGAGGAACTTATCGCTCAACTACTTTCATCCGCTGTACTAAAAGGTTTCTAGTACACCGGTCTTTCGTTACATAACAATGTGGGGCGCCTCGTGTTCTGTTCATTTATAGTTCACAATTGAATGATATAACTCTTTAGATGTAACAAACATAGGTATCTGCATGGTTTACGCTAGACTTAGTTGGACACATTATAATTCACGTAGAAAAAAGTGATCTGAATCGCGAATTACAACGTTAGCTAATAAATCATAATAAGTTAAATAGGAGGGTTTGCTATGAAAAAAGGAGTATACAATCGTTTTTGGAGATGGCATTTCTTCGGTGCATTGTTTATGGCACCCCTGCTGATTACATTAACCTTAAGCGGAATCGGTTATTTGTTTTTCAACGATGTAGAAGATATTGCGTACAAAGATCTCTTCTTCGGCAACAGTGAAGAAACGTACCAATTGACGATTGACGAGGGGATTTCCCTTGTGAAGCATGAAAACAAAGGATTTGAAGTTTCCAAGATTATGATAATGGACGAACCTTATAATACGAGGCTCACGTTAAAATCAGAATCTGGTGAAGAAAAGTACGTATTTTTAGATAAACATAACGAAATCGTTGGCTCCCAAAATTCTAAGTACACGTATGCCAACATCATGCGAAATATCCATAGTTCCTTATTCGTCGGGGGAACTGTCGTGAATTACTTGGTTGAATTAGCTGCATGCTGGGCAATCTTTTTACTATTCTCAGGACTTTATATGACGATTAAAAGCCGTGCACTAAAAAAGCCTAAAAAACCAACACGACGTCTTCAATTTAAAAGGATTCACGCACTCATCGGTACAATCATCACAATTCCAATGATTATTCTCATTTTCACAGGACTACCGTGGTCCGCATTCATGGGGAACTTCATCTATAGTGTATCCCAAGAGCATCCTTCTATCGGAACTCCGTTGCTTCAGCAGCAACCCCCAACTTCCAATATGAGTGAAATTCCATGGGCTACCCGAAAAGAAAAAGCACCTGATTCCACAAAGCCTGATCCTCACGCGAATCATGGGGGTGGCGGTAAGATGCCTGGAATGGATATGGGGAATGATGGAATCCTCGTTGAAAAACTAATGTGGAAAGCACGAGACGCTAATATTTCAAAACCTTATTCAGTCGTCTATCCTTTTTCTGAAGAGGGTGCTTTCACAGTTTCTAAAGGAAGTAACACGGGTGTCACAGGATTAGATGTCAATCCTTCTGAAGAAATGACTGCTTATTTCGATCAATACAGTGGTGAACTCATTTCAAAAGTTGGGTATGACGAGTATGGAATATTGGCCAAATGGTTTACATGGGGCATCCCGTTACACGAAGGACATTTGTTCGGATGGCCAAACAAAATCATTAACTTAATTGTTTGTTTGGCATTCCTATTCCTAATCTTCTACGGGTTTAAAATGTGGTTATCCAGAAAACGAAAAGGAAATCTCTCCGCTCCGCCTAAGACAACAAGTGGTATTTCCATTGGTTTTATAGTGTTGATGGTAGTATTAGGAATTATCATGCCGCTATTCGGAATTTCAATACTCATAGTACTCGCTGTTGAAGGAATCTTACACCTCATTACTAAAAAGCAGGGTTCTTCCGACGTAATATAATACAAATGGAACGTTCATCACAAAAAAGAGGAAACCACTGTCTATTCAGTGGTTTCCTCTTTTCTTTGGAGTTACTCCGATACTTTTACAACTTGTTTGCCGAAACTTTTGCTCTCGAACAAATCCATGAAAGCTTGTGGAGCATTTTCTAATCCGTCAACGACGTTTTCTTTGTATTTCAATTCACCTGAGCGAAGCCATCTCGCCAACTGTTTAATCGCTTCATCATTTTTGGCTTCATAATCGTAGACCACAAATCCTTTAATCATTGCACTTTTCGTCACTAGTTGGTTTAAGAAACGCGGTCCGACGTCTGATTTCTCTTCGTTATATTGCGAAGTTTGTCCACTAATGACCACCCGTGCTTGATAGTTAATCAATTGCAATGCGGCATCGGTGATTTCACCGCCTACATTGTCAAAGTAAATATCAATGCCATCTGGACACGCTTCTTCAAGTGCGGTCTTCATGTCTTCCGTTGTTTTATAATTAATCGTTACATCAAACCCAAGCTCCTGGGTGAGATAGCGATTTTTTTCATCAGACCCCGCAATACCGACCACACGACAACCCATTATTTTTGCGAGTTGTCCTACATTCATCCCAACTGCACCCGATGCACCAGAAACAACTACCGTTTCCCCTCGTTTTGGTAAAGCGATTTCTGTTAATCCAAAATAAGCAACTAACCCTGGAACACCCAAGACACCTAGGTAAGTAGATGCTGGTGCTATATCGATGTCAATCTTCTTCGTGTTTTTCCCGTTGGAAACCGAATAGTCTTGCCAGCCTAGCCGCTCAAATACGGTGTCCCCTATTTCAAAGTTCTTATTTTTAGATTCCACTACTTTCCCAACTGATCTGCCCGTCAATACTTCATGTAACGCAAACGGAGAGGTATATGATTTCTGGTCTTTCATCATATTTCGCATCCCTGGATCTACAGATAAATAAAGCGTCTGGATTAAGATTTCTCCATCCTGTAGTTCGGGTACATGTACTTCGACTAATTCAAAATCACTTTCCTGCGGTTTGCCCTCAGGTCGATTGGCTAACTGGATTTGTCTATTTTTCATAGAATTCATTTAGAGGATCTCCTTTTTTATCAGTTACGTTTACATTAGAAACTATTCTATAGGTATACCCTACATATCCCTAAATAAATCGCAAAAATAGCTACCGCATAAACGTCGCAGTAGCTAGTTCTATCAGTCAGGTTTCACTCTTAACACATTTCCCGAATTCGCATCAATTTTCACTTCATACTTTTGCCCGTCACTCGTACGGATATCAATTTCATAAATAACAGCTCCGTGGTCGTATTCCAATTCGGCTTTAACCACGTGACCTGGGACTTGTTGTAAAGCAATCATCATGGCTTCTTCTATGGAAATCATTCGATATCTCGGGTTTTGCCAATGGTTCGCCCAATAGCGATTGGACTCATTCCACGTCTGATTCGTCACTCAATCTCCTCCAGTTCCTGTTCTCACTGACAGTCTATGCTAGGCTCAAGATTGTGTGACGTAGAAAGGGATAAGCGATTCGTAGAAACCCCATTCTAAGATTAAACCCGTTATATTTCCCATTCATGTCACTCTGCTTGCAGTCAAATATGCATCATTTGATTTTCAATGAAATCTTTCAAGACGTGAATGCCGATTACACAATCTTTCATATCCGTCCACTCTTCAGGATTGTGGCTAATCCCTTTCTTACTTTGAACAAATAGCATCGCAGAAGGAATCACTTCCCCCATTATCATTGCGTCATGCCCCGCACCACTCATTAGTTCCACCGGTTCAATGCCAAACTGAGTAATCGCTTCTTTTATACTTGAAACTAACTGTTCTTGAATGAGTAAAGGGGCCACTGCTAACGTCTGTTGACATTGGACCTCAACGTCATGCACCGAACCCGCATCGCTTGCTGCGTTACGAATCGCTTCAACTAACGCATTGCGTTTGTCTTCATAAATATCTCGAATATCCACTGTCAACTCCACTTTTCGGGCGATTACATTAATGCCATTTGGAGAGACGTTTAGCTTGCCAATCGTCGCTACAGCCGTATCACTGAATTGTCGAGGTAACGCAGACACTGCATGAATGAAATGACTGGCAGCGACTAGCGAATCTCGGCGATCGTTCATTGGCGTATTGCCAGCATGACCCGCTTCGCCTTCAAACGTGACATTCATCCACACAGGACCGGCGATTCCTTTTACAACGCCGACAGATAGTCCATTGCGTTCCAAGATTTTTCCTTGCTCAATATGTAATTCCACGAACAGTTCCACATCATTCAAATCTCGTTTTGCTTTAAAAACTTCTTGGAGCGAGCTGCCATACTCTTCAACAACCTCTTTGAACGACTTGCCTTCAAAGTCCACTAGCTGATTCACCTTCTCTAACGTTAACTGCCCTACCATCGCATGGCTCCCCGTCAGACCAGCACCAAATCTCGATCCTTCTTCATCTGAGAAAATGACTACTTCAAAAGACTTTGCGGGCTGGTGACCAGTCTCTTTCCAGGCTTCAACCACTTCTAGTGCAGCAATAACACCCAGTGGTCCGTCAAAGTTTCCGCCATTCGGAACACTATCTATATGCGATCCTGACATAATTGTTTTCTTTGAATCCATTCCTTCTAATCTTCCAATAACGTTACCTGCTCCATCTTCCGTCACTTGTAAGCCGGCTTGTTCCATCCACGATTTCACTAGTTGTTTTGCCTTTTTTTCTTCCTTAGAAAACCCCGGTCGAGTGATGCCACCGTCTAAAGAAACTCCGATTTTTGATAGCTCATTCAATCTGTCTGCGACTCTTGTGCCATCAACACCACTTCTGGACAAAGATTCATCATATCCAGCCATTAGTCTAGTATATAGGTTTTCTTCTACAGTCATTAGTCACACTCCTTTTGAATAGTAGTTTGAACAGTACGAATACGTAGACTATACCATAAATCGTATTCTCTTTATTTAACTTGCAACTCGATTTTATTGCAAATTATGTTTATACTACAATTAGTACTATCTACTTATACACGGATATAGTGACTGTAAGATACTGACTATATTCATATTTCATGAATATAATTGTTATATCCTTATAACTGTTTAATCCGTATTAAGTACTGAATAACCATTCGTAGTTTAATGACCAGTTCGATGCTGAAAGAGTCCATAGAAGAACACAATATAATTATGAAAACTAGGAGGCGTTTAAATTAATGTCAGACCCTCATTACATTACAGCTTCTAACGCAATGTGCGCTGCTTCTGGAATGGATCCGGGAGAAGTCTCGTCACCTGTACACTTTTTAAATGACGTAGAGTTCGAACACAAAAGAAAATCCTATAGCGAAATCTTGTCTGTCGTCAGCTTTTTTTCTGATAAGTTGCTCGCCTCATTGAAAGGCACACCAATCCTTGTCGTCGTCTCAGATGCTGAAGGATATTTACTATCAATAGAAGGCGACGAGACAATCAAGTCTACGAGTGACCAATTTGGCATCCAACTCGGAGCTCAATTCACACTGGAAGATACAGGAACAAACGTAGTGAGTCTATCTTTACAACAAACGCATGCAATCAGCATAATAGGAGAGCAACATTACCATTTTTCTCTACATGAAATCGCTTGTTATGGAACAGCCTTTTGCAATACGGAAGAAAATGATCTACTTGGTAGTATTTCTATCATGATGCCGATCTGGTATCAAAACCCGCTCTACTTATCGATGTTGGTCCAGGTCGTGGATTCCATCGAACGCGAGTTACTGCTACGAAAACAAAATCGCAAACTTAATATTATGAACCAAATCATGTTAAAGAGAACGAGGAATGCGATTGTCATTACAGATGAATATGGAATAACTACCGAATTCAATGAGTTGGCTGAGAAGATATCGAATAATAGCAGAGAATCTGTTATCGGTAGGAATATTTGTGAATCACCGTTGACTGGGGAATACTTCGAACAAGTTTTGTATGAAGGTAAAATTGTGAACAACGAAGAAATCAGTTTCCATGATGCAGAGGGCAACCAAATTGTTTGCCTATTCGATGCACAGCCAATCTTTGAAGGCGATAAAATGATTGGTGCATTCGGTCAATTCAGAGACATCACAAGTCGTTATCTTCTACAAGAAAAGTATAACTACTTGGCCTATCACGATGAATTAACCAATCTACCGAACAGACGCTATATTAAAAATGCAATAGAAACAGTCATTGAAGAAGTAAATAATGGACAGCATCGACAAATGGCTCTACTGTTCATGGACTTAGATCGCTTCAAGGTCATTAACGATAATTTCGGGCATTCTTATGGCGATGAATTGCTTCAAATGGTAAGCCTACGTTTGGCAAAGTGTCTTGGAGAAAAAGATAAACTTGCGCGCATGGGTGGCGACGAATTCATCTTCCTATTGACCGATTTTGATGATCCTAATTATGTTACACAAACGGCAGAAAAAATTCTTGAATCGTTCCATGAACCATACCTGGTGAATAATAAGGAATTGCATACAACTGCAAGCATCGGTGTAGTATTGTTCCCTGATCCACCAATTTCAATGGAGAAGCTACTGATTTATGCGGATAATGCGATGTATCAAGCGAAATCACAAGGCAAAAATCAGTTTGTTATCCATACATCCGATTTATTAGATGAGATGATGGCGAATTCTAACCTAGAGATTGAATTACGAGATGCGCTAGACAACGACGAATTCATTCTTCACTACCAGCCTCAAATTCATAATATAACTGGAAATTTGATTGGCTTTGAAGCGTTGATCCGCTGGCAACATCCAAGGTTAGGTCTCATCCAGCCCAACCAGTTCATTAAACTTGCGGAAGATAGCGGACTCATTACTCAAATCGGTGAATGGGTCATTAACGAAGCTTGTTTACAAAACAAAAAGT
Source organism: Sporosarcina sp. A2 (assembly GCF_050858885.1). Taxonomy (GTDB): domain Bacteria; phylum Bacillota; class Bacilli; order Bacillales_A; family Planococcaceae; genus Sporosarcina. The sequence continues at coordinate 490,335 of NZ_CP193898.1, read as the reverse complement.
GGCAAGATGCGGGAATGGCACATGTTAAAATTTCCGTGAATTTATCGACCCAACAATTTCTTACTCCGAATCTTGTTACTTTCGTAGAAGAAGTACTTGAGCGCACAGACCTGAATCCGAAGTATCTAGTCATTGAAATAACTGAAAATATGGCAATGGAATATGAGTACTCAATTCACGTCTTAAAAAAGCTCAAGTCGTTAGGTGTAGGTATTAGTATCGATGACTTCGGAACAGGTTATAGCTCTTTGAACTACCTGAAAAATTTCCCAATCGATTACATTAAAATCGACAAATCCTTTGTTGGTGAACTTTTGAACGGTGACAGTGATGCTATAATCGTAATTGCAATCATTACATTAGCACACAACCTTCATAAAGAAGTTATCGCAGAAGGTGTAGAGACTCAAGAACAGCTAGATTTCTTAAAAAGTCATAACTGCGATATTTCACAAGGCTATTTCTTCAGCAAACCACTACCTGTTGAGGAGATTGAAAAAGCCTATCTACTATAAATTTATTTTAGGGAGAGAAATGAGTATGAAGTCGTGTGCATCCGTATTAGTGTCAAATTTTAAACATTGGGGAATCGATCATGTCTTTGGCATTCCTGGGAAGGCGATTTCCCCTATACTGTTCGAACTTTTAGCTCATAAGATGGAATTCATATTAAGTAAACACGAAGCGGCTGCAGGTTATGAAGCAGCAGGCTATGCGCTTATGAACGAAAAGATTGGAGTTGCAGTCGGAACATCAGGACCTGGCGGGACAAATTTACTATCCGCTGCTGGACAAGCAAAAGCGTCTAACATTCCTTTATTGCTCATTACAGGACACCCTTCAATGAAAGATACAGGGAAAGCGATGGGACAAGACTCTAGTATTTTCGCTACAGATTTGACTGACATGTTCAAATCCGTTACGAAATTCAGCGCACGTGTTGAGCGTAGCGATCTGTTAAAGCCTTATTTGCAACATGCACTTGAAAAAGCAGTATCCGGAGTCAGGGGGCCTGTTCACTTATCGATTCCGTTTGATGTGTTGCTCGCTGAAATCGAACCGTTCACGCTCGATTTCCCGGTCACTCATGAACTAATTTCTCCAAAGTTGGATGAAGTATCAGAGAAGTTACTGGCCGCTAAGCGACCACTCCTCTTTTTAGGTAAAGGCGTGCATTCAAGCAAATCGTATGCGGAAGTCCAGCACCTAGCTGAGCATTGGCAGATACCTGTCATGACAACGCCAGGTGGAAAAGGTACATTCCCTTCCAACCATAGGCTTTCACTAGGGGCTTTCGGTCTAGGTGGTACAGCAGAAGCATCTAATTATCTAGCTGAACCTGTGGACTTGTTACTCGTCATCGGCTCGCAATTAAGCGATATGTCCACTGTCGGCTTGACCGAAGCAATGTATCCGGAACACATTCTCCACTTCGATTATGATCCTACATTTATCGGTAAAATGATTCCAGTACCAACAACTCCGATATTAGGGGATATTAAATCGAATTTAAAAGTCCTTTTGAAAGATACTCCAAAACCGGACAGCGACTCATTCCAATTGGAAATCGAGCCGAAACTACTTGAAGAGAATGCGCCCAGAGTCCGTATGTCCACTATCCAAGTTTTGAAAGCGATGCGTAATGCATTACCAAGCGAAACCATCGTTTTTGGAGATGACGGGAGCCATTCGTTCTACGGTATTCAACACTTCGACATTCATAAGCCTGGTACGTTTTTCTTTGATGATATTTTTGGAGCGATGGGTAATGGAATCGGGTATTCAATCGGTGCTAAACTAGCAGCTCCTGAAAAATTGATTGTCTGTCTAGTTGGGGACGGTTGCATGTTCATGCATGGAACGGAAATCTCAACTGCCTACAATTACGACTCTCCTGTACTGTTCATCGTCGTCAATAATGGACGATTGGACATGGTTGAAAAAGGGATGAGGAAGATGATTGGAACCTCTATTGGAGGTATCTATGAGACTCCGCTTGATGCCGCTAAATTCGCAGAATCGATGGGTCTTGAAGGAGTTACATGCCGTACGCCAGTAGAAATTAGCGATGAGATTGAAAAAGCTTTACAACGAATCCAAGAGACAAATAAACCGTTTTTAATTGAAGCACTAGTCGACGAACACGAAATACCACCTACGATGGGGAGACAATAATATGGAAAATAACAATAGTTACGAAACCGGTGCAGAAGTAATGGACCAACTATTCTCTAAAGAAACACAGAACTACATGCAACACATTAAAGAAATCTCACCTGATTTCTGGGATATGATTGTCTCGTTCGGCTTTGGGGATCTCTACGGCAGAACAGCTCTTACGCTCGTCCAACGTGAATACATCACATTAACGTCACTGATTACACAAGGTGCATTCGACCAGCTACGGGTGCATTTCCATGCGTCCTTGAAGATTGGGATGTCCCAACAAGAGATTATTGAAATCATCATCCAATGCGCAGGCTACGTCGGCTTCCCGAAAGCCGTTCATGCGATGGGCATTGCCCGGGATGTTTTTAAAAGCTATGAAGCGGTATAATCAATTCATTCAAAAAGTCCTTAGCAAAATTCTGCTAAGGACTTTTTCTTTGTTCCTTAAATTAATAGGTAATGATGTTCCCTCCATGGGCCAATGAAATAGCTCGTACATTCTTCAACTCGCCTACCTTATAAGTTGTGCTATATTAAAAGAAAATTAAATAATTGGATGGATGTGCGTACATAGTGTCGAACAGAGAATTAGCTATAATTATTGGCGGAGGAATTGCCGGGAAACTTACGGCACGAGTACTGTCGGACTCTTTCAAGGAAGTCATCATCTTAGAGCGGGATGATGAAATGGAAGGACCGATATCTAGGAAAGGAGCACGACAAGGAGATCATTTACATGCACTTCTGCATGCTGGCCAAAATGGATTTGAAACCTTATTCCCGGGAATTACTGAGACTTTCCATAGTAACGGAGCTGTTAACATCAATTCAACAAAAGACCTCGCATGGTTCCACCATGGCGTCTGGAAACACCGGTATGATGGTAACAAATCCACCACTCTTCAATCGCGACCACATTTAGAATGGACAATGGAGCAATACATAAAAGAAATTCCCAATGTGACCACTCTTTATCGCCATCAAGTAAAACGCTTGTTACATAATATAGAGGAGAATCGGATTTACGGGGTTGAGGTTAGTACTTCAGATGGTAGTAAAGCGACACTAACAGCCAATTTAATCGTGGATGCCAGCGGAGCAAGCAGCATCACCCATGCATTATTCAAGAAGCTCAATCTCACCATCCCAACAAATAAAGCTGAAATCGGATTGTGTTATGTCAGCAAAAGATTCCGTTTACCAAAGAGCCAAACACGCGACTGGGCAATTAAACTAATCTATCCAAATCCACCGCTTGAAAAAATAGGAGGGACAATCTCACAAATAGAAAATGATCAACACGTCGTCACAATCATCGGTTATCAAAATTCCATTCAGGAAAAAGAAGTTGTGAAAAATGACAACAGCTTCCTTGAGCTTGCGAAAAGACTTCCTAAACAAGATATTATTAACGAATTAATCCATGCAGAATCGCTCTCTGAAACGAGCGTCTATAAAGTTCCACATATCAGTTGGAAACGGATTGATAAAGTGAAACAGTTTCCTAAAGGTCTTCTAATAATTGGCGACTCCGTCTGTAGGATTGATCCTGTTTTCGGCCAGGGCATGAGTATTGCTGTGTTGGAAGCCGTGACTCTCCAACTTCTGTTACAAGACGGAAAACTCGATGTGGAGCAAGTACAGATTGCATTTCACAAAGAAATTGCAAAGCTTATATCTCCTATTTGGAACATGGTCTTGACGGAAGATTTCCGGTATCCAGGGGTCACTGGGAAGACGCCTACGGGCCTAACTATCCAACAATGGTATTCGAAGAAGATTTTTCTTTTGTCAGCAAGTAGTCAAAACGTATATGCATCCTTTATCGATGTCATGAACTTAGTTCAACCACCAACATCTCTGTTGCGTTTCGGGATTATGAAAGAGGTTTTACTGCATGGTGTTTTTAAAAAACGTGATTCTTAATAATTTCAAGGCTATGTGAAGTTAGAAGTCAGAGTGATTCCACGTTGACTACAGGACTACAGGTATTAGGATTAAAATTTTGTGTAACATCTACAACATATAAACAACCTTTCCTTCTCATATCAGGTAGGTGTTAAGAGATAGGCATTTGTGCGTAAAAAAAGTAATTGTTTACTACACAATTACTTTCGTAAAATAACAAAATAGTCTTCAAGCCTATATTTTGGCTTGAAGACTATTTTTCAATTATTATCGTTAGACGTGAATCATGGATTAATTGTGTATACCCACATCAAAGTTCATCAAATTTATTCGATAGGCGTTAACTTAACTTGAGCTTCAGTTTCGATCATGCTTCCTTCATCTGCAAAGAATGTATATGATGCTTCACCATAGCTCCCTAGGATTGTATTGACTTCCAGTGAACCTCCAGAACTATAGACAACGAAGTTACTTCCTGTTCCGATCGGGGTCGCGATATAACGGCCTTCCGGTAAATCTTGTCCAACTGTATATTTACCTGCACTTAGCGTTTTAGGTTGTCCTTTTGCCTTTTGAACCCTTCCTTCAAGCGTTGCTAATTCTGCGTTCTTAGCTTCTATTGACGCATTCGTATCCTTCACATCCGCTTGGGCATCGGTTAGTTCTGACTTAGCTTGCTCCAACTTCTTATCAATTTCTATTCTACCCGCTTCTAATTCTTTTGCTAATGTTCCCTTTGTATCTTTTAGTTGACCTTTAACAGTTTCAAAATCTTTCTCTACTTCACTTTTGCTATCTATGAGTGCCATTACTTCTTTCTTCTCTTTTTCAACTGAGTCCACTTCTGCGGTTAAGTCCTTCTTCTCTTTTTGCAATGTCGCAATTTCTTTATCCATTTCAATTGCATCCATCTTCTTCTCTTTCAGCGTAACCTCTGCGCCCTTAACACCTGTAGTAAAACTAATAAATAAAAGTACGAGTGCACCAATTACTAATCCTGCAACCTTTAAACCCTTTTTCCCTTTACTCATAACTTCCTCCTGATCGTCTGTACGACTGTTATATATAGATAGAGCTGCAAAACACCTCTAAGGCTATCTGTTTTTATGTATGATTCATATTTAGATTCTAGGCACGTTTTGCGACTTATGGTGTTATAGCTTCCATTCCACAATCTATCAACATACTATCCTCTATATAATTTCATACTATAACACTGAATCACAATTGTGAATACGTGGGAAAATTTACTAACTTATACTATAGTGATCTTCTTACGTCTTCCATTTATCATTATTAAGTTTAACTGTTAGTTGTGTTAGTCAAAGCTCCCTACTTTTCTAGTAAATAAAATCCTAGGACGAATAGAGAAAAACCAAAAAACCTTCTAGCCAGTTGTGACTAGAAGACAATTGTTTACTAAACCTTAAATTATGTGATGCAGCTATGAATTCACCAATTTCACAGCTCTGTAATCATATTGTTGACCACTAAATTCCCCAAGATCAGTTAACCAAGTTACCTACAGACAAATACTTTGTCTCCAAGTATGGCTCGATTCCTTCAATACCACCTTCGCGTCCAAGCCCACTTTCTTTCATGCCACCGAATGGAGCATGGGCAGCGGAAGGTGCTCCGTCATTCCAACCAATGATTCCAAAATCCAAATGGTCATGCAAATACATACCTGTCTTGTAATTCTCGGTAAAGAAATAAGCCGCTAAACCATAAGGAGTGTTGTTTGCAATCTCGATTGCTTCTTCAATCGTCTTAAAAGTTGTGATAGGAGCAACCGGTCCGAATGTTTCCTCTTGCATAATATCCATACTGGCGTCTACATTTTTCAATACCGTAGGATGGATGAAGAAATATCCTTTGTCCCGATCCACTTGATATTTGTTCCCTATTAGCACTTCTGCTCCCTTTTCTAGTGCATCATTGATTTGAGCAACAATTTTGTCGAACCCTTTTTCATTAATAATCGGTCCGATATCCGTCGTCTCATCTAACCCATTTCCTACCTTTAACTTAGCAACCGCTTTTGTAAACTTTTCAGCAAATGCGTCCACCAGACTCTCATGGACAAGAATACGATTTACACAAACACAGGTTTGTCCTGCGTTTCGATATTTCGATATAATTGTTTGACTAACTGCTAAGACCAGATCTGCGTCTTCTGCAATAATCAGAGGTGCGTGTCCACCCAATTCCATCGTTACGTGCTTAACGGTGTCCGCACTTCCTTTAATCAAGGACTTTCCGACAGGTGTAGAACCTGTAAATGTAATCTTTCGGATGAGTGGGCTATTTGTAAATAACGGTCCCACTTCTGAGCCTTTCCCATTCACATATTGAATCGCGTCTTTTGGAATTCCTGCATCATGTGCAAGCTCAATTAATGTCATCGTCGTTAACGGCGTGTCTTCTGCAGCTTTAACAATAAATGTACAACCAGCCGCTAAAGCAGGTGCCGCTTTTCTGGTCATCATTGCTGCTGGAAAGTTCCACGGTGTAATTGCTGCAACTAAACCAATCGGTTGACGGGTTACGACAATACGTTTCGATTCAGTTGCTGCTGGAACCGTACGTCCATAAATACGGATAGCTTCTTCAGCATACCAATCGATGTAACTTGTAGCATAGTTTACTTCACCAAGTGATTCCGAAAGAGGTTTTCCATTTTCCATCGTCATAACCTTTGCAATCTCTTCTTTGTTTTCTTGGATTTTATGGGACCAGGCTTTCAACAGTTTTGAACGCTCATGTGCATTTACTTTTGACCACCTTTTAAACTCCATATGACCTTTTTCAATTGCATGATGAATTTCTTCTGCTGTCTGTACTCCCACTTCCTTTATGAGTTCACCTGTTGCAGGATTTTTCACTTCAATACTATTCGACATTTGCTAACACCCCTTCAATTGATTCTTTTGGTCGTATGAACCATAAGCTCAGACCGATTAACGACCAGACGCCTACGATCAGCCATTCAACCGGCCATACAAGAGCCGAAGGCATGCCTGGTAAATAGAAACAGATGAACAATATGCTTAATAAAATTGCCATTACACCAACAAATCGATAGGATCTAATCTTGTAAGGTCGGCTTAAATCCGGCTCCAATTTGCGTAGTCTTAAAAAAGCAATTGAAACAAGTAAATAACCAAAAACTATGCCAATGCCACCTGCGTTTACAATCCAGACAAGTGCTGGACGCCCAAGGAAAGGCGCTACAAATGCCAGGATACCAAGAAATACGATGGCGTGCGTTGGTGTCTTATACTTCGGATGAATATAACCGAACCATTTAGGAATCATTCCATGAGCAGACATCGCATACAAAATACGACTGCCTCCTATGATGAATGCATTCCAGCTCGTTACAATACCTGCAACGCCACCTAATACGAGTAGCGTACCGAACCATTGACTACCAAACAAGTTCGCCATCGCATCCGCAGTTGCTAGCGATGATAACGTAAGTTGCGACTCATTCAATCCAACAGATACTCCAAAAACAATCAATAAATAGAAAACAACTGAACTAACAATTGAAATGATCAATATTCTACCAATGATTTTTGGAGGCGCTTTCACTTCTGATGCAACTTGAGGAATGACATCAAAGCCTACGAACAGAAACGGAATCATGACTAATACTGACATTGTTCCTCCTATTCCCTCTCTGAACAGCGGCTGAACATTTGCCATATCTCCGTTTTTGACTGCACCAAATACCAAGAGAGCACCCACTAAAACAATCGCAACCGTGAATACAGACTGGAAGATGGCCGCTGGCTTTATACCAAAATAATTTAATACAGTCAGCACAATCGCTCCGACAGAACCGATCAGGACCCAAGTGAGGTATACATCCCAACCGCCAAGCGTCCATAAATATAACTTATGGTCTACAGGAATGATGTAATCGATTACAGTCGGCAAAGCGACAGCCTCAAATGTAATAACAGAAACGTAACCGAATAACACGCCCCATGCTGCTGCGAACGCGGCCTTTTTACCGAAAGCCCTTAAAACAAAAACGAGTCCCCCACCCGTTTCAGGAATTGCGGCAGCTAATTCAGCATACGTAAGGCCAATAAAGATAATAAAGAGCCCACCGACGATGAATGCAATTATACTACCTAGGAATCCTGCAGTAGCTATCCATTCACCTGATAGGACAACCCATCCCCAACCGAGCATCGCACCCATCGCTAAAAATAGAATATCCGAAGTAGACATTGTTTTTGAAAAGTCTTTGTTCATAAACTCCCCCCATTCCCTTTATATACAGGTAATTATTTAAACGCATCTTCTAAAATTGTTAGACCTTTAGATAATTCTTCATCTGTAATAACAAGTGGTGCTAAAAAGCGAATAACGTTACCTTTGAGTCCCGCCGATAAAAGCAACAAGCCATTTGCATTGGCATATTGGACAATTTCTGCGGTTTTTTGTTTGTTTGGAAGCTTATCCGCCCTGTCATTTACAATCTCAACAGCAACCATCGAGCCAAGACGACGAATGTCACCCATGTATTCGTGTTTCTCAGCTAGTGCTTTCAACTTCACTTCGATTTTCTCACCCATTGCCTCAGATTTAATAAGCAAGTTTTCTTCCTCGATAATTTCGATTACTGCTAGTGCAGCCGCACATGCAACTGGGCTGCCAGCGTATGTACCCCCTAATTCGCCTGGCGCTGCAGCGTTTAAAATTTCTGTTCTTCCGACCACTCCACTTAGTGGCAAACCAGCTGCCAATGATTTCGACACTGTAATCAAATCTGGTTCTACATCAAATTGCTCGATCGCAAACATGCTTCCTGTTCGACCGAATCCAGTTTGAATTTCATCTGCTACAAAAACGATGCCATGCTCTTTACAGAACTTACTTACCTCTTGTACAAACTTCTTCGGCGGAATGACGAAACCACCTTCTCCTTGAATAGGCTCCATAACGACACATGCCACAGTTTCCGGTGCTACAGTTGCAAGGAAGAAGTCTTTAAATTCCGCAATCACACAGTCAACATATGCCTCATCTGTCATCTCAGCCGGCTTTTGATAGACGTAAGGATACGGAGCTTGGTAAATTTCCGGAGCAAACGGCCCAAATCCGAATTTATAAGGTTTGACTTTGCTCGTCATCCCCATTGTTAAGTTTGTTCTGCCATGAAACCCACGTACGAATGAGACAACAGCTTGTCTACCCGTAAACTTACGTGCCATTTTGATAGCGTTTTCAACAGCTTCCGCACCTGAGTTCAAAAGAATTGCTTGCTTGTCAAACGTACCTGGCGAAATTTCACATAACTTCTGAGCTAATTCAATATATCCTTCGTACATCATCACGTTAAAACCTGGATGCAAGAATTTCTCAACTTGACTATTTACAGCAGCAGTCACTTTATGGTGGCTATGTCCTACATTCAAAGTCCCAATAGCAGACGCAAAGTCAATCCATTCGTTTCCATCTATATCTGTAATTGTGGCACCAGTTGCCGATTGGGCAATATTGAGGTTACCATTACTAACACCTTGAGGGACATACTTTTTTCTTTTGTTTTGTAGTTTTTCTGTCATTCCAGTAGTTGTAATCATTATATCTCTCTCCCTTATTCGAATTATCTATAAGTATCACAATTTACTGATATAATAGAAAGTACCAGAATCACAGATCTTTAGGTACCAGATTAGGAGGTAGTTATGGCTACATTCGTATTTGAAATACAAAAAGCAGAAGGAAAATACATATATCAGCAAATATACAAGAACATCAAAGGAAACATTTTAGATGGAGAACTGCTGCCGAATGAAAAGCTCCCTTCAAAGAGAAAATTAGCAAACCAATTAGAAGTTAGCGTTAATTCAGTTACAAATGCCTACGAACAGCTTCTTGCGGAAGGTTATATTTACACCAAGGAAAGAAAAGGATACTACGTTGAAAATATCACTCAATTTATCACAAAGGATAAAAGCGAGAAGTACAAATTACCGAGCGATCTGAAGGAAGCCGAAGTGGATAGGGAAGGATGGTTATCACTTTCTCATATGACATCCGATACCTCTTCATTCCCTTTTTCGGAATGGGTGAAATGTCAAGATCGGGCTATAAAGAACCATAGGGCCGAGCTATCTGAAATCCCACATCCTCAAGGACCTTATCTAGTAAGAGAAACAATTTCCAACTTAATTGAATCGTCCCGAGGCATTGTCTGTGAACCCGAACAGATTGTAATTGGCGCAGGAACGCAATCTCTGATTCGGAACTTAATGAATATTCCTAGAGCTAATACAGTAGTTGCAGTTGAGGATCCAGGTTATTCACGTGTCTACAAAATGTTGAAAAGTATGGATATGCATGTACATCCCATCCCATTGGATGAAGATGGAATTGACATTCACCAAATTGAGTCGACAAACTCCAATGTCGTATTTGTGACACCCTCCCATCAGTTTCCAACTGGAAAAATTATGCCGATTTCCAGACGTATCGAGTTACTCAATTGGTCTGTAAAAAAGGAACACCGTTACATCGTGGAAGATGATTATGATAGTGAATTCAAATATAAAACGGACAATATCCCTTCTTTACAAAGTTTGGACCGGAACCGACGTGTTATTTATACAGGAACTTTTTCGAAAACCATGTTACCAGGACTTCGTATAAGTTATTTGGTCCTCCCTCCCGATCTGTTGAGAGAGTACCGAACCCTGTATTCAGACCTCATACAGGGCAGTAATACATTAAGCTTATTTACGTTGCATTACTTTATAGAAAGTGGCGAATATACTCGACACGTCAAGAGGATGAATCATTTATACGAGACCAAAAGGACATTGCTCATCAACCACTTGTTTCAGAAGTTCGGCACTACTCTTGAAGTGGACGATACATCAGCGGGACTCCATTTTCTCGCACGTTTCGAAACAGACAAGTGTTATAAGGAAATTGAGGAATGGGCTAAGATAGAGAAGTTGGAAATCTATACGATGATGCGTTTCATGTTGAGAAAAGTAGTGACAAAGAGAAATTACATAGAACTAATCATCGGTTTTGCAAATATAAGCGAAGAAAATATACAGGAAGCTGTTGATCGGTTATACCGCGTCATTAAATAAGTGAAAAAGCCTTCCAGCCAATTGCTTAGCTAGAAGGCTCTTTTTCGTTCAATATAAGATTGTCAATCCAATCTCTGACCTAGGAAAAGTGAAATTACTTCCCAATCTTAAACCGTTCCAATAGTACAGTTTCTACTACATCCTCAAGGAATTTGAATTTGGTGATTGCGTAAAGTTCTCCAGATTCCTCTACGTAAACCAGTCGATCGACTTTACCGTAGGTGTGTAATGATGCAGATGGATCCAATGTATCGTTATCGTAAACTGAAATGGTTTCAGCCCGATCAGCGAGATAGAATTTTTTTGCTGCTTCGTTAAACGTCATCGTTGTAAATGGCGTCGCCAGTTTCCCGAGAGGTGCTAGATCCTCTGAAGGGATTGTGCTTAATCCATAGACCGTCCCATCTCCGTTATACATCACCTTACCACCAGGAGTCATTTGCGTGTAACCTCTTAGTTTAGACGTATCAAAGTATCGAGGATCCGTTGGTGCACTCTCGAGTTTCCCTTCGGTGAAGCTAAATGTTTGGATTCTTCCAGTGTAATGGGAAGTTTCGATTGAATAGAGTCTGTTCTGTGCTGGTGACAGTTCGATCAGTTGCTGTGTAGGAACTTTGACGAAAGACAGCATTTCTGACGTTTGCCAGTTGTACGTTTGAATTTCAGACGTATAGCCTTGGCCGGAACCCGACGAAATGATGAGCGTTTCTTGATCATCGACTGCAATATCATAAGGGTCAATGTTGACACTCACTTCCTTTATCAAAGCAAGATCATCTGCAGCATATACGTTGATGATCCCTTTTTGCGTCTCCATGAAGTTATATGAACTTCTGTCCTGAATGAGTTGGGAGACGAATAGTTTACCATTTTTCTCAACAAGCTTTTCAGCTGGATGTTTCAACCCAATCACATTTTTGTCTCCTGTAGCAATGTTTAGTCGAACAAGTGATTTCGATTTACTATCTAAATAGTAGACAACCGGCTGATTGGGATCTTTCACTACGTCAATGATAGACGATTCCAATGTCACATCCAAAACAGTATGAGATGGAATACCAGTGGATGGACGGAAAATCGGCTTCATAATCCGCGCAAGGAATGCAGAAAACTGTGCACGATCGATTGGCTGCTTCGGCTGGAATGTACCATCACTATAGCCAACCGTAATATTGTTCGCTGCTAAAGATGATATGAAAGAAGATGCCCAGTAACCTGCTGCTACATCTGTGAAACCTGTCGCATAGACACCTTTCAATTTAAACGCGTTACCAATGACTTTCGCCATCTCAGCCCGCGTAATATTTCCGTTAGGATCGAACTGGGTGCTACTTTTACCACTAATGATCCCTGCAGACGTGGCAACTGCGATTTCCAAGTAGCCAAATTTGGATCTTCCGACATCGTCGAACCCTGGATCCTTGATGAATCTATCCGACTCAGGCATACCGATCGCACGCATGATCATGACAACAGCCTGTGCCCGTGTTAGTTTAACGGCTGGACGGAAAGTTCCATCATTATATCCATTGATAACGCCTGACTGCGTCAAATAGTCGATTTCTTTCTTAAAACTGGAAACATCCGAAAAACCAGCGGCTTCTGCAGATCCAGTTGGAATAACAATTATAGCGAGACTCAATACTAGAGCCAGTAAGACATTTACAAATTTTTTCAATCTACTCTTCCTCTCTCTTAAACTCAATTTATTATAATGGCGCAGTCCGTCCATTGCTTGTATCCATTAGCCTATTTTTGTATGCCCCCATTTAATTCCTACAATAAATCTATAATATGTTGTTGTAATCCCATTTACAGAATGTATTTAACATCGGTCGGTGGACACTCCAAACGATAGTTTTTAGTTTTCACGATAAAAAGAGATGTCCAATTCATCATTGTCAATGATAGATTGGGCACCCCTTAGGATATGTACACTTCAAACTTATACTCTATTTTGATCAGTTCTGACATTATCTCGATAGACGTTAGAAAACAAGATTACAACTCCCCGGACACGTCTTTAACCATCTCTTCAATCATAGTACTCGCGTTTGTTGCGGCCTGCGGAAGGAAGTCCTCGTATTTCATAGTAGCTTCTCCACTAGCATCGCTAGAGATAGCACGAATAATTACGAAGGGAATGTGCAACCTGCCCGATGGTAGCCTCTTCCATTTCGACTATATGAGCTGCTAAGTTTTCTGTGATCCAATCTTGTTTTTCTTTACTTACGATGAACTGATCACCTGTTGAAATTCTTCCTTGAACGACCTCGATGACTGCATCTAATCCTTCTGCAACAGATTGCGCGAGTGCGATCAATTTGCCGTCAGCTTTAAACTCGCTTGTGTACATCCGCGCGATTTCACCCGGTTTACTCCCGAATGCCGTAACGTCAAAATCATGTTGCACTGCGTCTATTGAAATGACAATATCGCCAATCGTGACATCCGTACTCAAACCATCCGTCACGCCATAGTTAATAAGATAATCGACTCAAAAATGACCGGCCCGCACTTGAGCACATGCAGCGGCATTCACTTTACCGAAACCTGATTGAACTAAGGCAATTTGTTCGTCATCCAATGTCCCTTTATAAAATTACATTCCTACATTCGTTCCCATCACTTTGATTTCCATTTTATAGTGAAGGATTTCGACTTCTTCGCACATTGCCCCGATAAATCCAATCACTTTTCCTTCTGTCTTTTCATCAATTGCCTTCACTTCTGTTTTACTGTCAGAACAGCCCATCATCACCATAGCTGTCATCTCTATAGAAAAGGCCCTATAGGGTAGACTCTTTTTAAAATGTCTACTCTATAGGGTACAGTTTAATGCGTAGGTACCTTTTTTATTTTCTTTGAGTGAGTGAGTGTGTTCGTGCAAAAAAAAGAACCGGAATTTCACTCCCGGTTCTTTGCTATCAATACATCAAATATTTTTTCCGTACCTTTTCAAATTCCTTCGAATCTTTTTTCCATCGCTTCGACATCTCTTCAACGGTCATCCCATTTTCAATACCTGGGCGGATCCATCCGTTACCGATTAGGTTATCGAAGAATGGCGTGAGCTGGACTTGATCGGGATATAGATCTTTCAATGTCTTTACAATGTGGAGTCCCGTTTCAACAGGTTGGTATTTTTTACGATCTGTTATATGCACCTGGACACCGTGGGACAGTTTTCCGCTATGTTTCGAGAATGTCGGTGTGAATGAAGCAGCACGGAAAGAAACTCCAGGTAGTTTCAATTTGTTCAACTCTTTAACTAGCTCGGTGCTGCTGATGAATGGTGCACCAATTAGCTCGAATGGCTTTGTCGTTCCGCGTCCTTCTGAAACATTCGTTCCTTCAATAAGTGCTGTCCCTGGGTAAACGAGCGCTGTATCCAATGTTGGCATGTTAGGAGACGGCATAACAAATGGAAGTCCGGTTTCATCGAAATAAGACTGGCGCTTCCATCCTTTCATTTTGACGACGTGTAAATTTGTATGGATCTTGAATTCCTTATTGAATAACTCAGCAAGTTCTCCCACCGTCATTCCATGTCGTAACGGAATGGCATACTGTCCAACAAAAGAAGCAAACTCAGGGTCGAGCACTGGCCCTTCCACTTCTTTACCCCCTAGCGGATTCGGGCGGTCCAATACAATGAACGGAATTCCCTTTTCCTGTGCTGCTTCCATCGCCAGTGCCATCGTGTAGATGTACGTATAGAATCGAGTACCTACATCTTGAATATCGAATACGAGGACGTCGATGTTTTCTAGCATTTCAGGTGTTGGTTTTCTAGTTTTCCCGTATAGACTATAAACCGGTAGACCTGTTACTTCATCGATATAATAATCGACATATTGACCCGCTTGCGCATCTCCACGTACTCCGTGTTCCGGACCGTAGAGTGCTTCAAGTTGAATGTCAGGATCATTATTCAAAAGGTCTACAACACTGTTCAGTTGTTGGTCAACCCCAGTCGGGTTGGTGATCAAACCAACCCGCTTCCCCTTAAGTAATCTTTTCTCATTCTTTAAGAGTCTTTCTACACCTAGCTCTAACTTATTGTTCCCTTTGTCGTTGCCTTTTGTTTTTTGGTTGCCGTTATTATACGTATTATCCGCAAACGCCACAGTGAATGTGGTCATGGCAAGTAATGCTGCAATCGCTGCGATTAGCCACTTTTTCATAAGCCATCATCTCTCCTTTTTTTAATAAGTAAGACCATGTCCAAATGCGTAAAGCGTTCCACCTGCAGGGTTTGGTATCGTAACTGGTAGTTTTCCTGTAGGGAGTACTTCACCGAACAGAATAGATGCCGTCGCTTTGAAGCTTGCGGTTCTAAAACTATACTGCGCCAAATACGCATCCACGTCCGGATAAGCCATAACGTCATAAGGATTTCTGATACCTACTGCAATTACAGGAACAGCCATCTGCTTTACTAACTCATTCACCATCACCATTTGTGGGTTTTGCGGAGATCGAGCAGAAACAGTCGCAGTCGTCGTCCCGACAATGATCGCGGATGCATCCGCCAGTTGAGCCCGTTCACTTTCAGTGAGAGTCTTTCCTGTTTCGATAAGAATCGTGTTTTCATGTTTGTTCTTCACGGCTTGATACAGCTCATCGATATAAGAGCTACCTACAACCGCTATTTTTTCAGAACTACTCGGACGTAACGGAAGTACATCGGCATTTTTCAAAAGTGTCACCGATTTCTCAGCTACTTGCTGTTCAATCTGTTTGTGCGCATCTGACCCGACCGTCTGAAGCGCTATTGCTAGTTTCTCATCAATCGACTTCGGCGTTTCTTCCTTAATAATTCCTCTTTTCAGTTTGAGGGATAAGATCCGCTGCACTGAACTTTCGATACGGGATTTTGAAATCGCTCCAGTACGAACTGCATCCACTAAACCTGTCGCTACGCTTTCAAGTCCAACCGGCATTAACACAAGATCTGTTCCTGCTTGTACCGCTCGGATTACTGAGTCGACAGGACCGAAGTGATCCGCAATCGCATTCATATTTAACGCGTCTGTCGTGATCACACCGTCGTATCCCATTTCTTCACGCATTAGCTCCGTTAGCACTTTATACGATAACGTAGCCGGCACATGGATTTCACTGCCATCTTTCTTCGAGATTACAGTCGTTCCATCAATTTTAGGGAACGTCACATGTGCTGTCATGATGGCATCTACGCCAGCCTCCATCGCTTTTTGGAACGGATACAATTCCACTTGTTTCAATCGTTCTTTGTCGTAAGGTACTTCCGGTAATCCTAAATGCGAATCGACCGCTGTGTCTCCATGACCTGGAAAGTGCTTCGCCGTTCCGGATGTACCTGTTCCTTGAAGTCCTTTCGTATACGCGACGCCTAGTTGAGCCGTCAATTCAGGATCCTCACTAAACGAACGGACGCCAATAACCGGATTATCTGGATTGTTGTTGATATCAAAAGAAGGTGCGAAGTTCATGTTGATGCCTAGTGAATGAAGCTCTTCACCAATTGCCGCTCCGACTTTATTTGCAAGTTCTTCAGACCGCGTTGCGCCAAGTGCCATATTCCCTGGCATGTCTGTGCCTGATTGTAGTCGTGTTACAATCCCACCTTCTTGGTCAATCGACATAAGAAGACCGTACTTTTCAGAAGTCTCTTGGTAATCTGAGACTAATCGCGTTGTCTGCTCTGTCGTTACTACGTTTTCTCGGAATAGAATCACTCCACCGAGATGGTACTTCTGTACAAGTTGCTCGATTTCAGGAGTCAGTTCGGTCACGTTCTTTCCGTTGAAGTTACGGAAATCAGGCATGAGCATCTGGCCAATTTTCTCTTCTAACGTCATATGACGGATCGCATTTTCAATCAGGTTGTATCGCTTCCCTTTCATCTGGATCACCTGATGAGAAACTGGCGGCCTGCCATGTCCTTTTTTAAGATTCTTATCCGGCTTCCCTTGGAAAGCGATCCGGTCTGTGAATTTACCATCCGTCACTTGAATGAATGTCTTCCCCGGTTTTCCTGTAGTACGGACCTTCCCGGTTTTGTCGACTGTCGCAACATTTTTATTGGTTGATTTCCAGTTCAACTTTTCCGATACTGCTTGAAAATGCCCTTCTTTATACACGTGAAGTGCTGATAACTGTACAGTGCCATCGTTCAATTCAACAGTGGACTCCGGAACGTTTTGCAGCAAAACGAGATCCTTGATAGGTGATTTAGATGATTTCGCTACCGCCGGCTGTGCTGCCATAGCTCCAGTTAGAACGAGTAACCCAATCAAAACAGGTATAAAAAGATAGGTACGTACATTTTTCATCTGTCGATTCCTCCCTTTACTCATTTCGTTTCAACCATTCTGTTGTACTTGTATTTGGATTCACGGTTTTACCGTCTAGTTTGAAGTCTCCTACATACCAACCTCTGCCGTTCACCGAAGAATCCGTTTCGTAGTTAAATCGAACGTGTTGGGTTCCTTTAGGTAATGAGAGTTTAATGTTGCTCCATTTTTCGTTCGTTCCTGTTAGACGTGGAACCACTTCTTCCCACGCTTGTCCATCTGCAGATACTTCGATTACACCGTAATCTGAGTCTTTTTCAAGTTCGTACCAAGTGTTAAAGGACAACTCTCTCGCATTAGTTGGTGTAGCTATTGTTAACGTTCGGTTGAGCTTATCCCCGTACCCGGAAAACCACGCAGTTGCCTTTTTCGGAATTGGAGCAGGAATCGCATCGGCAACGCGTCGGACAAAATCACGCCGCACTCCATTTAGCGAAATCGTATTTCTAGATGGATGCACCCGATTCGTCAATAAAATCGCGATGGTCTGGTTTTTCTGACTGATGACAATGCTTGTCCCGGTATAACCAGTATGTCCAGCTGTCGATGGACCCGATAGTGCGTCCATATACCAGCCTTGGTTCAATTCCCATCCGAGTCCATGATCATCTCCTGCAAATTCAGGAATCTGATTTTGCGATAACAGCTGGACAGTCTTCGGTTGTAGAATGCGTTTTCCGCCATATCTACCTTCGTTTAAAATCATATGAGCGAAAATCCCTAAATCTTTCGCAGTTGAAAACACGCCCGCATGACCTGCAACGCCATCTAACGACCACGCATTCTCGTCGTGCACTTCTCCCCAAACAAGCCCTCTGCCAATTTCAGGCTGGTATTCTGTCGCAGCAATTCGATATTTTAACGAAGCTGGTGGGTTATACATCGTATCTTTCATACCAAGTGGTTGGGTAATTTCTTGTTTTACAAACTGATCCAACCCTTTACCAGAAAGCTTTTCAACAATCGCTCCGAGTGTAATCATGTTGAGGTCGCTATACGTATAACTACTGCCTGGCTTAGCTATTAACGGATGTGCAAAAACAAGATTCAATCGGTCTTCTCGTGTCTTTCCTTGAGAGTGAAGGGGAACCCACGCCGTGAACCCAGAAGTATGAGTCATCAGCTGACGAATGGTCACATCCTCTTTGCCATTTGCTGCGAACTCAGGAATGTACAACGCAACTGGATCGTCTAGTCGAATCTTCCCTTTTTCATACAGTTTCATAGCCGCCACAGTCGTAAAGATCTTACTGATTGACGCTACATCGAAAATCGTATCGTTCTGCATCGCAATAGGGTTGTCCATTTCCGTGAAGGAGTTGTCCACATAGCGCGCGGCATCTCCATAGGCTTTCTGTTTAACAATATGTCCGCTGCGGGCAACCAAAACTACTGCACCTGGAGTCGTTTTCTCCGCTATGGCCTGTTTGAACACGTCATCAATCTCTTTCAACGGCCCCTCTCTCATACCAGCACCATTCACCGATCCCGGATGGAGCACCGGAGCCCCATTGCCAGGATGGTTCCATGACTTATTCGGAACCGGTTGTCCCTTAGCCATTGCTGGTTCTGAAAACATGAGTCCACTCCCTAACGTACACGCAAGCAATGCTGTAAATACTTTCTTCTTCGTATTAACCATCTGCTTCATCCTCTCCCTGTATATGTAATCCCTTTTAGCTTATCGGATTATTCAATTAATTGATATACTCCTGAAGTTCCTTCATTTGCTAGCAATCTGGTTAATAAGGGAATAGGTGGACTAGTAAAATTGACCAATTATTCAAAAACGGAAAGAGAAAATCGGAAGCCATTAACGACGAAAAATGATGAAGTACACAGATTTCCAGAGATATATGATCGATTCAAGGAGTTGTGGACTATAAAACGGCTACTTACCAAGGAACCAATGTACTCGTGAACGATTTAAGAGCGGGCGCTAGAATCGAAAACAAACTCAAATGATTCTGCCTAAAAGTATTCGGTTATAAGCATAGAAAAACCCACTATCTAGCCTAGTAGCTGGCTAAATAGTGGGTATTGAAGGTTGACAGAATAGCTTTCAAAAAGTGTGCTGCACCTCTTAACTACACGCTTCCACAAACGCAGCAAACAGCTTCTTCGAAGGTGCGTCGCCTGAGCAGGCAGTGTCTTCCGGGTGCCATTGAACACCTACTACGAAGTTATGCTTCTCACTCACAATCGCTTCAACAATGCCGTCACTTGACGTACCACATACTTTCAAAGAATCACCGACTTCTTTTACCGCTTGGTGATGATAAGAGTTTACGAGGATGCTGGATGTGCCATAGATCTTTGATAGTTTAGAGTCATCGAGTATCTGAACGCGATGAGAGAGATGATCCCTTCTGGCTCGTTGTATATGTTGAAGAACGTTCCCTTCAATTTGAGTGTGAATGTCTTGATACATCGTCCCACCTTGTACAACATTTAATACTTGGTGACCGCGACATATTCCTAGTACAGGTTTATCAGCTTGAAGAAACGCACGGACTAATTCCATTTCGTTATCATCACGGCCAGGATAGATCTCACCGAGCTCTTGAATCGGTTCCTCCCCGTAAAATAAAGGATTGATATCGAATCCACCAGACAGTACTAGACCATCCAAACGATCTACTAAAACGCTCACATCATTTTTCATTCCCATAGCAAGCAACAGTGGAATACCCCCCGCTTCAGTTATCGATTGAACATATGACGAGTTAAGCATGTATAGATACTCAAAATCATGATGACACGTAATTCCTATCAATGGATTCATGCGCGACTTCCCTCCAGTTTAACTACCTATTGTACTGAATTAGCGATCATGATTGCCCCTCTTATGAAACGATAACAATGCAACCAATTGTTATTTGTAAAACGTACTGTCAACGGATCAATTCGTTCATATACAGGAACAATTTCAACAGCATCTGCGTATCCCGTATTTAGAAACTCGATCTCTACTATATAAGGACCTTCCATCTTAAAAGGTGTTTTACCACTGACGCCTTCTAGCGCGCGTTTCGTTCCTTGCTCGATTAACCGCTTGGATTCTGAGGGACTTACATTCAACGCTGCCGTTCGGGAAATTGACTCTTTGACGATTACCGTTTCAATTTTAGGTATAAGAGCGTGCGCTTCTTCTGCTAGTAAATTACAGCCAGATACAAACACTGTTGGCACATTCAAATACCCAGCGACCAACGCATTTAACCCAAACTCTCCCATATCGATTGCATTGACTCGGATATTCTTAATAACTTTTCCACTGAACGTATGATTGAGAATACCGTTCTTTCCCGCCCTTGTATGATAACCAACAAACAACACGGCATCGTATTCAGCAGTAAGTCCTTCCATCATCGCTAGTTTTTTAGGAGTACCCATTAATAACTTTGCTTTACTATGTAATCGATTCGGATATATGTTGCGCATCGTTCCGTGTGAATCATTGACGACAATCTCGTCTGCTCCAGCAGCTAATGCGCCTTCGATGCAGGCGTTGACCTCTTCAGTCATAAGTTCTCGTGCATTATCGTGCTCTTTGCCGTCGCGTAATGTATGTTCAGCATGAACAACTCCAGCTACTCCTTCAATGTCTGCAGAAATATATACTTTCATGATTCACCTCTTATTCTTCAATCCCCATGAAATACTCTAAAAATACTTCTCCTCTTTCTGAAATACGCGTTCCGCCTCGTCCAATGCGAGCATGAATCAGCTGTTCATCTTGCATAATTTCTAAACGCAATCGTAATTGTTGATCTGATAATTTAATTCCCCGGGAAGCCAATCGTTCTTTAACTTTTGCTCGACCTAATAGCTCATATGATTCTTTTCCTTCTTTATAGATAGACAGAATTACGAGACTTTCATCTAGGAATCCATGTGTTTCAATTTTTTCTTTACTTCCATCAATCTCGCTAACACTCATTGTAACTGCTGATTCTATACGTTTTTCAATTGTATCTTTATCGATAAATGCAGTTCCTGTTGTAGTATTTCTAACAGATGATTTTCGCTTTAATGCAATGGAAACTTGTGATTTAAAATAGCGGTTCATCAGGATGATTTCTGTCATTGTAGTTTTAAGTTCTAGTTCAACCTGTCTGATTGTTAAAAAATCTAGTGTTCGTGGACCAATGTCTATAACATTTTTATAAGCTGCTGGAACTAATTCCATCTCTCCAGGTGTAACGATCCAGTCGACATCCGGAGGAAATGCATGTAGCGGATCATACGATTTATAGTCATGTTGATAATAAATACTTGTTAACGAAGACGCCGTCTCAACTGCATGTTCAACCGTGTCATTAATAATGAGGACACGTTGACCTGCTGGAAGCTCAGATAATTGTTCCGCTCCAGCAATGTTCACTTCTCGATTCGCTACAATTACGGAACAAGTAGTGGGGATGAATGCAGCTGTAATTCCTCTAAGGACTTCCTTAGATAGCAAGACTAAATCACCATCAGCAACCGTTTCCATTGTTAACTGTTGCAGTGTAATCGGGTGTAACTCTACGTGGTCACCGAAAATATCAACGAGTTGATCGGCAACGATATCTAAATATTGTTTTTGTATGGAGATGATATGAAGTTTTTGCATGTTAAGTAATCTCAAGCTCCTCAGCATAGTGGCACGCCACAAAATGTCCGGGTTCCAATTCTCGGAATTCCGGTACTCGAATTTTACACGTTTCTTGCGCAAATGGACAGCGTGTGTGAAATGTACATCCTGACGGCGGGTTCGCAGGACTCGGAATATCCCCTTTTAAAATGATTCGTTCACGTTTGATTGTAGGATCGGGTATGGGAACTGCGCTTAATAATGCTTTCGTATAAGGATGTAGTGGTTTACCAAAAAGTTCATCACGTGTAGCTAATTCAACGAGTCTTCCTAAATACATGACCCCTACCCGATCGGAAATGTGCTCAACGACACTTAAATCGTGAGCAATGAAGACATACGTTAACCCAAACTCATCTTGTAAATCTTTCATCAAATTCAACACTTGTGATTGAATGGAAACGTCCAATGCGGAAACGGGTTCGTCTGCAATAATGAGTTTTGGATTCACAGCTAATGCTCGTGCAATTCCGATTCGTTGGCGCTGTCCCCCACTGAATTCGTGTGGATAACGATCTGCGTGGTATTTGTTGAGACCTACGACTTCGAGCAGCTCCGTGACACGCTGACTTCGATTCGATTTGTTCACGTTGTGTACGATGAGAGGCTCTTCGAGAATCTCTTTGATGGTTAGCCTAGGATTTAAGGATGCGTACGGATCTTGGAAGACCATTTGAAATTCTTTCCGTAAAGGACGGATTTGGTCATCAGTCATATTGGTAATGTCCTGACCTTCGAAGATCACTTTACCTTCAGTGATATCGAGCAACTTCATAATCATTCTACCCGTCGTTGACTTGCCGCATCCGCTCTCTCCAACGATACTTAGCGTTTCACCTTTGTTAACAGTAAACGAAACACCGTCAACCGCTTTGACGTATTCTTTCTTTCGACTGAACATTTTTGAAGGCAATGGGAAATATTTTTTAACGTTCTGAACTTCCAACAAGACTTGATTCATCTGAAAGCACCTCCTCATGTAACCAGCAGCGTACAGAATGATTATCCGTCACCTTATCGAACGAAGGCTCTTTCTCCCAACAAATATCCATTGCATGCGGACATCTTGGTGCAAACTTACACCCTTCCGGCATGTGTGAAGGAATAGGCACATTCCCTGGAATTGAAGACAATCGTTCAACGCGGTCTCCTATTTTAGGTATCGATTCTAGTAAACCTTGCGTATACGGATGTTTAGGATTAGTGAAAATCGAAACAACATCACTTTCTTCAACAGCTCTGCCTCCGTACATAACGACAACACGGTCACACATTTCAGCAACCACACCTAAGTCATGAGTAATGAGCAATATCGCTGTATCGGTCGTCGTTGTTAAACTTTTCATTAACTCTAATATTTGCGCTTGAATGGTTACATCTAACGCAGTCGTTGGCTCATCCGCAATGAGCACTTTCGGATTACATGCCATTGCCATCGCAATCATGACACGTTGCCGCATTCCGCCTGACAACTGATGTGGAAATTCAAATACAATCTTCTCAGGTCGAGATATCCCAACTGCCGTCAACATTTGAATGGAACGCTCTCGTGCCGCTTTCTTAGACAGTTTCATATGCAAAATAATGGACTCTTCCAATTGACGTCCAATTTTATAAACGGGATTGAGCGAAGTCATTGGCTCTTGAAAAATCATTGCGATTTCGTTTCCTCGGATTTTTCTCATTTCCCGCTCACTAATTTTAGTTAAATCCCGACCTTCATATAGAATTTCACCGCCAGCAATTTTACCTGGAGTGTCTTTTAGCAATCTCATAATCGACAATGAAGTTACACTCTTTCCACTTCCAGATTCTCCGACAATCCCTAGCGTTTCACCTTTACCTACTTCAAACGATACACCGTCGACTGCTTTGACAACACCCGCGTCACTCGTAAAGTGCGTCTGTAAATTTTTCACTTGAAGAACCTTCTCTTCCATTTATAGCTCCTCCTTCCACACGTACATTACTCTTTAATTTTGGGATCAAGTGCATCTCTAAGTCCATCACCCAGCAAGTTGAACGCAAGAACCGTTACAAAAATCGCAATTCCAGGAAATATCGTTACGTGAGGAGCGATGTTTAAATAATCACGTCCGCCACTTAACATTGCGCCCCATTCTGGTGATGGTGGTTGTGCGCCAAGCCCTAGGAAACTTAAACTTGCTGCTGTTAAAATTGCCGATCCAATTCGCATCGTGAAATAGACAATGATACTTGAAACGGTTCCAGGGAAAATGTGTTTCCAAATAATCCGTTTTGGTCTCGTTCCAATAGATTTTGTTGCTTCAATATATAACGTAGACTTTACAGCAAGTGTCGAACTCCGGACGATACGAGCAAACATAGGTACACTAAAAATCGCAACTGCGATAATGACGTTCCCGAGTCCGGGTCCAAGAATTGCGATAATCCCGATTGCTAACAAAATTCCTGGGAACGCTAGTAACACATCACAAATCCTCATAATAATCGAGTCAATGCGCTTCCCGTAATAGCCAGCAACAATACCGAGGAATGTTCCACCGATTGCTCCTAGCAATACAGACGTTAATCCTACATAAAGTGAAATTTGAGTACCCGCGAGCACCCGACTAAAAATATCTCGACCATAGGCATCCGTTCCTGCCCAGTGCTGAGCTGACGGTCCAGATAACACGTTTTCATAATCTGGCTCTGTAATATCATACGGAGTTATGAAAGGACCGATAAATGCTAGCAATAGGAGTGCGACGACAAAGAAAAATGAGACGAACGCAAGCTTCTGTTTCTTAAACTTTCTCCAAAACTCGGAAAACGGTGTTTTGGATGGAATATTTTCTAATGTTTGTTGATAGTACGCTTCTTTTTTAGATACTTTCAAATCGATCACAAGGTACCCTCCTATTCATAACGAATTTGCGGATTCAAGATTCCGTAGAGTAAGTCTACGACTAAGTTAATGAGGATGAATTCCAGCGCAAAGATGAGCATTTCCGCTTGAATAACAGGATAATCCCGATACGCAACAGAATCGATTAGAAGCTTGCCAAGTCCCGGCCAACTGAAAACAGATTCAATTACAACGGATCCACCTAGTAGAAAACCGAACTGTAAACCAGTCATCGTAACGACAGGAATCATCGCATTTCGTAGACCATGCCCCCATGTAAGACGTCTTTCGTTCAACCCTTTCGAGCGACCCGTTCGGATGTAATCTTCTTTAAGTACGTCCATTAAAGACGATCGAGTAAAACGAGCGACAACTGCTGCTACTCCCGTTCCCAATGTGAAGGCGGGTAAGATATAGCTCTTCCATGATTCCATTCCACCGCTCGGCAACCATCCTAGTGTTACTGCAAATAGTTGAATAAGCATAAGTCCTAACCAGAACGAAGGAAGAGAGAGTCCTGAAACCGCTCCGAACATCCCCAAATAATCTTGCCATTTATTTCGTTTCGTCGCAGATATAACACCGATAACCAGTCCTGCAACTACCGCCCATGACATACTCCAAACGGTCAGCCAAAACGTTGGCATGAAGCGCTCACCGATCTCATAACTGACTTCACGATTCGTTTTCAATGACTTTCCTAAATCACCTTGTACTAAGTTTTTCATGTACGTAAAATATTGTTCGGTAATCGGCTTATCAAGACCTAATTCTTTACGAACGAGTTCCACGTCTTCAAGTGTGGCATCCTCTCCCGCTACGAGTCGCGCAGGATCTCCTGGAATCATATGTACGAACATAAAGATGAAAATGGTAACTAGTATGAGGATCGGTATTATTTGCAGCAATCTTTTCCCAAGAAATCGTAACATTCGTAAGCCTCCTTTAGATAAAGAAGGAGCGCTATAAAATTACAGCGCTCCACTTTCCATCACTTACTCAATTTCAGCATCTGTGACACTTAACGAACCGTCCGGAAGCAGATAAACACCTTTCAAGTAGTTTTTCTTTCCTGCCAATGTATTGTCTGCAGATAAGAATACCCACGGTGCATCTTCCCATAGAACTTTTTGAACTTCAGCATACGCGTCAGCACGTTTACTTTCGTCAGCTGTTTGTAACCCAGCTTTAATCAATTCATTCGCTTTGTCGCTGTTGTAGTAAGAAACGTTATAAGACTTCGGCGGGAATGCATCTGCTCCACCTAGTAGTGGTCGGATACCCCAGTCTGCGTCTCCAGTTGAAGGTGACCATCCACCATAGTACAACTCAAGTTCAGCATCATCTGCATCTTGTACAGACCAGATCTTATCGGATAATGTACCCGACTCCATTGGAACTACTTCTACTTCAATGCCAACAGCAGCAAGTTGTTGCTGAAGGAACTCCATTGCTTTCACAGCACTAGAGCTGTTACCGCCCCAAAGTTTTGCTTTCATGCCTTCTTTAACGCCAGCTTCTTTCAAGAGTTCTTTCGCTTTTTCAAGGTTAAACTCATACAATTCTTGCTTAGAGTAAAACTGAACATCTGGTGCAATTACTGAGTCTAGTTTTTCCCCTTCCCCGTTCATAACAACTTGAATGAACGCATCTTTGTTAATCGCATAGTTCAACGCTTGGCGTACTTTAACATCACTATATGGTTCTTTTAATGTATTCATAGCCATGTAACGCACAACAATTGATGCCTTACTATCTACTTCAATACCGTCCTTGCCATTTACACCCTCAACTTGTTCTGTTGGAACTGGGTAAATAAAGTCGGCTTCACCTGTTTGAAGCATTGCGATACGTGATCCGTTTTCTGAAACGGGTTTGAATGTGATTGAATCCACTTTCGGTAATCCTTTGTTCCAGTAATCTTCGTTCTTGACGATTTTCAAGCCTTCGCTCGGCTTCCACTCAACAAATTTGAAAGGTCCTGTACCGACAGGGTTCTTCCCTACATCTTTGCCGAACTCTTCAAGTGCTTTCGGACTGTGAATCAAAGCTGCCGGATGGGCAAACGTATTGATCATTGCACCGAATGGCTCTGACAATGTGAATTTCACTTCGTGGTCATTAATAACTTCAGTAGATTTGATTAATGAAAACAGGCTGTGTCGCTTTAGACCACTATCTGGATCTGCAAGACGGTCAAAGTTCACTTTAACTGCCTCTGCATTGAATGGAGTTCCATCGTGGAACTTCACGTTTTCACGCAGTTTAAATGTAAACTCTGTAGCTTCATCATTCGCTGTATATTCTTCAGCTAGTAATGGAACAACTGTCATCCTCTCATCGAAACCAAGAAGACCTTCCATCATTGTTTTCTCAGCAGAGTTTGAAAGAGTATCATTTGTGTCATGAGGGTCGAGAGTCGTAAAGTTATCTGCTACCGCAATGACTAAATCTTTTCCTTCTTTAGTTGCCTTTTTCCCATCGCCTTCTTTTTCCTTGGACCCTTCTTTAGAACCCGAGTCACTACATCCCGCCAACACAAGCAACAAGACTAATACAAATGCCGATAACCAACCGTACGTCTTTTTCATCTTCTTCTCCCCTTTTGTTTGACTCGTTTATGATAAAATGCACGGAGCATTTTTCAACGTAAACACAGGCTTCAAGTAGCCGATTACTTCATCTCGAGCATTTTTTAGAGCGGGCTCATGGTAAGAAGATAACTGTTCCAATTGTTCAGCTGTTAGTAGATCGAGTTGCTTAAGAACTTCCATTGCTGCTGGGTAAACTGCTCTTCCGTTCCCGTCTTCGATCTTAATTGCAATCCCTAGCCCAGTTTCAAGGTCACCGATACAATAAACCCCTTCAGCTCCGGCTTTCCCAAACATTCGACCTTCCATCACTCTCATGAAGTCGGTACAGAAACGATCTGTCCCTCCTACCATTTCCGGTGCAGCCATCATGGATGAAGTCACGGTTTCAATTGCTTGTTTCCGCTTTTCAGGGAAGTTTTCGGGTTTGGCCATTTTCGCAAAACAAAGTGCTAATCGATCAAGCGGAATCCCGTGAACGGGTACACCACATCCATCGATACCGATTTCGATTTCATCGACTGGGACTTCAGACAAATCACTGATTACTTCAAGGATTCGTTGTTGAACAGGGTGTTCTATCTGGTAGTAATCTTCTGTCGATTCGTTCATATGTTTAGCGGTGGTCAACATCCCACTATGTTTACCTGAACAGTTGTTGTAAACAGGGGTAATTGGTGTGTTCGTTTTAATGACATTTTCATAGGTTTCAGTCCACCTAGGTGGATGTGTTCCACATTTCAGGTCGTCTACTTCGAGTTCTAGACGTGTGAGGATGTCTTTAACTCTGAGTGTATGCTGGTCTTCACCGTTATGAGAAGCACAAGCTAGAGAAATATCTGCGGCTTGCATATTGTAGTGATCGGCTGCCCCTGTTTCTATAATAGGTATTGCTTGAAGGGGTTTCATGGATGATCGAGCAAATGTATGCCGATCCGGGTCACCATAACTGTAGACCAACTTTCCAGTTGTATCCACGACTGCAATGTGTCCCGTATGCCCACTTTCTATGTATCCTCCACGTACTGCGTCTACTAATTGCTCTGCTGTCACGCAACCACTCTCCTACAATTCTATATTTTCTAATACTTTACATCATGATACACCCCATTACAACACTTTTTTGAAATAATAGAATTGAAGAGTATTCATTGAGTTGTAACGGGGTTTCTGGATCTTGAATTTCTTTTTATTTATAGAGACTACTTTTTTACACATGTCTACCGTAAAAGTCCCTTACTATTAAATGATGCGTGGGAGACTGTTGATTTACACTCCAGGCGGACGCTTTCCGGGGGGGCTTGATTTCAGCCAATCGAACCACGAAGCGTTCGATTTGCCGTATTTCTGTGTACTTTACAGAAATTAAGGCAGCCCTGTGCTCCTAACGCTTTGCTCAGTCCAGGGTATTCGAGCTTCGCTTATCCCTCCGGAGTCGCCGCTCTCCGCTACAATCAACAGGGGTTTCGAATTATTAAATGAAGTGATGCAAACATCTAAAAAGTACCGTTCATGCACAAAACAAATACGAAAGTTTCATACACTGGTACCTTTCATTAATCACGTCCTTTAAACAGGTGACGCCATCATTGTTCTATATATATTGCCTAACCAAATGGTAAGATATAAGAAAATTGATTGAGGAGATGTTCCAATACATCTGCTCATTTGCTAAAGCATTTGGCATGGAGGAACTAGTACCATTCCATAAAGAGTTAGATTCTTACTCACCAACTTTTGACTATGAAAATCAAATGCAGCCGGTTATTGACGAAAACGATGAAGACGTATTTTGGAACGAACTTTCAAGACGTCTAGCTAATAGGGATATGGCAAAGGAGGGAAAGGAGTATCCAACAAAAGATGACGCGATGATGAAATTCTTCGAAATTGAAGGGGAATATGAAAAGGAGTTTATAGAAAGGGGAATCTCTAATTTGGGGCTAGTTTCTCCTGAAAAGAAGTAACTTCGCAGTAGAGTGAAAGCTACATATGCACGATGCAAACGTGAATATTTAAACGAGCCTGAAAACCTTATGTGAACAGCCACTTTTTTATGAAGTGCGATTCGATCTCCAATCTCTTCAGTCTTCTTAATCTCCACGCCTTTTAAAACCAGAATACTCGTGGTTTTATTTATATGCACGCATCACCTTTCATTTACTTGTTTCTAGACAATTCAAGTAGAAAAGAACTGGTGATTGCGTATTTTTTTATTCAAATTAAGTCTTCACGCCAACAAGTATTATAGAACCTAAAAAGAAGTCCCCGACAAAACCGTCGGGGACTCCTCTTCCTTATTTCAACTCAGCCAACAACTCACCAAGCTTTTTAACACTAGCTGTTTCATCAGTTACGGTTTTACCTAATAACTCTTTTTGTCTATCTAGAGCAGCTGTCAATGTTGCAACTTCTGTTGAAACATCTGCATTGGCTTGTTCTTTCTTATCTTTCAATGACTGGATCGTATCGAATAGATCTTCATGGTCGACGATTCTGCCAGCGCCCCACATGAGTTTTTCCGTTGGCGCATTTATGACATAGTCTGTGAAGTAGTTGTATACTTCCTTGTCGAAGTCATACGCATACCAGTTGTTATCGATGGCGTATAGATACTCATCTAGTGGTGAAGTGATATCTCCTTTATTCAGTGCATCAATAGACGCCGCTAAGTTCTTAACGTTACTTTGTGCATGTTCATGAGGGAAAATCTGTTCATCTTCCCACGTTAACCGGACAAATTGGTCTTCCGCATATTTATAAGTAGCGAGTAACCCACTGTTCAATTCACGGCTTTCTGCATACAGTTTCTTCGCTGCATCGGAATCACCCTTTTGGAGTGCAGCTGCGTACTCTTCGTTTACGTTAGCTACCTTTGCATTTACCTCTTCTGCAATTGTCATGACATGATCGATTTCTTTAGTCAGACTGTCTGGCGCGACTGCTGCTTGGTCAAATACAGCTGTGTCGATTAGTTCTTTCATCGCTGTCAGACGCGTTGTGAAATCGAGTGGAACGATAGCCGTTTTGTCGTAATGCATCGTTAGCAATCCATAAAGGTTCAAGTGGAATTTCAATGCTTCTGCATTGAACGCATCGTCGCTATCAAATTGAGAATGATAATGAGAGTGCATGAATTCACTGTCTTGGAAATCATTTCGTAGTGCTGGAACACCTGCAATACCGAATGAGAAGTCATCTGACCACGTACGTAGTGGAGAGACAACTGAAATCCCATCTTTATATACATCCGATAGTTTCGGAACTTCTTTTGCAAACTCAGTTAAATAGTTATCCAGCTCATAGACGGATCGAATCTCATCTTGAGTCGTATGTTCAAACGCAGGAAGCTCAAAGTTCATATTGGCAAATGTTTTACCAACCCACTCAGGGTGAATGTTAAAGATTTGGTTATAAGCTCCGGTTGACCAGTCGTATCGGGAGTTCGAAACGCCCCATTCTTCAGCCGCCAGTGCGTTGAAGATAATTGTCTTTTCGGGTTTGTATCCGCTGTCGATCATCCCTTTTGCGATTCCCATCATAAGACCGATTGCAGCATTATCATCTTGGAATCCAGCAAAATACGAATCATAATGTCCAGATAAGAGGATATAAGAATCGGGGTCTTTACCAATTATCTTACCGTAGTAATTGTACGTTTCCCCATCCATTTTGACAGTGGATTTAGCATCGAGCTTCACTGTAAGTGACTTTGTATCACTTGCTTCCAATGCTTTCTTCAGACTTCCCGCATCTGTTTGAGACATCGAAAATGCAGGTGCATCGTCTGGTCCGCAAATGTCTTGTGCATTCAACGCATCCGAATCCACCTCAGCATATCCTGCCTCTTGCACAGCGATTACCGCAGCCGCTCCTTTTACGTGCGCTTGATAAGCTGGGTAATTAATCCACCATTCTTCTCGTTGGTTGATATCGATTAAAACGAGTTTACCTTCGATATCGAGCCCTTCCAAGTCAGCAGCAGTCCCTTTACCTGCATAGACAACTTCAAGTTCTTTCACACCTTTTGTATCAAAGTTAACTTGATAGCCACCTAATACAGCGAGGTGCTCGTTACCGTTCATGTCTGTAAAGGTCAAATCCGCTTTTTCAAACTCCCAACTATCAACTTTAAACGCGTCTTTTGTTACTTCGGCAAGACCGATTTTCTTCATTTCTTCGCCAATCATTTCACCCGTCTTCCGTTCTGCTTCCGATCCCGCAGTACGATAGCCAAGCTTTTCATTGGTTTTATATTTTTCCAAGCCTTTAGCAAAGTCAAACGCATATTCTACGTCTACTGCAGATAAATACTGCTCTTTTTCCTCTGCAAGTGGTGCAGTCTTTACATCTTCAACTGACTCTTCCTTCACTTTAGGCATTTCTTCTTTTGGAGTACATCCCATTAACGACATTCCAACGAGCATTGACAACGTCAAGCAGCTCACAATCTTTTTCATGTATCACAGTCCTTTTCGTTTTTTTATGACTAGCTAATTAAACGATAAGAACCGAACTTTAGCAATACTAATTTTTGAAAATAATCCCTTAAATTATAGCACCCTTAATAATGAAAGGTACAGGCATGCCAAACAACCATAATCGTTTACACAAACATAAAGGTTTCTTGTACAGGTTAATTTTAATATACAAGATACATAGTAGACATCCATATCTATCCGCACATACAGAATGGCTATATCTCTAAATCTATTTATTGAATTTTTTAACAATGTATAGTTTATCAAAAATTTTGCATAAACAGAATTTAATAAAGGGAAATCCGTAAGTTCCACCAACCTTTATACTATGTACTTTAAGAATAAATTACCATTATATTTTTGTAGACTATAGCTTAATGCCCGTATACTATTAGACTTGTAGGTACATAAAGATTAAGGGATGTGGGAATTTTGTCAGTATTAGTAAAGTGTAAAGCGTGTGAAAAGGAAATTGCAAAAGGCGTTAAAAAATGTCCGAATTGCGGTAAAGATCAACGAAACTGGTTTATGAGACATAAAATCATGTCAGTACTTGGGGCACTTATTGTATTAATAATAATTACTAACCTAGCAAGTGGTGATAGTGATGAAGTTGACGCAAGTAAAGAGTCAACGACCAATTCTACTGCTTCTGAGAAAGCACCAGCCAAAGAAGAAAAGGTTATTGCGGTAGGAGATACTTTCAATTCAAAGCAACTTGAGTTCACTATTACAAAATTTGAAGAACTTGATCAAATTGGCGATCCTAATCTGTTTGGTAAAAAAGCTTCTGAGGGTTCAACTTTAGTGGCAATCCAATATACAATGAAAAACGTTTCCGACAAGCCGGTTGGAATGTTTAGCTATCCAGCAGTCAACTTAGTTGACAAAAAAGGAACTAAATATAATTCTGACATTGACAGTAGTGTTGCCTATTCAGTTGAGACAGGTATTGACGATTCAAAATCAGTTTCTGACTTAAATCCTG
The DNA here is from genome assembly GCF_050858885.1 of Sporosarcina sp. A2. Lineage (GTDB taxonomy): Bacteria > Bacillota > Bacilli > Bacillales_A > Planococcaceae > Sporosarcina. Next base: position 457,222 of record NZ_CP193898.1, on the reverse strand, counting down.
ATATTAGTGTAACGAGTGTTGAAGTGTATGAAGTATCTAAAGCTAAGTTTGCTGAAGATGAATGGTTTATACAAATTGGAAAAGCAAAAGTGAAATTAAAGTAAACACTTTAAAAAAGGCCCGTAGTGGATGGTTAAACCATCCACTACGGGCTTCTTTTTGAAAAAACGAAAGTTTCATACACAATTAATTTTTTTTATCAAATTAGCTTTCTTCAAAACTAAAACATTGAAAAGTATTGTGTGCAACACAGCTTGAATGTTAAAACTCACACGCAAATTTGTAAAAAGAATTTTTCACTTCTTAGAAAAACTAGCCATGCTTCGCTGCATGTCGCTCTGCATAAACGTAAGTTCAAGTAAATCTGATTCAAATGCTACTGTATTGCCTAAAACGGGCGTGGCTGCATTGACAAGTTTCTTTGTCATCTTTAAAGGAAGGAACGGACTTTTTTCCAGTTGTTGAATCATCTTATGCGCTGCTGCCAATAACTCTGAATCCTCAACCACTTTGTTGACTAATCCTATACGCTTTGACTCCTCGGCATCGATTGCTTCGCATAGCATAATGAGTTCTTTCGTTTTCGCTGGGCCCACTAAATTTACAAGTCGTCCTGTACAGCCTGCTGTGAAAAACATTCCTCGTTGTGTTTCAGGTAAGCACGCAGTTGCGCTATTTCCCATAATTCTGAAATCACAAGCCATCGCTGTAGCAAAACCAGCCCCATACATCGGACCATTGATAGCTGCAATCGAAATTTGGTCCATCTCATCGAATTTACGCATGAAATCAATTCTACCTAATTGATCATTACGAATAGTCGAGATGAAGTTCGGATCGTTCTTCAATTGTTCTCCAGCTTCGGCCATGTCCGCGCCTGCTGAGAAATGTTTCCCATTTCCAGTGAAGATTACGTATTTACAATCATAACTTTGACGCAAGTCCATAAGAACTTCATCAAGTTCTGCTGACATTTTCCCATTCATTGCATTTGCTTTTTCTGGCCGGTTAAATTTCACGAGTAAAGTAGGTGACTTGTATTCAACCTCTAGAGTTTCATAGGACGTTTTCATAAGTTTACTCATTCCTTCCACACAATTTTAAATTCGTCTATTTACTAAATCCCAATAGGGCTCTCGTAATTTCTTTTTATCTACTTTCCCATAAGGCGTAAGTGGAAGTGCATCTACGAATTCATACTTTTTTGGACGCTTGTAGGTAGACAACTTGTCTTTACACCAAGCTTCTAATACTTCCGCTGTCAATTGCTGATCTTTCAGGATAATACATGCTGTGACAGCTTCTCCCCAATCAGCATCTGGAACTCCTATGACTGCTACTTGACGAATTCCAGGATGTTTTTGCAACTCATTCTCTACTTCAGAAGAATAGACATTCATGCCACCACTAATAATCATGTCTTTTTTCCGATCAAGAACGTATACGTAATTCTCTTCATCCATGTAACCAACGTCTCCCGTATGCATCCAGCCGTCCTTTAGACTGTCGGCAGTCATTTCCGGTTGATTGTAATAACCAATCATATTAACAGGAGATGAGATGATAATTTCTCCTTCTTCCCCACGTTCAACCTCTAAACCTTGGTCATCTACAATTTTCACCCGCGTCAATAGTGTCGGCCTGCCGCAACTTGTTAGCCGCTTTAAATTATCCTCTTCAATGAGATGATCTTTTTTGGATAATTTAGTAGCCACTCCCGGTGATTCAGTTAACCCATAAGTTTGAATGAAAACAGGCCCAAAGATATCTAATGCTTGTTTTAAACGTTCTCTAGCAATTGGTGCTGTCCCGTAGACGATTGTTCGTATCGAAGAGGTATCGAATTGCTTGCCCTCCATGAAATCGATAATCCGATAAATCATCGTAGGTACCGCCATAATGTAAGTGACCTTATTCGTTTCCACATGATTCAAAATTAGCTCTTCACTAAATTTCTTTTCAATGAAGATTTCAGCGCCTCTTAATAATCCTGCTTGTAATGAGATTCCAGATGCGTGTGGCAGTGGAGAAGTCAAAAGAATTTTCTCTTCTGGAGCAATTTCGTTTTCTAAAATCACTGCAACTAAAATAGTAATCGTTGTCTGATAACTATGTAAAACCCCTTTCGGATTTCCAGTTGTACCTCCAGTGTAAACACTTTGTGCGATGTCGTCTTGAGGAATTTTCAACAGTAGATCCTCTTCAGACTTCCCACCTTGGAATTCTTCCCATGAGACAAATCCTTCAGGCACTTCATGCTCGCTAATCCCTACAATCGTCGTTAAGTTTGGTAGTTCACTGCGGATATGTTGAACCTTTTCAAAAAACTGTTCTTCCACAATCAATACTTTTGCATGACAATCCTTCAAAATGTACTTGATTTCATTTTCACCGAGCATATCGTTTAGTGGGATGTTTGCTACACCTGCTTGATATCCACCCATTTGAGCGTAGACAAACTCCAATCGATTCGACATAAATAAGGCAACTCGAGAGTTTGTTGGTAGCTTCAAGTCCGTTAGCGCATGTGCCACTCGGTTACTACGAAGTCGTAGTTGTTCATAAGTCACTTGTTCACTTGCAAAATGAAGGGCAATATTGTTTTTGTATTTGTGGAATGCATCTCGGAAAGCTTCATTTATTCCCATTGTGAACTGTAACAAGGTAATTCCCCCAGTCTATTTTTCTCGTGAATGATTGAGTATTCCATGTAAGTAAAACGAAAATAGTTGATTAGCATAGTCATCTTCTAAAACCTCTGCCAAGTAATAAGAACTTAAATGAATGAAGTGACCAACAAATAGTTTTGCCTGGAAAGAAGGATTGATGTCTCCACGGAAATATCCCTGGTCCATCCCTTCTTTCAGTACATCCTCTATTAGCTTGAAACTAGAACGATAACCTGTAGCAATAATCTCTTTAACTTCTGGATCATCTATTTCAGATACCGCTTGAAACTCTAACTTTAATTCTTGACGAAATACATGAATCATTGTGCTATGTTCCTTAATAATTAGTTCCATTTTTTCATGCGGATTCATACTTTTGGCTGTGACATCTTGAAATCGTTTCATTGTTTTCTCCATAATAAGTGTCAACACTTCTAAATACAGATTCTTTTTTGATGAGAAATGCTTGTAGACAACTGGTTCGGTTACATTTGCTTTTGCTGCAATATCCGCTACTTTTGCTGCTCGATAATTTTCCTCCGAAAATACTTGTATCGCTGATTTTATTAATACTTTTTTACGTTCTTCACCTGTCATACGCGTCATGATAGACAACCACCTTTTTACATTGTTACTGTCTAGTTTAGCATTTTGTTCATTCAAACTAGACGATTATTGCGTTTCTTCCAACTGAATATGAATAGGCTTCTCATTCAGCAAAAGGGCGCCTATAAATGCTAGAATTGCAACGATCATGAAAAACAAGAACACTGTACTAAAATCATATTCTCCAGTCGCTGACACTTTCACTAAATATCCAGCAATGAAAGGCGCAAAAAAGGCTCCGAACTGTCCAATCCCATTCCCTGTTCCTACAGCGCTTCCAGCCACTTCCTTAGGATATCGGTTCTGTAAGAATGCTAATAGTGGGCCATAGTTTAGATTTACGAAAAATCCTGCAAGAAGTAATAATATAACTAGCATCGTATTGTCACCTTTTTCAACTGTAGAAAATAAGAACATAATTGGAATACAGCCGCCATAAGCGATTAACGCTACTATTTTCATACTCTTGACCTTATCCATTAGCCAGCCTCCAAGCAAGATGGAGATAATACCTGTGATATACGGTAATGCGACCAATAGGCCCATATTCTTAATGTCCAAACCGTATTGTTTTACTAAAATGGTTGGTAACCAAGAGGCAATTCCCCATGACAATGCAACTTGGAATACACAAACGAAAACGCCAAAGTAGAATACTTTGTCTGTAAGAAAGATTTTGGGACTCTTCAGTCTAGGATCCACGAGCACTTCTTCGTCTGCATCATCATTGATGAAATCTACTTCATCCTGTGACACACGACCTTTTTTCTGCATTTTCTCAGGCGTATCTGCTACAAAGTACCAAAGTAAAAACATCCCGATGATTCCTGGAATGACGAGAAGAAAGAAAACGGGTCTCCATGCGCCACCAAAAAAGTAGAACGATGCTGCTGTTAACAATATTGGGGCAATGGCAGGTGCAACGACATAAGTCGTCGAGAAAAAGGATAAGGCTTTCCCTCTACTCTTTTTAGGGAACCAGTTATTGATAGCTTTTGTACCTGGTGGGAAATGGTGTCCTTCTCCTAAAGCTAACCCTAGTCGAAGTGCTATCATCTGGCCAAATCCTTTTACAAAACCAGTCAATGCTGTAGCTATTGTAAATACAGTAATTGCTACACCCATCACTTTTTTAGGTCCGAACTTGTCTGCTAAAAAACCGGAAGTGATTTGAGATAATGCATATGGAATAAAGAATATAGATAATACGAGACCTGCTTGTTCAGGGGATAAATTCAAATCTTCCTGAATATAAGGCATGAAAACGATAACTGCAAAGCGATCCATATAATTGATAATATAAAGCAACCAAACCACTAACAAAATCACATACCGATAACCCCACGTCCTCTTTACAATCATTTTCACTAGAAAAAACCTCCCTTTCAAGTCTTAATGTAAGCGTATTCAATTGGTTAGTTAATGATAACTAACCAATTGAATATAGTCAAACTATTTTTAATAGTCTGTTCGGAATAACAAAAATCTCTATCGTACTGAGGTTAATCAGCTGGATAGAGAGTGGTATATTTAAAGTCAATCTAGTTAAAGAGGTACCTTTCAAAATTACAACGTGAGAACCAACCAGTAAGATCTACCTTATTCATAATAAGCGCTAGGTTCTTAGATGAAAGTCATCTCTGAGAACCTAGCGCTTTCTATATTGAGTCATTGGTAATCTATCAAAAGCTTCTGCACATGAAACTAATATGATTATTTATACAATCATATTAAATTTTCACTCAAATCCCTCTTCAATCAGTCCAAAACAGTTAAATAATACCTTGGAATCGTAAAATGATTTCTGCTATCACTGCAGAACCGAGGAATGTTCCGAGCATGACGAGCGTTCCGACAACAATTGTTTTCCATCCTAATTTTACAAAATCGGTCCATGAGCGACCAATTGCAATGCCAGCATACGCTAAAATTGGTGTTGCAAGCGCTAGAAGTTGAACTTGCGTTGTCCATTCAACGACTTTTTCCGAACCTGGGAACCAAGGCATTGAAACAATTACACCGATAATCGAGATGTATGCAATACTCGGAAAGTTCACAGGGATGAGTTTCTGTAGGATGAACCCTATTAAACAAATGGCAACAAGCACGATCATTCCAGGAAGTGCTGCAAGTGGAAGAATGTCATACCCTACCCAATTCCCGATTAGAGCTGTGATGCCAAAAATCCCAAGTAACAGTATCCATTCTTGAATGTTTTTCAGCATCAGTAGCCCTCCTTATTCCGTGTCATACGTAAGTAGATTTTTTCAGTTAATGGAAGTCCTATGAAGATACTCACCCATAACCCTGTAGAAAGAGAAAGCAAGTTACTAGCGCCTGAGAAGGCAATAATCTGAGACTCAAGTTCCGGGAACGCAGCAACAAGAGAACCACTTGCAGCTGCCATCATGCTTCCACTTCCAACTCCCGAGGCCATCGCAAACGATAGCGGACTTAAAGGCGTTACCGTTGCCAGCAGACCAGAAATCAAACCTAGGAACACCGCTCCAAACACTGTACCAAAGATGTACATCGCCATGACACCGCGCCCTTCAGGGGAGTTGATCCCGAACTTATCCATAATGAGACCAACGTTCGGTTCACGACCAATTGAGTGTGTCATTCCAACTGCTTCGCGCCTCATACCCAACCAAATTGCTACAGGTAAGGCGATTAGGATCGTCCCTAAGTTGCCCAGCTCCTGCAACAGTAAGGCGGGGCCTGCTGCGATTACTTCTGGTAAAGAAGGACCGATAATGACTCCGATTTTCGCTAGTAATAAAGCAACACCAAGTACTATAAGTGGCTCTGCATTTTTAGCTTGTTTCTCTTTAACTACCGGCGTGAAATATAAAACTAGACCTATTACGAGTGCATATAACATCGGGAGTAATAGAATAACACCAGGACCTACTGGGATTTTAAATGTGCCAATCATTTCTGTGATAATGACAATCCCTACTACAATTGCATGCAACCGCCAATCTTTCCAAATGCCAGCAAGCAAGCTCTCTTTTCCATCCATCCAAATCCCCCCTTTTACTTCCCTTCATTTCGATGAATCACGTTGTTATATTGTGTGCAAGTACTTCAGCCACAGCCGTTGAGTCTCTTCGGTCAGCACCTTCTGAGCTCGCACATGTAAACAATTGGTATGCTGCGTCACTAATTACAGTGGGTACGCCTTGTGTAGTAGCTAAACTTCGATATAGTGATAAATCCTTCAACATATTGGCGAGCGAAAACGTCACATCGTCAAACGTTTCATGAATAATTGTTGGACCGAACACGTCCATCACCTTTGTCTGACCAGATCCTTTTTGAAAGAGCTCGGCTAACTTCTTTTTAGAAATGCCTGCTTGTTCTCCCGTCAAAAGCGCTTCACCTAACAAAGAAATGATGCCGCCGACAACCATGTTGTTACATAACTTAACAATTTGTCCTGCACCACTAGGTCCTATATATTCAATGTGACCACCCATTGCTTGGAGTAAAGAAACCACTTGCGGAAACTTCTCTTCAGCTCCACCCACCATAATGGTAAGCTTCCCTGAACTCGCACCTTCAGGCCCACCACTCACCGGGCAGTCAAAATAAGCAACATCTAAGACATTAGCATCCGCCTCTAACTTCCTCGTCCTAGCAACATCATTCGTACTCATATCGAGAATGAAGCTTCCAGATTTTAAGTGTTTCAGCGCTGCTTCTTCCCCCTTTAGCAACACGGTTTCAACTAAATCTGTAGAAGGAAGCGATATGATTAACACATCGCTCACTTTTGCCAATTCTGAAACGGAAGTTGACGCATTTGCCCCTTTATTCACTACTCGTTCAACCGCTTTTGCATTTGTATCGTAAACCTTAACTTCATATCCTTTTCGAACTAGATTCGTCGCCATTCCATACCCCATAAGACCACATCCAACAACACCGATTGTTTGTATATGATTCCCCTCCAATCGCTCCGTTATCATGGACGTATATAAACCGTCTTGTAATCCGTCCAGAAATCTAAAGTCGTTGAACCTTGCTCACGTGGACCGATACTAGATGCTTTCTTTCCGCCAAACGGGTACTGATTCTCAAAATAATTAGATGGGATATTCACATGTGTTACACCCGATTCAATATTTCGGATAAAGTGAAATGCTTTGTTTAAATCATTCGTATAAATTGTTGACGACAGTCCAAATTCGCTATCATTGGCTAGTTCCAATGCTTCTTCATACGTGTCCACAACAGATATAGACATCACTGGTCCAAAGATCTCTTCTTTAAAAATCGTCATATCTTGAGTGACTCCACTAAACAACGTTGGAGCTACAAAATATCCTTTATCTAATCCATCATTCATTAACTGTGCTCCACCACATTCAAGTGTCGCCCCTTCATCAATTGCTGATTTCACATAGTGCAAATACGTCTTCAATTGCCCATCATCTATTACTGGTCCGTTGTCGACGTTTTCCGTAAATCCGTCCCCAATATTCAATTTGAGGGTCCGCTGGACAAGCTTCTTCGTCAGCTCATCTGCAATCGAACGAAGAACAATTAGACGACTCGTACCTGTACAACGTTGACCATTATCTAAAAACCCACTGATAATTAAATTTTCTACAGTTGCCTCAAGATTAGCATCTTCTAACACAATAGAAGGGTTCTTTCCTCCCATTTCTGCTTGCATTTTTGCCCCTCTTTCACTCACTGCTTTACCAAGAGCCAACCCAACTTTTGTAGAACCCGTAAAGGAAACGGCTTTAATCTTTTCATGGCTACCAATCGCATTTCCAATGACACCACCTGGTCCTGTCACCATGTTGATAACACCTGCTGGAACACCTGCTTGCTCAAACAGCTCTATAATTTTGATGCTAATCAAAGACGTGTTACTTGCCGGTTTAAAGATTACAGTATTCCCTGCAATAATGGCCGGAGCAATCTTCCAAATTCCAATACCGAGCGGAAAATTATATGGAGCAATTACACCTACTACCCCAAGAGGTTCTCGAATTGTATATGCAAAAATCCCTGGATCTTGCGAAGGAACGGTTTCTCCTGTCATCCGGGTTGCTTCTCCACTAAATTGTTTCATAGCTTCTATTGTTTTTCGAACTTCGCCATTTGCTTCACGGAACGATTTCCCAACTTCTTTTGTAATAATGGTAGCTAATTCTTGTTGCTGTGCTTGCAACAACTGAATGAGTGAGAATAGCACATCTCCACGTTTAGGTGCTGCTGTATTCGCCCATCCTGGAAACGCCCTTTCTGCAGCGTCAATCGCTCGCTCGACATCTGCCTTATCTGACTTTTGAAAGTAGCCCAGTACTTCTTGGTTTGATGGATTCAAGCTAGCATACGTTTCGTCCGTAGAAGATGAAACCCATTCCCCATTAATATAATTATGATAAGTAGAACTCACATATACATCCCCTCTCAAGTTATCTATCTATTATGGTAAATCAATTTAAGTGATCATTATATGTGTGCATCCATAATTATTAGCACATTTTTTTGTTGAGACTCATAAATATTTGGAATGCAACCACAAAGTCGATCCAATCTTTTTCGTTTGCAAAGTCGATTTTCAGCAGTTCCTCGACCTTCTTCAAGCGATAGTAGAGAGTATTTGGATGAACATGTAGTTGCTTGGCAGTTTGTTTCTGGTTTCTATTAGATTTGATGAATAACTTCAACGTGTGGATTAGCGTTGAATCCGCGGTTCTCAATCGGTGTAGCTTATCCTCCATGAAGCGTTCCAGTAATTCTTGGTCCACTTCATATAGCAACCGTTCAAGTCCTAACATCGAATATTCGACAATAGGAATATCATAACGCTTAGCATATCCGATAGATCGTGTTGCTTCCTTATATGATACTGACAACTCTTGTATCGTAGTTTCTCGACCGATTCCATAAACGATGTCGGCATTGCCTGGCCAAGTTTGCAGTATGCTGGTTAATAACTCTTTCACCGTATACGTTAAGGACTTCGGCAAAATGACAATGAAGGCGACTTTTATTATATATTCATACCTAGGTTGGAAAGAATATCTCTAGTGGTATAAAAACAAAAAAGTACCGGCGCTCAAAACAAACGTGAATGTTTAAACAAACACGAAAGTTCGTTGCGCAGGTACCTTTCACTCAAGTATTCTTTGCTTCAACTGTTATACTATATCCTTGAATGTAGAGCCCGGTAATCTCCATCAATTCTTCAGGCGTATAATCTTCAAAGTACTAAGTTAGTCCGAAGCGACGGCGCAGTCCTGCGTTGCTGTCTAGGAAACGATTCATTTCCTCTTTCATATCCTGCCGCATTGACATACTTAGCTGCACCCACTGCCACAATACAATAGTGATCACCTTCAGCGCTTCTCATTAATCGACTCCAATAACTTCCGTTTTCCCTCTGAATATGATTAAATGACTGTATAACCATTTTTTTCAGCACCTCTTTTACTAGTCGAGTGGGTCTGTGATTGGTACTTCTCTATACCCTGAAAACAATGGTTTTTTGCGTTTTCTTCTATCTATTTAACATAATAGGTACCTTTGACTCGTATGAATACAAAAAGTTCAAAGTGACATGAGGCCCCTACTTCACAGGAAGCCAAATAATTTTAACTTTGACAGTAGTGTTGCCTATTCAGTTGAAACAGGTTTCACCCACAGGCACCTTTTAAATAAATTCAGTCCCAAACAGCTAAGACACCTTGCATAGAGGATGCACAATATAAGAAGCCCGTAGTGGATGTTTGAACCATCCACTACGGGCTTCTTTTAAATCTCATGAATAGCTATCCTTCACTATTTTTTAATATTCTGGTTTGCTATCTATTAAATAGTTAAAATACCTCATTCACAAATTCATGCAAATTCTTCCTGATTTTTTGTTTATCCATTTTCCCTATTAAGGTTTTAGGTAAATCCTGTTGAATAATCACCTTCTTCGGACATTTGTAATTTGCCAGTCTTTCTCTGCAGTACCGATAGATTTCTTCTTCATCTACGCTACCCTCGTTTTCAGGAATAATGAAAGCGATACCGATTTCTCCCCATGTCTCATCTGGCACTTCGATAATACAAGATGCATTTACAGCTGGATGGGCATTTAAAACCGTTTCAATTTCCATCGGGTACACATTATACCCTCCACTTATATACATCTCTTTAGAGCGACCGATGAAATGTAAATAGTTCTCATCATCCAAATACCCAATATCGCCCGTTTTTAGCCATCCATTTGAAAAGCTACTGGCATTGTCTTTAACATCCAGATAACTCTTAATAACGCTTTCGCCTTTGACCCAAATTTCTCCGACTTCATTAGTCGTTGCTGTAGTTCCGTCTGTCTTCATGATAGCCATCTCAAACCCAGGACCCGGTTCCCCCTCAGTTCTCGTGATTTTTTCAACTGAATCACCGACTTTTGTAAACGTGAAAAAGCCTGACGTTTCTGTCATTCCCCAGCTCCCGACGACTGATGCACTCGGGAAACTCGTTTGTATACGGTGAATCAATTCTGGTGATGAAGATTCACCAGATACAATGAGTAGTTTCAATGAATGAAGGTTGTAGTCCGTCAAATTCGCGTGTTGAAAAATGAGACGATACATCGAAGGGACTCCCCCTATGACTGTTACTTTGTACTCGTGTATCAGTTTCGGGATTCCTGCTGGCTCAAAGGTGGGGGAAATCAAACCTTCAGCAGCAGCATACAGCTGCACTGCAATCATATCGTGCGTACCGCCAACATGACTAGTTGGCATATTAAGCAACATTTTATCCTCATTTGTGATTCCCCATGTTTCCACAGTTGCTTTAGCGATGGCTAACGTATTGCGATGTGTCAAGACACCACCTTTGGGCAATCCAGTAGATCCGCTCGTAAAAATAATTATTAATGGATCGTCTAGCGTGGGGGGGGGAAATGGCATAGCCAATTCCACAGGGCTTTCCAACAAAACTTCATATAATTTGACTCCTGGATAGTCCAGTCTCCCCATATATGAAAATACGTGTGGAATTTCTATTTCCTTCAATAATTGCTCAGTCGTCACTTTGATTGATTCATTCCCTGCAAAACACACCAACATTTTAGGTTCGGTCCGTTTGCATAGATTAATCATTTCCGTTACCTTGAATCTTGGATCTAAGGGCACGACCACTAGCCCCATTTGACCCGCAGCTAGATAAATTGTCATGAATGCGGGTGTTTGAGGTAGAATAGTTGCCACTTTATCCCCCGGTTTTAACCCTAGAGTAAGAAAGGTGTTTGTCATGCTCTTAACTTCATCATAGTAATGCTTCCAGGTAACAGAGTCCCCCATAAATTGGTAAGCAACTTTATCCGGATAGCTTGTTGCATTTCTTTCCAAAAGTTCAGTGAAGTATTGTGACATTACCTAGCACCATCCCATTCCTCTTATTTTTGTTTGCTGAGATGGAATTCTTCTAACTTTCGTTTCGTTTCACCAGCTAAGACGACTTTTTCCACAAGTTCGTTTTCAGTCATGACAATTTCACCAAAATTAGGCGCAGCTGATGCATTGATCATCTTTTTGGTCAACCGGATGGAATGGCTACCTTTCGTTCTAATTTTCGCAATAATTGAGTCCACTTCTTGTTTCAATTGGTCTTTTGCAACCACTTTATTGACAAGACCCCACTGGACACTTTCTTCTGCAGATATATCCTCGCACAACATGATCATTTCTTTCGCTTTTAACGCACCAACTGTTTTCACTAATCTTGGTGTGCAGCCCCACGTTAAAAACAAGCCGATATTTGTTTCAGGTAAATTTAGTACCGAGTTTTCAGTAAGTAATCTGAAGTCCGCCGTTAGTGCAATGGCTACAGCTCCACCGTATGCAGAACCATTGATAGCAGCGATAGTGATTTGCTCCATACTTTCCAGTTTTCGAATCATCTCCTGGCCAACCAGTTGCATCCGTCTGAGTTCTTCATTTTTGAAATCCTCGTCATCCATTCCTTCAAACATTTCGAACACATCTGCACCTGCTGAGAAGATACGTCCCTGATTTGTGAATACAACATAATGGACAGAGCGTTCTTCCCGTAACCAATCGCATAACTGAATCAATTCTTTGATCATCGTCAAGTTCATGGCATTCAAATTATTTTTCCGATTCAATGTGACCGTTAGTACATCGTCTACTTGTTCAAGTTCCATTGTTTCGTAATTCGTCAATTTGCTCACTTCTCCCTTTTGAATGGATTCCAGAAATTCGATTGCCATTTTCAATGATTAATAGTTCTTTTCAAAAACAGGTGTTTTTGCCATTGATTTTTCCAAGGTACCTGGTTCACACCAAATGATTTCGGGATTCACTCTTACTTGGCAGCTCAATTGTTCTTTAATTTTCGCTTCCAGTTGAGAAAGTGCATTCCGATCCATATCAAAACCGTATTCCAACTTCACTTTCAAATGTGGTTTTACGAGTGGAGGTTCCTGATCCAATACAATTCTCATCTCACCAGTAACATCTGGTGTGTAGGTGGTGATTACTTGTTTAATAGCAGCCGGATAGACATTCACACCCTTAACAATCAACATATCGTCAGATCGACCTACAACTTTTACGCGCATCCCATTGAATCCACAGCCGGGACAAGGCGTAGTGAATACTTGCACAATATCACCGGATGCCATTCGCAACATGGGCGCTGCCAATCGATCTAGTGACGTATAAATTACTTCACCGATTGCACCGTCTACAATTTCAATAGACTGTTTGGTCTCCGGATTGACCAGATCATACGGATATAAATCATAATCGGGCGTCACGCAGTGCATCCCATGGTAATCATCTGAGTCACACGAATACGCAATGGTTCCACCAATTGGACCAATCCAGTCGTATACACGGCATCCATAGGCTTCTTCAATTTTCTGTTTCACTTCAGGAATACTGATTGCAATTTCACCGACTGTAAATAGTGCTGAAAGGTTCAAGTCACCTACCGGCTGTTGATGAAGTTCCAATGATTTCCCTATCAAATGTTCCGCTAGCGACGGAGTCATCATTGCCGCTTGCGGGTTTGTCATCTTTGCATATTGTAAAATGGCTGCAGTTCCCGCCCGAACATCCACATCAATCGGTAAAATTCCTGCCTGACGGATTCCAGGCAACACAGCGGAAGTAGCATAAACACCCAACGCATGACTGAATAGCATCCGATCCCCTTGACCAATTCTGGCATAATCCAACATCGAAGCGACTCCATCCGAGACTTTATTTAAATCTCTTTGCGCTAATGTATACGTAAACGTTGGTATTCCTGTAGTCCCACTTGTTGTGGCGGTTAACGCAATTTCATCGGGGGAGGAACATAAATGCATACCAAACGGATGACCGAATCGTTCCATGGATTCTTGCTGACTATTTCTTTCTTGTTCTTTATCCATCAGGATAGGTAGTTTAAGATAATCTTCAATCGATCGGATATCCTGTGGAGCGACTCCGATTTCTTTGAATTTCTTTTGATAGAACTCAGAGTTTCGATAGCAGTACTTCAGTTGGTTGATTAGTTTCTTTTCACGTATTTGATGAATCTCCTCATCGCTAAAATAATTCAATGCTTCAGTAACATAGCGAACGGCCCTCATGTAAACTCCCCCTTTTTAATCCACCCCGACTTGATACCTATCTAGATTGTTAGTTTACGTTCACATCTGAAGTCAATCCAATTAGTTCAGAAGGAGAAGGGATATCTGCGGCATGCGTTCCGTATCGGCTATACTGAATAGTCCCCTCTTGGTTAATAATGAAGGTTGCAGGTAATTGGAGTTCAAGTTGTTGCCCTTTATTCCCTAAATTCGTAATTCCTTTTTCTTTGGCGATGGCCATTTTTTGCATGGCTTCGCTAGAGATGAGATCCTCTTGTGTTTTACCTGCTTCGACACCGTATAAGTCAAATATCTTATGTTCAGGATCGCAGACCAGTGTTAAAGGCATTTGTTCATGTGTTAGCTGTTCGCGAATGAAGGACGCTTCAGTTTGAAGAACAACCAAGACTTGTGTAGCATTCGCTTCAAAACTTTTTATTTCGGATACTAACGCTGCAATATCCAGCTGGCAGAGACTGCAACCGTAGTATCTCAAAAAGAGCAGGATTGTTTTCTTGTCACCTAATACCTTATACAGTTCATTCGATTCTGACCAAGGGGTTTCGAAGGTGAAATCAACAGCTTTTGATCCAATTTGAAATTTACTCATAAGGTCATCTTCCTCCTAATTCTATTTAAAATAATTCTCAGTCCAGGAGTATAAATCTCCAATTATTATCTACGCATCAATTAAATGTGGTCGATTCTTCTACCTCCGCTGCTAGAGGGATAACTTCAAAATGCTCTTCCATTTCTACTACAGGTACTTTCCTTTTGACGATATTGACATAGATCCCCGCAGCAATCATATAAAGAATGGCACCTATCATGATTTTGACCGGTAATGTCATAATCATTAACGTGGATTGGAAAGCAAGTAACAGAATGGAAACGAGAACAACAGCCGTAAGCATTTTGGGTGGCAGTTTGAATTTAGATTTAGCATAGAGCTCCGGATACTTTTTCGGCAATTGAGTGACCGCAATCACCGGGATTATTCCTGCAAATAGTAATACACCAAGACCTAGTTTGGAGATGGTATCTAGCGATACGCCACCAATGATCGGAATCACACCGATAATATAGAAAAGAGTTAGCAGACGATGGGGGGTTCCATGCTTCTTGTTCACCACACCGAGTGATTTTGGTAACCATCCATCTTCACACGCAATGATCATTCCTTTAGTTACCCATGTTAATAGCGCATTCAATGTAGTTGCGAGTGCAAATAGCGCTCCACCAATCATGAAAAACAGGAATAATGGTCCTGGCAAGATGGTTCTCGCTACATCCGTTAGAGGTTTGTTAGCAACTTCGGCAATTGGTAATACACCTACTCCGACAATGGCCATTAAAGCGTAAAGAACCCCTACACCAAGTGTCGTTCCAAATATGGTTAATGGAATATCCCTACCAGGATTTTTCATTTCACCGCCAAGTTCTGCGATACTTGTAGCACCGCCCGTCGCGAAGGCGAGCAGACCAACTGCTGTGAAGAACCCGATAAAACCACTTGGGAACATTTCTTTTGGATTAAATACTTCCGCAAAGTTGGTTGCGGGTAGTCCATAAGCAAGAAAAATTCCTAATGCTAGTAAAAGAACAAGAACCATTATTTTTTCTACTACAGCTGCAGTTTTCACGCCAATCATATTTGTAATATAAAGGACGGTCAGGATAACAAATGCAGCTGGCATAATCGGAATGTCTGGAACTAAACCTTGTAGATATTGAGCAAAAGAAATTGCATAAACGGCAATTGTAACTTTTGAAAAGATGAATAATAGCATCCAGAAGAAACCAATCTTCGGAGAAAGCAAAAGACTTGAATAGCGATACTGGGCACCTGTCGTCGGCATTGTTGTAGACATTATGGTTAACGGAATTATTGTAATACACGTGAATACAGATGATACAACGAAGGCCAACACAACCGCTTTACCTGTCATCCCTATCGCGACACCCATCAGCGCCATAATTCCTACTCCGATTACCTGCCCCATTGCAATGCCCATCAAATCGCCTAATCCTAATACTTTTTTTAATTTCGCTTCTTGGCTACCCATCTCTATCATCTCCTTAGAATGAATACCGTTCACAAAAAATGTAACGTTAGTTATTTTGTGTTCCTGATAGACTCTGAGATGTGTTGTTCAATTCTTGAATGACTTTGTTCATTCGGTGCAACCCTTCTCTAAGAACAGATTGTGGGCATGCAATATTCACACGAACAAACCCTTCTCCTCCTGGACCAAATGTATATCCTTGGTTAAATCCGACCCTAGCTCTTTTTACCAACAGTTGTTCAAGTTTTTCAGGTTCTAATCCGAGCCCCCTGCAATCCAGCCAAACTAGATACGTTGACTCCGGTTGGATCACAGTTATCGATTTCATATGTGTATCAATATAATCTGTCAGATAGTCAACATTTTTCTGTAAATACGTTACCAGTTGATCCAGCCACTCATCTCCCTCCTTGTAACCGCTTTCAGTCGCGGCTATAGCGAATGGATTTGTTAGCTGCAACGGCGTTCTCGAAACTGCCCCTAAGAACTTTTTCCTCAAATCTGCATTTGGAATGATAATATTTGAAAGTTGTAATCCCGCCAGATTGAACGTTTTGCTGGGCGCTGTGCAACAGATGGAGTTCTGTTCAAATGCCTTACTAATACTTGCGAAAGGAGTATATTTATAGTCTGTATAAACCAAATCACAATGGATTTCATCCGATACGACTAAAATATGATTGGCTAAGCAGATTTCCCCTAATTCTTGTAGTTCTTCTTTCGTCCACACACTTCCTCCTGGATTATGTGGATTGCACAAAATAATCATCTTAACACTTGAGTCCAATTGTTCACGTAAATCTTCAAAGTCCATATAATAACGTCCATTTTTCAATTGGAGTCTATTTAACAATACTTCACGTCCATTTTCTACAATGGCATTTGTGAAAGGATAGTAAACGGGAGATTGTATAATAATTTTATCTCCAGGTTCCGTGAACGTTTTGACTATTGTATTCAACGCTGGTACTACACCAGAGCTGATGGTAATCCAATCTTTTTCAAGTGACCATTGATGCCTTCTTTGGTTCCACTGAATAATCGCATCATAATACCCATCATGCATTGTTGAATAACCAAAAATCCCATGATCTGCTCGTTGCTTTATGGCTTCTATAATTGGCATCGGGGATGGAAAGTCCATGTCCGCTACCCACATGGGTAATACATCCACTTCTTGGAACACTTCATCTTTTTTGTCCCACTTCACAGATCCCGAGTTCCTTCTATCAATGACTTTGTCGAAATTATAGATCACTTTATACGCCTCCTTTAGTTTAACTACACAAGAATGACTTCATCGTCCCCTTTCCTTGGTCACCCAGAGTCACTAGTTTTCCGATTAGGGTGAATTATTAATTTCATTACATCATATTCAGTGCTATGATGTAAAATAGCGTTAATGAATGTTAGTATTAATAATTCCTATGGATGGTGATAAAAATGCGTATAGAGCATTTTGAATATATTGTTGAAATCTCAAAAACAAAGTCTATTTCTTTAGCTTCTGAAAGACTAAATATTTCCCAACCTAGCATGAGTCAGGCACTTGCCACTTTTGAAGACGAGATTGGATTGAAGGTTTTTAACCGCTCAAAAGCAGGCACATTCCCTACTGAACGAGGTCAAGCAATCATAATAAAGTCTCAAGAAATCCTAAACGCAATTGAAGAGATAAAATTGTTTGGGAGTGTACAGCATTCTCTTCTTAAAGGAAGGTTGTCAATCAGTTCTACACCAGCCATCTGTCAAAGCGTGTTACCACGTGTACTTTCCTCTTTCACCAAAAAGTATCCTGGAATCCAACTTGAATTAGCAGAAGGTGATTCCCAGGAAATTAAAGAGCAAATACTGAACGGTGAAATTGACGTAGGAATTATTGCAGACGCCAGGAAAGAAATTGAAATACATCCCTCCCTAATATACAAACCAATTGTTCAGTCTAAGATGATGATTTGTGTCGGTCACCATTCTCCACTTGCCCATAAGACTAAAATCTCACTTAGCGAAGCTATGGATTATCCATTGATTTGTTCATCCCCAAGTTTGCGGGGTCTCCTTCATCAACTGGGAAGGCCAAAGTTCCTTGTGAAAACTGGTCATATGGAAGCTGTAAAAAATATTATTGCTGAAGGAATTGCTATCGGCTTTTTCACACAAATAAATTTAAAGATGGACCCTTATATTCATACAGGAAAAATTATTCCATTGGAAATCTCGGATGATGTCCTTGGTGAAATTTGGTACCATTTCATCAAACTAAAATCACTTCGTTCCAACGCTAGCAGTGAATTTTGCAAAGAACTGCAAAAAGAAGTGTTACTGGTTTGAAGTGATTAACATAGGATTAGTATATTCTCCTCATGATTGCTTAAATGTTGAGTTCTATCTAGATTCTTAAAGGTACGTTCAATACAAATGTAAATATTTACACTAGCAAAATCCCACTAATGAATTAGTAATCAATAACACGGCTATAGCTAAGTATATTTATTTTATAGAGGCCAAGTATTTAAATCTCAAAATACCGACATAGTCACGAACTTAAACTTCACCATATCTCTAATTCTACATCCGTGATTTTTGTGGATGGATTAACTCCTAAGTATATGAAATGTAGCATTATAATCAGTTCTATTAGAATACCTAGTCAAATTTATTGATAGTCGGATTTTCGGGTTTTATTTAAATTCCCAATTCCTAGAAATTAGTATTTCATTTACATTTACTTCATTTCAAATCCTCCGTCTTGGATTTGATTAGTGCATTCACTTTTACTATGTTAATTGACCTAGATTTCCGCTAGATTGCTCTTGACAACATGTAAGTTATCAGCAAAACAAAACCCCCTATCCAGCTGAGTTGAATCAGCTGGATAGGGAGTTACTTAATTAATGGCGATTTAGTAAATCCTGATTATTACAAGTGAGACGAATTTCTGTTAAGTAAGTAAATCAGCTCTCCAACAACACCAAATCATCTACTAAAATTTCCTTTTTCATTACTTCGCTCAACTGTCCTCTGCTTGCCTTCGCAAGGCGATAATCGACTTTTCTCGTCATTTCTTTAGCCATCTTTTTAGCCAGACCCGCATTTCCAAAAGAGTCGTTCCTACTTTCAAAAATGTGTTGGTAGTGTGGGTACAGCGTATCCTTTGCTTCAGCCGTTATGCCATATCCTTGAATGTAGAGCTCCGTAATCTCCATCAGTTCTTCTGGCGTATAGTCTTCAAAATGTAACGTTAATCCGAAGCGGCGGCGCAGTCCTGCGTTGCTATCTAGGAATCGAATCGATTCATTTCTTTTTGGTATCCTGCTGCTATCAGCAAGAACTCTCCTTGCCGACCGATATTTGCTTCAGCAGCACTTCGACCGCTCTTTCCGTAGTCATTCTCACCACTACCTGCGAGTGTGTACGCTTCGTCGATGAACAGCACACTGCCCATGGCCCGCTCAATCTGATCAGCTGTGCGCTTTTCCGTTTCGCCAATATGCGTACCGACTAAATCTAGCATTTCTATAGCTTTTTTTTCAGCTTGTTTCTTTGTGAGTTTGAGATGATAAATGATTACGCTCATTAATTGATCGCCAATTGTTAGAACAGGATTTAACGAAGTCATGGGTTCCTGAAATATCATAGCGATATCTTTTCCACGCACCTTATACATTTTCTTCTCGGATGATTGCGCTAGGTCAACACCGTTTAACAGTATTTGACCATTCTTTATTTTTCCACCAGGTGAAGGAACGAGACCCATGATTAAAAGGGATGTCATGCTTTTCCCACATCCCGATTCCCCGACAAGCGCAACCGTCTCACCTTTGTTGATATCGAAGTCTATTCCGTCTACAGCCCGAACCGTGAGCTTCCCTTTTTTAAAATGTGTCTTAAGATTCTTAACTTCTAATAACTTCGACAATACTATTCACCCCGTTGTTTTAGCATTATGGTGTTCTGAACATAGTTAACTATTTTGCAAGTATCATGCCAAGTCTTATTTAGAATGTTCCGGTAGACTAAATTTCCACCTGACTATTCGATTTCTTCTCTAAATGAAATAATAGTAGGCGAAGTCATACACCTTTCAATTACAATTCAATGATGTACATGGTTACCAGATGACGAAATATTTAGAATACTAAATCGTGCATGTCTACTTCCTTATACACTAGATGTGTAATCACAAATCAACCTTTTTTCAGTTAGGCTCCGTTACTTATTAATCTTACTGCCTTCTGAAATTCGGTAATTATTACCACGACAAAAAAACTGCTAATGCTAGATGAATCATATGCATTAGCAGCCTTCTTATAAGAACTATCTACAAGATAACCAGTTCCTTCGTTGACGGTGACAACACTTCGCAACCTGCTTCTGTAATCAGCAACATATCTTCAATTCGTGCTCCACCTATTTCAGGTAAGTAGATTCCTGGTTCAATCGTAATAACCATCCCTGGTAGAAGTATTTTTTCAGAGTCCACAGAGAATAGCGGTTTTTCGTGTACTTCCAGACCAATACCATGACCTGTACCTGTTCCAGAATAATGATTATAGCCTGTTTCAATTAAGATATCCCTCATATATTTATCGACTTCTTGATCGGTCAATCCTGGCTTTATATGAGTTGCACAGTTAGTGAATGATCGCAGAACTGCTTGCTGTACTTCCAGCATTTTCTCACTCGGCTGCCCCAACGCAACAACACGTGAAATATCGGACCAGTAGCCATTATAGTTCGTCCCGAAATCTATCGTAATCATGTCACCTTTTTCAATGACCTTATCACTCGCACGCCCGTGTGGCAGTGATGCACGTTTTCCGGATGCAACAATTGGACTGAAAGTTGAAGTAATTCCACCGTTCTTTTTGATAAAACTTTCTAATTCACCAGCGACTTCCAACTCCGTCAACCCTGGACGGATGTAGTCCAGTACATGCACAAATGCGTCATCAGTAATTTTAGTAGATGATCGAATGTTTTCGATTTCTTCTTGAGACTTAACCATACGCAAGTTTTCAACGACATCATAGGTAGGAATCATTTCACAATTAGTTAATACACCCAATTTGGAATAGTTACCGAAGTTTAGATGCTGTTGTTCAAACCCAAGACGTTTAATTCCCATCTTATTAACTTGCTTGGCAACTTCATCGTAAATCTTATGCTTATGTCCTGTATGTTCTGCATGTAAAACCACGTGCAAACCCGTTTGATTTTTAGCTTGTTCGAAATAGCGATAATCAGTTATAAGAATAACATCACTTTTCGTTATTAATACCACGCCATTGCTTCCTGTAAAGTCAGTGACATATCTCCGATTCCAGTCACCGTTAATCATTAAACCATCTACTTTTAATTCATCTAATTGGTTTTGAAGCTTACTAATTCTACTCATTCTTACGCCTCCATTGTCATAGTAACAATCACAGAATTTCATTCTCACTCATTATAAAAGATATACCGGGAAGATAGTTGTGACGACAATAATTGATATTCCCGCGAACAGGATTGCACGTGATATTGTAGCATTTGCAGTAGGAGATGTTGTAAACTCATTTTGATCATTCACTTCTGATACGTAACTCTCCACTTTTGAAGAAGTTTTCAAGAACTTCTTAAAGCTATAAAAGAAGAAGTCAAATACTCCTTTTTCCAGCAATAAAAGTACTCCCCCTATCATGAACACTACTAATCCAAGAAGAAAAAATCCATCCCAAAATAGCGTACTTACATTTAGAAATAGAAATGCCAGTGCAACAAAACAAACGATGCTTATTGTAATGACCGATTTTTTCATCATTATAACCAGTCCTTTTCGTAAAATAAATTATACCAGAATGGCTGTAACTTCTGATTTCTCCCTGTACCTATCTACTTCGCCTTCTGTGCATGCAACCCAGTGTCCAACACTAATTTCCCTTAGCTTACAATCTTCTGACTCAATAGCCCAACTACCTTTAGGTATTCTAATTCTTTTTTTCTCAACTTCGGGATCCGGAACAGGTATTGCCGCTAACAAAGATTTAGTGTAGGGGTGTAGCGGATTCTCATAAAGTTCATCACTATCAGCCACTTCAACAAGTTTCCCTTGATACATAACACCAACCCGATCACTAATGTACTTCACCATTGATAAATCGTGTGCGATAAATAAATAGGTTAGGTTCTTCTCTTTTTGAAGTTTCTTTAGTAAGTTTGTAATTTGAGCTTGAATAGATACGTCTAGTGCCGAGATTGGCTCATCTGCTATGATAAATTTCGGATCTACAGCAAGGGCCCGTGCGATACCTATACGCTGCCTCTGGCCACCACTAAACTCATGTGGATAACGATTTGCATGTTCTTCAGCTAGGCCGACCGTCTTCAGTAATTCATAAACTTTTTCCATTCGTTCAGCTTTTGATGTATACAGTCCATGGATATCCATTCCTTCAGCGATGATGTCTGCAACGGTCCACCTAGGATTCAACGAAGAATAGGGATCTTGAAAAATCATTTGAATATCTTTATTCAAGTTTAAGTCACTTTTTTTGTGAATATCGGTACCTTTAAAATAGACCTCACCTGAGGTTGCGTCATATAAACGAACTAAAGTTCTTCCCGTTGTTGACTTCCCACATCCTGATTCACCAACTAGACCAAACGTCTCTCCTTCATATATATCAAAAGAAATCCCGTCAACTGCTTTTATGACTGAGTTTTTTCCACCCTTAAAGTGTTGCTTTAAATCTTTGACTTCGAGTAACTTTTCTTTTCCAATTTCTTTTTTTGTAACTTTATCGCTAATTATTTTTTCCACTTGTTGCTTCTCTTCTATTGTCTTTATAATTCCTGATGCTTTTTCATGTAATAACCAAGTTGCGGCAGAGTGTGTTTCAGATACTTTAAACATAGGTGGATCATGTAAAAAATCTATCTTAAGAGCATGTTCGTTCCTTAATGCAAAAGCATCACCTGGTGGAGGATAGAGCAAATTGGGCGGTGATCCTGGGATAGTTTGCAACTCTTCTTGGTCAATCGTTAAGTCAGGCATCGCAGCTAATAATCCTTTTGTATAAGGGTGTTGCGGATTATAGAAGACTTCGTCCGTCTTTCCGATTTCCACCACTTTTCCAGCGTACATAACAGCCACTCGATCAGCAATATTGGCAACAACGCCTAAGTCATGAGTAATAAAAATAATAGATGTATCCATTTTCTTTTGAATATCTTTTAATAACTCAAGAACTTGGGCCTGAACCGTAACATCGAGAGCTGTTGTCGGTTCGTCCGCAATTAATATTGCAGGGTTGCATGCTAATGCCATAGCAATAACTACACGCTGCTGCATTCCACCAGAAAATTGGTGCGGATATTGCTTTACTCGCTCAGCAGCATTTGTAATGCCTACTAACTCCAGTAATGAAATGACCTTTTTCTCCGCTTCCTTTTTCGTGATTTTTTGATGTACTAGAATTCCTTCCATAATTTGATTGTTTATTGTCATTGTGGGGTTTAATGAAGTCATCGGATCTTGAAATATTATAGCTATTTCAGATCCTCTAAGTCCTCTTAATTCTTTGTTCGAAATTTTAGTAATATCTCGATCTTGATACTCTATTTTCCCTTTAACGACTCTTCCTGAAGGTTTCGGTATCAATCCCATAATACTTTTCGACATTACTGATTTGCCCGATCCAGATTCACCAACAATGGCTAACGTTTCACCTTTGTATAAGTCGAATGTAACTCCCCGGACAGCACGCACTTCCCCATCGTATGTGTCAAAAGAGATATGTAAATCATCAACAGATAAGATTCTTTCCATCCTTAATCACCTCTATTTCTTCATTTTCGGATCAAACGAATCCCGAAGCCCATCACCTAGCAAGTTAAAACTAATCATTATTAAACTGATAATGACAGAAGAGAACATGAGCATATGAGGATATATTTTCAACATTTTAAAACCATCATTGACAATCATTCCAAGCGATGCAATTGGTGGTTGGAGTCCCAGCCCTATAAAACTAAGAAAAGCTTCCGTAAAAATTGCTGTTGGAATCGTAAACATTGTAGTAATAATAATGGGTCCCAAAGAGTTGGGGATTAGATGACCCCAAATGAGGTTTTTATCTTTAGCACCTAATGTTCGTGAAGCTAGAACGAATTCTTGCCCTTTCAATTTCAATACTTGACCTCGTACAATTCTAGCCATACTTACCCATCCCGTGATGACCATTGCTAATGTGATAGAAAGGATTCCCGGTTTCAATATCAAAATTAAAAGGATGACGACAATTAGATTGGGAATTCCCATTAATACTTCGATAATCCGTTGCATTACATTATCAATCCGACCTCCATAGTAAGCAGAGATACTGCCGTAAGCTACTCCGATAACCAAGTCTAGTGTAGCTGCTAAGAATGCGATATATAGAGAGATTCGGGTACCTTGCCATATCCGAGTCCATAAATCTCTTCCTAAATCATCCGTACCAAACCAATAGTAATCAGCTACCTCTTTTGCAACATATTGATCGGTTCCTCGTATATCAACACCACTGACACCTAAGAAAGATAGATTCTCTAATACGGGTACTTTGGGTGGTAAATTCGTTCTCGTTAGATCTTGCTCATCAAAGCCATGTGAATTCATATACGGACCAAATGCAGCTAAAAAAATTATTAAAATAATGAGTAGTAATCCTGTGAATGCACCTTTATTCTTTCTTAAGCGAATCCATGAATCTTTAAGAAACGTAGATGATGGACGGTTGATTGTTGTCTTCTCTTCGAACCCTTTTCCTGATTCCTCAAATAGGTCATCTGTTAATTCAAATTCATTTAACTTCACGGCGCCCACCTCCTGAAAGACGAATTCTCGGATCAATCACACCATATAAAAGATCAACAATTAGTATGACAACGATGAACAACAAACTATAAAATAACGTCACGCCCATAATTACTGGATAGTCATTTGTTAGAATTGACTTGACGAATTGTTCGCCTAAACCAGGCACACTAAAGATTTTTTCAACAACTAAAGTTCCAGTCATTAAAGATACGGTCAGCGGACCTAAAATTGTAATAATTGGGATCATAGCATTCCGTAAACCATGCTTCATAATTACCGTATATTCCTTAATGCCTTTCGCTCTAGCTGTAGTAATATATTCATTTCCTAGTACATCAAGCATTTCTGTTCTCATGAATCGAGCCATAGTAGCAACGACAAATGCAGCAAGTGCAATCGTTGGAAGGATGGAATATTCGAAGCCTTCCCAGAACGCAACTGGTAACCATCCGAGTCGTACACCGACCCAGTATTGTAGAAGTCCAGCTAGTACAAAGTTAGGAATTGATAACCCGAGAACAGCTACAACCATGGCTCCATAATCAACGAATGTATTGTGTCTCAGTGCGGCAATAATACCTAAAAAGAGTCCAATAATCATCCCTGCTATTAGAGATTGCGCCCCTAATATTGCTGAAACACCGATTCGCTCACCAATAATACTGCTAACGGACCTTCCATCAAATTGAAAAGATACTCCAAAATCACCTTTCGTAATGTTTCCAAGGTATTTAAAATATTGTACGGATAGGGGTTCATTTAAACCGTACCGTTCATTCAACACCTCTTTTTGAGTGTCTGATAAACGCTCATCATTAAATGGTGATCCTGGAAGCGTTTGCATTAAGAAAAATGTAAATGTAACAATTATTAAAAAGGTGAACAACATATATCCAATTCTGCTAGCAATATATTTTTTCATGCAAGTCACCACCTATATCTTTAAGAATTAATCTGTCGTACCTCTCTAATTCTTTTACTATTTGAAGAGATACGACAAATTATTTGTGAAAAGTTAGTTTTCTATTGTTACCCATTGGTAAGAATATGTTGAGTTCGCATGAGCCGTGAAGCCTTTTACATTAGGCTTAATGAGTCGTGCTGAGCCCGCTTGATACATTGGAGAAATTGCAGCTTCTTCTCCAATTAAAATTTCTTCCGCTTCTTGTAGTTCAGCAAATCGCTTGTCAATATCTGTGAAGTCAACCATCGCTTTTTTCACATTCTTATCAAATTGTTCATTTTTAAAGTCCTGCCAATTGTACGCACCGTCTGATAGGAACACAGAAAGGAACTCTACTGGATCTGCAATATCATTTCTCCAGCCTGAATAAGACAAGTCATAATTCAAGTCATCTTCCAGTGCTAACTTCTGCTTGTTCGGTTGCTGATTGATTGTAATGCTTAAGCCCGGTAGATTTTTCTCTAATTGATTCTTCATATACTCAGCTACTGACTTTCTCTGACCGTCATCATAGCTAAGTAGTTCTAAGTTTATTTCTTTAACACCAAGTTCTTCCAGACCTTTATTCCAAATCTCCTTCGCTTCTTCAAGAGTTCCCTTGTTCAAATCGCCAAAGCGGTCTCTAAATTCCTCACCATCTGGTGATTGTACAAATCCTGGGAATACTAACCAGTAAGCTGCTTTTGAACCATTCTTTAAAATCGCGTCTGCAGCTTGTTCCTTATTCCATCCCATATCAATAGCTTTACGGATATTCGTATTACTTAAGTATTCGTTTTTCTGATTCATACGTAAAAAGTAAACTTCTGATTTTAACGAAGTATTATACTCTTCGTGATCTTTGTATACATCTACAAACTCCGATGAAAGATTTGCAACATCGATTGTATCTGTTTCATATAAATTCACTTCAGTTGAAGTATCTTTTGCCACTTTGAAGTTGACCTCATCTACTTTCACATTTTCAGCGTTCCAGTAGTCTGAGTTCTTTTTCAATGTCCATTTCTGGTCATGTTCCCATGAATCAAGTGTAAACGGTCCATTAAATACGAGATTTTCAGGTTCAAGTGCATATTTGTCTTGTTGCTCTTCAGAAAACTTTTCGTTTTGTGGATAGAATACTGGATTTGTTAAAAGTTCAGTAAAGTAAGGTACGTCATTTTCCAGTTGCACTTCCAATGTAAAATCGTCTGGAGCCGTCACTCCAAGTTCATCAACATTTCCATACATTTCATTATCCGGATCTTGAATATTTGCAGCACCCTTCACTGCGTCCATCAAGTAAGCGTGAGGTGAGATTGAATCTGGGTGTAATGCTTTCTTCCAAGCATAGATGAAGTCTGTTGCTTTAGTAGGCTCACCATTACTCCAAACTCCGTCTTCTCTTAAGTGAAACGTATATTTTAATCCGTCTTCACTCACATCATAAGTTTCTACGAGCGCCTCACTGACTTTGTCATCTGCATCTATTCTAAATAGACCTTCGAAAATGTTCTGTATCATTGTTTGAGATAATCCATCCATAGCCCCATTTGTTTTTAGCGTCGGGATCTCTCCAGCTACTGCCAAATGTAGGACACTCTTCTCTGCTTTCTCATCAGCAGGTGTATCGCCATCTTTCTTGGTTTCTTGAACACTCTCTCCTCCATAACAACCAGCCAATAACATTAAACTTCCAACTATCATCATCAAGAACCATAGGGATTTCTTTCTCAACTTTTTCGCCTCCTAATAATGTTGTTGATTATTTCATTCGTGTTCAAATTAATTTACAGGCAACTGAAATTCGATACTATACTGTCCAATTACTTTGAATACTTTAGAAAGAGAAATTATAACGTCATTAGTTTTTACACATACTCTCTCTTTAGTTAACAGACGACTCTTTTTGAACATTCCGTCTTTTGTTCCCGGAAATCTGCAAAGAAAGTTTGAACACTATATTCGTGATTAAAAACGAAGTACAATAATCTCATTTTTGCAAGTAGATTTACTAAGGATGCTCATAATTCATAAATTAAGAGACTCGTTTAGTAGGTACTCGCCCCAGCCATTATCAATCCACATAGTCACCATTTAATGGTTTCTAATAGTTAATCGTTCACGTCCCCTCTCTTAATTAATTATTGTTTACATCTCTGAGTACAATAGATATCTTGCAATTTCCATGCCAACTAGTCGATATTTGAACAAAGTAGTCAAAGTTATCATCGAAGTTTAAATAGGGCTATGTTATAATAAACTACATATTCTAAATAGTCATACACCTATAATTGCTTCATAGTGACTTGCAGCTTTGATGAAATCTTGTATGAATTTATGTATCCTCTTATAACATTTAATATGTGGCATAACAAATCGTCCTAAAATATCCCTATTTTTGAATAGGAATTCGCTTCACTTGGTTAGAACTTTAGACACTACTAAACAAAGGGGAAATGGATATGGAGCTAGGACTTCAACAACGGCAAGAACTTAATTTATTGATGACCGTCGAATTAAGACAAGCCATAGAATTACTACAATACTCCACCTATGAACTCGAACAATACATCCGCGAGCAGGAGTTGGAAAACCCCCTCATTGTATTGAAGGAAAAAGAAGTGAAACCTGTCTATGAAGAACGGTTGCATCGTAAATCTTCTATTTATGGAACGTCTGAAATGCCCATGGATAACGTACAGTGCGCAGAAGAGAATAAGCGGGAGGAATTATTAAAGCAAGCACAGTTCATGTACCGAGACGCTCCTACGCAAAAGTTGTTAAAGTATCTCATCTACAACCTAGATGACAATGGATTTTTACAAATTAACCAACTACCTACGGATACAAATGTAGCGTTCAGTGAAGAGAACATAGAGAAAGGAATTCATCTTCTACAAGAACTAGGTCCTATTGGAATTGGAGCTAGGGACTTAAAAGAATGCTTACTCTTGCAAATTATGTACGCGTTTCCCGAAAACAAGTCAGCTGCCTGTTTAGTAGAGAATCATTTGAATTTGATTGCAGATCGTAAATGGAAAGAAATCGCTTCAAAAATGAACATTAGTATGAACGAAGTGAAAAATCTCTTCGATTTTATCCAGAGCCTCAATCCAAGACCTTGCTCATTTATGTCTGACGCTTCTACGAAATACTTAACACCTGACATTATCGTGGATTTAAACGAACATGGTTTCACATTTCACTTGAATGATGGTTATCTACCAGGAATTCATATGAACAACAACTATTCACAGTATCTTACAGAGAAAAGTGATGCATCCAAGTTCGTCCATTCTCAGTATAAAAATTATCAATGGCTACTAAACAGTATTGAACAGCGCCGGAATACAATTATTAAAATTGTCCGTGTTCTTTTGGATAAACAAGAGGAGTTCTTTAAACATGGATTCCAATCCCTGAAGCCACTCACACTCAAAGATGTAGCAGATGAAATCGAAATGCATGAATCAACTGTTAGTCGAGCAACATCGAACAAAGTGATACAAACTCCATTCGGTTCCTTTGACTTGCGCTTGCTTTTCACTTCAAAGTTGGAAACTTCGGATGGAAATACCATCTCCCAAACGAAAGTGAAAAAACTCTTAGAAAGTTTCATCGCGAAAGAAAACAAGTTCAAGCCGTATTCAGACCAAAAAATCGCAGAGTATTTCAGTACAGAAAAAGGAATTACGATTTCACGTAGGACCATAAGTAAATATCGAGAAGAACTGCGGATTCCCTCTTCCAGCAAACGCAAGGGTATCCAGATCTAAAACGCAAAAAAATAGGAGGAATGGAGAAGTATACATATCTCCATTCCTCCTATTTTTTTAAACTACTTTTAATCTTCTACTGAAAAGTGCCCGAACCAATATCTGTTATAACCGATAATTGCCCCGCTTATTAGAATCATATACATAGCTGAAGGCTTTTCCAGTACATAAAACAATGCTGAGAGAATGACAATCGCAAAAACAAGAGAACCTGCCGTTTTGAGAATCGGTGATATTTTTTGAAGGGAAGTTATCGAAATCACCTTTTCACTAATCCACATGAGTAGCGATGTAACAATGATAGCGCTTACCATTAGTACCAAAAAATAAGTTAGTCCCATAGTTTAGCTCCTTTATGGAAAGACATTCATTTCTCTTAGTATATACTAAAAACCGCTATTAATTCCACACTATTCTGAAATAACACACTAATAGAACTAAATGGTCTAGGATAAAAAATCCAAGACCATTTTATTACACATCAAGTTATTGTTTAATATTCACAAATACACTTTTCACTTCTGTATAGTTAGCTAATCCGTATTCTCCGCCCATTTCGCGTCCAATTCCAGATTGTTTGTAACCTCCGAATGGCATCGTTTCAATCTCGATACCAAAGTCGTTGATCCAGACCGTTCCGGCTTTCAACTTCTTCGCTACGTAATGTCCTGTTTTGATATTTTCCGTCCAGACACTTGCAGCTAAGCCGTAAATGCTATCATTTGCACGTTTGATTACTTCTTCTACTGTGTCAAAGACGAATACAGATAGAACAGGACCAAAAATCTCTTCACGAGCAATTGTCATATCATCTTCAACATCGACAAAAATGGTCGGTTGCACGTAATAGCCTGTATCGAACGCTTTGCTGCCGCCTGCGACAATTCGTGCACCTTCGCTTTTTCCTTGTTCGATGAAATCCAAAACTGTTTGTTGCTGTTTCGCTGAAACGAGTGGCCCCATGTCCGTTTCTGGATCCATTCCAGGCCCAAGTTTTAATGCGTTTGCACGTTCTACTAAACCAGTCACTACTTCTTCGTAATGTGATCGGTGAACGTAAACTCGTGTACATGCGCTACAGTTCTGTCCATGGTTATACATTGTTCCGTTAAATGCACCTTCAATCGCCTCTTCAAGGTTAGCATCTTCTAAAATGATACTTGGAGATTTACCGCCAAGTTCCAATGTGACACCCTTTAACTGATCTGAAGCTTTCTCCATGATCCCTTTACCGACAGCTGTTGAACCTGTAAAAGCAACTTTATCAACATCTTTATGTGTTACAATCGCATCCCCTGCTACTCTGCCTGCACCAGGTACAACATTGACGACTCCGTCAGGGAATCCAGCGTCTTTGAATAACTTCGCCACGTAAATAAGAGATAATGGTGTTTCGGTTGCAGGCTTGATGACCACCGTACAGCCGACTGCGAGTGCAGAGCCTAGTTTCCAGGCAGCCATCGCCAAAGGGAAATTCCAAGGAATGATTTGGCCGACCACACCTACTGCTTCGTGCACTGTGTAATTTAAATAGTCATTAGACACTGGAATCGTTTGCCCGACCATTTTAGTCGCCCAGCCCGAGTAATATCTGAAATGCTGAACGGTGCCGTCCACATCGTCTGCTAATGCAACTTCGTAAGGTTTGCCGTTGTCCAGTGATTCCAGTTGGGCTAGCTCTTCACGATTTTCCTCCAGGAGATTTGCAAACTTATAGATAAGATGAGAACGCTCAGCCGTTTCCATCTTTGTCCATTCGCCTTCATCAAACGCTTTTCTTGCAGCTGCTACTGCAACATCAATATCTTCAGTTTGCGCTTCACTAACTTGCGCAATTACTTCCTCAGTCGCTGGATTAATGACGTTAAACGTTTTACCGCTAATTGCCGGTCGATAATCTCCGTCAATATAAAGTCCTTTAACCCCTTGCAGGAACTCTTCTACTTTCGGTTTTAGTTTATAGTCTGTTACTTTCATTCTTAGTTCGCCTCCCCGTCTCAGTTAGTTACGATTTCCAAGCTGTGTAGAAGTTCTTTTAAAGTGGCTTCCTCTTCTTCATTAAGTGGAAGTCGCGGTCTGCGGCATGGTCCACCTGCTAAACCTTGGAGATCCATTGCTCTTTTAACGATTTGAACGTATTTTCCTGATCCTTCAAGGAATGCGCAAAGTGGCAGAAGTCTATCGTAAAGTGCCCAAGCCTCATCCATTTCATTGTTTTGAACATGATTATACATATCCGTCACAAGACGTGGTGCAATGTTTCCAGATACACAAATCCAGCCCGTTGCCCCTACAAGGAATGACTCAATCGCAAGATCTTCAGAACCACAGAATACTTTAATGAAACCTTCACCTTGACGTGCAATATCCCGCGCTTTGCCGATACCTCCACTAGACTCTTTAACGTGAGTAATGTTCTTCACATCACGACCCACTTTTAAAATCGTCTCTGTGCTAATATCGACACCTGACGTGAATGGGTTATTGTAGATCATCACTGGCAATTCCACAGATTCTGCTACTGCTTTGAAGTGTTCATAAATTTCGTTCTCTTTCGGGTGTGCATAATACGAGTTGATCAGCAACGCTGCATCTGCACCCGCTTTTTCAGCTTGTTGAGTATATTCAATCGCATCAGCTGTCGTTTCAGCTGCCGTACCGACGATGAGCGGAACTCGACCGTTAACTTGCTCAACTGCGACTTCAACCGCTTTATAGCGTTCTTCTTTTGTCAAACTGACAAACTCTCCTGTACTACCGTTAATTGCTAGTCCAGCTACGCCTGCATCAATGAAGTGTTCGATGTTGTTCTTAAAACCTTCCCAATCGATTTCCTTTTCGTTGATCATTGGTGTAATTAGTACTGGGAATACCCCTTCAAGTTTTACCATAATAAATTCCTCCTAAGTTTTGTTTTTTATTTTGAATAACTTCCAACAGGTGTTGCTTGTTTCTCAGTTGTGTTCGTTCTGTCTGTTTCTTCATCTTCCACTGATATCGCTGCCTTTGAATCCGTATACCAAATGAACTTGTTCGTAAATCCGTAAATGACTGAAATAAGTAGCACTAATATGTTGAACCATAGGAATGGTAAATAACTCATTGTTGAGACTCCGAGTGCTGCAGCCATGAATACGCCACCATCCGACCACGGTACCATCGGTGTGGTAATCGTTCCGCCCGCCTCGGTATTTCTGGAAAGCACTCGACGATCGATATGTTGACGATCATAGTTATCTCCAGTGATTTTACTTGCCGTGATGATGGAGACATACGCCCCACCAAATAGATTTCCTAGGAACCCTGCAAGAATTGTAGAAACCGTCGTTTTCCCGGGATTGTTGGCCCATTTTGATAAGTAGTTTCCAATCGCCCGCAAAATTCCAATTCTCTCCATCAGTCCGCCTACCCCAAGTGCAAAGATGATTAAAGCGATAACATCTAACATGAATACGATTCCACCGCGGTTTAGTAAATTATCGATGAATGGTACACCTGACACAATTGAATTACCCGCGTACATAATGTTAAATGCCTGTAAAAACGTTGCGCCCTGGAATAAGAAAGCCCAAATTGTCCCTAAAAAAGCACCGAATAGAATAACTGGAATGGAAGGCATTTTGAACGTTAGTAAACCAATAACGACAATAGCCGGAACTAACATATACCAACTAATACTGAAGTACTCATTCAAGGAAGCCATCGTTGATGTTGCAGCACTTAAGTCTCCTTTTCCATCAAAGAAAAATCCTGTAACTAAAAATAACAGTGCTGCGATCACCCAAGCTGGTATACTAACCGTCAACATCGATTTGATGTGATCGATCAGGTCCACTTTGGATAGTGAAGCAGTCATGACGGTAGTATCAGATAGCGGAGATAACTTATCTCCTACATAACATCCTGAAATGACTGCACCCGCAACTAGCGGTAAAGGAAAACCAAAACTTGCACCGATCGCCATCATGGCAATACCTGCTGTTCCCGCCGAGCCAAAGGAAGTTCCGGTAGCAATAGAAGTTACCGTACAGATGATGAACGCCGCCATTAAGAAGATATTTGGATCGATGATCGCAAGACCATAATAAATAATAGACGGTACGACTCCCCCAGCGATCCAAGTTCCAATTAATGCGCCTACGGATAGTAAAACGAGAACAGCTTCTAGTCCGTCACTAACTCCGTTCAAAAGACCTTGTTGCATTTCTTTGTAGTTATAGCCGATTTTCAAACCGACCATAATGATCAAGAACCATGTCGTCAACAGTGCCAAGTGAATTGAGATATCAAACTTTAGAATGAATAGCGTCATAATCAATCCGAAACCAATTAAAACAAATAGAGTTTCGCCTAAACTAGGTAATCTTTTTTCAGTTTGCATACCGTTCCCCCTATACTAAGTTCCCGTGTCCATTTTCCACCATTCCTTTGCAACAGTTTTAGTTCACGTTACGCCACCCTTTCTATGCCAATAAAAACCCCTCCTTCAATGGGTCGTCTTGGTCAAAGATGAATTCATGGCTGCCCGTAACAAACGCTTCTGTTTTAACGGAGAAACGTGTGCTTCCTTCTGTCACTTTATTTACTGTTAGTGCACTTCCGAAAACACTATGATTTTCAATTTTCGATTGGTCCGCTGCTTTTTCCAACAGCGCTGTGAGAATCGCAAACGTACTATCTACTCCTGGAGAACGAAGAATATAGCCATCTTTTTCAAAGGTCACAGATTGTAGTTTCCCTGGATAAGATGGAATTAGATTGACAACGACAACTCCTGCATAGTCGATGTTTTCTCTATTCAATTCCGTCGTCTTTCCCAACCCCCAACGGTTCAATTCCGCTAGATACTCCAATTCAATGCCAGGTATCGTATCAGGCAACCTGAAAATCAAATAATCGCGGTCGTTGTCAACACGGACTGCTGTATAATCCGGATTGCTTTCGATTACAGAACACGATTCACTTTCAATAGAGACAGAAGTTACTTCTTGGTTTTCTACAAGCGCTTTCACCGTATAGATGCCCTTCACTGTCTCCACTTTATAAAGTCCATCCTCTGTTTCATTCAAATTCCCCGTCTCTATTAATGCCGTTACCGTCGTAAGTAATCCTTCATATTTGAAGTTACTTACATCTTGATGATTGAAAAACAGCAACGAAAACTCTGCAATTCGAGATGGAACAACGACACATCCATGCATCCCGCGATGTCCGCGTGGTTCGTTCAGCAATAGATTCTTTTCATTCGTAAAGCCATTTTGTAACTGATGATGTTGAGCTTGAATGTCATCCCCATTCAGCCTGATAGGTGATTGGATGACGATTCTGAATGCTTCCCCTGCGACATGCGTGTCAATCGTGTTGTACATTTTTTCGTAGTTCATTTAGACACCTTCTTTCACGGACTCATGTTCCATAGGTGGTATGAGCAAATACCCTTCACGCAGCGGATCTTTTTCATTGTAGAAGAATCGATGATTCCCCATGATCCAAGCGGAACCTGTTACTTCTGTAATCACGGCATCCAGCTCATCCACCTTAGTTTCTTCCAGCACCTTCGCTTTGAATAACGTGCCGACAATGCTCTCATGAACGAACAATTCACCGATCCCAATTTCTTTGTTTTTATACAACGTCGCTAGTTTCGCAGATGTCCCTGTGCCACATGGAGATCGGTCTATCCCTCCAGGCGGTACGATAACTGTGTTTTTCACATCAGCATCCGGATGAACAGGATCCGTGTAAAACTCGATATGCGTCAATCCAGATATGAATGGAAATTCTGGGTGGACTATTTCCTCCGTTGCATTGATGGCATTTCGGATATCGATGGCCTGGTTGATAATCGTTGTTGCATTGCTCTCTACTAACGGCAGATTTAATTTCCGTGCATCGATAATTCCGTAGAAATTCCCACCGTATGCAATATCACATTGCACGTGACCGATCCCGTTGACATCGAGTTCAACGGATTTCAATAAAAACGCTGGGACATTATCGAATGTCACTTCTTCGGCTTTTCCGTCGGTGACTTTGATGTTCACTGCGATCAACCCCGCAGGAGTATCAATATTGATATTCGTAAATGGCTCATGGACTTCAATCAGCCCGGCTTCAACAAGAGCTGTACAGAAACCGATCGTATCGTGTCCACACATTGGCAAATATCCGCCAGTTTCAATATAGATGACCCCGACGTCTGCATCCGGATGACAAGGTTCTGTCCATAACGCACCAGACATCACACCGTGCCCGCGCGGTTCATTCATTAGAAACTTTCGGATCCAGTCGTAGTTCTTTTCCATATACAACATCTTTTCTGACATTGTGTCGCCCACTAAAGGAGGCAACCCACTAATTAGCGTTCGAGTCGGATTTCCACCCGTGTGCGTATCAATCGTTGTAAACAATCGCTGGTACTTCATCAGATCATCACCCTTTCCTTAAAACGGCTGAGTTGTAGTGGCTCTATTGGAATACAAGTTTCCTTCTCATTAAGCATTTCTTCAATAAGTTTACCGGTCACAGCTGCGAGACTGATCCCATCCCCTTCATGACCTGCCGCTATAAAGTATCCTGGTATGTGCTCCACGCGTGAAATGATTGGTAAGTGATCTTCTGTCCACGGTCGCAATCCCGCATACGTCCGAATCACCGTCATATCGGCTATTTGGGGATAAAACCGAATCGCACGCCTCGCAATTAGTTTCGTCACTTCATGATTCACTTTTGTATTAAAGCCACCGAATTCTCGACTACTTCCAATTAGGAAGTTTTGGCTTTCAGTAGGCTCGAACACGAGCGCAACTCCGAACTTCTCCATGGCTGGGTCAACGATTCGTTCACCGCCAAATTTCGAAATCAGGTAACCGAACTCCATCACTTTCCTCAAGCCAACGGGCTGTTGACGTGATGCGACGATCAGTTGACCTTTTCTAGGAAGGATTGGAATGTCGAGTCCCACCATCGCGCCAAGTTTCGGAGCCCATACGCCACCTGCGTTAACTACTTTTTTAGCAGTATAAGTTCCATTATTTGTTTCAATCACAAACTGACCGGTTTCATTTTTGGATACATTTTTAACTTCAGTATTCGTATGTATTTTCGCGCCGTTTTTTTCAGCACTATGAAACATTGAATACGTCATCATATATGGATTTACAGTGGAATCTGTTTTACATTCCAATCCACCATACAAATCATCCGCAAAGTACTTGGATTCGTTCCGCAAGTCCTCACGGTCCAACATCTTGAACTCCAGCCCCGCTTCTTGCTGTTTGCTAACCCACTGATTCGCTGCTTCCATTTCAGCATCATTTTCACACACTAAAATACTCCCTGGGTTGCGGTATTCAAAAGATACTTCAAGTTCTTTGTCCAACTCATGGACAAGCATCTGACTTTTCAAAGACATTTGACTATCAAAACCAGGATCTTTATCGATCGCAAGTATGTTTCCATCACATCTAGAAGAGGTGCCGCTTGCTAACTCATTCTTTTCAAGGACCGTAATATCAAGACCAGCTTTCGAACCATAGTAGGCAATCGATGCCCCTATAATTCCACCGCCAATGACGACGACATCTCGATGTTTCATATTCATCACAATAATCCTCCTCTCGTTCACTTATTTATATGTATTGCAAGTAGCGTGCCAAAATGGAAAATCCTCGTACATTATCAATCTCTATTGAAAATTCTAATAATTAGTGTAAAGTTATTTATACGTTTAAAATATTTTGACAGTTGAGGTGTTTAACCAAATGAACTTTTCGCAAAAACTGCCAAGCAAACTAGTAGATACAGAATTCACAATCATTGATTCAAGTCAGAACCCAGCTTCTTTGACCCAACAAATTGCTTCAGAAATGCCTAAAATGGTATTTCAATTAGTAGATAATAGTCTGCACTGTGTAAAAACTACTGAACTTACTAATGAAATCCTCTACACTCCATGCTGTACGCTTTCTGTGAACAGTACAATTGAAGAAGCCTTCGAGGAACTGAGAAATACAAA
This sequence comes from Sporosarcina sp. A2, assembly GCF_050858885.1. Lineage (GTDB taxonomy): Bacteria > Bacillota > Bacilli > Bacillales_A > Planococcaceae > Sporosarcina. Next base: position 419,670 of record NZ_CP193898.1, on the reverse strand, counting down.
TGTTGCACTTATCGTCAATGATTCCAATGATTATGTAGGATTTCTCACATACGAAGTGTTTTCTAAACACTTATTTTTGGAATACCAAAGAGCACAAGCTTATTTGAAAACGATTTTACAAACGATCGATGAATCTTGCACAGTAATTGACCAAGATGCGAATGTTCTTTACTGGACAAAAGGCGCTGAAGAAATATTTTCTGTAAAAGAAAAAGACATTATCGGTCTGCCGATTACCAACTTCTTCAGTCCAGAAAGATTAGAAATACTAAATACCTTAAAAAACGGAACATCGTTACATCATAGTCAGCACCATGCTCGGAAAGATCTTGTCGTGATGATTAACTCTAACCCTGTCTATTTAAATGAAGAGATCATAGGTGCTGTCGTTTCAGAAACAGATATAACGAGACAAATCTTACTAAATAACGAGCTCTACAACACTTCCGAAAAGTTATTCATATTAGAGGAAGAAGTTAGGAAGAAATCCCCTTCTGTCAGCCCCTTTTCCTATATAAAAGGGAACAGTCCATCCATTAAGCAAACATTGGATATCGCTAGAAAAGCTGCCTCTTCAGATGCAGCCGTCCTCATTTATGGAGAAAGCGGAGTCGGAAAAGAACTGTTCGCAAAAGCGATTCATAACTTACGTGAGCCTGAAAACTCACCATTTGTCGCCATTAACTGCGGAGCTATTCCTAATGGATTGTTCGAAAGTGAAATCTTCGGTTATGAAAAAGGTGCCTTTTCTGGAGCCAATCAAAAAGGAAAAAAAGGGAAAGTAGAACTTGCAAAGAATGGAACGTTGTTTCTCGATGAGATTGGAGAAATGCCGCTAGAAATGCAAGTAAAGATGCTAAGGCTTTTGCAAGAAAAAAAGTTTTACACTGTGGGTGGTACGAAGGAAATTGAAGTGGAATTCCGTATTGTTGCTGCAACCAATCGCGATTTAAAAGAGCTAATTAAAGAAGGGAAATTTAGAGAAGACCTTTATTACCGGTTAAACGTCGTAAACTTCAAAGTTCCTCCCCTACGCGAGAGACCTGAAGATATTATTGAACTCACTCATTACTTCCTTTACGAATTGTCCGTGAAGTATAACCGTCCCATTCACGGAATTTCTCAAGAGGTCATGCAGGCGTTACTTCAACACGACTGGCCAGGAAATATCCGTGAACTAAAGAATGCCATCGAACGACTCGTTGCGTTTTCCGAGAATGGTGAAATTAAAATCGATGACCTTCCGAATGAAATGGAACGAATTCCACAGTCTACTATAGAAGATCATGTTGTCTTATCTTCCTATCCGACACACACGACTGAGCAACTTTCCTTACAAGAACAACTACGAATGTACGAGAAGGACATCATTCTAAAAGAATTGAGTAAAGCCGATGGAAATAAACTTCTTTGCGCAAAGAACTTGGAAATCACTAGGGCTACTCTTTATAATCGGATGAATAAATTAGGAATTCAATTATAGATCGCCAGACTTGGCTACATTCTTGCATATATCTTTAGTATGCAAATAGAAATAGACTGAGGATGGAGTGATTAGCTTGTCGGAGAATGAAATGATTATCTGTAGATGTGAGGAAGTAACCTATGGAGAATTGAAGAATACAGCTGAAACCTATAATTGCTCGGCACGCGAACTGAAACTTCGGACTCGTGCAGGCATGGGGTATTGCGGTGGAAGAACATGCCGTTCGATGGTGGATAGCATTGCACACTCCACTGTAGAAAGGGATGTTACGCAAATCACGTTAAAGTATCAACCGCCTATTAGACCGGTTAGTTTCGGAAGTTTAGGGGAGGTTACAAAATGACGAATCGTATCATTAATCACCCTATCTTGGATAAAGTGGACGACACAGCTATGGTTTCCTTCACATTCAACAACACTGTTTTACGTGGGTTGAAACAGGAGTCACTTGCTGCTGCTCTCTTGGCAAATGATATCCGGACGTTGCGTGTCCACGAAGAAACCGGAAGCCCCCGTGGGATCTATTGCAACATCGGCCACTGTTTTGAATGCCGAGTCACCGTTAACGGACAACAAGGTGTAAGAGCCTGCCTGACACCTGTTCAGGAAGGCATGACTGTATCGAGCGGAGAAAAATTCCTGACGTCCGTAAAAGACTGGAGGTTGAATAATGAGTAAAGTCATTGTTATCGGTGCAGGGCCTGCCGGCTTATCTGCTGCTATCACGATTGCTGAAAGAGGTTACCAAGTTATCATTCTCGATGAATACATGTTGGCCGGGGGACGCTTGCTAGGTCAACTTTACGAAGAAGAAAACGGGAATTGGTGGAATGGTATTAAAGAATCTAAGAATCTGCATGATAAGGCGATTGCGCTAGGCATTGAAATCCGTTTAGGTACCCCCGTTTCCAATATTGAAAGGTTAGATGGGGACTGGATCGTTTATACGGATGAGGAAACTTACTCCACTCAGCACCTGTTGCTTGCAACCGGAGCGGCTGAAGTTCCATTGCCGATACCAGGTTGGACTCTTCCAGGCGTCATGTCCGTCGGAGCTGCCCAAGTGATGACTAATGTACATAGAGTCAAACCTGGAAATCGCGGTGTTATTATTGGTGTGAATGTGCTGTCGTCCGCCATTGCAATGGAACTGAAACTTGCCGATATCGATGTGGCTTGCATCACGTTGCCAAAGATGAATCAAGTGACGAAAAAATCCGCTAATCCGATGGATGTCATGAATTCACTGTTGCATGTTTCTCATATGGCACCGTCTGCCTTCGTGAAGTTCGGTAGTAAACTGATGAAAAATGAATTTATGAAAAAGATGGGCATTACGTTCTTCCCGAAAAACGGAGTGAAGATGTGGGATATCCCGATCATGCTTCGAAAAGCTGTCATTGATATTTATGGGGATGGTGCTGTTGAAGGCGTAACGCTAGCTACAATCAATCCATCTGGCGAAGTGATACCAGGAACGGAAGAGAAAATCAGCGCAGACTTCGTTTGTATCGCAGGTGGATTGTATCCGTTGGCGGAGCTGGCGGCAGTTGCTGGCTGCCCGTTTTATCACATCGAAGAATTAGGAGGTTACGTACCTCTTCATAATAATCGTATGGAGACCGTCTTGGATGGACTCTACGTTGCTGGGAACATCACCGGAATTGAAGGCGCTAAAGTGGCTATACGACAAGGGATCACTGCGGGGCTAGCAATTGCAAACAAACTGAATGGTGGCAAACACGAAGCAGAAATTGAGGAAGCGGTTAAGTTGATTGATCATACGCGGAATCATGCGTTCATTCAGTTCCATCCTTCTGTTAAAGAGGGGAAACAGAAACTCCAACAGTATTGGGAGGAGTATAGTCAGCAAGCTAAGGTGGAAGTTACTAGTTAATATAATTTTCTATAACAGAGGGGGCTATCCAAAAGAGTCATGTAAATGACCTTTTGAGATAGCCCCCCTTATTTGAATATATTTATAAACGGTGTTGTTTTACGTTTCAGATGAACGCGGGCCTACAGGATGTAGGTCATGCAACCATTGCGGCAGGACGCCGTGAACTTAGGTTGCTTCCTTAGCTATCCCACCGGAGTCGTCATCTTCCACTTCAATCAACGGAGCTACTAGGAATTAGTGTTGAAGGTTCTAATGATGCATGCTCAACTTAACTCTTTTTGATAGTTAAAATCGTTACTAACCACGTTTCAAGTTCATGGATTAGAACACTAAAACCAATGGCATCGAATCGTTTAGATGGTTACGTATTGTCCTAGTTTTTGTTCTTTCGCGGTTTCGTATACGCCGATTGCAACGGCTAGGTCGAAGTAGGCGGCGCCTACGCATTTGAAGAACGTTATTTCTTGGTCGTTTTCACGAGCTGTTAAATTCCCGACGTAAGCGTCCTTCAGTTCCCCGTGAATCTTGTCATAGGACCAGTCGCTTTGGGCATTTGCGTGGATTAGCTCCCCTGCTTCTTCGGTGGCACCGTGGAAATCATCGACAATGACTTTGTCTGCACGGCATATGAACCTATGGTCCACTTCTCTCATATGTGGCAAATAGGAGCCAACGCCATTCACGTGAGTACCCGGTTGAATATCCTTACCATCGAATACAGGTGTTTCCGACCTTGTGCTGCAATTGATGATTTGCGATTGTTTAACGACTTCGGATTTTTGTTCCTCTGGTATCACTTCTATGTTGATAGAGGATGGGATTCCAAATTCCACTAACTTCTCCTTAAACTGTTCTGCATTCGCTATTGTCCGGTTTACTAGATTGATGGTCTTGATATTCCGTACTTCCAATACACCAAGTACTTGTTCAAACGCCATACCTCCTGTTCCGATACATGTTAGAATCTCTGCATTTTCCATTGCATAAAGGTCAGTTGCAATCGCGCTTAAGGCACCTGTCCTTATGCGAGTTAAATAGGATGCGTTGACGAGAGCAACATGTTCGCCTGTTTTTGCATCAGATACTAATGTCACTCCTTGAGTCGTCTTTCCTCCTGATTGTCTGTTGTGCGGGAAGATTGTGACGGCCTTCATCGCCATCAGTTCTTTATCCAAATCTGCACTCGGCATATATAAGACACTTGCCTCATGCTTTTTAAATTCAATTACAGTCCGTAACGGGTTTTCTACTTGCTCCTCTACTTTAGCTTTCAAGAGGTGCTCTAAATCTGCAACCGCTTTATCCATTTTGTACATGTTTTGTATTGTTTTTTCATCGAGTATGATCAAAACATTCAGCCCTTTCTTTTATCCTATTTGATTATGTGATATACCTTATATAGTTAACGAATTTCAGAGGAGAGTGTTTGTGATGGATCAACCTATTGGTGAAAGAATTCGTGATATCCGTAAAGAAAACAAAATGACCTTAAAAGAAGTGGCTGAACAGACAGGGTTTTCGATCAGCTTTCTTTCGCAATTAGAAAGAGGGAAAAGCAGTGCCACACTAGAGTCTTTAAAAAAGCTATCTTTAGCGTTACAAGTGAGTCCTGCCATATTTTTCGATGACGTACCCGCTACACTTAGTGACGACCTCTCTTCAGAAACAGAAAAATTAAATCATCATAATATCATGTATAAAAGTTTGCATCATTCAATGAAAGACTATGCTTTTCAACCCTTACTCATTAACTTAAAGCCTGGTCAAAATGAAGGAAATGCATTTACTCATAACGGACAGGAATTTCTCTTTGTATTAAAAGGTGTTCTTACTGTTCTGTTGGGTAATGATAAAGTTGAACTGGAAAAACACGAGTCGATCATGTTCGATTCAAACCAGACGCATTACTGGTACAACTATACGGATGAAGAAGTTGTCTTCCTATGTGTTTCTCACGATTTTCAATAATAGCCGAAGAGACCAAGAGATCTCATCGGCTATTGGTTTATAAATCTTCTAACTTGTTGCCATACCTTGAATGTACGATTGCAGTTCCTGTTAAATCGCCTGCTATGTTATTTGTCGTATTTCCTGCATCGACTAATGGTGACACCGCTGCATATATCGCAACAATTTCTAAAGGTAATCCTAATGAGGTCATCAAAATGGCCATCATTACAATATCCGCTCCCCTAGCCCCTGCTGTACCCATCGATAGAGCCAGACCTAGAAAAACAAACTGGACTAATAATCCAAACGTAATAGGGATATCATATAAATTCGCTGCGAAGATTGCAGTGACTCCAAATGTTACCGCCAAACCATCCATGTTAATGGTTGCACCTAACGGAAGAGTAAAACCATAAATCTTATCCGATATGCCTAATTTCTTTGAGACATTCATAGATGCAGGTAGAGTAGCGTTACTAGAGGACGTTGCGGCAGCTAACATCAAAGCTGGACTAATGGCACGTAAAAACTCCAAAGGCTTAAACTTCGTGAATAATATAATGAGCGTAGGATATACAACAAATAATAGAATTGCCAGTCCTATAAGCGCACTCATCACATAGTACATGGCAGATGAGATAATGGTCATATCTGTTGTACCCACTAATTTCGCAATGAGAGCTAGTACTCCAAGAGGTGCCAGATACATAATCATATCCGTGATTTTCAACATTAAAGCTGCGCCTTCTTGAAAGAACAATCGCACGGTTTTAACTTTATCCCCCATGCTTAAAAGAGCAACTCCGATAATGATGGCCCCAATAATAATTTGCAACATATTCATTTCAACGAAGCTACCAAATAAATTGTTAGGCGTCCAAGAAATTAGATTATCTATAAAATTAAATTCCTCAGGAGAAACTACTTCCCCATCTGTCAGCATTCCAACAGAGTTTTTTCCGGGATTCATAAGTAAAGCAACCCCAATACCAATAGAAGCAGCAATAACAGTAGTAGTCATATAATAAATAATTGTAATTCCACCAATGGATCGTAAGGACTTAACGCTCGGTAAGTTAGTTATCCCATCAATTAAGACTAGAAATGTTAAAGGAACGATTAGCCATTTGAGTAGACTAATGAATATATCACCTATTGGCGCAATATAAACTACATTCTCTTTCAAGATTAACCCTAGCACAATTCCTAAAACTGCCCCAATTGCAACTTGAACGAATAGATGTTGTTTCTTCCACCATCCCATAGCGTATCCCCTTCCCTACTTATTCACTTATCTTCCAGCAAAAAACCTGTAGGTAATTCATCGTAAGGATCCGTCACAAACTGATGAAAACCAGTAATATATGCCGTACCTTCAACTTGTGGAACAACACCTGGTATACCTGCCACCGTTGCTTCCCCAATAATTTCTCCTTTAAATTGACCGTCTGTAATACACTCATGGATAAAAGAATCCCCATTTTTCATTTTGCCATGAGTATATAACGTTGCAAGACGAGCAGATGTACCTGTGCCACACGGAGAACGGTCAACCTGTTCATCTGCGAATATCGTTACGTTCCGTAAATCCGAGTCTTCTTTTACAGGAGAGTCTGAGTAAATAACTCCATAGATTCCCTTTAGTCCTGGCTCGTCGGGATGTACAACATTGTAGTTGGCCTCGACAAAGTGCTTTATTTTTGTTCCCCACTTTTGTAAGTGTGGCAAATCCTTCTTCGACACTTCAAAGCCCAATTGTTTTGAATCCAGAATGACATAGAATGCGCCACCGAATCCGATATCAGCAACTAAATCCTTCCCTTCAATTGTCATTTCAATCGACTTTTCTAAAACGAATGAAGGTACGTTTTCAAATGATACCGATTTCACTCTCGTTCCTTCCACATTGGCATACGCAATTACTTCTCCTGCTGGACTGTCAATGACAAATCTAGGTCGCTCTTCAGTAACTTCAAAACGTCCTGTTTCGATTCCCATCGTAACAACAGCGATAATTCCATGACCGCACATCGTACTCCAACCTTCGTTATGCATAAATAGGACTCCAAAATCAGAACCCTCTTTTGCTGGAGGTGTAATGATACATCCGTACATACCATGGTGGCCTCTTGGCTCATACATCAATACTTTTCGAAACTCATCTAAATGCTCCATACAATACTCTCTACGTTCTAATTGCGTGTTTCCTTTAATCTCTGGGAAGCCATCCGTAATAATTCGTAAAGGTTCACCAGACACATGCATATCTACTGTTGAAATCATCTTATTAATAATCATTTTTCCATCTCCCTTTTCCAATTCAGTATATTATTGAAGTACCACTTAAATTCAGTATAATTGAAATAGTTTACAATAGTCAATTGATTGTTTGGAATAGTACGAAACTATCTGAATAGAATACAAACCAAAAGTCTCCTATCCAAACGTTCACTCAACTGCTTTCATTGTAGACCTAAGTCTTTAAAGTCTTTGAAGACTTTATAAATTAAAAATCCCTATCCAGCTCAGTTTAATCAGCTAGATAGGGATTATATTTATTGGTTTTTACATAGTAGTGATTGGATTAATTACTTTAAGAACTTTTTAATTCGTAAGCCTGCACCTACTGTAAGCCCGTCATAAGGTACATTAGTAATGTATACGTCTTCCACAAATAGTTATCAAGCTGGATCAGCTCTCCAACAAAACCAAATCATCTACCATAATTTCCTTTTTCAAAACGTTACTCAACTGACTCTTGCTCGCAACCGCCAGTCGATAATCAACTTTCCTTGTCATTTCTTTAGCGATCTTTTTAGCCAAACCCGCATTTCCAAAGTAGTCGTTCCTTCTTTTGTAAATGTCTTGGTAGTGTTGATACAACGCATCCTTTGCTTCAACTGTTATGCCATATCCTTGAATGTAGAGCTCCGTAATCTCCATCAGTTCTTCTGGCGTATAATCTTCAAAGTGCAAAGTTAACCCGAAGCGGCGACGCAGCCCAGCGTTGCTGTCCAGAAAGCGGTTCATTTCTTTTTCATATCCTGCTGCAATTAGCAAGAACTCGCCTTGCCGATCGGACATTTGCTTCAGTAGCACTTCGACCGCTTTTTTTCCGTAGTCATTTTCGCCGCTACCTGCGAGTGTGTACGCTTCATCGATGAACAGTGCACTGCCCATTGCTCGCTCAATCTGGTCAGCTGTGCGTTTCTCCGTTTCGCCAATATGCGTACCGACTAAATCGCTTCGATCTACTTCAATCAGCTCGCCTCGTTTGAGTAATCCAAGGGCTTGATAAATGCCAGCAAGCACGCGGGCAATCTCCGTTTTACCTGTTCCAGGTTTTCCAATCAGCAACGTATGGTTCATTAGCTTGTCGGCTGGATGATTTTCTTTTTTGTAATACCTCATCAGTTCAATCATTTCATCAATTTCAGCCTTTATCGTATCCAGACCAATAAATTGATGGAGTTCTGCTCTTTTCTTCGCAAGCAGTTCCTCATCAATCGGTACCTCGTAACTCTTAACATCCTGCTTTCCTACTGCCTGAACAACGTCTTGTTCTTCAAAAGTCGTCAATAACTCTTCTGTCCATTGGTCTCGCGGGAACTTCGCAATTCTTAGGGACTGGGCTAGCCCGATTTGATCGTAAAGCGTGCGTACCATTCGAGCGTTACTGAATGTCTGGTCACGCTTTCGATATCGTTCGATGAACTCATTTTGGATCGCACGCTTAGCATCAGGTGTTACCGAATAACTTCCTTCACAGTTGGATAAGAAAATTCCCATCAACTCATCGGGCGTATAGTCCTCGAAGAAAAGCTTTTCAGTAAATCGATCTTTTAAGCCTGGATTGGAGGTTATGAAACTGTCCATATCGTCCGTATATCCCGCTGCAATTACGACAAATTCACCACGATGATTTTCCATTGCGGGAAGCAAGGTTTCGATTACCTTTTTCCCGTAATCGTTACTCGTGTCTTTTCCGCCTGTAAGGGAGTAGGCTTCGTCAATGAAGAGCACCCCACCCATCGCTTCTTCAATCTTTAACTTCGTGAGTTCTTCAGATTTCCCTACATGGGTTCCAACAAGATCTTCTCGCTTCACTTCAACTAGATGCCCTTTCTCTAAGAGGCCGAGCCACTTAAAAACCCCGCCCATGAGTCTTGCAATTGTTGTCTTCCCTGTGCCTGGATTCCCTTGAAAAGTCATATGAGGTGCTACAAACTTAATCGTTTTTAACCCTCGTTCTGCTTTGAATTGGTTGATCTCCACTAAGTTTTTCATATCACGGATTTTGTCTTTCACCGCTTCAAGACCGATGTATTCGTCCAGAGCATTCATTAAGACGTTCATCATTTCTTCATTCACAGGGGAATCTTTCGTTAGGTTTGGCAGTGTACCAACTCTAACTCTCTCATCTTGTCCTGCTGAAACGGCAGGTACCGACAGTTCCGTGTTTTTCAGCAATGGGTTGCTGTCATCTAGCCGATTTAAATCTCCCGAGCGATTGTTGTCAAAGTAACAGTTCTCAAATAGAGGAGCAGATTTCTCTACTCGTAGTCCCGCCTTGATTCCGTTCATTACCTGCGTCGATTTAAAGATAGCCGATGGGCACTCTTTCAGTACGATTTGGTCTTCACGATGTCCGTGCACTCGAGTATCCGTCACTTCAACACGCTCCACCTGACTTAACGACAACCCAGAGGAGTTGCCATCATAGAGTTCGCACTCCGTAAGAGATACTTTGGCAGACTTCGATGCGTTTACTTGCGGTCTTTTATGATTAAACAGGACCGTCCGTTCCAATGACACGACGGTCCCTGGACCTACGAGTATCCCGTTTTTCTCTCCATTTGAAATCCTGCAATCTGCAATTTCTGCATGTACATCGGAGCCTAGTGAGATGTTCGAACCTTTATGATCAGAGATAATACAGTTATATACGTTCAACGTCGATTCTTTAGCTGACACGCCTACACTTCTCCCACTTTTCACTTCTGTTGCAGAGAGCGTCAGTTCAGAGTGTTCTGAAGCAAAAATCTGAGCGCTCTTGTGACGACTCACTCGTGAATCGGAAATCTTCACTTGACTATCTGCAGCGTAAATCCCTTTGTTTTTCCCTTTCTCAATGTCACAATCGAGAATCGTTAACACACTTTTGTTAAATGCAGAAAGCTGCGTCATTTGATTGTACTTCACCGCGGATTCAATTATCGTACACGTAGAATTCACGCACACAATTCCTCTGTCTTTCCCTGAATTCAACCGCGTTCGTTTCATCGACACATTGCTTTGTTCCATACAGTTCAACTGGTCGCTTTTTTGACCTTTAAATAGCGAGTCCGTAATCTCAGTAGAAGAGCTGCTGATGCTCATTCCCTCGGATTCGCCATTTTCGAACGTACTGGACTCGATTTGAAAATGCGACCCATTCGTAAGAGTTACATGAGCGAGATCTTGCCTATTAAAAGTACAGTTTTTCATAATCCCTTTAGAATGGTCACAAGAAATCCCCTGTGCCTTCCCAAAATAGAAATTCGTCTGTTCCAAATCTAAATAGCTGTCTTTCTCCATATTAATTTGTGCTCCGCTATGGCCGATAATAGAACTTTTGGTAATTGTGCATCGACTGCTGCCTGTCAGGCTGATTCCTTCTTCCTGACCGCTTAAAATTCCACAATCTGTTAGTGCGAGTTCCCCGCCATCCTGCACAGTAAGCTGTGCATTCTCGGTTGTTTCTTCTACGATACAATCAAACAGAGCGAGACGTCCAGATACTTCGATGCCTTGAATATTCTTTTTGAATACTGTATGCTCTGCCGATACTTTAGCCGTCGCATCTACTCGCATAGCCTTTCCTCGAATCTCAGAGAAAAGACAGTGATGAAGCGTTACCTGTCCTGACTCGATATGAATTCCATAGTCAATCGGCGTAGTGCTTCTTCCGATAGTAATCGATTCAATACGAACTTCATCGATTGCAGTGATATGAACAGCGCCTGTTATACAGACCGTACGAGAATCCCCCTCTGAACTTCGAAGAATAAGCTGTTTATCGATCGCCAAATTTTCATGGTAGATGCCCTCTTCAATTCCCACTGTATCTCCTGGCAGTGCTGCCTGAATTGCGGAATGGATGGTTTGATAGCTTGCATTCGAACGCTTAGAAACGGTAAGAACTGCCACACGTCACCCTCCCTTCTTTTAATAAGTTGAATTCATCTATGTAGTACGTAATTTAAAATCTATTCTTACACTTACTCGTACATATGCGCAGTGATTGTTGCTCCTTTTGGTGCGTGCAGACATAAAAAAAAACCACTGTAACAGATACAGTCCCTAACTGATTTCACGCCTTATTTCACTAGTCGTATCTATCTTCAGTTTAGCATACTCTTCAGTTTGTCGGCAGTGTTACGACCTCTTGAAAAGTCCCTACGCAGCACTTAATCGCTCGGCAGAAAAACAATTGGATAGCTACTAAAGTAGGGTGCAATATACTAAAAAGGGCATTGTGAATTGGCGTTTATCTAACCATAGAGATAGTAAAAACCCTCCCAAGTCGTAATTCACTCGGAAGGGCTAAGTCAGACACAAATTCCTTTTTCTTCTTTCCGTACTTCTTTATTCTTATACATATTTTTATCTGCTTCTATAAAGAGCTGTTTCATGTTTCCTAATGAGCTAGTTGACACCGCATAGCCTATAGACAGATGGACTTCAGCAGTTGACGCTACTCGGTTATAGTTCTCGATTTCCTCATTAATTGACGCAATGAAAGATGGAAGAGATAGTGATTCGTTTCCGGTGACAAGCAGGACGAATTCATCGCCCCCATTCCTTGAAACTAGAACCGTATCAGAAGTGAATCTCTGCAGTAAAGTGGCCGTCGCGATAAGCAACGCGTCGCCCGTTTTATGACCATCCCGATCATTGACTTGCTTAAGATTATCTAAATCTCCTACGATAATGCCTGCAGGGATGTTCACGTATTCGTTCAGTTCATCAAACTGTTCATCGAAATAGGCTCGATTGTGTAACCCTGTTAACGCATCATGGGACACGCGATACTCCAAATCTTGTTGCAACTTAATTTTCTCGTCTATATTTCTCATAATCCCTTGGACTGCGACGAACTTTCCGTTTTCGTATACAGGGCTTGCGTATTCTTCAAACCAGCGATAGTCCCCATTCTGGTCAATCCATCGCTGCATGAGCACTTCATCGTAATTGACTTCATTGCTTACTTTTTTAAACAACAGCTCGCGATCGTCCGGATGCACGAGGTTGAATGGTATATGAGGATTTTTTAACCCAGCAATTCTGGTGCCTTTCCCGAGAAACGTATCCAATGCCTGGCTTAAATAAATAAACTTGTATTCTGGTTCAATTTGAAAATAATAGACAACGTCTTTTGAATCCTCAATAAGATGAACGAGATGTTGATCATTCGAAGTCACTGCTTGAACCTTTTCTATGTGATGCTCACTACGAATTCTTAAATATCGCTCTCTCACCAACCCTGCTAGTAAAACGATACACACAAGGATAAACCACACTGTCATTTAATCCACCTCTATATGTGTAAGCCGCGTGAGCTACACTCGACTGTCACTTCTATTTAACTTCCACCTAGGGATAAAATCAAAAACGCTTCAATTAGGTATTTAATAGTGTACAACAAACTCGAAACAGTGTCTATGTAACTACCACTAAATTTTTACAACTTAATGCTAAATCACTATATTGATATATGAAATCACAACTTATTTGTGCATTAAAATCATATCGAATACAAAAGAGAAGCACCCTACTGATAGACTCAGTAGGGTGCTTCTTATAGAAGTCGATTAGTACTCGGTTCAGTGTAGATTATTTTCAATATCTAGTGTCGGAAAGTAAACTCCGTACTCGTTTTCTTCTGATTGTGATTTATTCATGCTAATGGTTCCAACACCTACATACTCGATTGTGAGCGTTTGCTAACCTTCATGGTCTAATAATTCATCGGTTAACTGACTGAATCTAGTTGGAGCTAAATCTGCCGAATCCAAATAAGGATTTGGTGCTAGCTTTAAAACTGCTCGAATCGTATTCCCATCCATATTAAGACTGACCAATTCGTCATCCTCTGCCGAGTAATCGTCAAAAATTCCCTGTAACGATTCCAAGGTTAAGGTTTGTGAGTCGCTTATCGTGTCTATTTCAGTGTCTACCACAGTAACTTCTTCACTCACTTGTTCAGTTTCTTCTACAGAAAAACTCGTTTCATAATTCATTGTTTTACCTAGATCGCCTTCATCCATAAAGCTGCCGTTAAGATACTCGTATTCTTTACCAACTTTTTTAACGAAGTTTTCATCTTGAGTAGATGCTATAGATAATGATACTTCGAGAGTATACTTTCCTGCCGGTAGGCCTTCTCCGTGATCACTAAATACATCAGTTTTAAACACACCATTATCTATAACTGCTTTCATCTGTGCTGTATACTCCGGCCCATTAAGTGTAAACATCAATTGGCCACCGTCAGGAATATTCGTTTCTCCTGAGATCATGACCTTATTGTCTTCCAGTATAGTTGGTTCAGCCTGGATACTCACTTCAATTTCTTTGTTGGCTTCAACATGATTCTTTTTCACGTCACTCTCTACTACATTACTCTTATCCGTAGCTTCTTCACTTGAATTGCCGCATGCTGTCAATATAAAACCAGCAGCTATAAGTACAGCTATTTTTTTCATACGCTCACTCTCCCGTAATTCTCTTTACCGAAGAAGAATTTTTCAGCATTAACGGTTAAGGGTCAAGGCGATAATTGGGCCTGCACATAAGTGGGGCGGGATTGGAAGTTCTGTATTTGGTACTTCTCTATACCCTGAAAACAATATTTTTTTTGATTTCTTCTATCTATGTAACATAAAAGATACCTTTTTTATAGGGATAGGGCTGGCTACAAGCTGTCTACATACGAAACGAACGTTTCATTTGCATGCAGCTTTCCACTATCTTAAGAATAAAGCGCAAATACCTTCCAAATAAAAGGAGGCACTAAAATGGGCTTTCAGATCTACCGAGTCTTTCACGTTTTGGTAACTGGAATCATCGTCATCCTGATTTCCACCTTTTTCGGATTGGGAGGAATCGGTGAAAACTTTACGGCTAACCCGTTCCCTGACCCACTATGGTTGCCCCCCATTGTCGTCTGGGTGATTGGGGCCGTTCTTTCATTCATGAAACGAACGGTAAAGATCGGATTACTCATCAGTGCATTGCCGCTTTTGTTTTATATCGTGTTATTTGTTGTGGCGTATTATTCCTAAGTGACAAAAGGTACCCGTATGCGAAACAAACGTGAATGTTTAAATAAACACGAAAGTTTCGTACACAGGTACCTTTTAAATCAGGTGTTGCCGATCGTGCATCTCCATCGATTCCAACTACAAAGTCCATAACACCAAAGGAGTTTCGTACGCAGCCTTTTTAAGAAGGAATTGTAGACAGTGAGTAAGCAAACGCTGGGAAAATGGCTTCTTGGTTAATGTATAGAATCACGAGAATCATATGCTTGTAACTTGAGAACTACCTAGTATTTATATATTTCTAAATACTCAAATTAGTAGTATATTATTCCAATACTTGATGGTAATATATATAAGCAATGTAGAATTGCGTAAATATAGGGGGAGTGAGAGACTATGATTCATGTCAAAAGAATACTAATGCTTACCTTAGTATTCATGTTGTCGTTTTCTTCAATGGCTTTTGGGATGACGGCGGGTTCACTGGGAGACAAAACAGGCGACCAAGAGAGGCAAAAGTCCAAGGTCGATCTTTCTGAACGCTTATTGGAACCTGAGAATCCCAATGAGACCATTCGAATTATCGTCGAGTTGGAAAAAGCCCCGACGATTGAAGCCGCAACGAATAAGGGGATTCTCTATAAAGATATGTCGGAAGGAGAGCGTGTCTCGCTTGAGTCAGCTGTAGAATCCAATCAAGTGGATGTACAAGCTCAGGTAAAGAAAGTTGCTCCTTCTATTGAAATCCTCGAGAAATTTACGACTGTTGTGAATGGCTTCTCTGCCAAGGTAAAAGCAAAAGAAGTTCAAAAGATTTCGTTGCTTCGCGGTGTAAAAGCAGTCCATGAGTCGACTGAGTATGAAAGACCCGTGGAACAGCCAGACATGACTTACTCTAACGAACTAGTTCAAGCAACACATGTATGGAATAATTACGGCTTTACAGGTGAAGGCATGGTCGTCGGAATTATTGACACAGGAATCGATCCTACCCATCGGGATATGGTATTGTCTGACGACACACAAGGAGCTATTACGGAAACCGAAGTTAGCAAATTACTGACAGACGGTTCAATTGAAGCAGGTAAATATTTCACTTCAAAGGTACCGTTCGGCTATAACTATATGGATGGTAATAATGAAATCAAAGACTTGGGTCCAAGTGCATCTATGCACGGTATGCACGTAGCGGGAACTGTTGGTGCAAACGGTAAGGAAGAAAATGGCGGCATCAAGGGAGTTGCACCTGAAACCCAGTTGTTGGCCCTAAAAGTCTTCGGTAATGATCCGCTTTACCCATCAACTTTTGGAGATATTTATATTAAGGCAATTGACGATGCAATTAAGTTGAAAGTGGATGTTCTAAACATGTCTCTCGGTTCTACAGCGGGATATGTTGATGCAAACAATCCGGAGCAGCAAGCTGTAAAGCGGGCGACGGATAATGGAGTTTTAGTTTCTATTTCTGCAGGTAACTCAGAATTATATGGCGATGGTAATAGTGTATTGGGAGATCCATTCGCTTATACAGGAAACCAGGATTACGGTCTGACAGGCGCACCGGGCGTATCGAAAGAAGCCCTTACTGTCGCTTCTATAGAAAACAGCAAAATGACGATGAGCAGCTTCGTATATTACGCTGAAGAGTCAGAGAAAAGTAGAGCAATTTATCTCTTGGCTAATAACGCAAATCCCGGTACAGACAACTACGAAGTGATTGATGCTGGATTAGGAAATGCAACGGATTTTAAAGGTAAAGACTTCACTGGTAAATTTGCTCTTGTTTCTCGTGGTGATATCGCATTTGTAGACAAGGGAATAAATGCTCAAGCTGCTGGAGCTGCTGGGGTGATCATCTACAATAATGCCCCTGGGTCCATCTCTATGGCATCGGATCCAAGCATCAAAATCCCTTACTTGTCTACGCTTCAAGAGAACGGTAAAGCTATGAAGAACTTGTTGGATGAAGAGAAAAAGGTTTTCGTACAATTTGATGGTCTTTATCACAACGTACCGAATCCAAATGAAGGCCAGATGAGTGACTTCACGTCTTGGGGTCCAACTTCAAACCTTGACTTCAAACCTGAAATTACAGCACCGGGTGGAAGTATCTTCTCTACTCTGAACAACGACAGTTATGGATCCATGAATGGGACATCCATGGCAGCGCCTCATGTGGCTGGAGGAGCAGCACTTATCTTCCAGAGGATTGAAAAAGATTTTGATGGAATTTCGAATGCTAAACGTGTCCAACTAGCAAAGAATCTCCTGATGAATACTGCAAAGCCTGTAATGTTTAAAGCTGGAGAATATGTGTCTCCGAGACGCCAAGGTGCCGGACTGATGCAGCTGGCTAACGCTATCGGTACTGATGTAGTGGTAACGGATAATGAGTCAGGTGAAGCAAAGGTCGCATTAAAGCAAATAAATGATCATAAATTCAGCTTTACGCTTACTGCTAAGAACTTTTCTGATGAGGAAAAGACATATGATGTAAAAACACAAATTCAAATGGACAAACCTGTCCAATTGGATGACGAGCTGTTTATTAACATGCCAAACAACTTACACTATGGTGGCCAAATTATTTTAGGAGAAGAAAGCGTTACAATTGAAGCTCCTGACAAGGTAATCATTCCTGCGAATGGCGAAGCAACAATTACGATTACTGCAGACGCTTCAGCAATCTCAGAAGATGCAGCAGAAATCTATCCTAATGGTTTCTTCCTGGACGGATTTGTTACACTCAACGACCCTTCTGAAGAAGCGACAAGCAATGTCCCGCTAACAGTTCCGTTCTTTGGATTCAATGGCGAGTGGGACAAAGCACCAATCTTTGACTACTTTGCTTGGGATGATATGTCCTACTGGGGCTATACGGCTTTGGCAGATGAGCAAGGTAGTTTCTTGACAGGCGGCGGAGCATTTGATGAGAATCGTTTTGGTTTCTCACCGAATGGCGATGGAATCAGAGACAAAGTAATTCCTGTGTACTCGCTCTTCAGAAATACGAAAGAGCTGAAAGTTTCAGTAGTAGATAAAGATGGAAAAGAGATCCGGACAATCCGGACGGCGAACGAACTAAGAAAACATTATAAGAGTGATGCTGCGACCAATCCTTATACGTACAACACGAATAATGGATGGGACGGTAAAGTTAATGGCAAAGTAGTAGCTGATGGAGAGTACTTCATTCAAGTCAGCGGTGTTATCGATTATAATGAAGCTAAGTGGCAAAATATTAAGTTCCCAGTGAAAGTAGATACAGTCGCTCCGACAGCTGACGTTGCTTACGATTCATCTGCAAAAACAATTACAGTCAGCAACTTCGTTGACAACGAAAACGGAACAGGTGCTGAGTATTGGAATGTTCTGTTGAATGGAGAAAAGCTGAATGAAAAATCTATTTCTTCAGATGTAACAACTTATGCCGTTAAAAAGGATCTAATTGGAAATGACAACTTGGTCGTCCAAGTTTGGGATTCTGCAAACAATGAACGTAAATACCGAGTAGGAGTGGACACTGAAATAGTGGAAAACCCTGTTATTTACATTGATAAGCCAACAAATCAATCCGTATATGACACAAATGAAGTCGTAGTGTCTGGTACAGTAGAAGCAGCATCTGCTATCGAGGAACTTACAATCAATGGCGAAAAGGCTGCTAAATTTGACGGCAGAAACTTCACTCATACACTTACATTTAAAGATGGCTATCACTTTGTCCAAGTGAAGGCAGTGGATAAGCTGAAGAATGAAATGGAAATTGGACGGAGAGTGTTTGTCGACACCACCGCTGCAACTTTGACCTTTACCGGAAACTATCCTGTAAAGACAAAAGAAGACAGCGTGTCAGTTACTGTCAACATTCAAGATAATTTTGACGAAATCCAGTTAACGGTAAACAGCGATGCGAAATACAGCAACGACCTTTCGTCTCCTTATAGCCTTAAGAATTTCAAAAAGGACGTTACGGTAGAATTGCAGTTGGCAGACGGGAAAAATGAATTTGTGTTTGAAGTAGAAAACTTAGGCGGTCATAAGACAACTAAGACATTTACGATTGAAAAGACGGACCAGCCGGTAGTTGAGAACCCAGGAACAGGAGGAGGATACTACCCACCTCCTGTGGTCACACCAACACCAGATCCGAGTCCAATTCCTACGCCGGATCCAAAACCAGAACCGAATCCAGAACCGGAGAATCCATCGGTACCTGAGCAACCAGGAAAAGAAGATCCAAAACCAGTAACACCACCAAAGTTCAATGACTTAAAAAATTCTTTTGCCGCTAAAGAGATCAACTACTTGGCAACAAAAGGAATTATCTTCGGTAAAACAAAAGATAAGTTTGAACCAAATGCACAAATTACCCGTGCAGAATTTGCAGTTCTTTTAGCGCGCGCTCTGGACTTGCCACTAGAAGAATATAAAGGCACATTCAAAGATGTACAACAAAACAAAAAATGGGCATATCCAAGTATCGAAGCGGCAGCACGTGCCGGTATTGTTAACGGGTTGAAAGAAGGATCTTACAACCCAGATGCAAAGATTAAGCGAGAAGAGATCGCAGCCATGGTTATGAGAGCAGTTGACTATCAAGACAAGTCGAAGCTCAAAGGTTTGAAGAAACCTGCTAACTTCAAAGATCATAATTCAATCGGCGGCTTTGCTATAGGTTCTGTTTACAATGCGGTAGCATTAGGCGTCATTAAAGGTAGTAACGGAAACTTCTATCCGAAAAAGAATGCAACTCGTGCTGAATCGGCAGTTATGTTGTATCGTGCTTTGGATACTTTAGACATGATTGAATAAGAAAAACTAGGCTGGAACAAAACCCAGTGAAGTATAAAAAGAACGGTACCTGACATTTTATTGTCAGGTACCGTTCTTTAATTGTTTTAGAAATCACTGCCACAATTCAATAGTGATCAGCTTCAGTGCTTCTTATTAATAGACTCTAATGACTCCCATTTCCCCACTGAACATGAATAAGTGACTGTATAACCATTATTTTCAGCTCCTCTTTTACTAGCCATGAGGGTTTTGTAAGTTCTGTATTTGGTACTTCTCTATACCCTGAAAACAATATTTTTTGCTGTTTCTTCTATCTATGTAACATAATAGATACCAATTTTAATAGGGATAGGGCTGACAACAAGCTGTCTACATACGAAACGGACTCTTCATTTATAGGCAGCTTTCCACTATCTTAAGAATGAAGCGCAAATGTTTTCCAAATAAAAGGAGGAACTAAAATGGGCTTTCAGATCTATCGAGTCTTTCACGTTTTGGTAACTGGCATCATCGTCATCCTAATTTCCACCTTTTTCGCATCTGGAGGAATCGGTGAAAACTTTACGGATAACCCGTTCCCTGATCCACTATGGTTGACCCCCATTGTCGTCTGGGTGATTGGAGCCGTACTTTCATTCATGAAACGAACGGTAAAGATCGGATTACTCATAAGTGCATTGCCGCTTTTGTTTTATATCGTGTTATTTGTTGTGGCGTATTATTCCTAAGTGACAAAGGGTACCCGTATGCGAAACAAACGTGAATGTTTAAATAAACACGAAAGTTTCGTACACAGGTACCTTTTAAATCTTACGGGATGGTCATTCGATGGTTTCAAATGAACTGCCTGGTTGTTGATAGAATTCATCGTTTCACTGTCAGTAGAAGATAACTACTGAAAATTTTCATCTACTGAATTCTTCCGCTCCATCGTAAACTGGTCTTCGATTGGTTCAATATCGTTATTCGAAATGACCTGTGTCGAATCTTGATTGAATTCAAGTTCCGTTGAAACTGATGAGTCAAGTACAACACTATCTATTTCAGCGATTTCAGATGAATTCTCTTCTACTTCAGAGGATTGTTTTAGCTTCGGCTTTTCAATCACAGTGGGCTGAACCTGTTGTTTGCTAGGTTCTTCCGAAGGCTTCTCCTCCACTACACGAGTCACTTCTTTTGCTGGTTGCTTGTTAAGCGGCTTTGAAACAGTTCCTGTTACAGTATCCACTGTATTATCAACAGTCTGTGTCAATTGCTCTGTTACTTCTACTACGGTTTCCTTGTACTTTCAACAACAGGAGTTACTACAGGTACTTTCGGTAGTGGTTTGGTTACATTTACGGTTTCGTTCGTCACCGTCTTGACAGTCTTGGTCGTTTGTTTAACCACTGGAACGGTCTATTCAACCGTTTCTCCCACAAAATCCGTCGTGTTTTCAACGACAGATTTCACTGGCTTTTTCTGTTTCGGATCCACTAGCGTTTTTACTGTTTCATTCGTGAAATCCACTGTACGGTCGACTGTATAACCTGTAAATGAGACTGTTTCTCCCACTAAATCGCCAGTAGATTCAACTGTTTCTTGGACAGTATCCTTAACTTGATGGAGCAATCCGCGAACAATCCCTTTTTTCTGCTTATCATCTGGCTGATCATCAGAAGTTTCATTTGCATATACTGTGGCTGGTAGTAACACTAAAAGAAAAGGTTCTATAATATTTGTTGGGGTGTAGACTTAATTCGAATAAAAAAATGCACGCAATCACCATTTCTTTTATACTTGAATTGTCGAGAAACAAGTAAATGAAAGGTGATGCGTGCATATGAATAATACCATGAATATTCCGGGTTTAAAAGGTGTGGAAGTTAATAAAATTGAAGAAGTTGGAGACCGAATCGCACTCCATGTTTCACTGCCTCTGAAGCCTCACCAATGCCCTGCTTGCGGAACGATGACGAAGAAGATCCATGATTATCGTATTCAGAAAATTAAACACCTCAAGTGGTTTGAACGATTGAGTGTTCTATTCTACAAACGTCGTCGGTATGCATGTCCCTGTGGGAAAAGGTTTGCGGAGAAATCCTCCTTTGTCGATAAATATCAACGGTACTCTATAGAGTGGAACCGTGTGGTTCGTGTTCGAAGTGTGAAAGCGAAGACCTTCAAAGAAGCAGGAGAAGTGTTAGGCACATCAAGCTCAACTGTTATTCGCCGTTTCAAAGAAGTAGCGAATAACGAGATGAAAACAGGAGTTAGATTGCCTAAAGCGATTGCGATTGATGAATATAAAGGCGATACGGATGCCGGTACCTATCAACTGATCATTGCGAATGCAGAAACTCATGAACCTCTAGATATCTTACCGAACCGCAGAAAAGACACCATTAAAGACTACCTTTATCAGTATGGAGCTGACGTAGAACTTGTGGTGATGGATATGAATCCAAGTTTTAAAGCAGCTGTGAAGACCGCGTTAGGTCGGCCAGTCATTGTCGCTGACCGCTTTCATTACTGTCGGTATATTTATTGGGCAATTGATGAAGTGCGTCGTAAAGTCCAGAAAGAGTGGCATGCGTATGACCGCAAGAAGTGTAAGCGAATGCGGCATGTGCTTTATAAGCGAAGTGAAAAACTAACTGACAAACATCGTTGGTATCTGAATCGATATCTAAGTATGTCGGACGAGTTGAAGACAGCTTATGAATTAAAGGAAGCCTATTATGAATGGTTCGATTGGGCAAAGACAACAGATGATGTAGTCGAGGTGAAAAGACGATTACAAGACTTTTACCGAAAGGTAGAGCAAGCGCAGATTCCAGCGTTTTTAAAAGCGATTCAAACGCTTAAAAACTGGCAGGTGGAGATCCTAAACAGTTTCTCCTTTAAGTATTCAACCGGCTTCCTAGAAGGCATTAATAACAAAACAAAAGTGATGAAACGCAATGCCTATGGCTTTAAACGTTTCGATCACTTTAGAGCGAAGATCTTATTAAACATACAGTATAAAGAAATTGGGGTTCATTTAGGTTGAAGGGTGACGTGCAAGTCACATCACCCCAACATTTGATTTAGAACCAGAAATTTAGGGTGAGGATTAATTTTAAGGGAACACTTTAAACTTGAAGTTTGATAAGCAAAATGACGTTAAGTCGTTAATATGAACAATATTTAATAATCTGTGATATGGCGATCAAAATAGAATGCAAAAAAAACCTTCCCAGTTGTAAAATCACCTAGGAGAGTTAGTTATAATCACTCGTTTACGTCATCTTTCCAAAAGGTCTCAACTGTAATAGAAGTTGGTTATTATTTCATCAAGTCAGAATTCAAGATAAAGTTCACGCAAAAGTACCTTTTACAAATAGGCATGCGATTTGTTAGAGAGTAATAAATGGACCTTCACTTCGCCAAGTTCCTTTTCGTTGCAGTCCTGTATGCTGTTCGATGCACGTGTGATACCTCATCTGAGATCTTTTCAAATTCGTAGGGAACGAGCCATGAAGGGGATGAGGAAGACGCTCTGCAATCGGGTAGTCTAGTTGGTCATCTGCTACCAGTTGACGGAGAGTTCGTCCCACTTCTTCACTGAGAGGGACAATGAAAGAAGGCTGTACAATTTTCATCTCTTCTACAAAAGACTTAGTAAAATGATGACGAACGTTACGAGGCAGAATATAGTAATTTAAATTTTTGCCGTCACGCAGGAAACCATACCAGGAAAGATTGGTCAAATACACAGCATCCTGAAACTCACCGGCTCCATATTCCTCAATAATAGACAGCATGAATTGGGCACTTCTCTCCTTATCCTGTCGTTCATGTCCGGGCAGCAGCCGACTAATACCGTCGAAATCGATGAATGGCACTCCCGTTTTCCCCGCACCGTATTGACCGGGGTTAATTCCACAAAATACGATACGACGGCCCGGCTTGGAGTAGAACTTTTTGTAATACGAGCGGACAAGCTCCGCCTGATCTGTAAACCCAGGCAATATAGAAATGCGCTCTCGCTCCAGCTCCCGCAGCACATCCCCGTCTTCAACTAAGCGGTCCATAAAAGATAGATGCAAATCGATAATCTTATCCATTGGTAAACCTCCCTTCTTCTCCAACCAAACATACAACTTCAACTGACTTCTCTTTATCATAGACTTCTGATACCTTACTATTTCTTAATAGTATCAGATGCCACTCTAAAACGACATAATATTTTAACTATTCTACATTACCTACGTTGTTAAGTTGTGTTTTTAAAATAGTTACTGAAAGCGCGTGCCTCTATATAGTAAAACATTAAGGAACCCTCTAGCCCAGTTCCAGTACGACAAAAATTACCCGTATGCAAACCAAACGTGAAGGTTTAAAAATATGAAAGTTTCTTGCACAGGTGCCTTTCACTAAAAAAACATCCCTCCTATTGGACAGATGTTATTTTGACTATTGGATTTGTGGGTATTTAGCGGTAGGGACTTCATAAGAAGAATCTAAAGAAACCTTATAGATAATTACCTGTAGCAGCTGTATTACTTACTTTAATATTTTTAAGTCATATGAGTAAACTTTTTTGTTTTTGGATTTTTTAATGATTGTATCAAGACCATGGATATCAATGGTTTCTGATAGAATCCCTTTCTCTAGAGAATAAGATTCTAAATAGTATTGTTCTTTTTTATCTGGGCTATACCGTAATACATATAGATTTCCATCTTTAAAGTATGTTTCTTCATTGTTGCGAACTTTAGAGTTATTGACTTTATTAAGACTAAATTCTTTTGAGACAGCTGTTGTATTCAATTCAAAAGAATATATTTCACCTAATCCGTTAGCATAATATAATTTATTGTTATAGACTGTTGCAGAATTTTTGTAATTGTAGGGAATAGTAGCTGTTAGATTTACATTATTGTAGTTAATTAATTCAAATGTATCTTGCTCCAATGTTTGTTTATTAATCCTATAGACCGATACAACTTCATTAGTATCACTGATAATTGTTGATAAAATTAGATAATAATAGTTTTCATCCGATAAAACTGGCGCCAGAACTTGCATATTTTCAGTAGATTCAGATTGGATAGTAGTTACATCATTAACTTTAACTTCCTTATCAAATGTAACTTCCTTTAAAAAGAACCTATTTTCATCAAAATCTTGCGTAAGTATATGAACAGAGTTTTCAGTTGTTCCGGAAGCAACAATATAATAAGGTATACTATCTACATTGAAACCTTTAGAATCACCATATCGAACATCTGAACTGTATCCATCTTCTACAAACCCACTGTTATAAATACTAAAAAATAACTCTTTTTCCGAAAGATATCCAGTTCTTTCACCTGTATATTGTGGAGTGTCCATTTTAAACTTTTTTATGTTGTCGCTTATAATATTTATATTATTTTTATCTTCTAATAGTATCTGATCTTTGCCTACTGCAATGCTTCCGAGTTCAAGTCCTTTCATAGAAAGTGCTTGAACTGAATTATCATCCTGTACAAAAACCCCATAGCTTACTCCTTTATTATCAATATCCTGGTCAGCTGTTGTTGATAAATAAATAATTGCCTTCGTGTTTTCCAATAAATTTTTCCCGGAAATTTCATCAGCAGACAGTAACGAAGTATCAGGGATATTTTTTTCTTTTGTAAGAGTAACGACTAAAATAATGATAACTAATAAAGTAGCACCTATAAATATTCTTTTCTTCATATTTAGTTCCTCCAAATTAACAAACAAGACCGACTTTAATTAATAAGACGGTCTTGTTTGTTAAGATTAAATGTTTCTTACTAGAGCAGTGCTTTTTGCATCCCTAACGTCACGCGGATAAACACCTAATCCACCGTCTACATCTAAGTCTAACCCGCCATTTAGTTTATAAGCAGACCAAATTAATTTAGAGCAGTTTTTATCTCCAGTATGAGCAGTTGAACGATTTGTAGCAAAATTATAAGAATATGATTTTCCAACTTGACTATTAGCCCAGTTTGCAGCATTTGTACGATTTGCACTAGACGTTGTGACCGACTTTACCATAGCTCCTGAGCTATCTACTTTACGCGCCGTAGTTGAAATTGTTCGAACGCCAGCAGAAGGAACAGATTCTACAATTGTTGTTGAAGTATAATACATACCCACATGGCCATGATTTAAATACGCTGTTTGTGAAGGTGTATAATAGAAGTTTCCTTTTGCACTAGAACCAACACTTACAGTTCCCCCAGTAGCTCCATAAGCAGATCGTCCAGATAGTTCTGATTTCTCCTTATTGCCCTTTTTTTGATCATTTTTTAACTCTGTATAAATCTGATCAAGAATACTTTGTTCTGACTGACCTGTATTAGATGCAATCATCCGAACATCCTGTAGCAATTCTTGTTCCGAGATATCAGGCTGTAGTTTTAATATTTCATCTACACCCGAATTAGCAGATACAATACCTGCTTGGCTAAATAACATAGTTGTTGTTAAAGTTAGGGCTAAAATAGTTTTTTTCATTTTCAAAACTCCCTTTAGTTTAATTGTATGATACTTGGCTGTCGGAACTAAAATGCAATTTTTTCATAACTCCAATCATTTAATTATGTACCTAATTAAAATCTTGTTGTAATCTGTTTCAAAAATATTATCCAATAAACCATATATCTAGTACCATAATAAATATGTCTAACATGGTTGCCACCTCCTATCTTTGTAGTACCATTTCCTCTCTTTGTAATAATACTCCCAATAGGATATAGTGATTATATAAAAGTCTTAAATGACTATTCGGGGGAGCGATAAAAAATGAATATAAATGTAGGTTCCACTATTAAAAAAATCAGAAGTGATAAAGATTATTCACAAAAGTATGTAACAAATGGAGTAATGACCCAAAGTGCTTATTCAAAATTCGAGTTAAATAAAACGGATATTACTTTTTCGTCTTTGTCCAGTGTTCTTGAAAATCTAGAAGTAACTTTTGAGGAAGTTTTATATATTCAAAACGGGTTCAATTATACTGAAAAAGATGCAATCTTCAAGAAGTTCATCTCGATTTCTTACAATAACGAAGAAAGTATTAAAGAGTTATTAAATATGGCAGTAAGCTATTTAGATAAAAAAGACGACCAATTAATTAATGACATTAAGTCCTTATCCGAGGGTTTATTATTACTCATATACACAGCAGATAAAAGAATGATTCAAACAAGTGTTTCAAGTGTGTGGAAAAGACTATCTTTAAAAAATCAGTTTTACTTTTCTGATTTATACTTATTAAATTCTATTTTTTACTTTTTCCCACTTGAGACAATGATCGAAATAAAAAAAATAGCATTTAAAAGTATCGAACGATACAAGGATTTTCAAAACATACAGCGATTAAAAATAAACTTCTGTGTAAATATTTCTCTAATGTTAATAAAAGAAAAATACTTTGTAGAGGCATTGAAAGAGATCGAAACAGCTATTTTACTTTCGAAAAATCAAAAAACGTATTTACAACTAGCTGTTTGTTATGTACGTAAAGGTATATGTTTTAACTGTTTAGATAAAAACGGATCCTCATGGATTCAAAAGGGAATGGAACTTCTAAAGGTTTTAGAAGAGCAGGAGCTTTTACAAATGGCAGAAACCGAAGTTACTCTATATACGTAAGCAAAAGGCACCTGCGTGTAAAACAAACGTGAATGTTTAAACAAACACGAAAGTTTCATGCACAGGTACCTTTTTTCTATCACTATTCATTCAGTTTTTTATTGTAGTTCCCCCGCCACAAGCGACCCTCTGTAAAAAACAGCTGTTCTTTTTGCTCGCCTGGCTACGGCCTCTGCAGCACATTTTGCCTCGACAAGAACAAAGTTAGCTAAGTCTCCTTCTGCTGGCCATACCTGCTCCCCATTCATCGTAAGCGGGGTAATGCCATTGGTTATAAAACGTAAAGATTGAGACAGGGAAAGTTCATCTGTCCAACGATTTAATTCAATTAATCTTCCCAGCCGCTCCAAAATGTCTCCATTCCCTGTCGGCCACCATGAATCATAAATGTTATCATTGCCAAGTGATACTTGTACTCCAGCATCATCTAGCAGACTAATTGGCGGAATGGTCTTCCCAATAGGTAAACTGGAGATAACCGACACTCCCGCCTCCTTCAATAATTGTGCCACCTCTCTTGCTTCGGCAGGTGTAACATCCCCTAATCCAAAAGCATGGCTAATTGTGACTTTACCTTGCCATCCTGCTTCCATCGTCAGGGCAGCTAAACGCTTCATGGTGAATGTTCCTAGATGACCCGGATCATGCAGATGTAAATCGATTTCAGCATTTCCTTCAACTGCTATATCGATTAATTGAACGAGGGATGATTCGATATTCAAGTCGACTGTTGCCGGGTCTACTGCTCCAACTAAACCAGCTCCATTACGTACTGCTTCTCTCATCAGCTGAACTGTATTTCCATGCAGCAAACCGTGCTGAGCAAAAGCTACAATTTCCGAATCCACTTTATGTTGATAATCAGTCAATGCGTTCTGCACACCTTTCAAGTTTGCCAGTCCAACTTCTGGATAGATATCGACATGGGTTCTAATCGAAGTCGATCCATGAGATAGCAGAACATCCAATAAGTTTTTCGCTCTTTCTTCGGTACCGGTACCCATTGACGAAAGAATATTCTTTTCAATTTCACTTCTCTCGATGACAGAAGAAGCTGCTACGCAAGCACGCCAAGGCTCACCCATATAAGTCTTATCAAGATGAACGTGCTGTTCTTTGAAAGAAGGTAAGACAAGTAGCCCTTTACCATCTATCGTTTTTACATCTTTGGGGAGATCATTTTCAAAGTTTAGTATCTCAGCAATATGACCATCGGAAATCTTTAAGTGAAACGATTTCGTCTCAGTTGTCTTTACCTGTCTATTTTCTTTACTATAACCAGTTTCTAGTAAGATATTTTTCAATATGTACATGTTGTTCCTCCTATAACTTCAGTTCTATTACCTAACAAGTATAGAAGAGATATCCTACTCGGATACCCCTTCTGTACATATCATTTTATGGAGACGTTATTGATTTCCAAATAACCGGATGGACTAATTGCAAAACCACTGACGTCTTTGGAGATCACTGCCACGTTTTCAATTATCCGAACTGGAATATAAACAGCATCTTCCATTTGAATTTCTTGCGCCTTGGCATACATCTCAAGACGCTTTTCGGAATCCGATTCTTTGCGCGCGTCCTCAATTAATTCATCCACTTCCGAGTTGCCGTAGAACGATGTATTGCCGCTTGCTCCTTTTGAACTTGAATGCATCAGGTTGTACTGGTTATAGTCAGCATCACCTGTCACGTTTCTCCAGCTGGTAATGATCATTTCTGTATTACCTGAGTGTGTCGTTTCCACAAAAGTTCCATATTCTAACACTTCAATGTTTACTTTGATTCCGATTCCTTTTAATTGTGACTGGACCACTTCCGCTAAACCAATTCTCTCCTTATTATCCATTGTAGTCAGCTTAATTTCGAGACCGTCTGAATAGCCGGCTTCAGCAAGCAGTCGTTTTGCTTCGGATAGATTGTATTCATGAATTTCCAAACCATCATGGTATCCAAAGACTTTTGTACCCAATAGCGAATTCGCTTCTCCGCCAACGTTATTATAAACGCCCTTTCGGATCGCATCCATTTCAATGGCGTGTGAAACTGCTTTCCTTACTCTCACATCGTCGAAGGGTTTTTTCTCAACATTGAATGTAATATACTCTGTTCCAAATCCTTCACTTTGGTAAACTTCCGAGTTTTTAGAATTATTCACTGCATCAAGTTGAGAAATCGACAATGGTTCTGCAATATGAGCTTCTCCCAATTCAACCATCGATGTACGCGTAGACTCCTCCGGTACGACTTTGAATTCAACTCTACTTACTTTTGCTGGTGTTCCCCAATAGTCTTCATTTCGATTTAATACAATCTTTTGACCAGGCGTCCACGATTCAAATTTAAATGGTCCTGTGC
The DNA here is from genome assembly GCF_050858885.1 of Sporosarcina sp. A2. GTDB lineage: Bacteria > Bacillota > Bacilli > Bacillales_A > Planococcaceae > Sporosarcina. Next base: position 390,233 of record NZ_CP193898.1, on the reverse strand, counting down.
CACTTGGTTCCTGTATATCATCGCCGCCAAACTTCTCGATTGCTTTCGGATTGATAATGCCGCTTTCATGGCTTGCCAGAATAGAAAGCAGTGGAGAATATGGCTTAGACAATAGAAATTGAACAGTATGCGCATCGATAACTTTCACTTCTTCAACCATTGAGAATACACCTGCTTTTGGAGATCCTACCGCTGGATCCAATAAACGATCGAAGGTTGCTTTGACGGCCTCAGCCGTAAAGTCAGTGCCGTCATGGAATTTAACATCTTGGCGAAGCTTAAACTCCCAAGTTGTGTCATCGATTTGTTCCCAGCTATCTGCTAGCAAAGGTTGAAGTTCCGCACCTTTATCACGTCCGACCAATCCTTCATAAATATTTCCATGAGTAACACTGGCAGCATTAATGGTTGCCATAAAATGATGATCTAGGCTTTCCGCATCTGAAAGTCTTGCGATAACTAACGTATCTTCTGAACTGGCGCCTTTACCTTTCGCTTTACCCTCTTCTGTAATTACGCCTTTCTCTCCGGTTGAGCAGCCTGCCAGAATCATAATACCTATCGCAAAAAGCATTCCGTTTCTAAGCCTTTGCATCTTATTCAAATTAATTCCCCCTTGAATCGGATTTTGTTATTTATATTATACCGAATATTCATACAACTATTTTTCAATATTTCAACTACATTTTACAAAATCTTTATATAAAAGTTTCTTGCACAGGTACTTTTTTTAAAACTTGAGCTAAAGGTACCTATTTATTTATTGCACAGTCACCTATCTTATTTCACTTACCTATAATGAGTCATCAAGCAAGTAAAATAAAAAAAAACCTCCCAAGTTAAAGAGCACTTAGGAGAGTTCGTAATTATTACATGAAGCTAGAATTCAATTGGATCGTTTAATTTAAAGGTACTTGCGCGCAAAACAAACGTGAATGTTTAAACAAAAACGAAAGTTTCATGGCCAGGTACCTTTTTTATTTACTCCAACTCTCTCCCAACTACCCAATCTTCAACTACTCCTTTATCTGGCACAATAGAATCTAAGCAGTACTGGCAATATCCCTTTGCATCTTTTGAATAAGGCATATCTAACAGTTGCGGCAGGAAGATCTGATCGAGATATGGAAGCATCGCATTTTCCGGCTGTCGGTAACTGGGAAAAGAGCTATGCGGGTATTGAATCAGATCCGTGACCATTGGCACCACGGTCTCAATCGGATTCCGATGGATGTAACGGCTGATAATGAGCAGCACGTGCGGATTCTCAACCGCTTTCGCGTAATACCTGCGTTGATAAATGCGGCCAACGTGCTGGTAACGTTTGGAATAATAATCACTATACCGACGGTTAATACGCGCCATGATCTTACTTAATTCGTCTTCCGATTGTATTAATAGATGAAAATGGTTCGACATGATACAGAACGCAACCATCGTAAACTGAAATCGTTGATGGGCTTCTCCAATACAGCGCATTAGATGATACTTATCTTGTTCATCATTGTAAACATTCGCACGGTTATTGCCCCGCATCACAACATGAAAGTATACATTCGGTCGCCAATCTCTCCTTCTGATAGCTCGAGCGATACACCCTCTCCCCTTCCTACTCACCCTTGACTACGCTGTTCTTCCTGATGAAGCGAAGCCAATCGTTTCCAGTGGACCGCTTCTTGAATCGCGTTTTCTGAAATTGCCTCTGTTCCTTCTAAGTCCGCAATCGTCCGTGCAATTCGAATCAGTTTCACTTGTGTACGATTGCTCCATTTTTCCTTATAGCAGACTTCTTGCAAACTCCGGGTTTGTGCAACTGTTAATCCGCTAGTTGCTAACAACAGCGCACCGGGCACATTACCATTCAAACCAACTGATTTATATCTAGTGCGCTGTAATTCCTGTGCCTTTTTCGTTCTAAACCGAATTTCTACGGAAGTTTCTGCAGCCGACTCTTTCGTTAGACCGACACTCTTCAGCGTCAATACGAAATCGAGACGATCAAGTAGCGGGCCTGAAGCTTTCAATTGATAAGCCCTCACTTGCTGTGATGTGCACGTGCAATACCGTTCATTGGAACCGAAATAGCCACAAGGACACGGATTCGTTGCTCCTATCAAAATGAAGGAAGACGGATACGTCACCGATTGTCGCACACGACTAATCGTAACTTCCCCTGTTTCCATCGGCTGCCGCAACATATCTAGCGTCTTTCGCGAAAACTCGCCAAGCTCGTCTAGAAATAACACACCACGGTGGGCGAGCGAAATCTCACCTGGTTTCGGATACGTACCTCCGCCTACAAGAGAAATCGCTGAAGCAGAATGATGGGGTGAGCGATATGGTGGACGTACTGAAAAACCTCGGGTTTCTTTTGCCAAATGATACACACTGTACACTTCCAACATCTCTTCGTTCGGCAAGTCTGGGACAATCGTGTGAAATGCATCTGCCAACATACTTTTCCCACAACCTGGCGGACCAGACATCAACACATGATGACCACCCGCAGCTGCAATTTCAAGCACACGTTTTACATCTCTATGTCCGCGGACTTTTGAAAAATCAGTCGCACTCACTAACTCAGTCATATCCTCTTCTTCAACCAATCGTTGCGGTGTATCCATTTCAAGAGCCAGCTGACCACGTAAATATCCTAGTAATTGCTTCACATCACTAAGCGGTACCAATTCAGCAGTGAGAGTTCCGCCAAGAAATCGAACATCGACAGGTGGTAATATAATCCGTTCAAATCCAAGCAACACTGCCTGCTGAATGACGGGGACAAGCCCGTGAAACGGAACAAGGCGACCATCCAAGGACAAAGATGCCAATACACACATCTTGTCATCGATTGGAATCGGCTCTTCAATCATTTCACGTAACACCGCAAGCAACATCGCCCCATCATAACCAGTCCCTGTCTTCCTTTTATCCGACGGAGACAAATGAATCGTAATCTTTTTCATCGTCATATCCAGGTCAAGCGCATGCAAACAACTCAAGATCCGCTCCTTCGATTCCTTCATCGACGCATCCGGCAATCCAACAATGACACACGATTCCTTATCACTTCGTACATTCGCTTCCACTTTTACGATATGACCTTTCATCCCATCTAGTCCAACGCTCAGCACATCTTGCCCCACGTCCTCACCTCATTTCCATCCTTTGGTCCAGTCAGCATATCAGACCGCAGCGAACTTGCCAAAACGTCAAATTGGAATTGTGTAACAGTTCCAATTTGCGAAGAATGTTGAATTAATGCTGTTTTGAGCACAAATAATTTCTAATAAAATCTTCATACTAGGAATTTCATAGGTTAAATCAGCTAAAATCGGGAATTTGGACATTTTGCTACATTGAGTAATTTGCCTAATTCTGTGGTGCGCAGGCATACGCTTTTAGTGTATGATACGATGAACGTAAAATGGAGGGATTCGAATGGAATGTGAAATATGTGGAAGTGACACAGTGCGCGTACGGTTCGGCAATCAGTCGCTCTGTATGGCTTGTTATAATGCCATGATGGCGGAGGAATTGGGGATGGACCTTGCTAAGCTGCCGAACATATTTGCTGTAGATGATGTAAATGGTTTACGCCATATTTTCGAAGTGGAGCGCCAAATCATAGGTACAATGATTTTACTGACAGCCCGTGAAAGATGGGAATATGGGTATGAAATTGCAGTGGATGGAAAGCTGGATACCGAACAGCATGAACTTTTCGATCGCCTGAAGGAAAAGACAACAAGGTACCTCTCTGAAACGCATCTCGAGACTGGAGTATTTTTAACAGGTGAGCCATATACAAATGTGAAAGACAAACACATAAAAGGCGTGATCGCCTATGACTCTGCAAACAGCGAAGCGCCACTCATCATCATCGACGGAAAACCGTATACTTGGGAGGTAGTCGGTCATCTCCTGCAAGCATTCGAAGGATTCCAAGTGAAAATCGAAATGAAAGACCTGACGGATGAGCTACATTGAATAAAAATCTACAAAAACCTGTTTGTGTAGCGCACAGAGAATGGCATATTCTTGAGCCTTGCCTGTGTACGACACAACTCCAGAACAATTCTGAATAGCGTCTGATTTGTGCGGTGCACAGGCACGGCTTTTTAAGTTGCTGCTGGATTGTCTGAATGGTTTCGGAATTGTGCGGTACACACGATAAAAAATCATTTAAACACTATTCTTAGGTTCGCGACCCTCCAGGACATCCGTAATCGCCTGGGAATTCATGGCCATCATCGCGAGGCGTGTTTTAACACTCGCGCTGCCGATGTGCGGAAGGACTGTAACATTTTGAGCCTTGCCTGTGTACGATACAACTCCAAAAAAATTCTGAATAGTGCTCAAGTTGCACGGTGCACAGGCAAGGCTTTTAAAAGTGGTAAAAAAAGAGGAAAGATCACAACACCTAGATCATATTAGAGAATTTGAGGATAAAGCGATCAGGCATATAACTCCAAACTTAATTTCACAGGGGTATAATATTGAACGCCGTAGTCGCGGGTCTGTCGGAGACATTGTTGCCATTAAGGGAAAAGAAATATGGCATATTGATTTCCTTTATACGAGAGATGTAAGTAAGTACCCACCACAAACGGGCATGGGGCGGCAACAGCTACTGCTAAGGTTTGGTAGGCTTGCTGTTTATGATAAACCAATTACCAAATACTCGATAGCTATGGATAAACGAATATTAGCTGAGCAATATATTCAATTTAAACCTATTCATTTAGATATAGCGACAAGTATTATTGTTTTAAAAGAGGATGGATTTGAGGAGCTACCCTTTAATTAATTCTATCTTGGTAAATTAACGCACAAAAGTTAAAATCCAATACAAATAAGCCCGCCAAGCTGCCAAATAACACAGCCAAGCGGGTAACAACTCTATTTCGATTCTACAAAATCTGTATAATTCTTCTCAAATCGCCATGCATCCCGGCACATGGAGATAATATCCAGGTTTGCTTCCCATCCTAGTTCTCGCTTTGCCTTTGAAGCATCGGCATAGCATGAAGCAATATCTCCAGGTCTTCGATCCACGATTTCATAAGGGACTTCAATATCATTAGCTTCTTCAAAAGCTTTCACTAATTCAAGTACACTAGTACCTTTTCCAGTGCCCAAGTTATAAATATGTACACCTTCAGTCAGGTTTTCTAGTGCAGCAACATGACCATTGGCAAGGTCCACTACATGGATATAATCCCTTACTCCCGTTCCATCCACCGTTAAATAGTCATTTCCGAACACACGTAAACTCTTAAGTTTACCCTTTGCTACTTGAGTTACATATGGCATAAGATTATTTGGTATGCCATTAGGTGTTTCACCAATTAAACCACTCCAGTGAGCCCCAACTGGATTAAAATATCGAAGAAGTGATACTGAAAAATCAGGATTTGCATTCGTTATATCAGTTAGAATCCGCTCACTCATTGCTTTCGTTTCACCGTATGGATTAGTGGTTGGCAGAAGATCCATCGTCTCTACAAATGGCACTTTATCATCGCCATACACTGTTGCTGATGAACTAAAGACAAACCGGTTCACGCCATATTCCTGACAAGCCTTTGCTAAGACTAGCGTACTAACGATGTTGTTATAATAATAATCTAATGGCTTGTCTACTGATTCACCAACTGCTTTAAGGCCAGCAAAATGAATCACACCATCAACCTTGTAATTTCTGAAAATAATATCTACAGCTTCTGCATCCGTTACATCAATCTCACAAAAAGTTACTTCCTTGTCGGCTATATCCATAATTTTCATTACAGTCTCACTTTTACTGTTGCAAAGATTATCAGCAATAATGACTGAATGCCCTGCTTCTAACAATGCAATACAAGTGTGTGAGCCAATATAACCTGCACCACCAGTTACTAGTATGTTCATAGATTCAAAATCTCCTATACAATTGTATTTAGACATCTATAGTATTAGTTCTCACTTTAATAATCGTAGAACAAATGAAAATGATTCATCATAGCAATTCTACGATCAGCTAACAAGTTCGCCTTTTGTGGACAAGTGTTAACAATATGCGATTTCTCTATAAAATAGAGTGTGATTTTTAACCTCTAATTAATCTTTTTCCTTTTGACAATATTCTTCTTATGATTGAGGGAGCTGCCACTTTATTATATTTATTAACAATTGGCTGCATCTCATACATAAACTCTGAAAAATCATTATTTTCCTTAGCTGATTTAAATGCTACAAAACTCGCTTTATTTAGATCAAGTCTACCTTTATATATTTTTTTACGTTTTCTCTTAATATTATTACTCGGTTCGACTCTCTTTTGAGGATACCACTCATTTTTCATTTGTTTTAAATGAAGTCTATAGGAAAGACCCTCACGTCGATGACTAAATCCGCCCGCTTGAGAATCAACAATTTTATCAGCTGTTAGAATATCTAAGCGTAGGCGATTCTGTTGAATAGCTTCCATTATTAAATTATTAATTACTTTATTTCGCACAACAATAACATTAGTTCCCTTACTTTCCTTTATATATCCAGGTAACCATGCATCACCAATTGTAATATCAGCAGTTTCTGCTAAAACATCATCACAATAATCACAAGCATTATATTTAAAGAACCCATGTCCCCAGTTAGTTCCAAATAGATCTCTTGTCGGAGCGATAACTTCCTTCAAATTATTTGAATCATCAAAACCTGTCACATTTATAGCATAATCTCCAGCATTTCTACCTTCAAGTTTATGGCGGAAATTAATAGTCTTTAAGTGTTCTTGGTTAAACCCTACTTGCATAGCCATCATTTCTGCAAAATAACTACTCTTTAAATGGCCACATACTAATCCTACACAGAATTTAATTCTTTCTTTAAATATAGGCTCTTTCTCGGATAAAAGACGAATAGATTTAATAAAACATGGCAAACCGATAATAGCATAATTCCCAGGTTGCTCTTTCACTATTTTTAAAACTTCCGACATTTCTACAGGATAATACCTTGACTTGGCTGACTTTTGAATATCCTCAATATTGTCAGAAACACCGAATTTGAATAGTAAATCTTCACTATTCTCCTTCACATGGATAATTCGATCAACAAGTCCTTTATTAAATAGTTCGGTTAAAACCCATGTTCCCATTCCTCCAGAACTTCCGTCTTTTCGATACTCACCTTCATTTACAAAACCAGCATAATTACTTTCATAGAAACCTAAGTACTCATCATTTGCAGGAGCATCGTTATAAAGTGATTTCCCTATCTCTTTTTCATTCTTTCCTATACCAGAAAAAGGACATACACTCATACTTTGTTGAATTAAATCGCCTGAAGCTTTTGAATTACTCAATTCAGCAGAATACGTACCATTTTCTTGGAATTTAATTTGGAAAGGGGAATTTTCTACAACAGTACATGCAGCACAACCGATACAATATCCGCCTTGTTTTACTTTATCAAAAATCGAATTAATCAATACACTCACCTTCAATTCATTTAATCCTTCTTTTATCTCCTATTACGCAAACTAACTACTAAACCTTTTTCATACTTATTCATTGCAAAAAACCAGGTCAAATTGCAATAAATAACAGCATAAATTATACCCATTAATAACAATTCAATAATTCCAGAATCAACAGCTAAAATATTCCTTACAAATAAAGTTATTATTATTGAGATTATTAAAACAAAAATACTTTTTGAAATATTACGCCAGAACGAAAATATATTAATCTTCAATTTAAAATAATAGTAAGGATTTAATATAATTACTTGGTTAATGAATAACGTCATTCCAGTAATCATTGCAACTCCCAATGCCCCATATTCTTTAGCGATAGGTATACTCACAAATACATTCAACGTCGCCACAATTAAAAATGCAACTGATCGAAAAGCATGAAGGTTTTTAGCCTGCAAAATTGAAATCCCTGTATTTTGGACCAATGAGATTGTCAACGGTATCATGATGACTAATACGATATAAAAGGCATCTATATAACTGTCACCTACCCAGATATGTATAAATATTTGCCCAACTATTATAAAACTACCTAAAATTAATCCCATTAAATGAGCCTGGATTCTACCAACTTTTATAAATAAATCCGAAAATTCTTTAGATCCGGCACCTTTCATATCCATTATTGAAACTTTTGGTAAAAACAAGCCACTAATTGCCGTTGAAATAGACATATATATTATAATAAATTGCATAGAAATTGCATATACTGCAACTTGATTTGCACCATTAATAGACCCTAAAATGATTTGGTCAGTACTCCAATAAATTTTATCCATAATTGCATTTAAAAAGATAAAACTAGAGTAAATCAAAATTTCTTTTAACAATTTTTTGTCGAATTGTCCGAATCCTACTTTAATTCTCAACTTCTTAAAACAATAAACTACATTTATTAAAAGACAAGCAATGTTTACTAAGGAACTTATCGTTACCATCATTACAGAACCATGCCCCATAAATAGTAACGGTACTGTAACTAATGGAATAATGACAGATCTAATAATTCCAATTAACTTTAAATATATAAACCTTTCATGTGCTTGTATTAGTGCCCCAAATACACTTAAAGGAAATGAAATAGCAAAGTTTGCAATGAGTATAATCGCCATCTGTTTAGCAAGCTTTAATTCTTCAGCCTCTAATTTTTCACCAAATAATAAATCTATTTGATAATACATGACAACTCCTATAATTCCTACAAGCACTCCTAAAACCGTGAACAGGATTAAAAACATTCCACTTAATTTTGATTCTTCCTGTCGATCGTTATTTGCTCTTGTTCGAGCGACATAGCGAACAATAGCATTTCCTAATCCCATATCCAAAATCGTTAAATAACCAACAAATGCAGCCATTAAAGAGTAAACACCGTACTCAGCCTGACCTAGTGTTTTAATTATTATAGGGGTAAAAACTAGTGTAATAATTATAGAAAGTATTAGTGCTAGGTAAGAGAGAACTGCACCCATCTTAATTTGGCTCACTATCAACACAACCTTAGTATTCAAATATTGATTCCTATGGAGATATAACTTAATTAATAGTCTACCTTGTACATTGGGGGTATATTAAACACCAACTAAATTTCAACAAAAATAGACATGTAAGATAAAATTGCTCCAGATTTCATTTGACTCCTAAAAACATCTACAATCTTTATGAATTATTTAACATCTAATGCATTTTTCAAATAAATTAAAGCTTTCTCTCTTTCAAATTGTAAAATCTCATCTACATGAGAATAATCAGCGTTAAGAATCTGTTCGTTTTTTTCTATATTCTCTGCTTTTCTAGATTCTAATTTAAATTTAGATGTTAGTGTATCTATCCTTGAGTTCATAGATGGCAATGAACCTTCACGATTATATACAACAAATGGAGTTTTCAATAATGTTGAAAAAACAGCTCCATGAAACGAATCAGTTAGGACTAGGCTGGCCGAATTAATATAATCTATAAATTCACTTGGATCAGCAGTATATCGTTTGATATCATAGATATCAGCTAAGTTTACTATATCTAGATCATTTATTTGCGCTATTCTCTTTATAGATTTTCTATTTTCAGATGTCTGATTCCCTAAAAAATAGGTCAAAATATATTTTTTTTTCGGCTTAAACTCTGATTCCATCGCAATTGATAACCATTGTTCTTTAGTTAACATTAAAGTTGGATCTATTAATACCTCGGCATCTCTTCCAGTTAGTTCTTTTATTATCTTAGCTCCTGCTTGCTCTCTTACAGAAACACTACTCATTTCTGACAACCATTCTTTATATAGTTTCTTGTTTTCTGTTGGTAATTCTGATATACCAAAACTCGGAGCATATGCAATTCTTTTATATTTCGGTGCAAAACTTAAAAAGTCTACACCAGAAAAACGTTCAAAGTTTGGATTCCATACTTGGTCACTTCCTGTAACAAAAAAGTCGTATTCAACTGTAAGATCATTAGGAATATTATTATCTGATATAGTATACTTGGTTTCTTTAATGTTATGTTTTGTGAACTCAATGAAATTCTTACGTTTTTCTTTTTTAGCTATAATTATCTTTTTACTATTCCTCAAACTAAAAATCTTGAATTTCATTTTATTTATTAATTCTATTGCTGAATAGTTCCTTAATTTATTCAACCTTTGTAATTTAAAAGTACCTTCATTATTACTTTCCAAATGCATAGTAGTATTTATTATAGTTTCTACTTGAAATCCAAGTGCATTTAATACTTCCTGTGATGCGTAATTTTGTAGTCTATTTCCATAATTAGTGTAATCGTTGATTGTTAGAATTCCTATCTTCTTCATCAATAATCTCCTTTATTCATAGAATTTTTTATTCTTATAATTCCACCTATTATCGAATAGTAACCAAATAAAAAAAACACTTTGCCTTCAATTATAGATTTTAAAACAAGCCTTTTTCTCAATGTAAGTTTGTCATAATTTAATGATTTTAATATATCTTTAACTTTTTCATCATGAGAAACGTCATGTATGAGTGTTAGTTTTTCTCTAATACTTTTTTTATTACCTATTCTTATTTCATTAACAATAGAATTAAACCCAATATTAACGTATCTTATGTTCATATGATGTGACAAGGTTGAATTAATAGGTTTTTTTTCCAATATACTTGTTAACAAGTAATAGACTTTTAAGTTTAATGCGTAAAAGTTTTTTCGATATAAATTCATTGCTGAATTAGAACTGTGAAAATAATGATAATAATATCCATTATCAATACTAATTTTATTGCATACTAATAAAGTTTCTATAATAAAAAGCAAGTCCTCCATTAAATGTATTTCTTCATTGAATTTGATTTCACTTGTTTTTATCAATCTATTACTTATTAACGTTCTCCATACAGAACCCATAATTGCTGTTTCATTACTATTTATTGTGGCGGGAGCCACCATATCAGCTACTAATTTTTTTATATCTTTTCCATCTAGGACATCACTATGAATGTTTAATGAAATTGCCTCAGAATTATTTTTATATTCATTGACATAATTACAAATACAAACCTCAGTTCCCGTTTTTTTAACTTGGTTGTACATACTTTCATACATATCAGCTTTTATCCAATCATCAGGGTCTACGAAGCCCACATATTCTCCTACCGCAGCCTCTAAACCAGCATTTCTTGCCGATGATACTCCACCATTAGACTTTTCAATTAGATGAATACGTTTATCTTCTTTTGCGTATTCCTTACAAATTGATAAACTTTTATCTGTTGATCCATCATCTACTAAAATAATTTGGATATCATTAAGTTTTTGATTTTGTATACTTCTTATACACTTACTCAAATAAGCCTCTACATTATATATAGGTACTATTACACTCACTTTATAGTGTACTCTCATTTTGATAAACCCTTTTTATAGGAATTCAACTTCCTAAGTAGAATTGAACCCTTATAAAAGCCTAAAATTGACCATACAACTTTTGCTATGGAGTATTTCAGATTATTGGTATACTTCAATATGTTTTTATGATGGTTTAAATACGCAATAACTTGAGAATAATCGGCTTTATTCTTAAGGTTGTATAACAATGACACTGTATTCGCAAATTTATTTGCAAAAAACACTTGCATCGTACTATCTACATATTGATTTTCATATTTATAAAAATAAAAGTTATCGTAGAAAACATGTAGTTGTCCCGTTATAGCTGACATTGACATCACATTGGTTATTGACCCTTCACGTTCTAAACGATAATGGACAATTGGAATGTTAATTAGATAAAAGTTCCGGCAAGAACGAATATACTTCATAAAAAACTCACAATCCTCTGCTCCAATTAAATCTTTTTGAAAAAACAACTTTTTATCTTTAATAATTGAATTTTTATAAATATTTTTTCCTGCCCCCCAAAAAGTAGTTTTACTAATAGTCATTTTAGCTAGCATTTCCTTTTGATTTAGCAGCTTATAATTACTTTCTAATGGTAAATAATCTACTTTTTCTTCGCCAGTAGGATATGTTTTGATTAAAGGACAAATTAGCATATCCAAATCCTCACTCCCATTAAATGGCTTCATTATTTTTTCAAGTGTAAAATCCTTCATGTAGTCATCACCATCTATAAAAAGAAGATACCTACCTTTAGCATTTTCAATACCTGCATTCCTAGCATCTGATAGTCCCCCGTTTTTTTTATGAATAACTTTTATACGGTTATCAGATTCAGCATATTGATTACATATACTTGGACAGGCATCGGGAGAACCATCGTTTACCAAGATTAATTCATAATCATTGAATGGCTGTCTCAATATGCTATCAATGCAACGAGGCAGATACTTTTCTATTTTAAAAATCGGAACTATTATACTAAGTAAAGGCAATCTAATAACCTCCTTATAAATTTTCATTGTCTGCAGATCTTTTCATTGTTACTTTACGATTAATAGTGAAAATTAACCATGGCAATAAAAAGTATGATAGAAAATTCCCGAAGATGATTTGAACATTAAAGCCCATGCTCATTGCAAAAAACAATCCTAAATATGCATATATATATTTAAATTCAATATATTGTTCATTTCTTGACTTATAATCAAAACGAACCATTAGCCATTGACTAATTAACATAAAAACTACCGGAAAGTAAGGGAAATATGCATAACTATTACCTAGCATTGGGATAATATGCGATACATTCCCGACATCTAAATATAGATTAAAATATACATTCACACGATCAGACTGATCAATAAGGTTAGATACTAATGGCACGCTCCCCATAAAATCATTTATTAGGGTTGTAATACCAATTCTATTTCCATATAAATCTGCCATGTCTATTGCCTGTGCAACTACCCTAGGCCCAGAAAAGTATTCTTGAAACTGACCAAAGAGAACAGTTAAAATATCCTTATATGGATTCAAAGAGGACTTTAGAGCCCAAGAAAACTTATAAATAGAAATGGAAGCAAAAATCGTTGAGGTTGCGGCAATTAGAATTCCATAAAATATTTTCGGGGTTTTAGGAAACAAGCTGGCCATTACTAGCATACATAAAATACTCGAAAATATAATAATCCAACGCGATGTAGAAATAAGTATACTTAAGTAAAGGATTACAATTACCCAGGCCATAATCATAGGTATTGGCTTATTACTTTTTTCATACATCTTTCTCAATAAGGATAAGCTAATAAACAAGAAACAAAGTCTCAATGCGGGAATTATTAGTAAGATCGCGCCAGAAAAAGGAATATCAGAAATAAAATTTGATTTCTCTCCTATTGAGGAAAGATTATTAGGTATTAGAGAATCAGGACTTAAAATTATTATAATTGGTAATGTCAAAACCATGAATAAAATAACAATACTTTTGTTTTTAAGTATTTTCACGGGAGTATTTTTAATCTTATAATACAACCTTTGCCTTTTCCCATAATATGATATAGCAAATATAGTGATGAAATAAACGGAAATAAGTTCAAACACCATTAAAATAATAGATAAGCCCATACTAGTTTGGGATGGATTAGGACCAAAACCTATACCACTATATGCCGAAGAAAATACGATAGAGAAAGGTGTAACGACATATCGAATAAAAATAATTATATTTGCAGTAATAAATACAACGCCATAATTATAGTAGGTTCTAGTAAATATTATATAATAAATTAAAGTGCTAAAAAAGTAACCTAACGGTAAAAGCCAGAGCAGGACGTATGTATCGTTAACTGTAAACAAGAGGGTGTAAATTGTAACACCTAGTGCTAATACTAATGTAAGAGTGATAAAACTTTTTTCGATTTTTGTTTTATTCCCTTGCTTACTACACTGATTCATTAAACCCGCTCCTAAATTTGGTACACTTATTATTTTTACTTTCAGCAAATAAATTCATTTTAAATTTCCGCATTCCTAACAAATTTCAGGTAAAAATTCGTCCTCTTTTTATCTAAAAGTTCTTTATTAAATTCATTAGCTTTTTTAAAACTCCTTTCAGCCTCGAATAACATCATTTTTTCATCTACCTTTTTAAGTAGCTCACTTATTTCCTCCACTGAACCATTCTTAAATATAAACTCTTTATTTAATAACTCAGGAATGCCTCCTGTTTTCGATCCTAAAGAAGGACATCCTCTACTCATCGCCTCAACCAAAGCCCTGGGTAATCCTTCTTGCTTACTTGGCTGAATATAGATATCTATATTATCGAGGTAATCAAAAACCTTAACATGAGGTAAGGCTCCTAAAAAGAAAACTTTATCTTCTACGCCACATTCTTTTGCGACATTCTTTAAATACTGATTGTCACCACCTCCAGCAAGGTGATATTCAAAGTTATGCCCTTCATTATTTAATTTTGATATAGCTTTGATTACATATTCTTGACCCTTATATCGCACATTCACCGCTGCAGTTGTACCAAGAATAATAGGCTTCCTTTTTTCCAGAAGATTAATTTTTTCTAATCGCTTTTTCAAAATACCTTTTTCTAGTTTAGGTAGTACCACATCTGAGCATCCTATTGACTTTCCTTTAGTTGGATATCTCCTTTGTAAAAATTCATTTGTAACATATACGACATATGGAGCATCTTTTAGTGTTTTCCTTGTGAAAAACCACATAAATGGAGCAATTATTTTACCTTTTAAGCTATGATTCCAAAATGCATCCCAAGGGCACCCAACTACTTCAACTAAATACTTTTTATTCATTTTTTCAGCATACCTTATAGCCACTATTCCATAAAAACTTGGCATCCTTATTACAATATAATCATGACTATATACTGCTTCTTTGATCTTTCTAATCACAGTTATAGAGTTCCGAAGATTAACTTTTGTGTTAACTAGGTCTAAATTCACATTAGTAACTTCGTTATTATCGTTAATTAGCTTAGCATGGTCTTTCGTAGCTGAAAGTTCATTTGCAAATACAGTTACCTCACCAAACCAATTTAGATATCTTTGAAACACTCCGTTATTTAATGAACCACTCGTATAATATTTACCATTATCACTTATGAATTTATGGCTATGAAAAAAAATCATAATTCCTTCTCCTTTAATCTTTCAGATAACTCATGGTGTTTTTTCTTTATAATTTGTCTTTGATTTTGAAGCTCATGACGCACACTTTCTTGATTCTTACTTAATTTCACAAAACTATTAATTGCCTTCTCAGTGTCGAATTCACTCATTGGTATAGCATAATCTGCAAGGCCTAAATCTTTCATTATTCCTTGTCCTTTATTACCTCCATAAGTTATAGCAATTGAAGGTACCCCTTCAGATAGGGCAAATATAACTGAATGGAACCTTGTACCTACTACATAATCAAATTCACTATAAATAGCTTTTAGATCCCTACTGGTGTAATCTTTATTCTCGATTAAAGAATATTCGTTAGTTTTCAACTTTGAAGTAATCTCTAATATACAACTTATATCACTTTCATGGGTTGTCTCCGACAATGTATGGTCGATAAAAACAGGTAGGTAATCATTTTCAAAAAGCCACTTTGAAAATAAAACCATATTATTGATGTAACTTTCATATTTCTCTTTAGGATTAGTACTTCCTGGAAATCTATATGGCCGAGCTGTTATAGCAACTAATTCTCTATTAGGATACAGTTTACGCAGTTCAACTAGTTCAACATTAGCTCGTTCATTTTTAGTTAAAGAAAATCCTAAGTCTGGGTACAAGTCTGACTCCACGCCAATGTCTAAAAGCATTTCTTGTGATGTACTTTCCCGCACAGACACTAATTCACAACGATTTAATACTTTTCGCACCATCCATTCTACTCTAAACCCATGAAATGGGCCAAAGGAGTTTGGCATCACGTATATGGGTTTTCCAAATGATTGAGCCAGTAGGATATGAAAAAGTAAATAATAAATGGTATAAGAGTCAGTTAACTTTCCACTCGAATGAATAAATCCACCGCCTTTTACGAAACAAGCTTCACTTTCCTTAATGATATTTAGTGTCTCTTTACTTTTTTTAGATAAAAAAGGGTATACAATTGATCGAGTAATTTTCGGAAATATCAATAGACTTCCTATTAGATCAATTAGTGCCACGGAGCCCCACTTTAAAAGTAGATTTAGATTGTAATTATTATTTTTATTAGTCTTAAATTTTCTACCGGGATGTTTCAATATTGGGTTGAGCACTTTAATCCCAATTGATTGAGATTGTTCAGTTAAAGATTCCTTTTCAGCTAACATATAGAATTCACCATCTAATCCTGAGCGCTTAGCTACTTCTATAGTTTGCCAGATAAGTGCTTGATCACCGCGATTCAAGTCATTATTCGCCGGAAGAATTACAATTTTATTCATCTATCTATACCCCACTTTATTAATTTTTGTTATAATGTCACTATAATCCTTTAATACATTTTCAATATAGAATTCTCTAATTTTTAATTTATTCACCATAGCCATTTTCCCGCTTAATTGCTGATTATTCATTATGGCTTTGATACTTTTTGAATATCCGTTAACATCTTCAGGACTTAGTAAGTACCCACCTTCACCATTGTCAACTAGATCTGAATTCCCTCTTATATCTGATCCCACTACAGGTAACCCTGCAGCCATAGCCTCCATTAGGGATAAAGAGAGACCTTCCCTATATGATGGGAAGGCAAACAGATCAGAAACCTTACAAATCTCATCTATATCATTGCGATAACCCATAAGGATTAATTGTTCTTCTACACCTAATTTATAGGCTAATTCTTTCAATTGGTTCTCCATAGCTCCTTGTCCGCAAATTAAATATTTTATATTTCTATTTTTCATCTTCGCAATGGCTTTAATTATTACTTCATGATTTTTATTTTTATTTAATTCACCCACGGAGAGAATAATATAGCTATCTTCTTGAACCCCTATATCTGCTTTCTTTTCGTTCTTATCAACTTCTTTTTTATTAAAACTACTATTATCTAGACCAACGCCTGGTATATATTCAATACTATTAGACTTAAACTTTTTCGCTCTTTTATAATCCTCTTTATTTATCGTAAGTAGTATATCTGTATATCTTGAGAGCCACTTTTCAATAGAATAATATATCAACCAATTTAAAAGTGGCGCTCCTTTATAAAAATGGAATCCATGTGCTGTATAAATAACTTTAGCATTTTTTTTTCTAGCATCTTTTGCAGCTAAACGAGCAAGTGCTCCACCCATAGGTGTATGACAATGAATAATATCAAATTCCTTTGAGTCAATAATATCTTTAAGTTGTTTATATGTTCTAAGGTTATTAAATTTAATTGGGGACCTTTCAAAAGGAAGGTCATAAAAGTTGTCACAATAAGGTATGATGCAATCTCCCTTATTATCATAATCATTCTTAGCACAAACAGATATCTCATAACCATTTTCCTTATACCATTTTAGATAAGGAATATGGAACGCCATTATATGAGCTTTTACAACAGTAGCAACAAACAACACTTTTTTCTTTTCCATTTTCATTTCTCCGTTAATCTTATAGATGTTTCAAAATCATAAACTGTATATTTATTTTTGTATTCATCTATCTGCTTATCATATACTAAATCACCAAATACCTTTTTTACCGTACTAATCCTAATTAGTTTTATGAGAAAGTTAAATAATTTAGTAGTTCTTAACTTATTCCCATGTAATTCTGATATCATTATGACCATTTCTGATGTACATACATAGTCAGCGTTCTGTGGAAAGAATAAACCACATTTAGTATCATCTATATTTAATCTTAAAAATTCACATAAATTATCGATGTAAATCATACTACGCTTATTCTCCACTCTTGGAAATAGTGGAAGTTTTTGTGCAAGGTTCCCTAATCGAGCATAGTTACCTTTACAACCTTTACCATAGATCATTGGTGGACGGAGAATTGCAATCCTAAATTTATTACTCCTTAAGGGATTTAATAATTCCTCTGCTTGTAGCTTAGATTTACCATAATTACTTTTAGGTTTAAGAGGTGAATTTTTATCAATCACACCACTCTCAATTCCATAAACACTCATGGAACTAAGGAATATGAACTGTTTAACTCCTTCTCTTTTTGCCTTTTGAGCAACTTCACATACCAAGTCACGATTCACCTTATAATAAAGATGTTCGTTCTCCTTTGTTTCCTTTATATGCGCTATCCCAGCTACGTGAAGTACCACATCATATCCCGAAAAGTCCTTTTCCTTCCAACTATCATTTCTTAAGCTAATACATTCTGTAGAATATTTATCAGGAGTTTTTGCAAGCCACTTCACTAGGCCCATCCCTACGTAACTATTTTTACCAGTTATTAGTATCTTCTTCATTTAGAAATGCTCTCCTTACTACCAGCAACATTCTTCTTAGTCTTTACACCAGTTCCACCTTCAACTACTCCATCACTTTTAACAACACTGAAAACGGTTCCAAAGAAGCACTTAACATCCATCCGAAGACTAATCTTCTTAACATACTCCCCATCTAACTTTGCCTTCACTTCAATAGGAAGTTCATCTCTCCCATTAATCTGCGCCCATCCAGTTAGTCCAGGTGGAATGTCATTAGCACCGTATTTATCACGTTCAGTAATCAAATCATATTGGTTCCACAGCGCAGGTCTTGGACCAATAATGCTCATCTGTCCAACAAAGATATTCCAAATTTGTGGTAGCTCATCGAGTGAAGTTTTTCTTAAGAACTTACCTACTTTGGTAATGTATTGATCTGGATTATCTAATAAATGAGTTGGTGTGTCCTTAGGAGAATCTATTCTCATAGTACGGAACTTCAATATATTGAAATGTGTCTTAATGATTCCAACACGTTTTTGCTTAAACAGTACAGGACCCCTTGAATCAATCTTAATAGCAATAACCAGAAATAAGATTATAGGTAATAAAACAATAAGACCAATTAAAGAAAGGAAAATATCTATCGATCTTTTCACCTTAAAATACATGACTTTAACACTCCTTAAAATCTTTTAGTAAATTAGGACTTAATTGGAATCACTTATTCTACATTCCAACCAACTACTAACCCACTAAAAATGTTATCCACTCCTGATAGTCACCTCGTATTTCATTTTAAATATGAAATAGATGAAAACTCTACATGTTGTATGTAACTTCACACTTTCAGCTAAAACGACACTACATATTGCGTATTATTATCAAATTCCGATAGTCACCTCGTATCCGAGTTGTACTATTACGCAAAATGCACCCCCCCTAAAAACCTTGTCAAATCAACGTTTTCACGCACATTTTAGTTTTCATCTATTTCATATTGCGGTTCACATGATTATGCCAAAGGGATGAAATCAATATGTCGTGTCTGTTTTATACATTTACGCAAAAATAGGTACTACATGTTGTGTTTATCCGTTTTTGATAGTCACCTCGTCCTACCTATTCAATCTACCTAACGAAAACGAAATAGATATTCAATCCACAACCACTTTAAACTAAGGTTCTTCCCATAATATACTCAATACAATCAATCTATACTTTCTCATTTAAAAAACACCAAAGACCCTTATCCCGCAAGGGATTCAGCGTTCATTATAACAACAATACTCATCCCAACCACCATACAATAAAAAATAAGAAACTGAAGCAATTCTAAGATGATAAACTGTTCTTATACTCATCTTTCTTACAACCAAGGCACTTCCTTATCTCCCTCATCCTCTTCATCATCGTCACTGTCAGCATGCCGGCTGCACTGAATCTCTCCGCCATCACTATAAGAATATATCCCACCAACTGGACATACATCCATAGAACCCATTTGAAGAAACTCCTGAAACACCACTTCAGAATGAATTCTATCACTAAACATTAACTCCAACTCATAATTTTTCGATAAAGTATTTCGATTAACACTACAAACCTCATGCTCAGCTCTATCCACATGCGCAAAGTAAATAGGTACAGCAATAGATGCTAAAATACCAAGAATCACTATCACAGCAAGTAACTCAACAAGTGACAATCCACTTTCACTACTAATCATCTTTCTATTTATCTTCATGTTTCATCATCACCTCTTTCAAAGTAACAATAAAAAAGGAGCATCGAACCCCTCCTCACACCAAACCGATGATAACTAAACGCATCTAAGGTGGCAGAACAATTCTACCACCCACAACATAGCCGGTTATCCCCTTTGAAAAAGGTAAGAAGACATTACCTAAAAACTATTTATTATAACTAAATCTCTATTTCTTTCACTATCAATCTGGACATACAAACCGAAGGTTTCAACTCGAAAACCTCGAAGAGCTTCTTCCATAACATCTATCATTCCTTTCACTTGGACTTGAACTCAAATTCTATAACTCAACAACTAACAGTCATAGTTTACTTATTCCAAAACCGGGTAAAGAGTATATGAAGAAATATATCAGTTTCCCTATAGTTGCAAAATGCCCTCCAAAAACAGCCTATCCTAAAGACAAGCAACACATCACTCATCCTTAGAACTCCAATCTATACACGGTCTGTTGTTTACACTTTGAAAGGTATCCCAGAAAAACCACTAATGGATTATCCCACCGTCAACTTATCCAACTCCAACTCAACAACCTTCCGATTAGCCAACCCAATCAAAGTCTCCTTCATCTCACCTACCGCCATCCCTGGCAATTTATCCAACACATACTGCAACTCCAGCGCCGTAATTGGTGTCGCTTTCCCAATATAAATTTTAGGGAATACGTATTCATCCTGTCGCTCATTCGCATTCATCAACTCTTCAAATAACTTCTCTCCAGGACGAATCCCAGAATACTTAATTTCAATCTCACCATCTTGATATCCCGAAAGTCGAATCAAGTTCTTCGCAAGATCCACAATTCGAACCGGCTCTCCCATATCAAGTACAAACACTTCTCCGCCTCGAGCTAACGTACCCGCTTGAATCACTAGTCGAGAGGCTTCCGGAATTGTCATGAAATACCTCGTCATCTCAGGATCCGTCACTGTTACAGGTCCACCTAGTTTAATCTGATGTTTAAACAAAGGAATAACACTACCACGTGAACCCAACACATTCCCAAATCGAACTGCAGCAAACTTCGTTTGGCTGTTACGCGCTAAGTTCTGAATAATCATCTCAGCAAAGCGCTTTGTCGCACCCATAACATTCGGTGGATTCACTGCTTTGTCAGTCGATACTAATACAAAATGGGGAACACCGAAAGTGTCCGCTGCTTCAGCAACATTTCTAGTACCAAAGATATTATTCTTAACCGCCTCTCTTGGATTCGCTTCCATGAGTGGTACGTGTTTGTGTGCGGCCGCATGATAAATAACATGTGGCTTATGCTCTTCAACTATCTCAAAGATGCGTTTACGATCCTGTACGTCTGCAATGACCGCCACAAGCTCAATTTCTCCCGCAACTTTTTCTTTCAGCTCGCGTTCTATTAAGTAGATAGAGTTTTCTCCGTGTCCCACTAATACCAATTTACTAGGCTTGAACTTACTCACTTGTCTGCAAATCTCAGATCCAATGGAGCCGCCAGCTCCTGTGATCATAATTGTTTTCCCAGTAAGTTTGCTTTGGATTGCTTCCATGTCGAGTTTCACTTCATCACGACCAAGCAAATCTTCTATTTTCACGTCCTGCATATCCGATACAGACACTTTACCCGTCATGAGGTCTTCAATGCGTGGAATGGTCTGTGTTTTAATACCTGTTTTGACACAACGTTGAATGAGCTTCGTCATTTCAGACTTGGACATTGAAGGAATTGCAATTACAATCTTATCGATATCATTGTCGCGGACATAGTCTTCGACGTTTTTTGTGTTTCCAATAATCGATACGCCATGAATTTCAAGACCTTGCTTCCGTCGATCATCATCCAAGAAAGCAACTGGTTTCATGCCTGAGTCTGGATTGTTCGCCATTTGTCGGACTACAACTGTGCCGGCTTGTCCAGCACCAATAATAAGTGTCCGTTTCATGTTTTCCGGATTTGTCTTCAGCATATTATCTCGGACAACACGCCAAGATAGTCGTGATCCTCCAATGAGTAAGAGATGTAGCATCCATGTCAGGAATAACGCACGTATACTAATGTGTTGCACGAGTAGAAGCTGAATACATGCAACGACAACAATTGAAAGTGTCACTGCTTTGAAGATTGCTTTCAGTTCCCTGATGGACGCATACGACCATACTTTTCGATACAAACCATAGCGCCATGCAAAAAAGTGATGTGCAATAGCAATTGTGATAGCACTCGCAATAACTACTTGTGTGGTGAATACCGATAAATCGGGTTTCAATATAAAATATCCAAAGAATATGGATGACAGCACGATGATCGAGTCAAGCAAGAACAGCATCGTCATCCTTTTTTTCATCGTCAACGTTGCATCCCTCTTTCTTAATATGTATTCTTACAATTTTCTTACACTAACAGACTAATATTAGCACGCCCCCCCAGGAATATCCATGAAAATTCCAACGTTTCGACAATTTACCTACACACTTCCTTCACATTAAGCTCACAACACATTGATGCCACTCACTTCTCGCACATTCTACTCTAATGAATAGTTTAGTTAGAAAACCTAATTATTTACCTACCAGAGAATTAGGTCGTATATATCTAAAAGATGAACCATTTTTTCGGTTTTCGTAGGCCTTCCGGCTCAAGAATAGTGAGTCGTTCGTTTTTTAATACACTTTCATTGTTATCTAACATCAAATCAACGTAGTCTCCAAGATTCTTCTTCTCTAAATAGTCGATTCCTTTTTGAAACAACGGGGCTCGGTTCGTAGTATTGTGTGCATCTGATCCGAAACAATGGATCAAGTTCGCTTCAATGAGCTGCATGGATAGTTTTTGAATGTTCTTACCAAATGCCCCAGAGACACTTCCCGCTGTAATTTGTGCAAGCGCCCCTGCACGTACAAGTCGTTCCAACCGTTCCGGTTTTTCCGAAATCCCACGATTCCGCTCGGGATGTGCAATGACCGGAGTCACACCTACAGAAAGTAACTGATTGATGATCGCTGTCGTGTAAGCCGGCACAGTACCGGAAGGTAGCTCCAACAACAAATACTGCGAATCCGCCATCGTCAGTATTGTTTTCTCCTTGAGTTTCTCCACAAGATCATCAGCAAGCCGTACTTCCTGCCCACTATGCAACGTAATCCCAAGTCCCGCCTCTTCAACCAAATCATTCAACAACCGCACTTGACTACGAACCTCACCCGCCGCCACATCATACTGAGGATGCAACGCATGCGAAGTCGTAATAATATCCGTAATCCCCTCACCATGCGCAACCTCAAGAATTCGCATCGTCTCCTCAATCGTCTTCGGCCCATCATCCACCCCAAACAAAACATGCATATGTACATCAATCAAAACTATCCCTCCCTCTCAAGGTTTTCTCTTTCTTCTTTTCACTTTCTGTTTCTGTTTCTGTTTCTGTTTCTGTTTCTGTTTCTGTTTCTGTTTCTTATTTATTCTATGCGGAAAAATAGATTACCTAGAATCCCCGTTGATTAAAGCGAAAGACGGCGACTCCTGCGGAATAGCGAAGATCGAGCCCGCGGAAAGCGACCGTCTGTAGCGAAAGCCGTCACGAAGAACGGCTTTTGCGAGCAAAAGCGTAGCGTTGGGAGCATATCTCTGCCCTAAATCAACACAGTCCCTCTCCCCTTTTTGTATAGAATACAAAAAAAGTAAGAAGGCACTAGGCCTCCTTACTCTGCAGTACCATAATATTGATAATAATAATTATCCTTAGCTAACTTGTAATTATTCATAACTACACCAAGAATCCGCGCATTCGCAGACTGTAACGTATCCTTCGCCTTCACCGCACTATCCTTCTCCGTAGCACCCGTATTCACAACAAGAATCGTACCATCGCACTCATTGGACAAAATCTGTGCATCCGCGACAGACAATAACGGTGGTGTATCAAAAATAATTAAATCGTACTTCTGCTTCAATTCCTCAATCAACGTCTTCATCATCTTGGAACCGATCAGTTCCGCAGGGTTCGGCGGAATCGGACCACATGGCATTACATGCAAATTCTCCATCTGCGTCTCATGGAGCACATCTTCTAGCGCTCCCTGTCTCGTAAGTACCGTGGACAAACCTGCACGATTGCTCACTTGGAATGTATGGTGCATTGTCGGTTTCCGCATATCGGCATCGATCAGTAGTACGCGCTTACCTTCTTGCGCGAATACAACCGAAATATTAGCAGCACATGTCGACTTCCCTTCATTCGGTGTAGAAGATGAAATGACAATTGTCTTCAACTCTTGATCTGCTGTCGAAAAGTGGATATTTGTCCGTACTGTACGGAACTGCTCCGAAATGACAGACATCGGGCTATCGATCGTAATGAGTTTTCGGGCTGCTGATTGAAGTGGTTTTCTCTTTTTCTTAAACATACCAGGTCACCTCTTCTTCTTTCGCTGTCTTGATACAGAATTCGGCATTTCTTTTTCAGTAATAGGACTGACAAGCCCGAGAATCGGCAACTCAAGCAATTCCTCAATGTCTTGTTCATTTTTAATCGTCGTATCCAAATACTCCAGTAAAAATGCAATCCCAACACCGATCATGAGTCCGATAACTGCTCCGATTGCCATATTCAATTCCGGATTCGGTTTTACAGGTACAGGATTTTCCGCCAGTTCAGCTGGAGATAGAATGTTGACGTTATCGACCTTCATGAGTTTTTGAATCTCTTCCTGGAACACTTCTCCAGTCGTATTCGCAATATCAACTGCTCTGTAAGGCTCTGTATCCGTTACACTGATATTAATAACTTGTGAATTTTGAGCACTATCCACTGAAATCTGTCCTGTCAGTTGTGAAGGCGTCATATCCATATCCAACTTTTCAATGACGATCGAAAGAATTGCAGGACTCTTAATAATGACGTTGTATGTATTGATGAGCTGCAGATCGGTCTGGATGTCTTGTGAATTGAACGTTTGCTGTTCCACTTTTCCCTGATTGACAAGAATTTGGGTCGATGACTGATAAACGGGTGTTAAAAATAAATAGCTGACCACGCCAGCAATAGTTATAGCTACAATGGCAATGGCAAGTATCATCACAAGTCGCTTTTTCAGTACATTCATCAATTCTTGTAAGCTGATAGTCTCTTCCATGAAGTCACTGGTTCCCCTTTTCAAAAAAAATCTCAAATCTTGCAATAGTATAGCATAATGTGAAAAAAGGTGGTACCTAATTTACTAAAAGTTGTGATATAGTAGTCCTATTCTCTTAGTTATTTGAAAGGAGTCGCCATGAAAAAAGGATTTATACTTATCGTACTGTTAGCAGTTGTTTGTGCTGGCGCATTGTTTTATAGCACGACAGTCTATAACAGCAAAATACGGGAAGCGGCTTCAGTGAAGTCTGCTAAGCAACCCCCATCAGAATCTTCCACACCCTTAACAAAAAATGAAGCCTCGACTGAATCAGAAAAAGTCCTGGCCGCTCCAAAGGGTGATTTATTAGCAGAAAATCTTTTCCCTAACGTAAAATCCCTCATGCAAAAACGATTTGCGGATGGTGAAAACGTTCAAATGCTCATTATCGGTTCTGGAGCAATCCAACCTGTTGCAGAACGTTTTGCAACAGCGCTAACAGAAAAGTTTGGCGAGTCGGTCACTGTCGATGCAGTTACAGCTGATATGACGTCTCCACAATTTATCGAACAAGGACTTCCTGAAATTGATTGGTCAACCGGTTACGATATCGTCATTTACGAGCCATTCACTTTAAAGAATAATGGTGAAGTCGTCATTGAACGCGAACAGCAAGATTTGATGAAAGTGAAAAATACAGCCCTGGAATCTGTAAAAGATGCTGTATTCATTGTCACACCACCCCAACCGATTTTCCAAGCGAACTATTATGATAGACAAGTGTCTGCTTTGAAAAATTTCACTGCAGCTAACAATATTCCATTCGTGGATCACTGGACAAGTTGGCCAGCGACAAATTCGAAAGATTTGTTGGAATTTGTCGGTAAGGATCAATCCCTTACCAATCGAGGAGTCCAGACTTGGTCTAATGCTCTTATCCAAACTTTTCTTAAGTAATGAATAAAAACTCTGGAGGGATTCCATGAAAAAAAGTTCGACCACTCGTAAAACGTATATGGCTGCTTTATCACTTGCTGTTGCTTCAAGTGCAATCGTCGCGGTAGTTCCTACGCAACACGTAGAGGCAGCTACTAAGAAATTCACAGATGTTAATCCGAAGTCCGTACACGCTGAAGCAATCCAGTCGCTAGTGGAGCGCGGAATCATTTCAGGGTTCACGGACAACACATTCCGCCCTGGTAAAGTTTTGACACGTGCAGAAGCTGCAAAAATGATTGCCTTATCAATTGGACTGGACACTAAAGAAGTTGCCAATCCTAATTTCTCTGATGTAAAAAAAGGAGTCTGGTACTACGAATACGTCGCTGCACTATCCATCAGTGGACTGCTAGACGGGTTCAGCGACAAGACATTTCGTCCGGGACAAACGTTAACGCGTGCAGAAATCGCAAAACTTCTCGTGAAATCGTACGAGTTGGATAACAGTGACGCAACGTCTAATCCGTTCAACGATGTCCAAGAAGGTCGCTGGTTCACGCAATACATCAAGTCGTTATATTCTACTGGTATCACTAACGGTAAAACAACAACGATGTTCGTCCCTGACCAAGGGGTGACTCGTGGTGAATTCGCTTCGTTCGTTGTCCGTGCTGAAAACCATCTAGCAAAGTCAAAAGAAGCGGTGAAAGAAGCAAGCGACAAAATCATTGAATTCATCGGTAAGAACGAAGTATACAAAGATGACACAGGAAAGACAACTGCAAAAACCGAGTACAATCTAGCAAGTCGTACATTGTCGATTACTGCATATAACGAAAAAGGGTTGACCCATCTACAGCAATCCGGATTCTTCTCGAAGGATCTTGCGGCACTCGGTGTGTATTCTTTGAAGATTGCAGATAACACACCCGTTGATATTACGAAAGATCACGCCAACGCGAAGAAATTGATACAAAACCAGCTTCAAAACCGGTTCGATACGTCCACTGCTGGTGACGGTATCATTTCTGCGAAAAACGTGAACATCCGTTTATATGCAACTTCGAATGACGTTAAGTTCTGGGAAGATTTCACGCTCAACTTACACATCATGTTGCCATAATGTGCATCAAAAAGACCTTCATACCCGATTGGGTGTGAAGGTCTTTTCATTAGCGTCCAAGCGCTTTGTTCATCAATTGTGTACGTAAGTTCTTCTTACGCGCTTCGTAATCGGTCCGGAAGTTTTTCGCATAGGATTTGTCGTACCCGTTCGCTTTTAATTCATTTTCAAGCGCCTTCATGACACTGTTGAATGCGCCATCTGTCTGAGCTTCCATTGACTGCGCTGCACCCATATATTTGTTATAGAAGTATCCATAACTGACTTCACTCGTTTTACTCTTCTCCCCGTACTCACTCTTCGCACGGCCGACAAGTGAATTCAAACGTCCTGCTGCTTGGCTTTCAAGACTTTTAAGTGTTGGCTCATATTTTGCTTTAATGGATGCAACAGAAACGTCGCCTCCTGTTTGTGGTTTACTGCTCGAGTTACCACTGGATGAATTATTCTGCCCTGCTTGGCTTGGTGGCTTGGTTTGACTAGATTGTCCAGATGGCCCTTTGCCATTAGTTGACGTGACCCCGAGGTTTTTGGAAACGGTAATTTTCCCGGTCGTTTCGGTCGTTGTTCCAGCACTTGCAGTGTCTCCACTACCCGTTGCACCATTTGTTCCCTCTGCCTTTGAGCTTGTATCAGTCTTGTCGCTACCTTTGGAATCCCCTTGTTCGATGGACGTTCCATCGGGCAATTCCAGTTTGTACGGCTCTTCGATGATTTCATTCACTTTGTCATCAGCAACGTCGTATGTTTTGAATTTGAATTCATATAAAATGTAAGATGCTCCTGCCAGTATGACAACAATTGATACTAGGAAGAAGATTTTAAGCTTTTTGTTCATAGACATCTCCTCGAATTTCGTAGTTATTGACACTAGTCTATCAGATTTACTCACAATTAGGGGAAATAGTTTGTAAAATAAGTAATTTGATTGTTAGGTATTAGGGTATAATCCCTCGTACTACTGGTACTTTTTTGACCAAACTTACAAGTATCGTACTAATCGTGACGACGAGTAGTGTTTTATACGGGACCCCAATAATCGGATGCAAGTTGATCCAGACAAAGTCGAATTTCTCGTAAAGTGTCTGCATGACCAAGACGTGGATGAGATAGATCCCGAAACTCGCTTCGCTGAAGACTTTACCGATCCATGGCAACTTCATTTCACCGAGTTTTGTCGACTTGAAGAGTATGAATAGTGCCACTACCATAAGCAGCACGTTTGGTGAGTGCTCGTCATACCAATAGTGCTCAAGTGGCTCATCAAGTTTGACTGATTCGCGATACGTCATGAAAAATGTCGTGACCCATCCTGCCAATCCCCCCATATAAATCAAGATTCTCCATTTAGCTTGTAAGTCATAGTTGAAGAGGTAATAGCCGAGTACGTAATAGCCTATGTAATGCGTTACGAAGAACAGTTCGATTTTGAAACTATAGCCAAGGAAATATTCAATGCATTTAGAGATGACGGATGCGAATAGCCATAGGAGTATGAAATATTCGATGTCCTTCCGTTTCGCATGTTGAATAAGTATTTTTAGTAATGGCGTTATTAGGTACAGACCCGCAATCATATAGAGGAACCACAGGTGGTACATGATGTCATCAGTCACAAATCGCTTGATGAAGTCGCTGATCGAATAGGTGAATTCTCCTTTGCGAACTTCGTTAGCATAGTAGATGACGCTGAATGTAAAGAGCGGGATCAGTATTTTGGCTAGTTTCTTCTTCAGGAAAGAGGACGTACTAATCTGTTTTTTACTGCTGAGCATGAGTGCGCCACTAATCATAACGAACATTGGCACTGCCCATCTCGAAAGAGATTCGTAGAAGTTCCCCGCCATCCAAGGGCTTTTATATTCTTGTGCGTCGTCCATCACTACGCCCGCAGAGACATGGATGGTTACGACTGCAAGCGCTGCGAGTATGCGTAGCCAATCTAGGTAGACAAGCCGTTTCATTGTAGACCCTCATTTCCCCGGTTATGTATGCGTTCCCTCTCTTATTCCCCATCTTGCTGTGATGCTAACTTGGTAATGCACATTGTAAACTCGTTGTAATAGTGGACATTGGTAGCTTAGACGGTGTTGGTCTGCGTTGCGGGTGGATGCTTTCCGAGGGGCTCGGTTTCAGCCTCCTCGCTCCCTGCGGGGTCTTCAACCTTCGCTGATCCCTCCGGAGTCGCCACCCTCCACTTCGACCAACGGTTTGTGTTTGCATTTAGTTTTTTGTGCTAAGTCCCTTGGGGGTGTGGGCATTTTACTCGGTTGGATGGTTGCTAATCTTTCAGGCGCAGGCTGAGTCACAATTAGGCCTACAGGATCTAGGTCATGCAGTCGTTGCCGCAGGACGCGCGAACTTAGACTGCCCTCCTATCGAATGGTGTCTCAGTCTACACCGATAGTTTTGGTGTTACACTCTCGACAAGAGAATCTCCAGCGTTAAACGGTTGTATACCAATCCCAATATTGAACGGTAGACTCCTTCACTCCTTGATCAAACGAAAATCCCAGCGCAGTCGACTGCAGAGGTCGCTGAAGTGAAGAGACAAGGCGCACTTTCCTTGACTCTTCACGAAAGGCATCCTCTAGCGCCAAGCGATTGCATACCACTCACAAAATTGAACGGTAGACTCCTTCACTCCTTGATCTAACGAAAATCCCAGCGCAGGCGACTGCAGAGGTCGTCGAAGTGAAGAGACAAGGCGCACTTTCCTTGGCTCTTCACGAAAGGCATCCTCCAGCGCCAAGCGATTGCATACCAGATACTTTTTTCATAGGTCCGTTGGGTAGGTGGGCATTTTACTCGGTTGGGTGGTTGCTAATCTTTCAGGCGCAGGCTGAGTCGCAAATCGCTGGGGTGCGCGATTGGTGTCTCAGTCTACACCGATAATTTTGGGGATTCTCTGGAATATGGTATACTTTCTCCATGAAAAAACTTGTTATTGTTGTATTACTCATTGGCATTATTGGGGGATTGTTTGTTTCTTCGAGTCAGACGTATGAAGAGCAGACGATTGTTCCGAAGCTTCAAGAACTGTTACCTAGTCAGCCACTTGAAAAACCATTGGCTGAGCTTCAAATCCCATATTGGGGGAAAATCATTTCTGTTGAAGAACGGGGCTATTATTATTTCTTAGAGTTCCTGCTTCGAAAAAGTGCTCACTTCTTTTCTTTCGGTCTACTCGCAGCTGTGTTCTTCTGGCTACTTCCTAAAAGAAGATATCGATTTTTCTTAGCTGCGTTACTTACCTTCATCGCAGCTTCAGCTGACGAATTCCACCAATCGTTAACGGGTGGACGGACTGCAACTTGGCAAGATGTCGTTCTCGATATGTCTGGTGCTCTTGTGTTTTTACTTGTAGCCCAATTGATCAGTTGGATTCGACCGCAGCAAAAAAAACCAAAGCGAAAAAGTAGGAAGCGACGCAACTAGTCGCTTCCTTTTCTATTTCAATCCGACCTCTCTCTTGTTTCGGCTTAAGTAGATGGGGTATCTAGTAACAAAGCCCACTTTACTACTTATTTCGAATGGAGGAGTTTTTTGATGAACAGAGAATTTGCTGGAGTATTCCATAGTGAACCTGAATTATTGGTAAAGATCCATGAACTACACCGAAACGGTATTGCAGAAAATAATATGTATGTCGTCACTAAAAACAAAGAGGATGTTTCGATTGTCCGTGGACGTACAGATGCTGAAATCCAGAAAGCCGATTCCTCTTGGTGGGATCGCTTCACCGCATTCCTTTCCGACGAACAACCCGCTCGGAAGGCGTTGACGCAGATGGATTTGACTGAAGACGAAACCGATCGTTATTTAGCCGCTGTTGAAAATGGCGCATTTTTGTTGTATGTAGACAAAGGTGACTTCTGGGATGCTTCCGACCACGATAAAGGGGACCTTACTTCCCCTGTAACAGAGAAAATGGATATGGGCGGATATATCATTCCAGAGAATAATAATATCGTTCAGCAACAACGCCATGCTGAAGAACGAGATGCAAAAGAGATGCCAATTCCTCCAAAATATTAACGTATTAACAATGTGAAAAGGCTTTCCATAAATTCTGGAAAGCCTTTTACTATGCTGTATTCACGTTGTTGGCTTATTCAATTCCTACAAAAACCATTATTGCTTCTTCTAATTCTTCACATTTGTTAA
The DNA here is from genome assembly GCF_050858885.1 of Sporosarcina sp. A2. Taxonomy (GTDB): domain Bacteria; phylum Bacillota; class Bacilli; order Bacillales_A; family Planococcaceae; genus Sporosarcina. The sequence goes on along the minus strand of NZ_CP193898.1, from coordinate 358,832 downwards.
TAGCTTCAAGGCCAGTTTCCCCACGTACACCCATATAAAACTTACACTTTGGCTCCGTACCTGAAGGTCGGACACAACACCAAGAGCCATCTTCAAGCCAGAACTTCAGAACGTTTGATGTTGGAAGTTCGATTCTTCGCTCTTCACCAGTCGCTTCGTTACTGATTCCTGTTTGATAATCTTCGATAGACGTGACAGCCACTCCCCCTAATTCTTCGGGTGGATTGGTGCGTAGAGTACGCAAGATACTAGCAATACGTTCAACCCCTTCTCTACCGGGGAATGTAAGAGAGCGTAAAGATTCTTTGTAGTAGCCCACTGTCTTATACAGGTTTTGAAGCTGTTCATGTAGTGAACTACCTTGGCTCTTATAATAAGTGGCTGCTTCTGCAATAAGAAGTACAGCTTGGACGGCATCTTTTTCGCGTACAAAGTCCGCCGCCAAGTATCCATAACTCTCTTCGTAGCCGAATAAAAATTCAAATTCACCTGTCGTGTTATATTGCTCGACTTTTTCAGAAATGTATTTGAATCCTGTAAGCGTGTCTTCCGTCTTCACACCGTATTGGGAAGCAATAGCGCGCCCCATTTCGGAAGTGACAATTGTCTTCAGAAGAATTCCGTTACTTGGTAGTGTTCCGGATAGTTGCCGCTGTTCAAGTATATAATTCAGCAACAACGCCCCTAGCTGATTCCCGTTCAGCAACTCGTACCCACCAGTTGGTAAAGCAATAGCTGCTCCAAGGCGATCCGCATCAGGATCAGTTGCTAGCAGTAGATCCGCATCAAGTTTTGCACCTAACTGGATCGCCATCAAGAAGCTTTCCTGCTCTTCCGGATTCGGGTACGCGACGGTTGGAAATGCAGGATCCGCTTTTTCTTGTTCTGGGACGACGTGCACATTGCGATATCCGAATTCCTTCAGTCCGCGCTGAACAGGCACATTCCCCGTACCGTGTAACGGTGTATAGACAATGTTAATATCGTCACGGTTCAATGCACATCCTTGCAATGTGTTGAGCATCGCTTGATAAGCGTCATCGATTTGTTCAGAAAGAATCGTCATCAGTCCGGAGTTGTCCAATTCGGTTTCATCCAAAGCAGAAATCGAAAACAGGTTTTCAATGTCGTCCATTTTCGATACGATCGATTGCGCTTTGTCAGGTGGTAGCTGTCCCCCGTCTTCCCCGTAAACTTTGAAACCATTGTACTCTTTCGGATTATGACTTGCTGTGATTACAACTCCGCTAAAAGCATTGTATTCCCGGATTGCAAACGATAGCTCAGGTGTCGGTCTAGGTTCTGCGAACAAGAAAGAACGAATGCCGTGGGTAGCTAATACTGCTGCCGTTTCACGCGCGAATTCCTTAGATTGGTATCGTGTATCGTATGCAATCGCCACTCCGCGTTCTTTCGCTTCGTTTCCGTGATCCACAATCATGCGTGCGAGCCCCTCAGCCACTCGACGGATTGTATAGATGTTCATACGATTCGTTCCAGCGCCGAGTAGTCCACGCATTCCCCCTGTTCCGAACTCAAGCCAACGATAAAAGCGCTCGGTGATTTCTGTTTCATCACCTGAAATTTCAAGCAACTCTGTCTGAACTTTTGGTGTTAGGTCATCTTGAGCGAACCATTGTTGAAAGACTGTTTGTGGGTCTATCATAACTCTACTCTCCTCTAGTCAAAAACTTTAAAATCACGTAGCTCGATTGTTACGCGATGGGTTGTTTGCTTAGCAACCTTTCCATCATTTCACGAACGCCATCCTTCAGATCATCTCGCTCTAGTGCAAACGTCAATGTCGTTTCGATGAAACCAAGCTTCTCCCCTACGTCAAAACGACGACCTTCAAATGCATAGCCATATACGTCTCGAGTATGATTGAGTTGTTCGATCGCATCTGTCAGTTGGATTTCTCCACCTTTACCGATTTGCTTTTCATCGAGTATTGTGAAAATATCCGGCGTCAGAATGTAACGTCCTACAATGGCAAAATCAGATGGAGCCTCTTCCTGGCTTGGTTTCTCTACAAATTTACGCACTTTCATCAGCTTGCTCTCTGTCGATTCCGGATCGATGACACCATACCGGTGAATCTCTTCATGGGGAACTTGCTGTACACCAATAATACTAGAACCTGTCTCGTCATACTGTTCGATGAGTTGCTTGAGTGCAGGTTTGTCGTTACGGATAATATCATCTCCGAGCAAGACACCAAAAGGTTCGTCTCCAATGAAGTTACGAGCACACCAAATCGCATGACCTAGACCTAGTGGTTCTTTTTGACGAATGTAGTGGATATCCACTACAGAGGAAGCTTTCACTTTTTCAAGTAAATCTAATTTCCCTTTTCGAAGAAGATTCTCTTCCAGTTCATGCACATTGTCGAAATGATCTTCGATTGCGCGCTTTCCTTTACCTGTCACAATGATAATGTCTGTAATCCCTGATTCAATCGCTTCTTCTACGATGTATTGGATTGTTGGCATATCTACAATAGGCAGCATTTCTTTCGGCATAGCTTTTGTTGCAGGCAGGAATCGGGTACCAAGCCCTGCTGCTGGGATAATTACCTTTTTCACTTTTTTCAATTGATTCATTATAATCACTCCTGGAAGCGTTTTCCGGAAGTATAGCATATTATAATCTGGTAGTCGATTCCATTTACAGTAAAAAAGCCACCCCTCAAGGGATGGCTCACTAGTACTTATTGAATAGATACGAGCTCAGAGTAGACTTTCCCGGACTTATCCACAGTTTTTACTTGACCGATGCCTTTAACAAAATATTTCTTACTACCCGTTTCAGAAGTCACTTCGACTGCGTTTGTGAATTTCTTGTACGGTGTTGAAATTGTTTTTTTGACGCCCGTAATTGTTTCCGTTTCATTCTCGTTTATAGATGGAGTCCATTTCGCTCCGACTTTAATAGGGAACTTCAATTCGATGTTACTTTCGGAGAATGGGTACTTCAAGTACATAGCATCCTTTATCTCTTCATATCTCACGTATTGTGCTTTGTTCGTTGCAGTATCCATGTACTCCCAGAAGAATCCTTTGTACGTCAGATCTCCGAATTTAGCGCTCGTGTTTTTGAAACTAACATTCATCTTTCCGCCAGGCACGTTATAGACGTACTTTTTGGTCATATCTAAAGTGAAACTATCTTTGCTAACTGTACGTTGCTTATATACTGGGCTTAACGCACGTGCCAGGAATGCAGAAAACTGTTCACGTGTCACATTGTCGTATGGACGGAATGTTCCGTTTGCATAACCTCCCGTAATGAACTCTCCAGCAATATTGTAGATGGATTCACTAGCTTTCATACTATGCCCCACGTCACTAAACTCTTGCATGCTACCAAGTTGTAGATCTAGAACTCTTGTCAAAATAATTGCCATGTCGCCACGTGTCAGGATTGTATTTGGACGGAACGTTCCATCTGCATATCCAGTAATGTACCCTTTTTCTACAGCTGAAGTAATATAACCGCTAGCTGCCGAATCCTTATTAACATCTTTGAACTTTGTAGGACGCTTTGTGCCATCCAAGTCTTTCAAGCGACCAATCATGATCGCAGCATCTCCACGCGTCACTTCCGCTTTAGGTTTGAACGTGCCATTTGTGAATCCGCTAATGATTTTCTTACCCGTCAAATACTGTATTTCATCATGAAATTGGTTTGTTTTTGTTACGTCCGAGAATTTGGATGCAGCCGAGATAGGTTGAGCAGTAAAAGCGAATGCAAGCATCATAATGAAGATGGATGTTACTAATCTTTTCATATAATCTCTCCTCTACTTAGTTAGTAAATCAAGTATACCATTATTTTTCCATCTCCTCTATAATTCACTGAATGCTTTATATTAATGTGTACATTTTTAATAAACATAAAGATCAGAGAGTAAATAGCACCATGTAAGTGATTCCTAATAGACTGGCTAGTTGAAGCGAGCAGTTCTACTGATATATTTCGGTTAGTCACGCAGAAATAAATAGTCCTATTATCCCGAGTCTATGATACTATTAATTTAACAATATCTTCATAGGATAGGAGGCTAGTCGGATGTATTGTAAGCACTGTGGAGCACAAAATGAGGAAGCGTCAACATTCTGTTCAGGCTGCGGAAAACCGTTAGATGTAAAAAAACAAAATGGTTGGATGCTACCTGTCGCCCTCAGTTCGTTACTCGTTTTACTCATTTCGATTGCAGGTATCGGTTACGTAGTAGATTGGGATTACGGAAAGCTTTTGCAGCTGTCCGATAAAAACGCACCTGATCTTGTTGAACCTGTAGCTGTTGAAAAAGAACAGCCCTTAACACCGATAGCTTCTCAGCCAAAACCGAAAAAAGTGGACCAAGAGAAACTAAGTAAAGAGAAAACAGAAGTGATTAAAGAATCACTACCACGAGTATTCACCATCTTTACGAAAGAATCTCAAGGTTCCGGTTTCCTTTATAAAAAAGGTGGACTGATCGTAACGAATGCGCACGTTGTTGCAGGTTACACTGACGTCGTTGTGCGCAATTCAGATGGGAAGGATTTCGCTGGAAAAGTGATTGGCATTTCAGACCGCTATGATGTAGCACTCATTCAAGCGAATGCGGTCAGCCAATTGCAGCCACTTGCGATGGAAAGTAAAGAGACACCAATCGGTACTGAAGTGATTGCAATTGGGAGTCCCCAAGGATTCGAAAATTCCGCTTCCATTGGTTACTTGACCGGCTTAAACCGCGATATGGAACTGAACTTCGTCTATGAAAAGGTCTATCAGATTGATGCACAAATCGACCAAGGCAGCAGCGGTGGGCCGTTGCTCGATGCGAAAACAGGAAATGTCATCGGCATCAACTCCCTTCTGTACAAAGAGAATAACTTCTTCGGTTTCTCCATTCCGATGCATAGCGTAATCGGCCTTGTGGACCGATGGGCTGCATCGCCTATGAGCGCAACTTCGGTCGCTTCGTTGTTTGGCGTCTATGATAGTTATGCAGGGTATGATTACGAAGGTGACATCGCCTACGATGATGAATATACCGACTTCTATAGCTATGACGAAGAGGATGAATATGTTCACGATGAAGGATATGAAGAAGACTCGTCCTATGAAGGTGGATTTTATGAAGAGAACCTAATCGATTTCATGACATCATTCCGGGAAGAATATGAAATGTCTATTCAAGCGGGCGATTATACGTTTCTTATGGAGTACTTGCTACCAGGTGCCCCAACTACTTCAGAGTTCCAGAACTTCATTCGGGAAGTTGCTTCAGACAGAAGAATCTATCAGTTCTTTTCATCTGACATAACAGCGATTACAATTCAGCCAACTCAAGCATTCGTTACAATGGACCTTTCCTATTCAGTTTCAGATTTGGCTGGTGAAGAGAATTACATGGAAAAGACGAAAACGTACACCGTTGTCATGGATTCAGAAGGATACTACCAAATCAGCAATGTCGTGGATAATTAAGAAACATGAACAGCAGACGCACCTTTTGTCTGCTTTTTGTGTTGACTTGATTCATTTGTCTACACGCTTTGCCATGACGATTAACCGATGCTTGGTACTGTTCTGTGGATAACACGTGACGAGAGACAGTTTAGCAATACCTGATTCTTTCGCTATGCCGTCCACTTCCTCAGGTAAGACGATGCGAGTTTCATACACTTCATACATCTGCGTTTCATCCACTGTTTCAAAATCGAATCGGCTACCGGTTTCCAGTTCATCCAATCGATTAAAAAACTGGCCAAATACATGCGACTGATGACCGGCAATTGCGTAGCTTCCGTCTTGAATCCCCGGTTCATCCATTCCTGGAATCGCTCCGAACCCACTATCTAATATAGCTGGAGTCGCTCCATACGTTACAGGTGCCTTGACGTCAACTTGTGGGATTGACAAAACACCGACTAAGTCTCCAATTTCCTTTTGTGGCATGTGCACATCTTTTTTCTTTTCTACTGATTGCTTTGTTGTCCCCGTAATTGAGACTTCTGGTTGGACTGCTACTGTTGCTTTTAAACTCGCGAACGCTTCCAATTGCTGATTCTGTACGTTTTCAGTTTTCTGCGTTCCAAAGAACTGCCACGCAAGTAAACATATACCCGCTAATACCAATACGTTACCAGTCCAGCGAATGATCTTTTTCATCCCTGCACCCCTTAATTCATTTTTCGTGTCCGTGATGATGCAAGTCGTAAGACGACTCCTAACACAATTAGTAAACTACTAATTATAATTACTCGTGTCTGATCCATGAAGCCGCCTGTTTGCGGCAATCGATTTGTACTCGTCCCTTTATACGAGTTGCCTCCGGATTGCAGACTTCCATTTGGCCGTGAGTAAGAATGATTCGAATCAGAAGAACTTTCGCTCCAATTTTCAGAGCCATTATAGACGGACAAATCCCCACTCCCTGACGCATTGTTTGTATTAGACCAAGGTTCGTTAGAAGATTGGCTTTGCCTAACTGTTTCAATTTCAATTTCCGTTTGAATGATGGGACTATTTTCAATACTAGCCGTCCTTACAATTCCTTCAGTTGTATCAGAGGGATTCGCTGACAATGTATCTGGTGCTGTATCAAGTTCTTTAGGTTGTTCGACGTGTTCATCCTTTTCCACATGTTTCATCTTAACTTCATCTACTTCTGATGGAACTTTTGAAGGTTCTTCATTCATATCCACAACAACTTCTTTTGTAACCTCTTTCTCCACTTCGCCTTCTGAACTAGACATCGAACCGTCCCCTAACTCTCGGGATGTAGACTCACTAGTTCCCTCAGGACCTTCCTCTTCCGACAGCTCTACTTGAGCATCCGTTTCAGAACAAGAAATCTCTCCATCATCATCTACCGTCGTTTCAAGCACTGTCTCTTCAGTTCTCTCATTACTGGGTGACGATTCAAGCACAGTCTGATCCTTAGTTATAACAGTCTCTTCCTTCACTTCATCACCAAGATTCACTACATCCTCATGATTTCCCTCACTACACGTTGTATTCCCCTCATCTTCACCCTCAATATGTACACTTTCTTCAGAAGCTGCGGAATCCATAACAGCATCCGTTTCGCACTCTTTTAATAAGTCTTCCGGTGAATCCTTTCCCAAAACTTCAACCGCAACGTCTTCACACTCAACAACCTCCTCTTCATCCTGCTCCTCAATATCCTCAACCGCCAACACCGAACCAGCTGACCCAAACACCAAACTCCCCGAAAACACCAACACCATCACCCTCTTCAACGACCTTCCCCCCGTCCCAAAACAAATCAGTTACAGAAACATTCCCTTTATTCCCTCCTCCTAACCTACCATTCTTAAATTCCGCTTGATTATCTTCTTTCTCTCTCTCTGAGTTTGTACTTCTTTCCTATAGTAATGGAATACCACACTCCCACAAGTCCCGTTGATTGAAGCGGAATGCGGCGACTCCTTAGGGATAAGCGCAGTCCTAAGACCCTGGACTGAGCAACGCGAAGGAAGCGGCTTAGGGCAAGCCCCTAGGAAAGCGACCGCATGCAGCGCAAATCAACACTATTAATGATGTATCTATCTCCCACAAGTCACGTTGATTGAAGCGGAACGCCGCGACTCCTGCGGAATAAGCGAAGTCCGAAAACCCCGCGGGGAGCGAAGCGAACGAGGAGACTGAGGACAAGCCCGCGAAAAGCGTCCGCATGCATCGCAAATCAACACTGTAAACTTTACAAAACGCCAAAAAACTCCCTCTTCACCAACCTAAATTGGCAAAGAAGGAGTTCTAAAGGGAAATTTATTTTTGCATACGAGCCGCGTAATCCTGAACATCAGAAATTGTTGGGCTTGTCATGTAATGACCACCATCAACTACAAGCAATTGACCAGTCATAAACTTAGAATCATCAGACGCTAGGAACACAACAGTGTTACCGATATCTTCAGGCTCACCGTGGTATGGAAGCGCATTATACTTCATGAAGATTTCGCGTACTTCTTCAGGTAAGTTAGCCTCTGCAGCAGGAGTTAAAATAAGACCTGGTGCGATTGCATTACAACGGATTTTGTCTTTACCGTATTGTGTTGCAATGTAACGAGTAAGACCCGTAACAGCTGTTTTAGAAGCACCATACGCTGAACGAATAGTATCTCCTGCTACTGCAGCAGTTGAAGCAGTATTGATGATTGAACCGCCACCTGCTTTTTGCATGTAAGGAATTGCGAAACGTGAACCAATCAAGACACTCTTCAAGTTCATATTCATCAAACGATCCCATTCATCCAAGTCCATGTTGACAACATCCAAGTCTTTTTTAAGATTTGTGCCTCCAACGTTATTGAATAAGATCGTAATTGAACCGTATGTGTTCACTGTGAATTCAACCGCTTCTTTGATTGAATCTTCTTTAGTTGCATCCAAGAATACAGCTGATGCCTCTCCACCGTTTGCTTTGATTTCTTCAGCAGCTACTTTTGCACCTTCAATATTGTAATCGCCGATAACAACTTTAGCGCCTTCTTTCGCAAGCAATTGTGCAGACGCAAGACCGATACCTGATGCGCCACCTGTTACTAAAGCTACTTTTTGTTCTACTCTACCCATTTTAAAAATCTCCTTTTATTTGGGATGCAGTCAATCGACTGAAAGCCTTTATGAATAATCTACGGTGAATACTTTAACATAAAAATAGTTCTTGCGTTACTGTTTTGCTCGCTTTTTTTGTGTCTGTTTCCTAACCAAATCAAGAAGTTTTTATGTGCTTGTTTGTTCACAATTTAAACACTGAGTAATTTATGAATATCCGAAAAACATTCCTTAAAACAGCGCAGAACTTTTAATATGTCTCATTTCTATAAATACATACTTGGTTTTTCCCTTTATTTTTTGCACGATACAATGCAATATCCGCTTTGTGATAGAGTTTGTCATACTCTTTAATGCTTCCGTATGCATTTTCAGCTAGCCCGATACTTAAAGTTAAAGAGAGTTTCTCACCGTTCTGCTCAAATGATAATCCGTTTACCGCTTTAAGCATCCGTTGTGCTTTCTTATAAGCAGCTTCAACCGTGATTCCTTTCAGGATTGATACGAACTCATCTCCACCAATTCTTCCAGTGATATCACTCCTCCGAAGCAAATCACTACATACTCGAGCGATTCGACGAATGACCTGATCGCCGAATGCATGCCCATACGTATCATTCAGTGTCTTCAAATTATCGATATCAAAAGCGATGCATACAACATTCTCTTCAGATAAGGAAGCTTGGGTAAGCCATTCGTTCGCAGTCTCTTCAAGCGCTCTTCTACTGGAAACTTCAGTTAAAAAATCGGTATTCGCTTGCCTCTCAAGTTCTTGCAACTTCACTTTCATTTCGAGTTTCATTGCTGCATTCACCGTGTCTTGAAAATGGATTTCCTTGAGAAGCTCAATGTGTCTTGCTTGAATTTCAAAACCTTTTTCAAAATTTTTTAGCTCACTATGTAGTTCGATTTGCACTTCTTGAATTTCTTTTTGTTGCTTCAAATTGTTGGCGTTTTTAGCGCTGTCTTCTGCAATCGCCAAACTTGCTAACGCGTCTATCGGTTTCTGCTGCACTCTTTGCATTTCAGCTAATAGCCGATAGCATTTCGCTTTTTCTTTTGCATAACTTTCTAAAACAGAATCTTGAACTACCGTCTGAATAAGTGACTTGGCTGTTTCAAAATCCTTCAATCCAAAATGTGCTTCGGCAACTGCCAGCGTCGCTTTCATGAGTAAAAAAGGACAGTATGGCTCATGATGTGCGGCAATTCTCGCACCTTTCTCTCCGACTCTCAACGCTTCTTCATGGTTTCCAGTGCAACTTAATACAGAACTAAGCTCACTGCAATTCTCGCTGACAAGATTGTACTTTCCGAGTTTCGATCCGAGTACGATTGTATTCTCAAGCACATGCTTTGCCTTCACATAATTCCCTGTATACTCATATAACAGGAAAAATATATGATTGGAATCCAATTCATCTGATTCATTCCCATAGATTTCACATAGCATCGCATGTTTTTCAATATACAAAAATGCATCTTTAATGTCCCCGATTTTGTAAAAACCAAGTGCGAAATTCACATAGGCGTCCATTTGCAATTGACGGTCCCCAAGATCAGTTGCCTCTTGTAACAGTTGGTAACACGCTTCTATCATTTCATTATACCGACCATGGTTTCGCAACGACTGTATGGATTCTTGTAAGTTTTGTATGTGTACACTCATCATCATGTTCTCCTATGCTTATCTATTTATTCTAATCTATTTATTCTTCACTCTATACCCATATGACTATAAAACTAAACACTTTTCAACATGTATAGATGTATTGGCACATTAAATATACGTAGTGAAAATAGTACTTTAAACACACGATGACCGTTATTGTGCATAACACTCTATTATTTCACTTGGTTTTCTAACACACGAAAGGAAGGTGCATGATGAGCACCTTCCTTAGTTAAATCGTTTTCGGTACAACTTGTTTCGCAATCGCTTTACGTGACTGAATGATTTTAACACCATAGAAAACGGCGAGTGCTACAACCGCTACTAACCCAAGCATCACAGAGACACCATACCCCAGATGTAATCCTTCAGGAGCATACAACCAATAGGTCGTTACAACGCCACTCATGAACAAAGCCGGTATTCCTGCAATGTAGTGTGCGCGTCCTTCTCGTAAAAGATAGGAAGTAGCCGTCCAAAGCATAATTGCTGCGACAAACTGATTGGTTCCACCTACATAACGCCATAAAAACGAATAATCGATTGTTGATAAGTAAAACATCGGTACACCTAGGATTACAGTTGCGAGTAGAATAACCGATCTCTTGTCAGGATTAAACTTGGAAGCAGTGGCTTCTGTCAGCATCATTCGTGCAGAACGCAATGCTGTATCCCCTGTAGTTATGGGTAAGATAATCACGCCAAGAATTGCTAGAATTCCACCAAACGTTCCTAACAATGTACCAGAGATTTCGTTAACCGCCCCGGCAGGTCCACCAGCAGCGAGTGCGGCTTGCAGACCCCCTGTTCCACCGAAAAAGGTCATTCCAGCAGCTGCCCATATTAAAGCAATAACTCCTTCTCCAATCATTGCACCGTAGAAAATCTTACGTCCTTCTGATTCTTTCTTCATCGTTCTCGAGACAATCGGGCTTTGTGTTGAATGGAATCCTGAAATGGCTCCACATGAGATCGTCACCATTAACAGCGGCCAGATTGGTAGTTCCCCAGGATGCAGATTCTTAAAAGTTAAGTTAGGAATCTTAGCAGTCCCAAAAAGTAGTGCCCCTGCAATCGATACTGCCATGATGATTAAGATTGCACCGAAAATGGGATATATCCGACCGATGATTTTGTTAATAGGAAGAATTGCAGCTAATGCAAAGTAAATGAAGACAATTACTAATGCCATCGTGAATGTGATAGGTGTTATGGAAGCGATCAGTTGTGCTGGACCTGCTGTAAACGCAGCTGCAACGAGCACCATTAATACGATAGAAACAACACTCGTCACTTTTCGGACTGTGCTGCCTAAGTATTCCCCGACTAACTTTGGAAATTGTGCACCGCCATGTTTCAGGGAGAGCATTCCTGAGAAGTAGTCATGGACACCTCCAGCAAAGATACTTCCTAATACAATCCATATGAATGCGACAGGTCCGTAAAGCGCACCTGCGATTGCGCCAAAAATGGGCCCTAGTCCTGCAATATTTAATAGTTGGATCAGCCAACCTCTCCACCAACTCATTGGTACATAGTCCATGCCATCCGTCTTCGTGTACGCTGGAGTTTTACGTGCATCGTCGATCACAAAAACTTTCTCTACGACTTTGGAATACGCGAAGTACCCCGCAAGTAACAAAAAGATTGCTGAAACAAATGTAAGCAATGTAATTCCCCCTTATTTATCCTTTTATGTATAAACTATTATAAATGTTCAGATTATATAATCAATAGTTAATTTGAAATTAAGAACATTTTCAATAATTGCCGTGTTTTTCGACTTCTTTCTCCATGACAGCTTAATTACAAATCGATGACGTTCCTGTATGTGACTACATCCGAGGTTTCTGGAAGTTGTTGCTCGGGTATTGCAATACTAACAACTCGTTCTACTAAGCTAGTAGCAGTCTAATTTACAGGAGGCGTTTATACATGGAGAATGGAAAACGATTTATCGGAATGTTTCATACAGAGCCGGAACTATTGGCAAAGGTACAAGAATTGAAGATGGAAGGTTATGCAGATTACCAAATCTTCGTTATCGCTAAAAGTGAAGATGACGTGAAAATGCTACAAAGTCGGACGGATGCGGAGATTCAAACAACACACGAATCATGGCTCGACAAATTCATGGACTTCATGACGGGTGAAGATCGCGTGCGCAGTATGATGGATGATCTCGGTTTTAACGAAGATGAAAGAGCTGGTTTTTATCAAGATGTTAATAACGGTAGCATGTTGCTCTATGTGGATGAAAACAGCGATATGCCTGGACAGCATCAAGAAATCGGCAAACCTTTCGGCATCGGTGAAAATGTAGGGGATCCGAATCTAGGTGCGAATACATGGGTAGAACCTCCAGGCGCTGGCGTTACACGGACACCTGAAAAACCTGCATTTGGAGAGTCTGTTCCGCAACAAGCGCACGACTATCACGAACATACAGAACCTATCGACAAACGACCAGTTGAGCGTTCGGAATTCAGTGTTGCAGCTGACGATTCGATTTCAAACGGACTTGAAATTACTGATTTTGCTGGCGAACTTGGTCGCGATTCCGAGCAAAAACAACGCCGTCAAGAGTTTCAGGATTCTGTGAATCCGGTTACTGAACGTACAATAGATGAGGAACCACAGTTAACTCGGAAAGACTTAACTACAGATGATACAATGCGCGGAGATTTCTTCGAAGAACATCCGACTAAACGTGAGTTTTAAAAAATAAATATGGATAGGTACTAGACTTTGGAGGCTGAACATCAGCTTCCGAAGTCTTTTTTATTGTAAACTCTGTTGTGTACTATTCGGTTACATTTTACAGTTTCATGAAACCATTTTCAGTTACTCTCAATTAAAATTCATCCAGAAATCAATTTCACTAGTACAAATGGTTCACTGAATGTATACTGGAAAGATATTCATTGTATAACATTAGGAGGAATCTAATTGAACGTATCCATACTTGAAACGGTATCCGATCAACTCGTAGTCAGCGCACTAGAAGATAACTTAGCAATCATTCGATTTGGAACAGACAAACGTATTGCTTATGTGAATGAAAAGTTTGCGGCTGCTGTCGGCTACCGTCCGGAAGAAATGGTTGGCATGCTCCATGAAAAACTATGTTTCCCTGAGTTTGTAAATAGCCCTTCCTATACGTCCATGTGGAGAGATTTAAAGAAAGGTATCGCATCTTCCGGTAAAATCAAACGAAAGTCGAAAGATGGCTCTGTCGTGTGGCTTGAGGCGACGTACATGCCTGTATTCAGCCAAGACAAACGGACCGTTCTCGGAGTTACAAAAGTTGCAACGGACGTAACCAAACGTCAAGACATCGCGCTAGGTGTAGTAGCAGAACTCAACCAAATGGCGCAGTCACTTACTGAGCAAGCCGATGAAGGAAGAAGTCGCAACGAAGACTTGTTAAAGCGCATTGCAGCACTCGCTGATGTCTCTCATACCAATACGAATAACCTCGAAGTGCTCCAAACACATTCTGAAAATATACAAGGAATCGTCAAAACGATCCGTACGATTGCTTCTCAAACGAATTTACTTGCATTAAATGCTGCAATTGAGGCGGCACGTGCTGGTGAGCATGGACGTGGTTTTGACGTTGTCGCTAAAGAAGTGCGCAAACTTTCATCTAATGTTGAAGCTTCGATTGTGGAAGTCCGCGACGGTATAGATGCGATCACAAAACAAGTTAATTTAATAGCTTCGGGTACTGATAGTGCGCAAGCCAATATCGATGATTGTAAAAAAGATATTGAAACTGCTATGGAGGCATTCCTCCATCTCGCGTCTTCGGCTGCTGAACTTGAAAGCCAGTCACAAGAAGTTTCACATATCGTATAATGGTAAACAAAAGGAGCTCAACCGCTTATTAAGCGGTTGGCTCCTTTTTCTCTACCTTGGGTCGCAGGACGACTAAAATGTCCCCTTCTTCAAGATTGACTCTCTTTCGTAATGTCACAAATACGATCAGGTCACTCTCCTTTTTAATAAATAGTGGAGTGATCTCTTTTGGTATTTCATCCAACCAATTGTCCTCATTTTCAACCTCAGTAATGAGGATTTCCCCGATTTCATACACTGTATTGACCTTCCGATTCAGCTCTGTGAACGTAGCATCTTCCCGGAATAAGATATGTGCTTTTAATGAAATAGGTAACTCCGATTCATTCATCTGATGATTTAACGCAACCGGCAGTGAAAACGTATTGTTGAAACCGAATTCAGGTGCGAATGATTGAGCTATCAACGCATTGTAGGAAGCGTCCCCAGTCATTGATACGATCGTATTATAAGGTGTTAAGTCTACTGCGAAACGTGCTTGTTCCGACAAAATCTGTCCCTCGAATGTTTCAACGCCTTTAGCCGTGGCTAAATTCAACCGTCCTCTTGAGGGATCCATAATAAGAACTGGAATTCCTAGTTTTTTCAACTGTTCCCCTAGAGATGCACTGAAGTTACTAGCGCCAATAATCAAAATACCCGGGGGTTCGTTGCTTGCCAAGTGTAGCCTTTTCGCAAGTGGACCAATCGTGAATCCGTGTGCACACACAGTAATGATAACGAGTGCAAACGTCAAAGCGGTCAGTAGGCTTGCCTCTTCATACCCATCATTTACGAGGATGCTTGAAAAGTATCCGGCAACTGTAAGTGCAACAATTCCGCGTGGCGCAATCCAACCGATTAAGATTTTTTCATTTCGATTCAATTCGGTACCAATCGTTGAGATCCATACGGACAATGGACGCACGACGAACAATGTTACTAAAACGAACGCGAGGATTGGTAATGTAAACATTTGTGCAATCGTTTCTCTCGGTAATGACGCGGTCAAGAGGATGAATACAGTCGAAGTCAACATGACCGAGACGTTTTCAACAAAATGACCGAGGTTGCCAATTGATGAGACGTATTTCTTGGAACGGCCAATAGTTAGACCCATCACCGTCACTGCAAGCATTCCTGTTTCGTGCATGATTACTTCTGCCAACATGAAACAGATTAGGACTAGTGCCAGAACGATCGGTGATTTCAAGTATTCCGGAAATTGACCTTTTGTCGCCATAACCGATATGAATAACCCAACTGCAAGTCCTAAAAGAATCGCCAGACCTGCACCTCCGAAGAAGCTAAGCAAATTACTCATTGTTAAGTTATCATTGCTCAAAACCTTAATTACTTCATACGCGAATAGCGCAAGTAACGGTCCTGCTGGATCGACAATGATCCCTTCCCACTTCAAGACAGCTGCAGTCCGTGACTTTAGCTTTGCATTCCGAAGTAATGGAATGATGACAGTCGGCCCAGTGACTACGAATAATCCTCCTATAATGAAGGCGATCTCCCACTGCAACCCTGCGAAGAAGTGAGCGGCAAGGGAACCTAGAATCCATGCGAGAAACGCACCAACTGTGACAATGCGTGTGACGGATTTTGAAATCCCTTTAATTTCACGAATATCAAGATTTGAACTGCCTTCAAAAAGAATAACAGCAACCGCAAGTGAGATTAGGGGCCCATACAAGTCACCGAGTGCGGCTTCTGGATTGATTAATCCTAAAACGGGACCAATGAGCAATCCTGCAATCGACATGATGACAATCGATGGCCACTGAATCCTCCAAGCAAGCCATTGGGAAAATATTCCTAAAGCGAGTACGGCGACTACGCTAATTAATGCTAAATTCTCCATTTCCCCACTCCCTACTACATACAAATTTCATGATTTATGTTAGAGACAAGTGTACCAAACCAAGGTTCTCCTGCCTACTCTAAAAACCTAGTAGATTAGGCAATTATTCAAGCTCGTTTTGATGAATGCTGTTGCAAATTCAAACTTTCTCATGTAACGAAAAGATTACAAGGCTATGACAATTATTGTTTTAGACTTAAAAAGGTTTTCATAGATGAACCCTCGGGTATACATTATCTAACACCACATAACCACCACAAAAGTTTAACTTAAAAATCCCGAGGAGGAACTTGAACATGAATAACAAAAAGCGATTTGTTGGGACATTCCAAACTGAAACAGAAGTAATTTCAAAAATACGGGAACTAAAAGCTACAGGAATTTTAGATGATAATGTTTACGTAATTGCTAAAGATAAAGATGACTTACACATGCTTCGCAGCCGTACAGATGCTGAAGTAAAAACACCAGAAGACTCGTTGATGGACAAGTTCATGAACTTCTTATCAGGTGAAGATTATATTTACAATCTATTAAGTGATACAGGCTTAAGCCAAGCTGAAAAAGATCGATATACACAGGAAATCCACGACGGCGCCATGTTGCTTTATGTAGATGAAGGCGAAGCAAATACACTACGTAACGACGCGAACAGCCGATACTCCCAAAGTGATTCAACCAACGATGCGAATTTAGCAGAACATACACAAACTGATGCGCTTGGTATGGCAGGTGGCTTAAGATCCGATCGTGATAATGGTTCTTTACAAGGTAATTTCGACCACACTGCGGATGCTCATACAAATACTGTGAATACGGAGCAGTTACGTAACGCGGGTGGTCTTAACCGTACAATCGAAGAAGTCCCAGAAACGATGGAGCTTCATGAAGAACAGTTGAATATGGATAAACAGTATGTCCAAACAGGCGAAGTCACTGTTGAAAAGAACGTGGTCGAAGAACATAAATCGATGGACATCCCTGTAGAGCATGGAGAAATCACAATTGAACGACGCCCTGTTCATGACGCTCTATCTAATAGAAATGAAGAAAACTTCCAAGGTTCAACTGCTTTCGGTGAAGAAACAATTCGTGTGCCTGTGACTGAAGAACGCATCGAGGTTACTAAAAAGCCAGTTGTTACTGAAGAAATTGTTATTAACAAAAAGAGAGTAACTGAGACGGAGCATGTTGACGAAACGCTAAAACGCGAAGAAGTTGAAGTGAATCGTGAAGGCGTAACGGATGATGTGACCTTCAAATCCGATCTTACTAATACGAATCCAAATCGTACCGACAAATTTTAATCACCCCTCCCCTTGCCTGTTTTACTGGCAAGGGGTTTTTACATACATGAGATTTCTGGCTATCCCATTGACTATGATAGACTGAAGAAAATGCTTCTGGCGACAGGAGCCCTATACGCTGGGAGGAAATTGTATGAAAGAGACATACATGCTTGCACTCGACCAAGGAACGACCAGTTCACGTGCGATTTTGTTCAATAAACAAGGGGAAGCTGTCTTTACCGCGCAACAGGAATTCAAACAGTATTTCCCGCAAACCGGCTGGGTCGAACATAATGCGATCGAAATTTGGAGTTCGATTTTGTCAGTCATCGCAGGCGTTTTATCCGAGAAAAGCCTTTCACCAGATCAGATTGCTGGAATCGGAATTACAAACCAACGAGAAACTACCGTTGTCTGGGATAAAAAGACGGGTAATCCTATTTATAACGCAATTGTTTGGCAATCCCGCCAGACATCTAGTATCTGTGAAGAACTCAAATCCGCAGGACATGCCGATTTGATTCGTAAGAAGACGGGGTTGCTCATCGACCCTTATTTCTCAGGGACTAAAGTAAAGTGGATTCTCGATCACGTTGAAGGAGCACGTGCGAAAGCTGAGAATGGCGACTTGTTATTCGGAACAATCGATACATGGCTTGTATGGAAATTATCAGGTGGCACTGCTCACATTACGGACTACTCTAACGCTTCGCGTACGATGATGTACAATATCCACGATTTACAATGGGATGAAGAGTTACTTGAGATTCTAGACGTACCTGCTGCTATGCTTCCGGACGTTCGCCCTTCTTCTGAAGTTTACGCACATACTGAAGCAAGTAAGTTTTTCGGTCGTGAAGTTCCGATTGCTGGTATTGCTGGCGACCAACAAGCTGCCTTATTCGGGCAAGCGTGTTTTGAAAAAGGTATGGTGAAAAACACGTATGGCACGGGCTGTTTCATGTTGATGAATACTGGTGAAGAAGCGGTCCAGTCCGAGAATGGCTTACTCACGACAATTGCATGGGGACTTGACGGTAAAGTGGAATATGCGTTAGAGGGTAGTATTTTCGTTGCTGGGTCAGCCATTCAGTGGCTACGAGACGGCCTGCGGATGATACGAAATTCAGGGCAAAGTGCAGAATACGCAGAGCGCGTCACTTCTTCTGATGGCGTCTATGTTGTCCCTGCATTTGTCGGACTCGGAACTCCGCACTGGGATAGTGATGTACGCGGTGCTGTTTTCGGATTAACACGTGGCACTACAAAAGAGCATTTCATCCGCGCGACGCTCGAGTCACTCGCGTACCAGACGAAAGACGTCTTGGATGCGATGGAAGCTGACTCCGGCATCTCCTTGAAATCATTGCGTGTCGATGGCGGTGCAGTTGCAAATAACTTCTTAATGCAGTTCCAATCTGATTTGCTAGGCGTACCCGTCGAACGACCTTCTATTAACGAGACAACGGCTCTCGGGGCAGCTTATCTCGCTGGGCTCGCTGTAGGATTTTGGAAAGACTGCTCCCAAATCGCGGACCGATGGCAATTGGATCGTCAATTTGAACCTGAAATGGACGACCAAGAGCGCGACGAGTTGTATGCAGGTTGGAAAAAAGCGGTAAAGGCTGCGCAAGTATTTAAATAAGTAGGAGAAGCGCACCGAATTTGATTCGGTGCGTTTTTGATGTGTTTATTGGGGAGAATTGAGGGCTGATGCCGATTGTCAGCGTCATACTTCCGATAACGCCTTGGATCTTGCCGATTCTCTCGTCCAGCCGTCCCGCTCGTCTTGCAACAAGCGAAGCGCTACCAATTAATCCCTTTATGGTGTTGATTTGTAGGCTGTTATCGACAAACTCTCTGATATGTCGGAGAAACCTTGTGAAGTGTCGGACAATCGCATATGAGTGATCGACAAAACCGCGGCAATGATGGAAATGTGGTACTAACTGATCGAGAAGGTAAATCGACGCTTGAGGTAACCTATGTCAGTGTGGAATAGCTCGTCTTGCAACAGGCGAAGCGCTACCAATTAATCCCTTAACGGTGTTGAATTGTAGCCTGTTATCGACAAACTCTCTGTTGTGTCGGAGAAACCTCGTGAAGTGTCGGACAATCGCATATGAGTGATCGACAAAACCGCGGCAGTGATGGAAATGTGGTACTGACTGATCGAGAAGGCAAATAGGCGCTTGAGGTATCCTATGTCACTGTGGAATAGCCCGTCTTGCAACAAGCGAAGCGCTACCAATTAATCCCTTAACGGTGTTGAATTGTAGCCTGTTATCGACAAACTCTCTGTTGTGTCGGAGAAACCTCGTGAAGTGTGGGACAATCGCATATGAGTGATCGACAAAACCGCGGCAGTGATGGAAATGTGGTACTGACTGATCGAGAAGGCAAATCGACGCTTGAGGTAACCTATGTCAGTGTGGATAGCCTGGTGCCGATTCATGCGCCCATAGTTCCGATTGTCAGCGTCATACTTCCGATAACGGCCGACATCTTCAGATTCCTACCACCCACTACCTCTAAAATTCCTCAACGCAAAAACGCTTCGTCCGCAAGACGAAGCGCTCTCATAATTTATGTTGCTCTAGGGCATAACATGTTCAAATGTCCTTTTAACACTTCAATCCGTCCCGACTGAAACTCATATAACTCTCCGTCCATATCTACTTTCTCTTGGCCAGCAGCTCTTATAGTTAGCTCACTCGCTTGGATATACTCCAGCATATCGAGTTGTTCGTTTGTCGTGTCCGGATTCCGAAGGGAAAGTAGCTCCCGCAACATCGCTAAATTGGAGTTTTTCATAACAAGCACGTCTAGTTTCCCATCAGAAGGACTGATTGCTGCAATTGGAATCGATGTCGTCGCGAGAGAGCTTCCGTTCAACACAAAGATCGCGACTGCTTCTCCCCTTAAATCTGCACCGTCAGCGAGAATATGGTACTCAAAGCTTTCTGCAGCACGCGCCGTACGAATCGTGCTCGCTATATAACTCAGCGATCCAAAACTCTTCTTTTGGTTTTCATTCACATTTTCAGACGTCTCCGCAACCAGTCCAATTCCCCAAAAGTTAATGAAGTGGTGATCCCCTTCTTTACCGATATCTATTGCACGGATTTCTCCATTCACTAATGCTTCCGCTGCTTCACGCAAGTCTTGAGGAATGCCAAGTGTGCGAGTAAAATCATTCGACGTCCCGCCTGGTAAAATGGCTAAAAGCGGTCGGACTGGAAGAGTGAATATAGTATTTACACATTGATGAACAGTGCCGTCACCACCCATTATTACAACAAGATCCATGTCGCATGAAGCTTCACAGATACGGGCCATTTCTTCAGGACTATCCGGTCTCACAATCGTTAATTCTTTCACTGACTTTCCAAGGATCGGCACAACCGCTGCGAGTTTCGCTTCTACATCATCATCTCCTGCATGCTTGTTATAAATAAGCACCGCGTTGTTGAACGTGTGCATAAAGTTTCCTCCTTTAGGGCTTACTTCTTTCACGTACTATTCCCCCCAGAGTCACCTGGATAACCTTTGCAACTAAATTCTATTAAACTGCATATCTCCCGTCATCATTTTCGACCAGTTTGAACAAATTCAAGAAATTCATTCCCAGACATACCTGCCACACCTAAGTTTTCAAGCGTTCGTGCCTCATCCATTAAGCTCCGTCCGAGCAGCAATTGCCCCATTGTTGCAGCTGTTTCCATATGAATAACAGGAAGTCCCAACAGTTTACCTATCTCTATAAAAGGCACGAGCCCCATTGGTATATCCTCCGTTATATAACGAGTTTCCAACGTCTTTTGTCCTCCTATATCCTGATAAACCGGATTTCTGTTGACGGATTCGGCCAACGTGTCTTCAAATACATCATACTCAACCTCCAACTGTTGCAGGCATGATAACAATTCCAACCCAAGTGCCCTTCCAATGGCTAGACGTTCCTCATCCATTCGTTCAACATAGCGTCCAATACTAGGTGTAAACCCATCCACATAGAATCTCCACTCTTGCTCAGATTCGATTATCCCCGTATTAAATAATGTAGTTGCCGGGTGTAAAATAGGATTTGTATTATCAAAACTAGTAACAAGGATGCTCTCGCATGCTTCAAACTGTGGAAATGCAGTTTGAAGTATTTCTACAACTCGTGCCGTCTCAGTTGCCGGTAATGCAGCCGTTAATATACGATTTTTCAGTCCAAACACTTGTGTAGTGCCCGGTTTTACAATTCGACAACCATAAAGCAATGTATTCGTTTCTCCTAATGTAACGTTAGCTTTGCAGCCTTCATCATCCAATGTTTTTCGGAACACTAATGATCCAAATGAAGCGGCAGGATTCAGAATGACAATTTGACCATCTTTTAAATACGGAGCACATGACTCCGCCACTGTTCGATGTGCTGTTGCAGGGACCGTCACAAAGACAACATCCGCATCTTTCAATGCTTCTTCCATATTAGTCGTCGCACACACGACTTTTCCAAATCCAGTCAAAGCATCTTGTAGATAAACACCCCCTTGCTCTTTAATCGCCTGTATCGTCTCTTCGAAAATATCGTAAATTGTAACGTCAAATCCCATCATTCCTAAGTGCCCTGCAGTTGTCTGTCCACCATTACCTCCACCGATAATCGTCCATTTCAATGAATTATTCATCTGTAATCACTCCAAGTTGTATGTTTTATCTATTTGTTTATAATGTTATAATGTTTCATCTTATTAAAATGGACCCCAGTCAATCCATACCCCTACAGCCAAGATAATCATAGTCCAAATCGTCCATTTTAAAACTAGCGGTCCTGCAAAACGTACCCACTTTCCGAAAGGAACGGCAGCGATTCCGAGCGCGGCCATCAGTACAGGATGTGTAGGTGTAATCATGTTCCAATAGCCATCCCCTGACTGAAATGCTTGAACCGCAATTTGGCGATTAATCCCGATAACATCACTGATGGACGACATGATTGGCATAACAACCGCAGCTTGCCCCGTCGAAGATGGAATGATGAAGTTAATCAATCCTTGTGAAATATACATACCCCATGCTGCGTATACACTATGAAGGCTACCTAGAGGAACGGATACCGCGTACACTAATGTATCAATGATTTGGCCCTCTTCCATGACAACAAGTATCGCCCGAGAAAGTCCGATAATTAATGCAGCAGCTGTCATGTCGGCAGCACCTTTCATGAATTCATCCGTGAACTGATTGAAACTTCCTTTAAACGCAATCATACCGATGACAATTCCCATAAGAAGCATAAGCGCTGAGATTTCACCTAAATACCATCCATATTTTAAAACCCCAAACACAAGTGCCACAAGGGATAATCCAAGTACCGCCATAATCATCTTGTGGCGTTTCGTCATCGTCAAATTTTCTAGTATCGTAGCATCTGTCTCAATTTCTTCTTCATTTATCAACAAACTTGTCTTAGGATTCAGTTTGACCTTTTTTGCATATCTCAATGTGTGATGGATGGCGATAATAAGTCCACCGATCATTAAAATAGATCGTAATCCGATCCCCGAAAATAGCGGTAGTTCGGCTATACCTTGAGCAATCCCAACGTTAAACGGATTCAATGGTCCCGCCGAATAGCCTGCATATACACCGACAACAACGATGGAAACCGCCACGATACGGTCATATCCCATTGCCATAGTCGCAGCTAGCACAATCGCAACAAAGGGTAGCGTTTCCTCCGCCATGCCGAACGTTGCCCCACCGATTGCAAAAGCAGTCATCGCGATGATGATGAATATTGACTCTCGCCCTTTTAACCGATGAATTAGTCTTGCTAGCGCAGCGTTAATAGCTCCACTCTTTACGATGACTCCAAATACGCCCCCAACGATTAGAACAAACGCGATAATTTCCGCAGCACCGACAATACCTCCGAATACTGACGATAAAACACCTCCTATGCCTACTGGCGATTGTTCGGTATAACTGAAACTATCTGCAACAATCAGTTCACGCCCCGTTTTCTCATCCATCATCCGATCAAATTGTCCTGCCGGAATGATATACGTTAGCAACGCCACAAGTACAATCATGAACATCAGCAAGGCTGTTGTCGTAGGAGGCTTTACCTTCCACTTTCTTTTCCCCATATTCATTTCCCCACCATCCCTTACGCGTTGATTAATTATTCCGTCTTTTTACACCGAATCACTTACTTGGATAATTAAATATAACATTATAACTTTATGTTAAATAGAAAACTATGCCAAGCACAGTTTCTAGTGTTTATGTTAGTTCCAGTTCCATATAATATTTCTCTTTGTCCTGTTTCATGACAAACTTGGAATACTCAACGCATTCTCCAGAATCTGCAAACGTAATACGTTCCCAAACAAATAGTGGAGTATTTGGACGGACACCGAGTAGTTTCACTTCCTTTTCATTTGCAACTGCACCTGAAAAGTAGTTTTTTGAACGTTTGAGTGTGACCTTACACGTTTTCTTCAAAACATCATAGATGAAAGCATCCTTATTGATGATTGGCTCATTTTTCGGCCAAATTTCTTGAGGTATATATGTATATTCTAACGAAACCTTTTCTCCGTCTTCATAACCGATTCGTTCCAAATAAACAAATTCCGTCTCCACTGGCTTCTTTAACTTTTTTGCAATACTTGGATACAAACCATGGCTACCACTGGAGAGCAAATCATGGGCACTGCTCACTTGTTCATCCATTTTAATGAACTCAGATTTGTGAATATTTTTCTCCAATCGTTGACCCGTCACGAATGTACCGCGACCACGTTGTCTAACAAGCATTCCTTTGTCAACGAGATTCATAATCGCACGCTTGATTGTTATATTGCTCACTTCAAGTGTTTTTGCCAATTCCGTTTCCGTAGGTATTTGAAAACCCTCGTCCCATTGTCCTGAGAGAATCTTCTCTTCTAAAGTTACTTCCACTTGTGAATAAAGCGGTGTAGTTGCGGATTTGTCTATCTTCACTTCCCCCACCTCTGTCGATTAGATTATAATGTTATAACTATTCGGAACTATACAGGGTTCATTATAAAATGTAAAGAGTTTTTTGAAAACGGTTTCATTTCATGTGCCTATAAAAGAGGTTATGTTTCACACAACATATATATTCATTCCAGTTCTCAACGTAAAATACGTTGAATAATAGCCCTATATAAATCACCCATACTCCTTCTGATAAGCTTTCTTACGTTTCAAATAATTTTCATCCTCACGTATTGCATCCCAACGCTCTTTGAAAATTGCTGCGGACTTTGCTTTCTCTTCGTCGATTTGCCGTTCCTTAATCGAGCCGTCTTCGTTATACTTACGTCCACCTTTGTAGTTAGTATATCGACGTGCACGCGTGTACCCCATTTGGATAAACTTCCGAGACATGTCCATACCAACAAAATCATCGTCCTTTCGATACTCTTCAAAAAGCTCACAAATTTTATCAGCAGATTCTTTAGCAATCTCAGGTGTCTTAAATCGCCAATGCGGAAGGATCTCTCCTTTATACGGTTCAACAAGCAAGACACCTTTTTCACCTCTACCTACTCGGTACAATTCAGGTTGTTTGCGGAGGTCTAGATTTTCATAATCCAAGTCATAGTCAAGTGCCATACTACGCCACGTCCTTTTTAATTCGTTTACCCTGCATTTCGAACACAAAACAGCTATCGACTATTTTGGTTCAAAAATTGGAGATTTCGTTTTGGTAAGTCACTCATTAAACTTATTAATTCGTAAATACGTTCATGATTCTTATCTAATCATCAACGAATTCCCTAACGACCTATCCGTTACTATAGCTTCATAAAATGACGAATCATGTCGGAAATTAGTGTTATATTCATACTTTTAGAACTAAATGATATGTCGTATAATGGGACCATTAAACAGTTATAGGAGATGGCTATATGATGAATTGTGAGAGTTATTTGCTGGATAGTCAGGCGTTGGCGCTTATTGCGTACAAAGATGATTTAGGGAGTCTTTCCAAAATAGTCACGTTGCATGGGACGTACACATCAAAGAAATCACCTGCGCAACTTCTGCACTTAGCCTGCTTACATAATCAGTCCACCGTTCAAATACAGAAGAAAGTGGCAAGTGCTGTTTTGAAGTTTAAACATAAGCCGCCATTTCTAGTCTCACAAGATGTAGGTGTTTTTCCGACTAGCTCCTCTAAACATGAAACGTGTTGCTATATTTTCAATCATTTCTTTACACCAACAGAAATCGACAAATCGACAACGTTGCTTACATTTTCAAACGGAGCTACAGTAACTGTTCCTGTATCTATGCACATTGTTCAACAACAAAATGGTCGACTGCATACGCTACTTAGCCATTCTACACAGTTACGAAAAGAGCTTTACTTTGACCAATATTTGTTTTCGAGTGACCGCATGAATCGTTAATAAACAATACAACTAAGAAATCTATAAGCGCATCTCTTTTAGTTTGTGAAACGATGTATGAAAAACAACTTTTGACAAACGCTAAGGATGGATGAATTTCTTTAGAATGAAATGAAATCCTAATTAGAAAAGGGAGTTGACAGCATGCGAACTGTTTCGCGAATCGCGCTAGTACTTGTCATTATCGGCGCCTTGAATTGGGGTCTTATCGGTTTATTCAAATTTGACCTAGTTGCTACGTTATTTGGAGGACAAGCCTCGATTTTATCCAGAGTTGTCTATACACTCGTCGGTATAAGCGGGATTGTCAGCCTTGGAATTTTGTTCGAAACGAATGATGGGCGTGAAAATGATCTCGATTACGGCACGTTTTCGAATTCTAATTTAGGAACAGAATTCGGGGATGAACCAGATTTCACAGAACAGCGTGACGCAGCTCGCCGTCGTTCAGATGACGATACGATGATGTAGAACAGAAACACCGCCACAATCGACTTTCTCGATTGTGGCGGTGTTTTTGGCTCTCCCCTCAAGCTCGCTGCCGTAAATAGCAAGCGAGTTGTAGTTGAAGTGCATCATCTGCCTGTTTCAATGAAAGGTCTAGTGTTTCTTCAATCTTTTTCAATCGTTGATACAACGTATTGATGTGGACATGAAGTAAGTTTGCCGCTTCGCCTGCTGAGCGATTACAGTTGAAATAAGCCAGCAACGTTTCTTCCAACGTCCCATCTGAGCGATCTGCTTCGTGCAGCGGTCCAAAAATATCCGTTAGAAATTTACTTACTTCTTCCGTGTTCCGACTCGTGAACAATCGGCTTATTCCAATATCTGTGTATCGGACGAGCTGATAATTTCGAGTACCGGCAATTGGATTTGTCAGTGCTATCTCCGCTTCCCGATACGTTCGTTCTATTTGACTGTACATATTAACGAGTGAACCGATTCCGCCATGCAATATATAAGTTGCTTCATTTTCCGAGTCGAGATTCATCAATCCCTCAAGTTTACGTTCAAAAATAACTAACTCTGCTGGTCCATCCACCCCTACCAGGACAATCACTTTGTTTTGCCAGCCGAAAACGGTCTGGATATGAGTACTTGAAGAAGAACGCAACTTTGCAATCAATCTAAAAATGTGTGCCTCCAGCTCTTGCGGATCTGAACAACCCATAACCTGTATGATGGCAACCGCAAATCCTTCCTTATCGTGGATTCCGAGTGCTTCTGCTTTTTCCTGCAATTCATCGGTATCTTTTGCGTGGAGTAGTTCATCAAACAATTCACGTTGGTTTTTATAATAAAATGCGAGCACATTTTGCTTTTGAACTCGTTCTAGAGCGAGCACAGCACTTCCCTGTTCAAGCGCGAGTTCACCAAGACGTGTCACTGACTTTCCCTGTATTGCAATTAAACATCCGAGGACTACGGATCCTGATCGAATCGGATACAATACAACATCCCCTGACGGATTCATTTCAATCCGCTTTGTTAGTTCTTCTTGTTGGATGATTCCAAGCAACGTACCAAACGAGAGTCCAGCAGGCAACGTTGAAGACGCTGGCGTCATTTCGTTCATCAACAAATCTGCAAATACTAATGGTTGTCCGACCATCTTGCCTAACTCTTCCAGCATCTTTTCGGTTCCTAAGTTTCGGACAGAAAGATCTGATAGCGTTGCATGGATTGCATCCCGTTGAAGGAGTGTGTCATTCAATTCCCGAATGTTTGCGAACTGTTTGGCATTGCGAATCGCGATGCCGACTTGAGTCGTGAAGATTTGAAGTAACCACAGATCGCGCTCCGTCAGCACTTGCTCAGAATTGATCTGCCCGAGGTACATGACACATTCAATACGGTCATCGACACCTATTGGATAGGCAATGACGGATCGCACATTCGTACTATCTTCTACCCGTCTGCCCCAGCGTTGTCTGTTTTCCAGTGAAATCCGTTTGACTTTATCGTAGTCTAAATCGCTAGAATCGGTAATTAACACCGGATTCCCAACTTCAAATGCGTGGCCAACTGGACCCTCCCCTAATTCAAACTCCATTTGCTGAATCTCTTCAAAACAATACCCTTCTGATGCTTTACAGACGATTTTCCCTCGATCTTCATCGAACAACCACAGTGTTCCATAATCGGCATTCGTAATAACGTCGAGCGTATGAGTCAAAATGTTGGAGAACACGTCTTCCAAATCGAGCGATGCGGTTGTGTAACTGATGCTGTCGACAATACGCGCTAATTTTGCACGTCCGGTTTCATCCGCATATTCAGAGTAGCCTTTATGTAGGAAGTCGAAGAGTATAGCGAGATCCGTATCCGCGATTACCTGACTCTTTTCGATGAGTAAAATGACGCGATATTCTTGTGAATACGTGAACTGTATAACACTTCTTCCTTCGTCTCTTAAGACTTGCACGGGTTTACCGGGGCGCCTTGTCGTTATAGGGGGAGCCATTCCAGTTACATTTGTGAGTGCATAGACTTGCTGCAACTCGTCTTTCGCAATCCAAATGGAATACGGCGATGTGATCCCGATTCGTTCTAGTAAGGTTTCGATAGGTAACGACACTGTACTTCCCTTCTCTCTATGGAAAAACTTCTAATATTCTACTACTAACTATAGAGATTTCTACATTGTACTGTCAACCTAATTCACATACTATTTTAAGTAGGTGGAATTTTAACTCAAATACATTCGGAGGTGCCCTATGGATTTAGATAAAAGCATGATTGGAATCGCGAGTAAACCTTACATCGCAGAAATTGATCGGGAACGTGTCACTCGTTTTGCACAAGCAATTGGTGATGAGAACCCCCTTTACTTTGATGAAACCTATGCGGCCGGTACGGCTTATGAAAATGTAACTGTACCCCCTACTTTTTTAGTATCGCTCGGTAGCAATGTAGAGTTGCCACTGAAACTCGACTTCAAACGAATGTTACACGGTGAGCAAGAATTCATCTACCATAAGCCAATCCGAATTGGAGATCGTCTTGAGTGCACAATGGCTGTGACAGATGTTTACGATCGAGTTGGAAAAAGTGGGACGATGCAGTTTCTCGTTCTCGATACAGAGATGAAAACAGAAGATGGTGTTCTCGCAGCTGTTGCGCGGAACACGATTATTTATAGAGCAGCACAGAAGGGAGCAAATTGAAATGAAAGCGATTACTTCAATTCCGTTTTCGGAACTTCAAGTGGATGCACAGCTCCCTCCTCTCACAAAACCACCTGTTACTTTGGAGCAATTAGTCCAGTATGCACAAGCTTCGGGCGATTTGAATCCGCTTCATACAGATGATGCTTTTGCGAAAAGTATCGGGTTAGATGGCGTTATCGCACACGGAATGCTCATCATGGGCTTCCTTGGACAATATGTGCAAGAACTTGCGGGAACAGAAGCTGTCGTCAGTAACTTCAGTATGCGGTTCGGTGCAATGACGAAGCCAGGAGATGCAATTACGTGCAGTGGTGTTGTGAAGCAGTTCACGGAAACCGCTGAAGAGCGTACAGCTGAACTTGAATTGATTGCAGAAAAAGCACCAGGTGAACGTGTTGGAACTGGAACGGCGACGTTAGTTTGTAAAATCGAGAACGATTGACTAAGGAGGTAGCACACATGGCAACTTATTCAAATCAATGCGCAATCGTCGGTGTCGGCGAGAATCAGCGCTCCCGTAAATCAGGTACGACTCCCCTTCATATGGCGCTCACTGCTGCGCGCAATGCGCTCTCTGATGCAGGGTTAGAGGCAAAAGATCTCGATGGCATTATGAATTATTCAACGGGTGGAGATTCGTGTCCATCACACGAACTCGCGACGTATCTTGGGTGTCATCCGAAGTATGTGAAAGACGTGAGTGGCGGCGGTAGTAGTACGGAATTGCTGATTGCTGATGCCGTTGCATTAATCGAATCAGGTATGTTAAACACCGTTCTCATCTATCGGTCGATGAATGGAAGTTCGGGTGTCCAAGTCGGACGTGGGTATGATCCGAATATGCTTCAGGAAATGCTACCGGGTGGAAGTTTCATCATGCCGTATGGTTCTGCAAGCCCTTCCCAATGGTTTGGGATGTTCGCGAATCGTCATATGCACGAAACAGGAATTACGAAGGAGCATTTAGGCCACGTATGTATTAGTTTCTATGAGCATGCACAGCGGAATCCGAATGCGTTCTTGAATGGAAAACCACTCGATATGGAAACGTATCTTGCAACGCCTGATATCAGTATGCCATTCAACATTCATGACTGTTGCGTGGA
The DNA here is from genome assembly GCF_050858885.1 of Sporosarcina sp. A2. GTDB lineage: Bacteria > Bacillota > Bacilli > Bacillales_A > Planococcaceae > Sporosarcina. Next base: position 328,867 of record NZ_CP193898.1, on the reverse strand, counting down.
GTTAGATGAAGCAAATGCAATTATTGTAACGTCTGCAGCGAATGCGAAGAACTGCAAATCGAAACCGGTGTTCATTGCAGGAATGGCGCCGCGAACGACTCATTCCCACGTTCATTACTGGACGCAGGTAGATGAAGTTGCGGCAGATCACGCGGCAGCGGATCTATACAAATCTGCTGGTGTGAAGCCTGAAGATATCCAGGTTGCTTCGCTCTATGACTGCTTCAGTTGGGTCGTTTTGAGACAGCTTGAATCGTACGGGTTTGCTAAACGTGGTGAAGTCGGTGATTTCGTTGCAGCGGGCAACTTGAAGATGGGCGGAAGCCTTCCTTCGAACACTGCGGGTGGCATGCTTTCGGAAGGGTACACGCACGGTATGAACAACGTGTTGGAGCTTGTTCGTCAATTGCGACATGACTATAAAGGTACAGATCGCCAAGTGAAGGATTGTGAGCTCGGGATTGCGACTGGCTGGGCAGGTCCGGATATTGCTGGTGCGATGATTTTACGAAATTAAAGGAGGCGTCTTGATGACTAAACAGACTGCATATGAAAAGCCGATTCCGTTGAAGACTTTAGATAACCATGAGTATTGGGACGCTGCGGATGAACACGCGCTTAAGCTTCAGAAGTGTTCGGCATGTAGCACGTTCATTCACCCCCCTGGGCCGGCTTGTCCGAGTTGTGGAAGTCCGGAGACGGAGTGGGAGTTATTGGGTTCGGATATTTCGGCGACGGTGTATTCGTATATCGCTTCGTACCGACCGTTTTTGCCGGGGTTCCAGCATGAGTTGCCTACTGTGATTACGGTGGCTGCGCTGGATGTTGCGCCTGATGTGAAAATCATGGCTAATATTATTGATTGTGATCCGACGGCTGTAGAGATTGGGATGCCGTTGAAGATGACTTGGGTGGATATTACGGATGACCGGGCTTTGCCACAGTGGGTTTTGGCGAGGGATTAACATTACACGGTGTTGATTTACGCTTCAGACGGGCGCTTTCCGCGGGCTCGATCTCAGCCTCCTCGGCGCTTCGCTTCTGCGGGGTCTTCGGTCTTCGCTTATCCCTAAGGAGTCGCCGCTTTCCGCTTCAATCAACGCGGCTGGTTCGACCAACTATCTACCTTTTAATGAAGAGAGAGAAGAAAGAAAAAATAAAAACAACTAGTACGTGCGGTAGTGATGAGAAAGGGTGTGTCTCAATGGATTTTACATTTACGGATAAAGAGGAGAAGTTTCGTGGGGAGCTGCGTGGCTGGCTTGAGGTGAATTTGCCGAAGGGTTGGTTGCAAGGCGATCGCAAGCTTCCTGAAGATAATGAACACTACTCAAAGTTTCTTCGCGATTGGCAGCGGACGTTATATGAAGGTGGTTGGGCGGCGATTTCTTGGCCGAAATCATATGGTGGTCGTGACGCTACGCTTATGGAAGAAATCATTTATCACCAAGAAATGGTACGTGTTCAGTCCCCTCCCCTTGTGAACTATATTGGCATTCATATGGTCGCACCGACTCTTATGCAAATGGGAACGGATGCGCAAAAAGAGGAATTCATCGGAAAAATCCTGACGGGTGAACAAGTGTGGAGTCAAGGGTATTCAGAGCCGGGTGCAGGATCCGACCTTACTGCCCTTCAGACAACGGCTGTTAAAAAGGATGGCAAATGGGTCATCAACGGTCAGAAAGTATGGACTAGTTTTGCACATCTGGCAGACCGCTGTTTCCTACTGACGAAAACGAGTCAATCTGAAAAGAAACACGAAGGCATTACAGTTTTCCTTCTCGACATGGACCAAGAAGGAGTCGAGACACGCCCGATCGTTCAAATGGATGGACATCAAGAATTCAATGAAGTCTATTTAACGGATGCCGTTGCAACTGACGAAGATATTGTCGGTGAAGAAGGCAAAGGTTGGGCGGTTCTTATCGCACTCATGCTTCATGAGCGTTCAGGGATTGCAGCGCAAGTGTTTACGCTTGAACAGCAATTCGAACGAGTCATTGAGATGGCGAAAACTGTCCGGTTGAATGGCTCCCTTCTTATTGAAGATCCATTTGTTGAAGATGGTCTTGCCGATTTGTATGCGCGCATCAATGGCGCGAAATTGAACTATTATCGCAACATCACACATACCCTCAAAAGTGGTAAGCCTGGTCCTGAAAGTTCGTTAGACAAATTGCTTGTCAGCGAGTTGACGAAAGAGCTTTTCGACTTCGCAATGACGATTCAAGGTCATTCAGGCGTGTTAACGAATGAGGATTCCCTATTTGACTCAGAGATGCAAGGTCAGTACCTCGCATCATTCGGCGCAACGATTGGCGGCGGGACGAGCGAAGTTCAACGTAACACAATCGGTGAACGTATTCTCGGACTCCCGAAAGACTTAGGACGATAACGGAAAAGGTGAGGTGACTACTATGGATTTTGCATTAAGCGAAGAACAAGAGCTGTTTCGGACAGCGATTCGTAAATATATGAATGACCTTGATAGAACGGAAGCAGCGCGTGCTGTTATTAAAGGCAAACTGGATGTTGTAGATAAAGCTACATCGGGACTAGCTGAGATGGGCGTAACCGCCATCCCCGTTTCTGAAGAATTGGATGGTCTTGGTCTTGGAGCACTCGATCTCGTTCCCGTTTTCGAAGAGACCGGACGAGTCTTGCTCCCTGGACTTCAGCTCGAGACGCTTGCACTTGCAGTTCCTCTGCTCGAGGCTTTTGGAACGACTGCACAAAAAGCAGCTCGCCTTCCGAATATCGCAGTTGGTGAAAGTTCTGTCTCCATCGCTTGGTATGAACGGGATGGCAGCTTATTCCCGAACGCGTTCAGCTGTATTGCGGCGAAAACGGAAAGTGGCTATGCACTGACAGGTACAAAAACATTGGTCCCTGTCATCGGTGATCCAGATACGTTCATTGTGGGTGCTCAGACAGCAGAGGGCAAGTCGTTTTTCCTAGTGAAATCGAGTGATGTAGCATCAATTCAAAGACTTTCGGTTCTTGATGAAACCCAGCATCTTGCGAAAATCGAGTTGAACCAAGCTCCTGGTGAGTTACTTGGTGAGCCGGGTCACGCTGCTGATATGTTGAAAGAAGGTTTGTTGCATTTCAACGCTGCGCTTTGTTCTAGCATGGTGGGTGGAATGGATGAGCTTGTAAAAATGACTGCGGAATACGCGAAGATTCGTGTGCAGTTCAATCAGCCGATTGGACGTTTCCAAGCGATTAAGCATGGCATCGTCAATATGAAGCTCGATTTAGAGACGGCGCGTTCCCTTTCCTATTATGCAGCGTGGGCTGTTGAAACGGATGCTACGGATAAAATTGCTGCGGTTCATAGCGCAAGGTCGTTCGTTTCCAAAGCGTTTATTAAAGCAGCGGGCGATTCGATCCAGATTCATGGCGGAATCGGATTCACTGAAGAACTTGATGTGCAGTTGTACTTGAAGCGTGCTCGTTACTACGATAACTATTTCGGTTCTGTGCGCGACTCGCGTAAAGCAACGGCACATTCACTCGGATGGCATTCAACGACTGCCAAACGTGATGCAGTTCCGGTTTCTTGACTTTTAGTACGTCAATAGATTGCTAGTTAGTGCTCTATGCATATGTGTTATGAGCACTTCCCGGAGGTTTATGAGCACTTTTCCCGAATTATGAGCACTTTTCGCAAGTTATGATCACTTTTTGTATTTTATGAGCGCTTTCGGGCATTTATGATCGCTTTTTGCGATTTATGAGCGTTTCCCGAAGTTTATGAGCACTTCCCACATTAAAGGAGGAGAATGAATATGGCAGTGTCGACAGACTTGAAAGAGTATCAGAACTTGATTGGTGGAGAATTACGAGCAGCAACGGGTGGCGCACTTACGGAAAGTTTGGATCCTTCTACTGGAAAAGCGTGGGCGCGCGTTCCTAAAAGCTCTAAGGAAGACGCAGTCGCTGCGATTGAAGCAGCGCAACAAGCGTTTCCAGCGTGGAAAGCACTATCTGCAGGAGAACGTGCTGCGTGTTTACGTGACGCTGCAGAAGTTATTTCATCCAACGGTGGAGAGCTTGCTGCACTTGAAACACAAGACAATGGATGGGTCATCCGAGAAACCTCATATGGCCTCATGCCTGTTTTGCAGCAAGTGTGGCTAGATGCAGCAAGTAAAGCAATGGAAGCGAATCGTGGGCAAACTGTTCCAATGACTAAAACGACTCTTGGTTATACGTTACGTGAACCTTATGGAGTTGTTGTTGGAATCACACCTTGGAATGCACCACTGTTTACATTTGCAATTAAAGCGGCTTACGCATTAGCTGCTGGAAATACTGTTGTCATCAAACCATCTGAACAAGCGGCAGTCTCTTCCCTACACTTAGCTAAGCTGCTAAAAGACGTATTCCCTGAAGGCGTCCTCAACGTCATTTGTGGACCTGGTTCTGAAATCGGAGACACACTCGTTGAACACCCTGCAGTGAATAAAGTGAGTTTAACAGGGTCAGGTGGTACAGCTAGTTCAATTGCGAGAGCAACTGCCGGTAAACCAAAGCCATTGATTTTTGAGCTTGGCGGTAAGTCTGCCAATGTCCTATTCGAAGATGCCGATATAGACAAAGCAGTGGAAGCGATTTGTTCGTACAGTATTTTCACAGGAAACTCCGGTCAACTATGTGTTGGAAGTTCACGCCTTCTTGTGCACCGGTCGATTATCGATCAAGTAGCGGAAGGTGTTAAAAACTATCTTCAAAACCCAGAGCTGAAACAGTTCGGACCAACATTAGATCCAACGACAACTACTGGTCCTATTGCAACGAAATCACAGTACGAAAAAGTACAATCTTATATCCAGCTAGGATTGGATGAAGGTGCGGAGCTCATTTATGGTGGCCGCTCTGGTGGATCTGAACTACTACCTGATCGAAGCGACTTGGCGGACGGTTATTGGGTCGAGCCTACCCTTCTCAAATCAGAGTCCAACACATTAAGGGTTTGTCAGGAAGAAATCTTTGGGCCAGTTTCAGTTATGATTCCGTTCGATACGGAGGAAGAAGCGATTGCTCTTGCAAATGGAACTGAATTCGGACTTGCTGCTGGCGTCTGGACGAAGGATCTAAGCCGTGCTCATCGTATGGTTGCTGCCCTTGAAGCAGGTAATGTCTGGGTCAACACGTATGCACGAGTTGGCATCGACCTTCCATTCGGCGGTGTGAAGAGTAGTGGTTTCGGAACGGACTCTATCGAGGATTATTCTCGAGAAAAAGCTTGTGTAATTGAATTGTAAAAATTCGAAACGATACACGGACTAGGCATACTCTCGAGGAGGCGGTGGACAGATGAACGTTAAACTATCAAATAGAGAAAACTACGATCAGGACTTGCCAGAAACGCTCGAAATACCAAATGTTGCTGCAGGTGCTATTCTTAAAGGTAGCATAAAGCAATACGGTGAAAAGAATGCGTATATCTATCGCGATACACGGATTACGTATAACGAAATTTACACTGAAGCGAAACGATTTGCGAATGCACTTCGTACGCTCGGCATAGGACGCGGCATGACGGTATCTACTCATTTGCCGACATGTCCGCAATATGTAGCCGCCTATTATGGAATCATTCTTTCAGGCGCTGCCTACTCCCCTTTGAATCCTTATTTACCAGTTGCGGATTTGACGTATCAGTTGAATGACTCTGAGACGAAAGCTGTCATCACACATGAATCTGTAGCCGCTGCAATTGCAGATGTTCTTCCTGCTACTGGTGTTAACCATGTGATTATGACAGGGGAATCCGAGATTTATTCCAACGAAACGCCTGTGGATGTGTCTGGTTACGACGGATGGCATAGCTTTGCATCTTTGAAAGCAGCTGCTTCTGATGAAGAATTCGATCCCGGCATTGATCCGCAAGAGGATTTGGTGCATATTGCATACACTGGTGGCACAACAGGAAGTCCAAAAGGCGTCATGATTACGCACGCAAATCTCGTGAGTAACATTACTCAGATTGCAGCGTGGACCGCTGGAGCTCTTCCTATCGTCGATGAAGATGGTGCGCTACGCTATGTTGCGGTAGAAACCGATCAAGAAGCCTACAAGAAAAAGTATTTGATTCCCCTTGGGGAGGAAGTTCGGTTAAGTCCCTCTCCCCTGTTCCACATAACTGGCGGTATTGGTATGATCGTGTCACCAATGGCACAAGGCGCCACGACGCTGTTGCCGGATCGGTTCGTCCCTACGCAGTTTCTGGAATTGATGGAGAAATACAAAGTTTCTTCAATTAACGGTGCACCTGCGATGTGGAATGTGCTGTTGAATCTACCAGGTATCGATTCGTACGACTTTTCAACGATCCGGAATGTTAGTTCAGGAGCTGCCCCGCTTTCTCAGAAAGAAATGGGCTTGCTGAAGGAAATGTTCCCGAATGCTCGCGTCGGAGAGGGCTATGGCCTGACAGAAGCAACCGCGTCAGTCGCTGGAAGCGTAACTATTTCGAGCGGTATCCATAAAATCGGGACGGTTGGTTTGCCGACATGCAATACGGAAATCAAAGTCGTTTCTCTCGACGGGATGAGTGAAGATGCGTTGCCACCTGGTGAAAGCGGTGAGATATGTATCCGTGGTCCACAAGTAATGAAAGGCTATTTCAACAAGCCTGAAGAAACGGCCGCTACTTTGCGTGGTGGTTGGTTACACACTGGAGATATCGGAATTATCGATGAAGACGGCTATCTTGCAATCGTCGATCGGAAGAAAGAGATGCTGATCTACAACGGATATAATGTGTATCCGAGCCGTATAGAAGAGGTAATCGTCTCGCATCCATCTGTACAAAATGCAATTGTTATCGGGAAGCCTGTAGAAGGTGTCGGGGAGATTCCAAAAGCCTTCGTCATCGTCAAACCAGGTAGTACGCTAAGCACTGAGGAATTGATGGCCTATACGAATGAGCGGGTAATCCATTACTCTAAAGTGCGCGAACTCGAATTCCTTGAGCAATTCCCAATGACTGCTGCAGGGAAGATTTCAAAGATGCATTTGAAAAAGTTAGAGCTTGAAAGTTTATGATGGAGAACGCTTCGCCTACATGGCGAGGCGTTTTTTTATAGAATTATATATCGTCCCTCTTGGATTCAGAAACGCAAAAACGCCTTCTACAGAAGACGTTTTTAGATCGTAATCACTCATATACGAGACTTTCAAAGTAGCTCACTTGGTTTTTCCCATTTGCTTTAGACGCATATAACGCTTGGTCTGCCCGATAGAAAACATCCGAGAAGTTAACGAAATTCCCGTTCGCATTATCTGCTACACCAATACTAACAGTGACTGGCAGTACCTTGCCATTATGCTTAATTGTGAGGTTCTGGATCCTCGATAGCAGTTCAGTCATCTTGAACCGTACTTCATCGATCGAACACTCATTGAGCATGAAGACCAACTCGTCTCCTCCATAACGTGCTAATAATTCAGTGGCGTCCGATTTCCAGAGTACATTGCGGCACACGTTGCAAACTTCACGCAACACTTCGTCTCCAATCAAATGCCCATATGTGTCATTGATGGATTTGAAGTTATCGAGATCCAACGCAATACAAGTAACTGCGCCCCCTGTATGAGTCGCCTCATCCAACCACTTTTCCGTCACTTCTTCTAATTGCCGTCTATTAAACAGTCGTGTTAAATAATCTATTTTTGAATTCCGCTCAATGGAAGCGACATTATGCTTGATTTCCAATTGCAAGGCCGTCTTAGCTAGCTCTTGGTCTTGTAGAACTTGCAACAATTTAATGTACTCTTGTTGCACAACGAACCCTAACTGATGATCCCCCATTACTTCACAGAGTTCGCACCGTCTTTCTTGTATATCTTTCAACACAAGTAAGTCATTGATTTCTAATGCTTCGTGTTTTGCTACGTTAAATGCATTTAACGCCTGTAAGTACTCTTTCTTTTTCAAGAAGTAGCGGCCGTATAAGTCATAACAATGGGCTTTTTCCCGTTTGTACGTATTGAGAAGTGGATCTACGAGCATTTCCTCAATCATTGGTCCAGCACTATCGGTATCCCCAAGACCTACATAGGCATTCGCAATATTTAACTTCACGCGGAATTTCAACATGGGTAGTTCTGGTTGATGCCTGTCCGCCATTTCGAGACCAATCAATGCCTTTTCGAGGGCACTTTCATAGTCGCCTTCTCTTGCACATATATGGCTATAGTTACTGTACGCATTACTAACCATGTTCCAAACTTCTAGACGTGTTCCTAGTTCAATGCCATTGGTCAAAGCAAGTTTAGCTTTGTTATATTCCTTGTTGTAATCATACAAAATGACGAGTATATTGATGCCATTCAACCGCTCTCTTTCATCACCGAACTGAGAACAATACTGTAAATGTGCATCTACACTTAAAAAAGCATCTTCGATTGCACCTACGCTGTAATACGCTGAGGCATAGTGGATATAAGCAGATAACACGGACTTATGATCTTTTCGCTTAAGCCCTTCTTCAAGCAGCAAGTGGCAATGTTCAATCAACTCTTTGTAACTGCCTTCCACGCGTAATTGCAACGCTTTTTCACGCATAGAAGTTAACAATTCCTCTGTCATTCGCTTATCCTCCGAAATCACACTAATCTATAGTGGGAATAAATACTGAAAATCATTTCCTCTTATAGTAACATAGGCGGACTATAAAAGACTCAATTAAATGAAAAATATTTCCACTAACGTTGGATTGTTTTCAGTTCACTAATATGATATAAAGGCCTTGTAAACAGGTACTTCATTTACTTATTTTAGAAATCATCATGTTAAACCCAAACAATTTCAAACCTCTGATTACTGCCAATGTACATGAGCAGTTGCCTGTCTTCGTCAATGACTCGACCCAGTACGTTCACACGCTCATCTGCCGGTAAGTCTTTTTTCGTCAGTTGCAACTCGCCTTGATATCGTAAGTAGCGTTCGTTATCGACGGTGATTGTTCCGATAGGTCGCTCTGCACAATAGTGTGCAGTAATTATCTGACCAGAGTTAGTTACGGCTGGTCGTGATTCTGTCGATCGAATGACGTCACGCGCACTATCGGGACGATTGGTATGAATCGTCGCTGCTTGTATGAGTTGAGCTGTATGTGCATGTTCAGCAGGCTTTGCGCGAAGACGAATCACATCGTTTTTGTACGCTTCAAATTGCAACAAGCTTGTCTGACTTAACCCAGGATCTCCAATGAGCACTTTATCGACATGAGCATCTTTCATTAATTCCAAGCACGCGACTATAGGAGATCCTCCCCGATGCTTTTCAAGTGTTGGTAACGTCTCAAATAACGGTCCTCGGAGTTGTCTGTCACCTGGTGCAAATGCCATAATACGGACTCCTTCTTCATGCAGCCAGTTGTTCCGTTGAATGAAGTCTTCTAGGCCCAATGCCGTTTCAGGTCTCGGATAAAAGTTATGCCAAGCTTCCGTTGCTTCTAATTTAAGTCCATACGTTTTCATTTCGCTCAGCTCATCATGTGTCAACGTACTTGCATTCAATGCAATTCGCATCACTTGCGACAACTTCGCGATAGTTTCAGGTGAAATTCCATAATCGAGACGCAACCCACTCACGCCCCAAGAGAGTAACCCTTCTGCGGACTCCCACGTGAACCCAAGTGCATCGAGTGCAGTTGGACTGACATCCACCATCAATTCCATCTCAAGTTCCGTAGCAAGTTTGCCGAGTAGCTGAAGTTCATTTTTATAAGCAGTCGCATCGTTTTCAGGAATATGAAGCGATGTGAAAATCGATTGGAAACCAACCGTATTCATCTCACGAACGCGTTTTTCATGGTCTTGAAATGGAACCGTACCCAAATAGACTGACATACCAAGCATGTGATCCACCATCCTTTATCCTTATAAATAAGTAAGGCACTCATCCCATTATAACGTAACGGGATGAGTGCTTTTGAAAGTTAAATATCGCGTGCCATTTCTTCTTTGAATCCGAATAGGTACGTGAACAAGAATCCGCCACCATACGCGATGAGCAATCCAAGGAAGTAATACAGGTACTTGCCATCGTCAATCAATGGAATAAGTGAAATTCCTGAAACACCAATTCCTGTTGCTGCGGTGTGCATAACTGCTTGGAATGCACCACCTAGAGCTGCCCCCATACACGCTGTGATGAATGGACGACCTAGTGGTAATGTAACCCCGTAAAGTAACGGTTCACCAATACCAAGGAATCCAACTGGCAATGCCCCTTTAATGATATTGCGGAGACGTTGGTTTTTCGTTTTCACGAAGATCGCCATTGCAGCTCCAACTTGCCCAGCTCCCGCCATTGCGAGTACAGTAAGCAATGCTGTATTTCCGAAGGTATTCATTAATTCTAAGTGAATCGGTGTGAGTCCATGATGCAATCCGACCATTACGAGTGGGAGGAAGAATCCTGCCAGGACAGCACCTGCAAATACGCCACCAACGTCAAGAACTGCAATAATTCCTTGTGTAATTCCTTCTGATAATACTCCAGCTACCGGTATGATTGCGTAAAGGGAGAAAAATCCTACTATTAATAGCGTAAACAGCGGTGTGAAAATAATATCCACAGCTGCTGGTATGATTTTGCGAACTCTCTTTTCAACAAACGTCATGAGGAATGCTGCAAATATGACTCCAAATAATCCTCCACGTCCAGGAACTAGATTCTCGCCATAGATGTTGATTTCAGCGAGGAACGGGTTAAATAAGAACATACCTGCGATGGCGCCCAAAATTGGAGTTCCACCAAACTCTTTAGCTGTGTTCCAACCGACAACTACCGCCAAGTATGTGAAGATACTCGATCCGAGCAATAGCAAAATTTGCATCCATGTCTGTGAAGGATCGACACCTGCGTTTTTCGCAAAGTTCGCAGCTCCGTTAATAATACCTGAAGCAACGAGTCCCGGGATTAGCGGTATGAAAATGTTACCGATTCGACGTAAGAAGTTCTTCACTGGAGTCCGGTTTTTCTGCTTCATTCGTTCACGATCGAGTGCAGCACGTTCTTCAAATGTCAGGCTGTCGTACTCTGGCTCGGATTCTTCGCCAATACCAAGTCCCGTCAGTAGACTCATTTCATCTGCAACTCGGTTGACAGTTCCTGGACCGATAACGACTTGCAACGTGTCATCTACAACGACGCCCATAACACCATCGACCTTTTTCAACATATCGATGTTCGATTTGCTGTCATCTTTCAACGTAAGTCGGAGTCGTGTCATACAATGTGCAATTTTACGAATGTTATCTCTACCACCGACGTGTTCGAGTATGTCCGTCGCCATCTGTTGTTCTTTTCTCATCTAAACACTCCCTTTCTCTTCCTTTATTGAATGATAGTCTAGTAACCTTTATGCTTGTTGAGTCGCTTTTCGAACAAATCCGCCTGTTGCTTCAATTCGTTCCATCGCTTGTTCTTTCGTACAATCTAGCAAAATCATAACCGTTGCCGTTTTCACATGTTTTCCAGAAGCCTCATAAAAGTGCGCTGCTGTATGTAAGTCTACATCTGTTGCTTCCATAATAATGCGTTTTGAACGTTCTTCTAATTTCAGATTCGTCGCTTGTACGTCAATCATCAAGTTCTGATACGCTTTCCCGATTCCAATCATCGAAGCAGTGGAAATCATGTTCAACACCATTTTTTGAGCGCTTCCTGCTTTCAAACGTGTTGATCCGGTCAATACTTCTGGGCCTGTCGGGAGTTCAATTACAATCTCCGCATGACTGCTCATTTCAGCATGTTCATTGCAGCTGATGCTAACGGTGTGGGCTGCGGTCTCGCGAGCATAATCGAGCGCACCGATAACGTATGGTGTCCTGCCACTTGCTGCAATTCCAATCACCGTATCGTTTTCATTGAGATGTATTTCTTTTAAGTCTTTGACTCCGAGTTGCGAATCGTCTTCTGCACCCTCGACTGCTTTTGTGAACGCTTTCAATCCTCCAGCTATTAACCCAACAACCATATCCGGCGATACACCGAACGTCGGCACACATTCCACCGCATCCAAAATACCGAGTCTTCCACTCGTTCCAGCACCTACATAGATAAGGCGACCTCCCCTTTGGAAGGAATCAATAACGGCAACAACCGTCTCTTCAATTTTCGGAAGTTGTTGTTGAATCACTTCGATAACGGATGCATCTTCTTTGTTCATTGCTCCGAGCACATCTGCAATACTCATCGTATCGAGTGACATCGTTTTTGGATTTCGTTGCTCTGTCCCTAACTTTTCAAGCATTTCCCCCACTCCTTTCAGTGTACTTCTATATCTATTGTACGCCCACAAGAAATTATAAGTCAATAGAATACGATGTTTTCGTGAAACTAAGTTTCATTTAACCAAAAAATTAATTACCTCCTCAATTTCACTGCTTGTTCACGTGCATTTTGATAGCGATCGATAATGGATTCCCCCATTTGGTTAACGAGGCTAATGTATACGCTATCGATTACCGTCAATTGCGTCATGCGTGACGTAATACTCCCTACCCGGAAATCTTTTTCGACGATAGGCGTTGCGAGTTGAATATCGCACTCTTTCGATAGTGGAGATTTATTTAAGTTTGTAATGGCAATTAAGACCGCACCTTGTTTTTTCGCAAATCGTGCTAATTCAATGACGTCTTTTGTTTCACCTGACATACTGATTGCAACGAAAATATCCGTTTCTTTTAAGAACGGGATGACCGACAACATATAGTGGAAATCCGCATGATATTCTACTTGGTATCCGAGTTTTGCAAATTTAAATTGTGCATCCATCGCAGCAATCGCTGAACCACCAACACCATAAAATAGAATCCGTTGTGCAGATTGAAAGGCTTTGACCGCTTTCTCTAGTTCCTTCTTTTCTAAAGAAGCAAGCAGTAAATCGATGGCCCCCCGGTTTACATGAACGACTTTCTGAAACAACTCATAGGGTGAGTCTTTTTTCTGTGTAATTGAAAAATCCGTTATGTAATCTTCAGTCGTTGCAAGTTCTTGTGCTAGCAAAATTTTGAACGCCTTGAAACTACCAATCCCAACTGATTTCGTAAAGCGTACGACGGATGCTTCACTGACGTCAGTTTTCGCAGCTAATTCCTTCGTCGTCATTGTGGGAATCAGTTCTGCATGGTTTAAAATATAATCAGCAATGCGCAGTTCAGTTTTTGAAAATCGACTCAATTGTCCTTTAATTTGCCCCAACATACACGTCACCTCCATATTGTATTCTTATCATTATGCAGAAAGAATTCTTGTTTGACAATGAACAAGATTTAGTTAGCTTCTAACTGACAAGACTTTAGCATTTTGTTAAATGACAGATTGCTTTCTGTAAAAAATTCACTATTTTTAACTATACATCTTTTCAATCATCTGGTAACGCTGTATACTTCTATGTAAATGATGTAATTGAATGGAGCGCTATTGATGAAAAAAATTGGAGCTATTCTTACCGCAACTGTACTCGCTTTAGGAGTCTCAGCTATCCCTGCACAACCGGCTGACGCTGCCCCTGCAAAATTCGCTAATTGTAAAATGTTAAACCAAACGTATAAAGGCGGAGTAGCGGTGAATGCTAAAGTTCGCAATAAAGGCGGAAAAACGAGGTTCGCACCGACTGTAAATGCGGCTGTGTATAATACTCATAAAGGCTTAGATCGAGATAAAGACGGCATTGCTTGTGAGCGTTAAGTAACTCTTAGAATTAAAAAGTGCCTCAGACTGTAGACAAACGCCAGAAATCTTTGGGTTGCCTACAGTCTTTTTTCTTCTACAAAAGGATTAAACATGCGAGTTGATTTTCGCTGTGAGCGGACGCTTTCCGAGGGGCTTGATTTCAGTCGCTTCCCTCGCCTTGATTAGGCCAGGGTCTTCTAGCTTCGCTGAACCCTCCGGAGTCGCCGCTCTCTGCTACAATCAACAGTGTCTGCCAACTATCAAATGAGGGAATGACGAAAAATCAAATTAGGGAATTGGACCTGAAGGAATTAAAAAGCTATCTATACAGGAGATGCTCACTATCCCTGCTCAAAACCTTAAGAAGCTGACTAGCTGAAAGTGGACAACGGTAGTTTCTGCAAATAAAAATTCAAAATGACAAAAAGAAGCATTCTCTCGCAAAGAGATGCTTCTTTTTCATTTAATTTTTCGTTGTTGTAAGACACCAATAATGATGATGGCTGTCATCCAAGTCAGCAGCCCACCTAAAATCCACATACTGAGCGCACTCGATTTCCCGAGAGCGATCCATACGATTTTCCACTGGATATATACCATCATAAAGACGGAAATCGCTTTGACTTGATTTAATAAGCTCCGGCTTGTTTGATAAAATTGGAGCGCGTTCGTTTCATTCAATCGACTCGGATAATTATGCCATTCGGGATGTCGTTCCAAAAATTCAAGAAATGCAAACAGTCCTATACTGATGAAGAGTAATAGCAACAAAGTCCATTTCGATCCATAATTATCGACTTCGCCTAAACCATTTAGATGAATCGGAACCTCTTCCGGCATCGCTTTCCAACTTATAATGGTATATGTACTAACAGCAACAAGAGCACTGATAGACAGCGCATCAAAAATCCGATGAATGGTTGTTTTGTGCGTTTCGATTGGAATGGAAAACTTTTTCATAAGTCTCTTCCTTTCGCTTAACTTCTATATAACTCTTTTACGATGTGGTCTGAGAAAAGTTTCGTTGGCTTTTTAGAATTCATTCTAATAGCTACTCAGTTTAACTAGTGAACTTCTTTTAAATGATTTCCTACGGCTATCCTATCATCAGTTGCGAATGAACTGCAGACTTTCTGGTATACAAAAAACGCCCTGCGCATTGGCAAGACGTTCACTACTTATTCGTTTGTAGTAGCTGGGAGATGTTGCACAAGTGTAGTGAATATGGATAATTCACTGCCAAGAATCGGATTGGAAGTTGCTTTCTCAGAAGCATCTGTCTCTTTGGATGATTGTCCATGTGCCTTTCCATTCTCACGGCTAGTAAGCCATTGGTCGAAGTATTTCTGATCTTCCCACGTTGTACAAATGTGGAGTTCATCGTGTTCTGCTAGATTTCCCTTCATCCATACTTCCATCCGTACAAAGCCTTCAAATGTATGAACGGATTTTGGTTTTGCAAAACGATCTGCCACTTCCTGCGCTCTTCCTCTTTCAATACGGATTGCATTCACAGCCGTCATCTGGCTCATACAAGCGCCTCCTTTTTAGTCATCAAATACTCAAGAACCGGACGAGCTGCTTCCCCGCCACGCTCTGCATGACGCACTAACGGAATTCCGTGTGCCCCTTTTGCATCTATCATGAGTGGATAGCGCTCAATTAGGCTTCGTACGATGACCAAATCACCAAGCATTGCCGCTGAAAAGATGTCCATCCGTGCATCATTCGCAAGTAGTAACTCAGCTATTTCGCGATTTCCCGTATGCGCTGCTGCTCCAAGACCACTTTCCCAATCATCTCCGCCCCAGTTCATGACACTGTGGACAAGTGCCGGCTCCTTTGCAAGCAAGGACTTCACTTCGGATAAATTCCCGTGCGCTGCTACGATGAATTCTCTCACTAGTGCACTATCCAGCTGCATTTTCTTCTCTCCGTCTTGTCTCATGGTCATCATCCTTTTGTAGTTTATTGGGTGTGAAGAAGCACATGCCATTCTTCATGAAAATCTCTGCATCAATCTCAAATATGGACTGGAACATGTCTTTGCACAACACACACTGCGGAATCCCGTCAAAGCGGATGCATCCGTCCTTCAAGACGACAAGACGATCGCTATAGCGGGCTGCCTGGTTAATATCATGGAGCACCATGACGATTGTCATCCCGAATGTAGCGTTCAATTCTTTGACTAGCTCCATCACTTCAAGCTGGTGAGCGATGTCCAAATAGGTCGTGGGTTCATCCAACAACAATACTTTCGGACGTTGGGCAACTGCCATCGCGATCCACGCTCGCTGTCGTTCTCCGCCTGATAACGAATTTAATAAGCGATTTCGAAATGGCTTCATATGCGTGACGTCAAGCGCCCATTCTGTCACGTCGCGATCTTCAGTGGTGAACCTCCCTTGTCGTGACCTGTGCGGATGACGTCCGAATTCTACCAACTCCCCGACTGTTAAATCGAGTTGATGGTCTTGCATTTGCGGCAACATCGCAAGCGTTTTCGCCACTTCTTTCGTATCCATTTTGATAATTTGTTGTCCGTCCAGAATGACATCTCCCGCGTCAGGTGCAAGTAAGCGGGAAATGACGCGCAAGAATGTCGACTTGCCCGAGCCATTCGGACCGATCAGACTGACGATTTCTCCTTGAGGAATGTGTAAATCGATATCCTTCAAGCAAAACGATTCTGATTGTCGATAGGTAATTTCTTTAGCTGTCAGCAAACGAATCCCTCCGTTTCTGGATTAAGTACAAGAAGAATGGTCCACCGAGGAACGATAGTAAAATTCCTACCGGTAATTCAATCGGACTGAATACAGTTCGCGCGATGGTGTCCGCCACTACGACGAGCAATGCACCTCCAAGTGCGGAAGCCGGCAATAGAAACCGATGATCCCCACCGACAAGCGAACGCATAATATGTGGCACGACTAGTCCGACAAAACCAATTAGCCCCGACACACTCACCGCGATTCCAGCAAGCAACGTACTGAGGACAATCAAGTAAAAGCGGCTGCGCTCCACTTTGTGCCCGAGGAGTTTTGCGACTTCATCCCCTAATCGTAAAATCCGTATGTGCGGTATTGCGAATATTGAAAGAACGAGCGCTGCGAGGGCATACCAGATAATCGTTCCGAACTGGACCCAGCCAGCACCTGCGATTCCACCAGCTAACCAAGGCAAAACAGCTTGAACCCGGTCGCTGTATAACAACATCAATGCGCTCATACACGCTCCGATAACAGCGTTTACTGCAACCCCGACAAGAATGATTCGAACTGCGGAAGTTCCACCACGCCAAGACATCCCATAGATGATGAGCGCAGTAACAAGTGCCCCTAGAAATGCAGCGGCAGGTAGCAACATGATATATGCAGGGAATAAAATCATTACAACTGTAGCCGCAAGACCTGCTCCAGAGGACACACCGATAATCCCGGGATCCGCGAGAGGATTTCGCATAATTCCTTGTAAGATTGCACCAGAAGTTGCTAAACACATGCCAACGATCAGACCAATGAGCAAGCGAGGTAATCTCAACTCCCAGACGATACGTCGTTCGAGCGTATCCGCCGAACTGAATAGCCCATTCATGATTTCATCGAACGAAAACGAAACAGAACCGATCATCAAACTCGCAATCGCCGAAAGGACGAGTATTCCTGCTGAGCCAATCAGTACAGCCGTGCGTCGTTTTGCCAACGGATGTCTCGTGCCTTCCGTTTTTGTTCGTTCGTTGACTGCAATCATTTACTTTGTGCTTCTTTCAAACTATCGATCATCACTTGAAGCGCATCTGCCACTTTCGTTCCTGGGTTCGTACCAAACAAATGCGAAGGTAGAACAGTTACCTTTCCGTTTTTGACAGCGTCCAAGTTTTTCCACGCCGGGTTCTTTTCCATTTCCCCTTGGAACGCTGCTTTCACTGCGTCTGGATCTCCGTGAGTTATGAGCATAACTGCTTCAGGATTGCGCTCGATAATTTTCTCCGTACTCAAACTTGCATACTGTGGATAGTTTTCTTCTTTAGGGAAATCAGACGCAATGTTCTCTCCCCCTGCACGTTCTAGTAAATCTCCTGACAATGAATTCGGTAGGGCCGCTAAATAGGATCCAGGTGAACCGTAGACAAGAAGTGTCTTCACGCCAGCTTTATCCGCATCTACAACACCGTCCAATTGCTCATTCAAACCAGCAATCACTTTATCGGCTTCGTCAGATTTCCCAACCATCTGTCCAAACATTTCAAGCGTCTTCAAAATATCTTCAACCGAGTTTGCCTGTGTATAGACAACTTTCGTGCCTTGCGCTTCCAAGTTCGCTGCGTGTTGCTTAAAGCTTGGAGATGCGATCAGTACATCGGGATGCACTTCAGCAATCTTTTCAAAATTTGGCTGATGGGGATTGCCGATTTCCTGAATTTTCTTTAACGCTTCAGCAGGTTCCCCTTGTGATGAAGGGCGACCTACAACATTTGCATCAAGTGCTAGTAACATATCCAATTCTCCACCACTTAACGTCGCAAATGAGGATGGTTGTTCTTCAAACGTGATTTTCTGTCCCATTGCATCTGTGATTTCTATCGTTCCATTCTCATTTACCTTATCACTTTGAGAATCTTTAGCGCTCGCTGTTTCTGATACTTGAGCTTTCTCCGTAGCTCCCTCGTCTTTTGAATCCGATGCTCCACATGCTGTGAGAGCGGTGATAAGTGCACTTACCATGATAGCTATTATATATTTTTTCAAGTTGACTCCTCCTTTTTAATTGAGAATTTTTCTCAATGAACCGAGTATAAATGATAATGAGAATCGTTGTCAATTAAGTTTTCAGAATTGGTACTATAGGTTCATTTTGGAAATGTGGAGCTACATTCAATACTCACATAGCCTTTTGAATCCGATTAGCCCGATCTAAAATCGTGCGCAGCGCTACCACATAGTCCCTTAACGTGCTTGAATTGTGTCCCGTTATCGACAAACTTCCCTAGGTGTCGGAGAAATCGGAATATGTGAATGAGAAACTCACCCGACTGACAAAGAAATGCTGCGTTGTGATGGGGAAACTGAGACGAGTGTCGGAGAACGGCCCCGCCGCCATTCAGCCCCCCACTCTACGGTGATCCAAAATGGATTTCTATGTCTTCCTTCACGGCACTATTCTTCATCCCTAAACAAGCGAAGCGCTACCACATAGTCCCTTAACGTGCTTGAATTGTGTCCCGTTATCGACAAACTTCGCTATGTGTCGAAGAAATCGGAGTATGTGAATGAGAAACTCACCCGGCTGACAAAGAAATGTTGCGTTGTGATGGGGAAACTGAGACGAGTGTCGGAGAACGGCCCCGCCGCCATTCAGCCCCGCTCTAAGGTGATCCAAAATGGATTTCTATGTCTTCCTTCACGGCCTATTTCCCATCCCTAAACAAGCGAAGCGCTACCACATAGTCCCTTAACGTGCTTGAATTGTGTCCCGTTATCGACAAACTTCGCTAGGTGTCGAAGAAATCGGAGCATGTGAACGAGAATTTCACTCGGCTGACAAAGAAATGCTGCGTTGTGATGGGGAAACTGAGACGAGTGTCGGAGAACGGCCCCGCCGCCATTCAGCCCCGCTCTAAGGTGATCCAAGACGAACTCCTATGTCATATTGCCCTACCTCGCGCGTTATGCTACACTTAACCTAACTAAACGAACGACTCTTTTCTTATCCAGAGAGACCGAGGGACTTGGCCCGAAGACGTCTCAGCAACCTGCTCACGCAAGGTGCTGCTGCCAACAGGGAAACCTGGCCGATGAGGAGAAATTTGCGCAAGCAACTCTTCTCTTTCGGGGGAAGAGTTTTTTGTTCGGCAAATTTTAAGGAGATGATCCACATGGGGACAATCGAACAATTACATGCACAAAAAGAACAGATTATGAAAGAAGAACTACGTAGCGCAGCGGGTGCTATGAAGCGCCACCACACACTTGCCCGTGTCCAACAGGAAATCGATTACTTCGACCAAGGCGACTTGCTTTCTAAAAAAGCGCTGCAGAAAGAGCTGAAAGAAATTGCCGATTTGCAACGTCTAGCGGACGAACTTGCGGTGCAGATTGAAACCCGAAAGCAGAAATTGTTGAAAGACACATTCGGTCCAGATGCCAACCAACTATTCGAGTAACGCAAAAAACCCTCGTGCCCACGAAACTTCGTGAGTAAGAGGGTTTTAATCATAACAACGTTTATTCTTTTCTGGTCAATTCTGCAGGTACTTCTTCTCCGCCTTTGCTGCGCAAAAACATATAGAATGAGGAGCCGAATATAATAATATACCCGATGAAACTGTAGATATCCGGTATTTGACCGAGAAGTACAAATCCGAGTATCGCTGAGAAAACTACTGTGAAATAGTTGAACACCGAAATCTCTTTAGCTGGTGCGTACTTATACGCGAGTGTAATTCCAAATTGGCCCACAGTCGCGAACACTCCTGCTGCTAATAAATACACCGTCTGTTTCAGCGTCATTGTTTGGTAAGTGAAGATAACGAACGGCAACAGCACAACCGTCGTGAATGTTGAGAAGTAAAAGACGACCGTGTAAAACTTTTCACGACTACCGAGTGCACGTAATACGGTGTATGCACCGCCTGCGAATACTGCGGATAATACTCCAGCTGCATAGGGAATGATGTCTAGTGAAAATGATGGTTTGATGATGAACAGTGTCCCTAGAAATGCTATTAAAATACTATATAGTTGAAACGGTTTGACATGCTCTTTCAAAAATAGTGCCGCAAACACAATTGTGAAAAACGGGCTCATTTTGTTGAGCATATCTGCATCTGCAAGGACGAGATGGTCAATCGCATAGAAGAATAATACGATACCAATAGCGCCAAGTGCGGACCGGAGCAATAGCAAACGTTGGTTTTCCCGTTTGCCGAATAGGCTTTCCTTAAAATGAATTACGAAGAAAAATGCGATAATCATCGATACTCCATTACGGAAAATTGTTTTCTGCATCGTCGGGACATCCCCAGATAATTTCACAAATGCGGTCATGAGTGAAAACCCGAAAGCCGACGCTAATAAAAGTAAAATTCCTTTGTTACGATTTGTCATAATAGCCTCCGGTTCAATAACAATACGAGTTGTATCTTATCATACACCGACGGTTGAATCTGTTATAACAAATCGCTCCAAATATTGATGGCAGTTGCAACAATTAGTACCGCTAGTACCCATTTCAACACATTCGGATTCACTTTCTGACCGAACTTTGCACCGAGTGGAGCTGCAATGATCGCCGCTACAATTAGAACAAGCGCAGGACCCCATAACACTTGGCCCGTCGCGATTTTGCCTGTTGCGGAACCAATCGATGAAATGAATGTGATGGCAAGTGATGAGGCAATCGTAATCCGAGTCGGAATAGCGAGTACGGTTAACATAATTGGCACGAGCACAAATGCGCCGCCCGCTCCGACAACTCCTGAAGCGAGTCCCACTACAAACGCAAGTCCAGCTGCCAGCCATTTGTTGAACGTCACTTCACTGGCAGGTCGGTCCTCCACTTTTTTTCGTGGAATGAATAACAAGACGGCAGCGATAAGAGCAAGGACGCCGTACACCAAATTGACCGCTTGTTCAGACAGCATACTCGACCCGAGCCCTCCTATGAAACTTCCCACCAATACCGCGCCACCCATGTAAAGGATGAGCGTTTTGTGCAAAAGTCCGGTCCCACGATACGCAAGAACTCCCGCAATCGTTGCAAAGAAGATTTCCACTGCGCTGATTCCACTCACTTCATGGGCTGTCAACGCGGTTAATCCGAATAACGGTGGGATGTACAAAAGCATCGGGTATTTTACGATTGCACCGCCAATTCCCGCCATTCCGGATAAAAACGAACCAATAAATCCAATTAAAAATAAAACAACGATGAAGCTAACACTCATCTCTTAACCCTTCTTTCAAGGAAAAGAAGGTGGCACTCGTGACACCCTTCTCCATTCAAACTTATCCTTTTTTAATAAAGAACGTAAAGACATCATCTGCCTCTGTTTGCTCTAGCAATACGTGTCCACCCGACTTCGTCCAGGCAGTTAAATCGGCTTTTGCGCCTTTGTCTGTTGTCTTCACTTCAAGTATTTCTCCTGAATTCATATCTTTCATGGCATTACGTGTTTTGACGATTGGCATCGGACATGACAAGCCCGTTGCATCTAAAAAATGATCTGTTTTCATGGTTAAATTCCTCCTTAGTTATCGAACGGCACACCGGTTTGGCCCAATTTCCATCTCGCGTTGTGTTTCAACGTCTGGAGTGAGTACACCCATGTTTGTTTTACGTATTTCTTGATAGGCATTCGGTTGTGACGGTAAGTTTTCCGTAACGAGTGCGCGGAATTCGTTTCCATCCTCAACTTGCAATCCATGATTCTCTGTAAATAGTACACTCAATTTCTTTGCAACGCTGCCGTCTGCATTCACTTCTTTCATCTCCATGAAGTGCGCAGGTAGTACGACGAGCTTTTCCGACAATTGTTCATAACGCTCGTAGAGAGTCGTACGCAAGTCACCTACCCAATCTTCCGCCATTCCCGCAAGATCCGGGCGTCCAATCGAGTCGATGAATAGAATATCGCCCGTTAGCAAATACGTGTCATCCACAACAAAAGATGTCGATCCACTTGTATGTCCTGGTGAGAATATAGCTTCAATCGACGTATTTCCGACCGTTACTTGAAGACCATCTACTAACTCGTTAAAGTCAAACACAACTTCTTCTGCATCCTGAACCGGCAAATAATAGTTCGCACCCGTTTTTTCAGCAATGACACGTCCACCGGAAATGTGGTCTGCGTGTAAGTGCGTGTCGAATATGTGCTCAATTGTTGCTTCCTTTTCTTTCGCGAAATTGAGGAAGACATCCGTCATACGCGTAGCATCAATGATTGCACCCTTGCCTTGGTCAATGACCATATAAGACAGACAACCTTTTCCTAGACGAACAAATTGGTACAACTCTCCGCCACTTTTCAGCGTTCCTATTTTCACAGGCTCCAAGTATTCACTCCAAGCCTTCATCCCGCCTTCAAGATATGCAACGTTTAAGCCCTCTTCAGAGAGCATTTCCGCTACCATTTGTGAAGAACCTTCTTTCGCACAAACGACGAGAATGTCGCGATCCGAAGGGATTTCACCTTTGATTTCTTCGACACCATCCAACAAATCGAAGTATGGGATATTCAAGTATTGAATCGATTCCCCTTCAATTTTCCAATCTGCAAACGCATCTTCATTGCGCACATCTAAGATAAAGAGCGGCTTTTTGTCTACACTGTAGCGCGCCACTTCTTTTGAATTCATCAAACGAACCGTCATGATTTCAACCTCTTTCTATGATTAATTCTTGATTTAAAACGTAAGCGTTACGTCTGCTTCCTTCGCAAACTCTAGGAACGTCACTGCGCCACCGACTTCGATTCCGTCTACAAATGCCTCTTTTTCTAATCCCATGACGTCCATTGTCATTTGGCATGCGATGAATTTCACGTCGAGTTCTTGTGCCATTGCAATCAGTTCAGGAATCTCTGGCACGTTTGCATTTTTGAATCCTTCTGCAAAGTATTCTTTGCCTTCAGGTAATGGTAAGTGCTGTGATGCTTCTTTGTGGATTAAGTTCAACCCTTCAAATGTGAAGAAGATGGTTACTTCGTGTTCACTTGCTGCTGCTGCAGTAGCGATATTGAATACTTTGTATGCGTCGAAAAGTCCACCGTTTGCTGCAATGATTGCTGTACGTGTTGTCATAATTAATATCCCCTTTTGTCTGTTTGATTTTTCCATTCGGTCATGCCTGGTACTACGTTGTATACGTGTTTGAAGCCATTTTCTTCTAGCTGGATTCCTGCGATCCCACTTCTTCTACCTGTTTGACAAATGAGGTAGATTGTCAAGCTTTTATCCAACTCATTCATACGTGTTTCTATTTCACCGAGTGCGATATGGACGGCACCTGGAATATGGGCTTCGTTAAATTCATCCGATTCACGGACATCGATAATGGTTAGTGATGGATCTTGTTCAAGTTTTTTTGTGAATTCATCCAGTTCAATGACTGGAATATCTTGTTTCACATCAACATTTGCACTATCTTTCTTCAAGAAGTGATGCAACACATTACTTTCGGTTTCTGTGCCTAAGTAGGCGTGACCAGAACTTGCGGCCCATGCTTTTATATCCGCTGTAGAGCCTTTGTCTGTCGCCAATACTTCCAAAATGTCCCCAGCAGATAAGTCTTTCATCGCTTTTCGGGTACGTACGATTGGCATTGGACATGCAAGCCCTTTAGCATCAAGTACATTTGCTGTTTCAATCATATAGTTCCCTCCATCTCAGTTCTCATGGTCGCGTGGATTACTCTATCGTTCCGTCCCAGTTCATCATGCCACCGACCATATTTGTCGCTTGGTAGCCATGACTTTCCAAGAGTTGTGTCGCACGTCCACTACGTGCACCTGATCGGCAAACCATAATGTAAGGAGTATCTTTTGATAAATCTTGTAATTTGAATTCAAGGAGTCCTAGTGGAATATGAATCACACCCGGAATTTTGCCACTTCCAAGCTCATCTGCTTCCCTTACATCAATTAATGCAATAGGTTCTTTCGCTGCTAGTAATTTTTGAACTTCTTGTACAGTTACTTCTTTCACGTGAAGAATCCCACCTTTAATTACCCTCATGGGTATAATTTTAAATAAAAAATATATGCTGGTTACATACCTCACACCGTATATTACATTGCAGGAGACTCGATGTCAATGAGTGTGCTTGAGATATGATTCTCGGGGACGTGCGATATGAGCAGACCAGCGGGATTATGATCACTTTCCGTGTTTTATGAGCGCTTCCCCTGGGTTATGATCACTTTTCGCGTTTTATGAGCGCTTTCCATAGGTTATGATCACTTTCCGTTTTTTATGAGCGTTTTCCATGGGTTATGATCACTTTTCGTTTTTTATGAGCGCCTGCCCTTGGTTATGATCACTTTTCGCGTTTTATGAGCGCTTTCCCTGGCTTATGATCACTTTTCGCGTTTTATGAGCGCTTTCCCTGGCTTATGATCACTTTTCGCGTTTTATGAGCGCTTCCCCTGATTTATGATCACTTTTCGTGTTTTACGAGCGCTTTCCGTAGCCATAGAAAAAGCGCCCCATCTCTAGGGCGCTTCTCAGAATTTGATTATACTGCAGCGGCTTGGTCGATGCAGCTGATGAGCTGCTGTTCCACTTCTTTAGCTGTCGCAAGAATGGTTTTATCACCGAAGTCTTCCATAAGTTTTGTAGGAAGAGGCATGGCGATTTTTGTTAGGCCAGCTTCTTCAAACACCACGATCTTGCAAGGAAGGAATGCGCCTGCGAGCAAGTTTGCACTTAAGACATTCGCAGCGATTGATGGATTACACACTTCGAGAACTGTGTATGGAGCAGGCGGTTGCACGCCCTTTTCTTCCAGTTTTGCACTCAAGTCAAAGTTCCACAGGACGCCAAACTTCGCTTCTTGCAATGCTGCTTCGATTGCTTTCACCGCTTCGTCACGCGATTTTGTCGTTTCTGTACTATATGTGTTCATCTAATTCGCCCTCCTTTTGCTTCACTCATTTAGATTACTTCCCTTGATCGGACATCACTAAACTTACCCCTTAGGGTACCCTTTTGAGTCGGATATACGTGCTTCCAACTCTTCAGTGAATTGCTCTGTCTGCTGGTGTGACCAGTTTAGTATGTCGTTCATATAGTCAATAACTGGTTGCATCCACTTCTCAACCCAATGAATGTCGAAGAATATCGCACCTGTTCTACGCATGAAATAATCTACAGGCGTCAACGCCATTTCGTATTCAATGGCATAAAGCAGAGTTAGTTGGATGGCTAGGGGCAATGGACTCACGGGATTTGTTCGGCTCACCAGTTCAGCTACTTGGTCGGTATTCGTGCCATACATCGATGCGATGTTGAGTCCATCTTGGAATGATAAACCGAGCTTCGTCAGCTCGGTAGCTCGATTTTCCACATAAGGCCGGTACTCGGATGAATGCGTAAACTCTCCACCGGAAAGTCGCAAATTCCTTGTGACGCAAGGTCGGACAGGCATTCCTTCGCTCTTCAGCTTTTTGCTTACAATATCCATGATTTCCTCTGCCATTTTCCGATAGCCTGTCAGTTTGCCCCCGGCAATTGTCAGCAAGCCAGTCGAGGACTCCCAAACTTCGTCTTTCCGTGAAATTTCTGAAGGACCTTTCCCTTCTTGCTGAATGAGCGGGCGCACGCCGGCCCACGTAGATTCAATGACATTCATCCCGACTGCAGCATCTGGAAACATTGTCTTAATCGCATGCAACAAATACTGTTTATCCTCTTCAGTAATTTGGGGATTTTTCAAATCAGCGTCGTAAACGGTATCTGTGGTACCTACGTAGGTTTTTTCGTTACGCGGAATCGCAAAAATCATTCGATTGTCTGGCGTATCGAAGTAAATCGGTTGATGTAGTGGAAAATTGGATCGATCGAATACTAAGTGAACCCCTTTTGTTAGTAGCAATTTTTTGCCTTCGATTGGTTCATCCATTCCCATTACTTGCTCTACCCAAGGCCCACCTGCATTCACAATCACTTTGCCGTGTGTGTAATAGGATTCGCCTGTAAGTTGGTCTGTCATTTCCACACCATTCAAACGACCTTCATCGCCATAGAGGAATCCATTCACCTTCATATAATTCAGCAAATCTGCGCCTTGTTCATGGGCGCGTTTTGCGACTTCAATCGTTAAACGCGCATCGTCCGTCCTATACTCCACGTACTCTCCACCACCAACTAAGCCTTCCTGATTGAGCAGTGGTTCGCGAGCCAGCACTTCTTCTTTAGATAACATTTTTCTTCGCTCAGACTTCTTCACACCTGCAAGAAAATCGTAAACTTGTAGACCGACAGAAGTCGAATACTGTCCAAACGTCCCACTTTTATAAAATGGTAATAACATCCATTCCGGGTGCGTCACGTGAGGTGCATTTTCGTAAACGATGGCACGTTCTTTACCGACGTCTGCAACAAGCTTCACTTCCAGCTGTTTTAAGTAACGAAGTCCACCATGAACCAATTTCGTAGATCGGCTAGAAGTTCCTGCAGCAAAGTCTTGCATCTCTATTAGTAATGTTTTTAATCCGCGGGTAGAAGCATCTAAAGCAATACCAGTGCCTGTAATACCGCCACCAATGACAATTACATCATAATTTGCAGTGGTAAGTTGTTGTAACCAATGCGTTCGAGTCGTATGCGAAAATGGCTTCATGTGCAAATCGTCTCCTTTTTCTCTGGATCGTGTTAGCTAATAACTTCAATTGTTTGAACGTGTTCAATTTGCTTTATTAGTTTATAAATTTCCGGAAGTGAACGTTTGCCAGTGACTCTGGCCTTGATTTCCAATAGATGCATGTCTTGCTCGTCTAGGTCTTTAATTTTAGTTTGATAAATATTAAATCGTTGTCGCGCTAATTCGTCCATGACCGTTTCAATACTCGATTGTTCGTTCACTTTTATACGTAATGTTAGCTCTTGATGTCGCAAGCGTTTAGGTCCATGTTTTATAACTAGATATGGAATCAATTCAACGCTTAATATTAGTAAGACCACGCCAAAAATGGCTTCCATATAGAATCCTGCGCCTACGGCAATACCGATTCCAGCGGCTCCCCAAATCATAGCTGCAGTCGTAAGTCCTGATATCCGTTCATTCCCTCGCCGTAAAATGACCCCAGCGCCTAAGAATCCGACTCCTGATACGATTTGCGCGGCTAACCGCAGTGGGTCCATTTGAATCTTTACCCCGCTCGTACTATCTGGAAACGAATATGCAGATTCAATAGAAACAATGGTAAGTAGGCAACTGACGATACTAATGACAAGACTTGTTTTTAGCCCAAGTGGTTTGCTTTTTAGCTCACGTTCGAGTCCAATGACCAAGCCAAGAACAGCGGAGATGCTCAATTTCATAATCATTTCTGCTTCCAGCCAAAAATCCACACCCTCACCTCCAGAACTGATTGTTTCTTTAAGTATATTTTCAGTGTACTCGAAGAATGCCTCCAGATGCTAGAAAGTAACTGTGAGTTGAAGGTACTCATAGCGTAGAATCGGAAATTTGTAGGTCCATATCGGCAGGATGGTGCTGGGTATCGGAAAAATCTAAGCTTGAATCGGAAGTTTCAACGGAACAATCGGCAACTTGGAAGAATTTATCCGCATCAGACTACAATTCAAGTACTTGATTGGTGGCGCTTCGCGCTTTTAGGGAAGGTCATCCCGTTGCACAGTACGTTTTCTGCGTTCTCCGACAGTTCCGTGGGATTGTCGGACACTTAGGCAGGTTTCTCGGACACTAGATCATCTTTCTCCAACCTATCCACCCACTTCTCTGACACAACGATGAATTTCTCGATAAAGACAACCAATTCATGTGCTAAATTGGAATAGCCAACATCTGTAGCTCATATTCTCTCCACAACTTCAAAAAAGACCCGGTAGATCCGTTTTCATAAACGGGTCTACCGGGCATTTTCTATTCTCTACCATTCAATGCAAGAGCAGTTCGATACAAAACATCGACTGCGACGGGAAGTGTGTCTTCCTTAATGTCAAAACGTTCGTTATGATGACCCGCTGCTAGTTCTGTGCCAAAAATACAATACGTTGCCTGGCCTTTGTTCTCTTTCACGCGTTGCATGAAGTAGGTGGCGTCTTCAGAGCCGGCAGAGGCATTGTCGGCATTGTGGACTTTTGTAATCCCCATCGTTTCCTTTGCAACTGAACCGACCATAGCCGCTAATCCTTCCGAGCATTTGCAGCTGATGGCTTCACCGACAACGTCAATTGTACATTCGACGTCATACATAACAGCAGCGCCACGCAGGACGTTCTCGGCTTGGCTGCGAATAAAATCATTCACTTCAGACGTTTGTCCGCGAGTCTCAAGTTTCATAGTAGCAGTATCTGCGATGACATTACGGCCGCCCCCACCTTGGAGTTCACCAACGTTCACTCGGGATTCTCCACCTGAATGACGGGATATCGCGTGGAGGTTAACCGTAGCACTTGCAGCTGCAAGTAACGCATTGCGCCCTTCTTCAGGCTGGGCCCCTGCGTGCGAAGCTCGGCCTTGGAACGTAACGTCCATTTTAGTCGTTGCCATAAATCCGTTTGCTGCAGCGACGAACTCACCATGTGGAACCCCTGTGCCAATATGCGATGCAATGAAGAAATCAGCGTCGTCAACAACGCCCGCTTCGGTCATTGACTTCGCGCCACGTGTTCCTTCTTCCGCAGGCTGAAACACGATGCGGATAATGCCATTCATCGCTTCGGGATCTTCTGCGACAAGCGTCGCAAGTCCGATTCCAATCGCTGTATGGGCATCATGACCGCATGCATGCATCGATCCTTCATTCACGGAACGAAATCCGAGCTGATCCGGCACATGGTCTTCATCGAAAGATTCCTGAATGGGTAAAGCGTCCATGTCGACACGAAATACTGTTACAGGCCCTGGTCTACCTGTATCCCAGTCTGCAACAACTCCTGTACAGCCTGACGCGAAGTGTTCGATAAATTCTGGTTCAGCACCATTTTCCATCGCCCACTTATAGTGGTCCACAAGCGTTTTCAAGGGTGGCGTGCCCATCATTTCATGTACCGCCATGACATCTTCTGCAAGTCTGACCGCAAATCCGAGTCGCGTTACTTCCGCCGCCACTTTAGACGCCGTGCGCATTTCCAAAAAGCCTTGTTCAGGATAGCGATGCAAATCGCGTCGCCATGCCGTCAATTTTTCTTCT
This sequence comes from Sporosarcina sp. A2, assembly GCF_050858885.1. Taxonomy (GTDB): domain Bacteria; phylum Bacillota; class Bacilli; order Bacillales_A; family Planococcaceae; genus Sporosarcina. Next base: position 299,276 of record NZ_CP193898.1, on the reverse strand, counting down.
ATCTTGTAAACCATCTAGCTCCCTCCTTAAGGTGTATAGAATGGTGTGATGCCTGGTCCGAATGGAATGCCCGCATAGAAGAATACTAGAATAAGTAGAATCCAAGCGATCAGGAAGCAGATTGAGAACGGAAGCATGAGTGAAATGAGTGTTCCAATTCCTGCTTTTTTATCGTATTTCTGCATGAACGTCAACACAACAACCATGTAAGGCAGTAGTGGCGTTATAATATTGGTGGATGAATCGGCAACGCGATAGGCAACTTGTGTAAATGCCGGATGATAGCCAAGTTGCATAAACATTGGCACAAAAATCGGTGCCTCAAGTGCCCACTTCGCAGAACCTGATGTGATCAAGAAGTTCATGAGTGCCGTGAAAATGATATAACCAATAATAAGGCCCATACCAGTAAAGTTTACAGATTCTAAGAAATTCGCACCGTTCACAGCAATCCATGTACCGATATTCGACCAACCGAAGTAAGCAATGAACTGAGAAATCGCGAAGATTAGAACGATATAGCCCGACATATCTTTCATCGATTCAGCCATATAGCTTGCGATATCTTTACCGCTCTTAATCTTACCTACTGAAATACCAAACGTGACGCCTACTACTAAGAACATAAAGAGGATAATTGGTACAATTCCTGTGATGAACGGTGAAGGAATCATTCCTCCGTCTTCATTTCGAAGTGGGCTGTCTGGCCAAAAGATTCCTACTGCAAGTATTGCTACATATAAAAGTCCTGCGATTACTGCGTTACGGAATGCTTTTCCCGAACGCGGGTCTTCTTCATCCATCTCCAACTCAACAGCGTCTCCATCGTATTTCCCTAGACGAGGTTCGATGAATTTAGAAGTGATGAAACCTGCGAGCAACGTTAGCATGAACACGGAAACGATATTGAAATACCAGTTATCGACTGGCGTCACGATAATCGAATCATCAACGATTTTTGCAGCTTCCGTTGAAATTCCTGAAAGTAATGCGTCCGTACCTACAATGAATAAATTCGCTGTAAAACCTGCACCGGCAGAAGCATATCCAACTGCGAGACCTGCGAGTGGATGACGTCCTACTTTATAGAAAATCATGGCTGCAAGAGGTGGAACGAGAAGCATTGCAGCATCTGAAGCAATATTTCCCATGATTCCTACGAATGCGACCGCATACGTGAGCAACCAAGAAGGAGACTTCATAATCGTTTTCTTAATAGCATAGTCGAACAATCCAACTTTTTCAGTCAATCCAATTCCGAGCATCATCGCTAGAACGATACCGAGGGGAGCAAAGCCTGTGAAGTTTGTAATCATCGATTCTAAAATATATTGCAACCCTTCACCCGACAGTAAGTTGTTTATCGGCAACGTTTCTCCAGTACCTGGGTGCTTCACCGAAGCATCAAATAAACTGAAGATGAAAGATGCAATCATGACTATTACTGCCATAGAAACGAACAGGATAAACGGATCTGGTAAACGGTTCCCAAACCGTTCAATTCCATTTAACATTTTGTTAAAAAACCCCTTCTTAGCTGTTTCCACTCTCATTCCCCCTCTTCTTTTCACTTACCAAGTGCTGAAGGCTGAACGTCTTCAGGTATTGGACACGTGTACGGATTTTGTTTCGAGAATTCCGCAAACTCTGCTTGAATAGGTACTAACAATTCCCCATTTTCAAAAATCTTTAGAGCTGCAAGTGCCATGGACGCTCCCGCTCGCAACATTCCTTTATGTGCGTTTGGTGATAGTCCTTGACTCGTCATCTGCCACGTATGTAGCGGTGTTCCTAGTGCTGATGTGGAGGTTGAGAGTTGCGCAGTCGGCAAGACCCAGCTTACATCGGATACGTCAGTTGAGGCCGTTAAGATCTCAGTTGGGATTTCGTAAGGCGAGATGCAATCTGATACGTATTTGCCTGTAAATTCAGAGCCATCTCCAACGTATCCGAACCCTTTCATGACACCGAGGTAATCTTTCTGCTCTCCTTCTGAGAGGGATTCAAAAATGCCTCGTGCATACTGTTTTTCATCCTCAGTAGGTGGCTCGATACCGATTTCCTCTAAACTTTCGAATAAAATCTTCTCCAGTGCACGGTTCGGGATGTAATTCGAGCAAGCTTTGTCCACTTCGACAGTCATTTGCGTTTCTGTCATTAGCGCAGCCCCTTGAGCGATTTTGTTCACACGCTCATACAAATCCATAACGCGTTCTGTTGTTGTATCGCGAACTAAGTACAATACTTCCGCATTGGCTTGGACGACGTTCGGTGCGAATCCACCTGTATTCGTAATCGCATAATGTATGCGCGCCTGATCTGGCATATGCTCACGCAAATATTGAACGCCTGTGTTCATAAGCTCTACAGCATCCAGTGCACTGCGACCTAAATGTGGTGAATTTGCTGCATGTGAAGGAATCCCTTTAAAGCGATAGAACACTTGAATGTTTGCAAGTGTGCTCAAGCTCATAATGCTGTTGGTTGGTGACGGGTGCCAAGTGAGTGCAAGATCGGTTCCTTCAAATACGCCTTCACGTACCATAAATGTCTTTCCAGATCCGCCTTCTTCTCCTGGACAACCATAAAATATTACCGTGCCTGATAACTCATGTTGTTCTAAGTATGCTTTTGCCGCACAAGCTGCTGCAAAGGCACCAGTTCCGAGTAAATTATGTCCACAGCCATGACCAATGTGGCGCTCCCACCGTTTTTCTTCAATCTCATTTGGTTCTTGACTTAGTTCGGGTAGTGCATCAAATTCCCCCAGAAATCCGATGACCGGCTTTCCTGATCCAAACGTTGCGGTGAATGCGGTTTCAATTCCACCAACACGTCTCTCTACTTTGAATCCTTGCTGCTCGCATTGCTCGGATAAGTACTTAGCAGACTCATATTCTTCAAAACGAGTTTCAGGATGGTAGAAAATGTACTCGCTCACTTGTTCAAAATAGGCAGCGTGCTTCTCGATATATTCTTTCGTGAATGCTTTCAAACTCACTCATTTCTCCCCCTTTAATATATTGAATACTTCCAATACAATAATTATATGTTAGATAGGTTTTCAGATTTCGTCAACAGTCGACGGCAAATTTCGCAAAGTAAGGTATTTAGGGCTAAGTCTCCCACATTAATTGGAATAAAAAAACGTCCTCCATACGCATATAGATGGAGGACGTTCAATCATCGAATATCTTTTTCTACTTTACCGTCTTTCATAACAACCTGGATTGTAACATGATTCGCTAACGATTTAATATCTTCTAATGGATTGCCTTTAATAATGAGGATATCGGCAAGTTTGCCGGCTTCAATCGTGCCGACTGTTTCTTCCCATCCAAGACATTCCGCTGCAGTTTTTGTCGATGCCACAATCGCATCCATCGGCGTCATCCCAGCGTTGCACATCAACTCTAGTTCACGTAAGTTCGTACCATGCTTGAATACCCCTGCATCTGTTCCCATCGCGATTTTCACTCCGGCTTTGTACGCTTTTTGGAAGCTTTCAATGTGATGATGGATGACTTCTTTCGACTTTTTCACAGCACTTGCTGGCATTCCCGTTGCGTCTGCCGTTTCAAGTACTGCAACAGGCGCTAGTAATGTCGGCACTAAATACGTTCCATTTTCAAGCATCAGGTCAATCGCTTCGTCGTCTATGAAAATTCCATGTTCAATCGAATGAATGCCTGCACGTACTGCGTTCTTGATACCTTCTGCACCTTGTGCGTGTGCCATGACACGCGTGTTTTTGCGGAATTTCCCTTCTTCCACAATTACTTTCAGCTCTTCCAGTGAAAACTGAGTGAATTCCGGATGATCCGTTGCACTCAATACTCCGCCTGTTGCGTGAACTTTAATGACTTCTGCACCAGCTCTTAGCATTTCACGCGTTTTCTTACGCACCTCTTCAACTCCATCACACATTCCATTCGGCATTCCTGGATAATCTGAAGCGATCAAGTCGACTGTAGTTCCAGATACTGTATAGCCATCTCCGTGGCCGCCTGTTGTCGTGAGGGCATTAATGCTTAGCTGCAACCGTGGTCCTGAAATCAGGCCTTCTTCCACTGCTTTCTTCACACCGAGATCTGTACCGAGTGCATCACGAACGGAAGTAACACCCGCATGTAATGTCGTTTTCAAATACTCTGCAGCTTGATAGTACATGAACGAAAACGGTGTAGCTAGACGCTCAGCCATAGGTGCATATTCCAACATCATATGAACATGAGTGTCGATGAAGCCTGGAGTGATTGTACCACCTTGTGCGTCAATAATCGTTTCATTTCCAGTAACCGTATACCCCGCTTCATCACCAACATATTCGATCTGATTCCCAGATACAACAACAATTTGCCCTTCTTTCGGTTCTGTACCTGTTCCATCTAGTAGTAGTCCATTTTTAATAATTGTTTGTGTCATAAAAAACCCTCCATTTTATAGTGTTTTGATTAATATACCTGCGATGACTACAGAGGCAACCGTTACAGTCGTGAATCCTCCGATTATCATCGGTGCGAGCAATTCGTTGAAAATCAGCTTTTCTTCTTTCTCATTGCGTGCGCAACTTCTACTTACTTCTTCACAGAGGATGTAGTCTCCTGGGAAACCGAACAACGCTGTTAGCGCAACAGGCATTCCTTTATATGGATTCCACTTAACAAGTCTCGCAGTGAGATAGCCTCCGATTGAAATACCTATAGTACCAATCACGAGTATTGTAAGAATAGCAGGCAAGTTATCTAATACCTGACCCGGTGTTACACCAGCCATTGAACCGATAACAACGAAGATGATTCCAATCATTGTAATTGTAAATGAATTTGCACGTTCTAATTCACTTGACTCAAACACCCCTAGTTTTAGGCCAATGATTCCAATCACTAAGCACCATAATGTGTAGTGTATTGGTGTAACTGTGCCGAGCATCACACCGATGCCTGCACCTGCAAACACGAAGAATAATTTGAGTACTGCACTCGAACGGAGTGGATTTTTCTTCTTAGGAACAACTTCTTCGATATCATCCTCATCGGTAATAGAATTTCCCGTCATTGAAACAAATGTGCCATCGTCAATTTGACGTTGCATAACTCCCGCATATTTTTTCATGAAGTGCATTGCTAGTGGCATACCTGCCACACCTTGGAATGCAACTACGAGGGCTGGAATAATAACGATTGATGTTAAACCAATTTCTTTCAGTTTCTCCGTTGTTACAAGTAAAGCAATAATCCCACCGCTGATGGGGCCAATTCCTGCTACTGCCGTTGGATAATCGAAAATCAGTGGGACAATTAGTAAAATCAAAATCCCTGAAAATAGAACACCGCCAAGCGCGATAATGACGGCTTTATACTGAGTCTTGACAAGTGAAAATGGAATCATCGTTCCCATATGAACAATCGCCGGTCCGATTAAAATAGCACCGAGTGCAGCGAACTGTGAGATTTCTAATAGGTTTTTAGGGAAAATGCCTGTCCAAGAGAGGACTAAATATCCGACCATCGCTGTCAATAACATCGGAATTCGTGCTCTGGAGATTATGGACAGCCATTCGCCGAGCGCAATTAATGAAAGAATTAATACAGTTGCAATTAGTGGATTTGATAGCATTCGGCTTATCCCCCTGTGTGATTTGTCTAGTATTTCGCTAGTTGAAAGATGCGATGTATCCAATATATCACCGGTTTCTTTATATGTAAATAGTTTTTTCTATACCTTTAGATTTTTCTGTTTTTTACAACATTATTGTAATCGCTTACATCATTGTTACGAGTGGATTTTGAAAGAATGAATTTTTTTTATAAGTTGCATTCGTATTCATTTACTGTATTTAGAATAATTATTCTCCTGTAGGAATATTTATAAAACGTCCCACTGCAGAATGCTTTCGTCGGGTCTTTTAATGTCTGTATATATAAAAATAGCCATGTGATCTAATCACACGGCCTACTACGTTTCATTATATTAATTAACAATGAACTTCAATTTCGTGTCACGGATCAGCACTCTTCCTGACTTTTCGGGTAACCCTTTTTTAATAGTGAGATAAAATGTTCCCTTTTCCCAGTGCTCACTAGGTGCGACATAGAGAATGCTAGGATTATTAGGATCTACTTTCGTCATAATACCGTTAAAAATGTCTGTTCCGTCCACGTATCTCGAAATTAAAATATCTTCATTATAATTTCGTTCCAATTTAAGTGGTGTATTGAATTTCACTTGAAATATCTTACTATCGTCAATTTCCATATCAGGAAAGTCACCAGTAAATGGAGCAATTGTTGTAACCGTGATAGTTGCAGAAGCTATTAGACCACCATCTACTGTTGTTGCAGTGACGACACACTTTCTGGAAGTACATTCGCTTTAAGTATGGCTGCTGAGCGTGTAGCAGGATTCCCTAGAGTCAACTCGATGTTGTTTTGGTAAAATTGAATGCTTGTCGGATGAATGATTCGGCTTTCCATAGTTTTCTTATCAAGGACAGTTGCCACTCGTTCCATGTTTAAAACTCCTGCACCATAGTAAGGATCTTTTCCCGGAGCCCCCAAGTCAGTTGAAGTAGTCGTTAATAGTTCTGTCAGCTGAACAGGACTGATACTAGGTAGATTTGCGCGAACCATCGCTGCAGCTCCTGCAACAATTGGTGCCGAAAACGAAGTTCCAGACATGTAGGCGAACGATCCGCCCGGCAGATTCGTCGCAATTCGTTCTCCCGGAGCACTTATATCCACTCCATCGTTATACGTGGAAAATGTGGATCGGTTATTTAATTCATTGACTGAAGCGACGGATAATACTTCATCATAAGCTGCCGGATACATAACCGGATTCCCTTTTTCAGCATCATTTCCTGCGGAGGCGACGATGAGAATCCCAGCCTCTGTCGCTCGATGAATTGCGTCTTTTTCAAACTGTGAAGGTGTCTCGCCACCTTGACTAATGTTAATGACATCGACGTGCTTTTGAATAGCGTAGTCAATCGCTGGACATTCATTGCTACTGTTCCCATACCATCATCGCGAATCGTTTTAAGTGGCAAGATTGAAATATCAAATGGACCGCCAATACCAGTGATGCCATAATGATTGTTCATAACGGAGGCAATAACTCCTGAAACACTCGTACCATGTCCATTAACATCGTTAACATTAGAGGAGTTATCCACAAAGTTATGACCACCTGTTGCAATTCTGCCACTAAAATCCTGAATGGCACTATCGATTCCAGAGTCAATCACTGCAACGACAGTACCTTGAGTTTGTTCAGTTACTCGTTTCCAGAGACTTGGTGCTTTCACATGTGGAATCCACCATTGTTTACTATAATACGTATCATTTGGGACTACTGAAACTTTGCGTTCATAGTTCGGTTCCACACGTTCAACTAGAGGATGTTTCTCCAATTGAAGAGCCGCATCTTTCATATCTGAAATTGTTTCAAAACTGAGGAGTTGGACAGATGGTGCAATGTCCGTAACAGCTTCAGTTTCAGCAGGTGCTGACGGGACGACTGCAATTGATTTTGGCATCTCTACATATTGTACGAGTAATTCACTCGTTAATTCGTTGGTACTTGTAGGTCGTACTAGCATCGCACTAACTTTCGCGGAAACCTGATTTCCTGAGACCAAACTAACTCCAAGTAAGAGAATGAGTGCAACAATAGTGAAACACGTGCGGTTCTTGCCCAAATAGAATTCCTTCTCTCAATATTGAATTTTTTCATTACATATATCGGCATAATGTTAGTGACATGTAGAGTGAAGAAGTTGGAATTTGATTATTTTTTTAGGATGTGTGCCGAGTGCTCTTGAATGTTAAGGAAAACTCTTTTAAACATAAAAAATAGACTGTAAGCAACCACCAGACCATCTGGAGGTTATTTACAATCTGACTAGTGGTTTTCTTACGAAAGTGCTGTGCTATCAATCATGTGCTGTAAGAGTGCCTCTATCGCTGGTGGCCGATAACGGTTTTTAATGTAGGCAAGATATACTTTGCGCTCAAGGCTTCGACTGTCCATTTCATAGATTCGCAGCGTTGCTGGAACCACTTCACCGATATAGTTTCTAGGTATTATGGAGATTCCGATTCCAGCTTGGACAAGCGTCAAAATAGTTTCGAAACGATCCGCATCATAACAAATGTTTGGACTTACCTTCGCTTCTTCAAACGCGTCCATTATATTGTTCCGAGTTTGGAATCCTTTACTCGTTATAATGAAAGGCTCGTTAGCTATATGAGCAAACTGTATCGTCTCCCGACTCGCAAGTGGATGATTTTCATTTAGGACGAGCACCAACTTTTCCTCATAGAGAGGTGCGGTTACAATATCTGGCTCGTCGATGAATTCGTTAGTCAAACAAATATGTACCGCATAGTCACGAAGTGCCTGCTCGATATCGTTTCTACCAAGTACTTCCTTTAACACGACGTGCATATCCGGATATTCACTTCTATACCAACTCAAGATGTTGGGAATCCAATTCTTCACGGATTCAATCATACCAAGCCTGACTTCCCCGCTTCCAACCACTTTTACTTCATTCACTTCTTTTTCAAAAATATCCATTTCCCCTAATATATGAAGAGCCCTTCCATAGAACACGCTACCCGATTCCGTTAAGCTGACCCGCTTCGTTGTCCGTTCTAACAATTGAAATCCAATTTGCTCTTCCAACGTTCGAATTGCTTTGCTCAATGAAGGCTGCGACAAATGCAATTTAGCGGCTGCACCTGAAAAGCCTCCCTCTTGGACGACTGCCGTAAAGTATCGAAGCTGTTTAATGTCCATTTTTTCATCTCCTTGTTGTATTCAATTATAACTAAAAAGCATAAGTAAATAAAATTTAGGTATTTGAATTGATAAGTGACCGCTCGTATAATGAAGCGTATTGCTATCAAATTCGAAAGGGTGATCTTCATGATCCATGCTACACAGTCAGATATTTGGAATGGACGTATCGACGATGAAACCAATCGGGCAGCTTTTCGTCTTCATCAAGTCATACAACAACTTCCTTTGAAAGAAAGCGCTACCAGTCCGACGTGTGCATTGATCGGGTTTTCATCCGACGAAGGCGTTCGACGTAACAACGGTCGTACGGGCGCAGCTGCAGGACCAGATTCACTACGCAGTGAACTTGCGAAATTACCATGGAGACAGCCAGAGTCACATCAACTTATCGATTTAGGGACGATTGTTTGTATAGATGACCAATTGGAACAAGCCCAACGAGAACTCGGACAAACTGTTCAAGAAATTTTGGCACGTCACATGAAGCCAATTATACTTGGGGGCGGTCATGAAACCGCTTACGGTCATTATTTGGGCGTGCGAGAATTTGCTGGACCTGAGGCGAAAATTGGTGTCATTAATATTGATGCACATTTTGATTTACGCAGTTATGAGGAACAGCCTTCTTCAGGGACGATGTTCAAGCAAATGTTAGATACAGATCCAACTACATCTTATTTTGTATTAGGAATTCAGGAATACGGAAATACTCAGGTATTGTTCGATGAAGCCGATCGCCTAGGCGTTCGCTATATAACAGAGCGTGAATTGGAGAGTATGCCAACCGAGCACGTTTATACGCAACTTCATCAATTCATTGCAACCCAAGATTATATTATGCTGACACTCTGTTCAGATGTTTTGGACGCGGCTGTAGCACCAGGCGTTAGTGCACCTTCACCATTCGGATTATCTCCGAAGCAAGTTCGGGAGCTAATTCATATCGTTGCATCTGCACAGAAAACGCTTTCATTTGACATCTCAGAAATCAATCCTTCGCTCGACGTTAGCGGTCGTACCGTAAAACTCGGTGCACACTTGACGAATGAAGCGATTGTCTCACTGCTTGGAGGGAACACAGAATGACAGTTGAAATGAATCAGGTCACAACGCTATTCTTAGCGATGGCGTTGTTTTTACTCGGCACGGCACTCGTGCGTAAAACCAAGTTTTTACAAAAGTTCTGTATTCCAGCACCAGTTGTTGGAGGATTGCTATTCGCCATTCTTGCAACAATACTGAAAGCTACAGGGCTTGTGAGCTTCACGCTCGATACATCTCTACAAAACTTATTCATGCTGACGTTTTTCGCAACAGTCGGGCTTGGCGCAAGCTTTGCTCTCATTAAATTGGGCGGAAAGTTGCTCATTATCTATTGGGTGGCTTGTGGATTCCTAGCGATTATGCAAAACGTCATCGGTGTCTCCATGTCGTACTTGTTCGACATTCATCCCCTAATCGGAATGATGGCCGGAGCAGTTTCCATGGAAGGCGGACACGGTGGTGCGACTGCTTACGGAACAACTGTCGAAGCAATGGGAATCGATTCCGCATTTTCTATCGGAATTGCTGCTGCAACATTCGGATTAGTCGCAGGTGGATTGGTCGGTGGGCCGCTTGTTAAGTATTTAATCAAAAAACACGACTTGAAATCTACTGAAGTAGAAGAATCCTACGAATATACAGCTGAAGCTCATGATCCAGCCATCAATGTAGACAACTTCACGATGCAAGCTTTCCTCATCGTTGCTTCTATGGCGGGTGGATCATTGTTAGGTGATGTGTTCACGAAAGTTACAAGTTCATTTATGGAAAACGCTATCGTCTTACCCAATTATGTCGGCGCAATGTTTGTCGCTGTCGTAATCCGCAACGTTGTCGATCGCATTAACGGAAATATCGTTCACATGCGGAGCATCACCCTCATCGGCGATGTCGCTTTAGGGATTTTCTTATCTATGGCGCTTATGAGCATTAAGCTTTGGGAAGTTGCGGATCTTGCGCTTCCATTACTCGTTATCGTTTTTGTACAAGTTGTATTCCTCGTACTCTTTGCAATCTTCGTGCTGTTCCGGATCCTCGGCAAAAACTACGATGCAGCCGTTATGTGTGCAGGTTTTGCAGGACATGGACTTGGTGCAACGCCAAATGCGATGGCCAATATGGCTGCTGTAACTGCACGTTACGGTCCTTCACGCACAGCTTATTTAATCGTACCGATTGTCGGTGCGTTCCTGATTGACGTTGTTTCAATGCCAATCATTATTACGACGATGAATATCTTTAGTTAACTTTGAAACCGGCTCCTAGTAGCCGGTTTTTTTATGGATTGTTTAGGCAAAACCCTATCGTTCTTGCGTCAACTACGTCATAATAAAGCTATATACTGCATACTAGGAGGACTTACTTATGACTAACATGTACGAAAAACGGCGCCATGCGTTGCGCTCTCACATTCAAAACCAATCACTTACTGCGGCTCTCATTACAGATCCCGCAAATGTCTTCTATTTCACTGGATTCAACTCGGACCCACACGAGCGGTTCCTTGGATTATATATAGAAGCTACTGATGGAAAAACGATTCTGTTCACACCTGCTCTCGACAAAGATGCAGCAGCAGAAAGCTCTGACATCGAAACGATTGTCTCGATTTCGGATGAACAACTTCCCTTTGACGTCATCCAGTCCTCAGTTGGTGAGCTTTCAGGAAAAGTGGGTATCGAAGCGAAAGCGTTCAGTTATTTCCGTTACAACGAATTCCTAGCAGCCTTCCCAGCAGCAGAAGTTGCTGATGTCCAAAGCTACATTAACACGCTTCGCAAGCGGAAAACACGCGAAGAAATAGTAGCGTTAAAGAAGCCGATTGAAATTATCGAGCGTGTATTAGAAGAAGGCATCAAGCTAGTGAAAGTCGGTATGACGGAATCCGAACTGACTGCGGAGCTCGAATACTTAATGCGTAAATTTGGTGCAGATGGACCTTCGTTCTCTTCCATTGTGTTGTCGGGCGAAAAAGCGGCGTTACCACACGGTGAACCTGGTGAACGAAAACTGCAAGTCGGTGATTATTTGTTAATCGACTTCGGAGTCGCTAAAGACGGGTACATGTCCGATACGACGCGTACGTTCATTATCGGAGAAGCATCTGATCGCCAGCGTCTCATTTATGATACTGTGCTCGCATCGAACCAAGCGGGAATCCACGCTGTCCAAGCAGGTAATCCGTTAAAAACGTTTGACATCGCTGCACGTAGCGTTATTCAAGAAGCTGGTTTCGGTGAGTATTTCAACAACCGTGTCGGACACGGTCTCGGGATCGAAGTGCACGAAGAACCATCCATTCATATGAACAACGAAGAACTTGCAGAGCCAGGTCTCGTGTTCACAATCGAGCCAGGTATCTACATCCCAGGTGAAGGCGGCGTTCGCATCGAGGACACTGTCTATATTAATGAAGACGGCGTAGTCGAAGTGCTGTCAACGTTCCCTCGTGAATTGAGAATCTTAGGTTAACCAATATATTGTAGCTGACGTTTGAATCCGTGATTATCACGGATTCAAACGTCAGCTTTTTTTCGCTTAGTATATGTTCAGCAGTGAAAATTCCGTGAAACGCGCGACACCTAGCTGAAGCGGGTTCTTTAAACAAGCGAAGCGCTACAAATCAGCTCCTTTTTGGGCTGAATTGTGTCCCGTTATCGAGAAACTCCGCTATGTGTCGGACAACTGTCCGGAAGTGATCGACAACTCAATCGAAATGTCGGACAAAACAACCTAGGTATCCGACAACCGGCAACAACTGTCGGACAACACTTTTGCGTCACCACATCGTCCGGATAAAAGCAAGAATTCCTCGCAGTAGCCATAGAAATGGAGCAACTACTAAATCTGGAATGGCGAATAACAGATCAGACAAACATCCTCTACCTTCCGTCTTCCTGTTATACCGTTTCTGATTTTCTTTCATCTACTCCCCTCCCCAAGTTCTAGTCCCAATATTGCCCTCACGCCTCCTCAACATTCTGTCTAAAACAAAAAACTCCACCGCAGTGGAGTTAACTACTTACTTCTTCGTTTTATTTGCAACTTCAATCGCACGATTTGTACCATCTGCTGCTTGATCCAATGCTTCTTGCGGATCTTTTCCTTGATACATATCTTCGAGTGCCGTCACAATTTGTTGTCGTGACTCAGGGAATACGGAAATCAGTGCTCCTTGTGTAGCAAAGCCTGGCTCCGTATCTTGGAGCTGATCCACTGTCACCTTGTATTGAGGGAACTCTTCCCACTTCGCTTTTACATTTTCTTCGTCGTATGCTTTCGGGTTAATCGCAAAATAGCCAGTATCCAAGTGCCACTTTGCTTGCACTTCAGGTGTTGTTAAGTATTGCATGAATTCCCATGCTGCATCTTGCTCTTCTTCAGCAATCCCTTTCGACATCCATAGGGATGCCCCGCCAATAACGACGCCATTGCGCTTCACTTCATCCGCATAAGGAATGTACGCAACACCGACTTCAAATGGTGCCGTGTCGATTACTCCAGCCACTCCAGCTGATGAATCCAAGTACATTGCGACCTTTTCTGAAGCAAAGGCTGCACGGATATCATCCCAGTTCGTTCCGAAGTTGCCGAACGTACCCGCTTTGTTCATCGTATTAAGCGTCTCGAATACAAGACGGCCTTCCTCTCCATTGAATGTCGCTTCCGTCGCATCGCCCGTGCGTCCGTTGTCTTCATTCACATACTCACCTCCCTGAGTAGCAAGCAGTTGTTCAAAGAACCACCCATATGTCAGCATGGAGAATCCGTACATTTCACCTTTTTTCAGCTTTGCCGCTGCATCGATCACTTCTGAAAACGTCTCAGGTGCTTTTTCAGGATCGAGTCCGGCAGCTTTGAACGCATCTTTGTTGTAAATCATAACTGGCGTGGATGAGTTGAATGGCATAGAGTACAACTCGTCGTCGACTTTGTAGTAGTTCAAGATGTTTTGCTCTAGCTCATCCGCATTAAAATTATTTTTGTCGATAAACTTCTGGATTGGCTCAATGTAGCCGCTGTCGATCATATACTTTGTACCGATTTCAAATACTTGAGTGATTGCTGGAGCGTCTTTCGTTCCACCAACACTTCGAAGTTTTGTCAGCGATTCTTCATATGTCCCTTGGAACTCCGCCTTCACTTCGTACTTCTCTTGTGACTCGTTGAAGTTTGCAACGATTTCATCCAATGACACTTGACCGGTTCCGGACATTGCATGCCAGAACTCAATAGACACTTTTCCATCTTCCGTCTTCGTTGCTTCACCTTTCGTGCCCTCCTCTTTAGTTCCTTCGTTGTTCGTGCTGGAGTCACTATTCGTACACGCTGCAAGGACCGCTAAACTGAGTACGGTTAAAAATAATAGCATGAGCTTCACAGTTCTTCTCATCTTCCTCTACACCCCATCTCTCAAAGTTTTCATCCTAGTATTCCTCTACTTAAAAGATTTTGTTAGCATTTTGTATGCTCACTAAATTGTTCACTTTAGAGCACCCTGCGACAAGCCTTTCTGTAACTGTTTCTGTCCGAGGAATAACAGTAATAATGTCGGAATGATAACAACAATGACGCCAGCCATGACCACCCCCCAATCGGTTGACATCTCTTGCGATTGCAACTGCTTTAGCCCGATTTGAACCGTGCGCACGGAACTGTTCGTCGTGATCAGCAACGGCCACAAGTACATATTCCACGTCGTGAGGAACCCATATGCCCCTAATGTGACAAGACTCGTTTTAGAGACTGGCAAGATCACTTTCCAGAAGAAAGCAAAACGGCTGAGACCCGCAATTTGTGAAGCCTCCTGCAACTCTTTCGGAATTGTCTTGAAATGTTGTCGCAACAGGAATGTTCCAAAGGCTAGTGCGAAAAACGGCAATGACATGCCTTGATACGTATTTAACCAATCGAGCTTCTGAATCGTGAAGAAGTTCGGTATCATCGTCGCTTCCCAAGGAATCATCATAGTGGAGATGAATAAGAAGAAGACAAGGTCTCTTCCTTTAAACGGGATGAACACAAAAGCATACGCGGCCAAACTACATACGACCAGTTGCCCGACCATGACAGTCAATGAAACAATGAAACTGTTCAGTAAATACTTCACAAGGGGTAGCCGTTCAAACACCTTCACGTAGTTATCGAACTTGAAAGCTTCAGGGAAAAATCGACCTTGTAGAATTTCCGGACCAGTCATAAAGGAGATCATGAAGGCATACAACACAGGGAAGAACACCAACAAAGATGTGACGACGAGTAAGAAGTAAATCCACACTTTCTTTAGCATCGAATCTCTCACTGATAATGCACCTTCTTCTCAAGCAACTTAAACTGAAGGATGGTGACGAAAAGAATGATGATGAATAGAATAACTGCCTGGGCACTTGCTGTTCCGAACTGATAGTTAATAAAGGCTTCGCGGTAAATCGAGTACACAATCAGATTGGTCGATTGGGACGGCCCGCCTTTCGTCAAAATATCAATTTGTCCGAATGTTTGGAACGCATTGATGAGAGAAATTGTGATGATGAAAAATAAGGTTGGCGATAGCATTGGAATCGTAATACGTCGGAGCCTGTAAAAATAGCCTGCTCCGTCAATACGTGAGCTCTCATATAGGTGCTCATCGATATTCTGTAAACCACCGAGAAGAATGAGGAATGAAAACCCCGTATTCATCCAAATCGTAGAGATTGCAATAGATAGAAGCGCCCACTCTGGATCCAGTAACCATTGTACTTGAGGGAGATTCAGAGAAAGTAGCACTCGATTGAATAGCCCAACACTTGGATGAAATAAAAACAACCAGATAACAGAGGACGCTGCAACAGAAATTCCCATAGTCGACGAATACATCGTTCTGAAAAAACCGATACCTTTCAGCTTTTCGTTAGCGAGTAATGCAAAAAATAAAGCAATAATAATTCCAATCGGCACGGTATACAGGACAAATAACCCGGTTGCCTTCATACTATTCAAAAATGCAGGAGAGGTGAGCAAATAGCTATAATTCTCAAATCCTACATTGACTGCTGCATTTCCATTTTGGTCGGTTAGATAAAAACTCAAGTAAATCGTGCGGATCATCGGATAAAAGAGAAACACTGCAAAAAGAATAATGGAGGGTAACAAATAAAGAAATCCGACGCGCAGATTTGCAGATTTTTTCCATTTCCCCAATGCTTTCACTTCCGTCATAGACTCACCTCTTTCGCTATCGAAAGATGCTCCAGCCCTTCCGGTTTACGGATCAACTCTCCTGTTTCTTCATCGAATATACAGAAGTATTCTGAGCCAATTAGAACGGGTACGCGATCCCCAATAGAGATATCCCACTGACCACTCCATTTCGCAAGCCATTCCCGGTTCCCAACTTGAAATGAAAAGACGGTTTCATTGCCGAGTATTTCGACATTGATCACGTCCACATAACTCTTATTTCCGACTTCTTCTCCTGTGATTACAGGTTTAATGTGCTCAGGTCGAATGCCTGCGAGCAACGATCGTGCAGAAACTGCAGCGAGCTGTTCGGCATTCAATGAGATCTGGATGTTCTCGTCAATCCATATACTAGATTTCGATTGATCCATTTTTGCCGGACTGATATTCATTGGAGGTGAACCAATGAACGTTGCGACAAAGGGATTCGCAGGGAAGTTATAGATATCAATTGGCTTTCCGACTTGTTGGATCTTCCCTTCGTGCAAAATCATAATCCGGTCACCCATCGTCATCGCTTCGACTTGGTCATGTGTTACGTAAATCATCGTAATGCCAAGCTTACGTTGAATTCTACGGATTTCAGTTCGCATATGTGCACGCAATTTCGCATCCAAATTTGAGAGAGGTTCATCCATCAAACAGATTGGTGCTTCACTAACAATTGCTCGAGCTAACGCAACCCGCTGCCGCTGTCCACCTGATAGTTCACGCGGCTTACGCGTAAGATAGTCTGTCAGTCCAAGCATATCCGCTACTTCTTTCGCACGTTCCGATTGAATTGTCTTTTTCACTTTCTTTACATCAAGTCCAAATGTTATATTTTGAAAAACCGTTAAATGTGGATACAAGGCATAGTTTTGAAACACCATGGAGAGGTCACGCTTATCAGGAGATAAATGATTCGCCCGCTTCCCACCGATCGTTAGCGTCCCACCCGTGATTTCTTCAAGTCCTGCGATCATTCGCAACATCGTGCTTTTACCGCAGCCTGAAGGTCCAACTAAGACGAAAAATTCTCCGGGTTCGATTGTTACATCGATATTCGATATGACATCTACTTGCTTGTCGTAAGACTTTGACACATCTATCAGTTCCACTCGCTTCATACTCCCCATCCCTTTCCCGTCATCAGTTTGCATGTATCTGTCGCTTCATTCAGGTACATGGTATCATTTCAATACACGTATACTCTCATTATTTACATAGTTTTACAGAAACTTAACATTCCCATAACATAAAGTTTGGAGGAACCTACACATGAAGTTTGTTCAGATAACTACATTCCTGATACTTATTCTTTCAGGCTGCACTACGCAACACGAACCACCTGTTTCTTTACTTTCAGAACCATTTCTAGTAATTGCACATCGCGGTGCTTCTGCTTATGCGCCTGCACACACATTGCCCTCTTATGAGCTCGCAATTGACATGGGTGCCCATTACATCGAGCTGGATCTCCACCGTACGAAAGACAATGAGTTAGTAATCCTCCATAATGATTCCATTGAATTAAACGGAACGGAAATGGATATTGACACAATCACTTCTAATACGTTAAGCGCTTTCAAACCTGCTGAAGAATTCAATCAATCCAATCAGACGTATGCATCGAATTCGTTCGCTAGCCTTCGTATCCCCTCTCTTGAACAAGTGTTACGTGAATTCGGGAACCAAACAAATTACTATATTGAAATCAAATCGCCCAACCGCTACCCGGGTATTGAACAGCAATTGGTCCAACAATTAAACGACTATCAGCTGTTAAATCGCACAGATCCACTACCAAAAGTGATCATTCAATCGTTTAGTGGGGAGAGTCTGAAAAGAATTCATGAGTTAAGCCCTTCCGTTCCTTTGATTCAACTTTTTTCACTCGACAACGATGATAAACTGACGAAAAGAAAACTAAAACAAGTTGCTCAGTATGCTTCCGGAATTGGAGTCAATGCAACTAGCGCTACAGAAACTCTTATTACAAATGCCCACCAGTTCACCCTTGTTGTACATCCCTATACGGTCAATGACCCTGAAGAGATCGCTCACCTCTTATCTATTGGTGCAGATGGAGTTTTCACCGACAAACCAGACGTAGCCATCAGACTTTTACATCAACAATCTAAATAAGAAAGAATTTTCAAAATAATCATAGCATACTATATGCTAATACTCTCCAAAATAATCCAAATTGTTACTTTAGTAGAACATCCGGGAATACTAGGCGGATTTTTACTAGGTAGCATCCGTGCCATTAAACCTATATAAAAAACTCAGTTTCTGTCGATACATGATGTATGTTATCTTGATGGATATTTTCCCATTAACTTGAATCTATCAAATTGAATATGGATTGGCGGTTTACTATGGAACTCACTTCGCAACGTTATAAATACAAACGACTAATTCTAGTCCTTCTATTCGTCGTACTTCTTCCCATTCTTTTTGAAGAACTACTTATACAGTTTTATCACTTGGATTTTAAACGTAAGCTTTGGTATGACATTTTAGGAACAGGCATGTTGCTTATTTTTGCTACCCCTGTTTTCATTTACTTGATTCAAAAAACGGACAAGACAGCTTTCTCACTACAGAAGCAGCTACTTGAAAATAAGGAAATCCAGCAAAAGCTCACATTATCTAATATCGAGCTGGATTATAATGCAAATCATGACTATCTAACAGGCTTGCAAAATCGTTACCGCTTATTCAAAGTTCTCGACAAAATGACAGGCGAACGCTTGGAATTAGCAGTGCTTTTCCTCGATCTCGATCGATTCAAGTCGATTAATGATACGATGGGACATTTGTCAGGAGATAAATTCATTAAACTTGTAAGTATTCGCCTGAAACAGACACTTCCTTTAGGTAGTCAGATTTTCCGTCATGGTGGAGATGAATTTGTGATTTTGTCTGAACTTCCAAATTCAAGATCAGTGGGGATTGCTAAGGATGTGTTAGAGGCACTCAGACAACCTTTCGAGGTCAATCAAACACTACTGTATGCGTCGGCAAGCATTGGTATCAGTCATCTACCGCAGCACGGTGCAGACTCTGTGACACTTTTAAAAAATGCGGATCGCGCTATGTATTTGGCAAAAGAAGCTGGGGGGAATACTTATAAGATGTTCTCTCCAGATGCTGAGAATGATGATCATAAGCAACTCATGCTCGAAAACGATCTTCGGATTGCATTGGAATCTGAGCAGTTGGTTGTCCATTACCAGCCGGTTGTCGATCTTGCTTCCGGACAACTTAGAAGTTTTGAAGCACTCGTCCGTTGGCAACACCCTGAATTAGGATTGGTCCCACCCGCAGAGTTCATTCCCGTTGCAGAGCGTTCTGGGTTGATCAACGATATCGGAACGTGGGTGTTAGAAACTGCATGTAAGCAAGTGAAAAGTTGGCACAGTGTGAACGACGAAATAGGGGTTGCTGTCAACGTATCGATACGACAATTTAGAAATCCTAATTTCCCAAGCCTTGTGAAAGATGTCCTTGAGATTTCAGACTTCCCTGCACATCTACTCGTGTTGGAAATTACGGAATCTATGATGCAAAATGACTCAGAGTCGATTCGAATCGTAGAAGAAATTCGGACACTTGGCGTAAAATTAGCCATCGATGATTTCGGTACAGGATATTCTTCTTTAAGCAAGCTAGGGTTCCTTCCTATTGATTATTTGAAGATCGACCGGTCCTTTACGATGGAAATGCTCACGCACTTACCTGTCCAATCGATTGTTCAAACGATCATTGATATGGGACGTAATCTCGATATGCAGCTCATAGCTGAAGGGATTGAAGAAGTGGAACAATCCTTGTTCCTTCAACGTGGAGGCTGTCAATTAGGCCAAGGCTATTTGTACAGTAAACCCGTACCAGCCGAGGAAATCGAGAACACATATAACCTCTCCACTTTAACGAATGTAAAATAAATCTAAAAAGGCTGCAAGACTGTCACTAATTCGACAGTCTTGCAGCCTTTTAACTTCCTCAACGTATCTGAAAGTTCTCACCTATATATTATAAGTGAGGATAGAATAATTTGGTCAATTCCAATGACCTTGGTCAACAAGATTCTTTTTACTTTTGAATGCAAAGAGAATTGCTAGGATGTTAATGACGAACATTGCGGCGATTATCCAAAGAACAATTGTGTACGTTCCAGTGAAGTCATAGATATACCCGTATGCCGGCAATGCAATGATGGATGCCACAGCAAGACCAAGTGAGGCCATTGCATAGATCTGACTATAGTCTTTACTACCGAACAGTGTAGATGCAAGCGTAGGTGCAAGAGTACCGATAGACGCTGCCATGAATCCTAAAATCCCAGCTGCAATCGTAATGAAAGTAGAACTTTCAGAGAGGAACAGCAACATAAAGATTGCCAAAATACCAAGAGCCATTGCGAGTAAGGACGTGTTTTTAGAACCGATTTTATCACTAAGTACGCCTAGAATCAGTGCTCCTATTAAGACACCGATCATATAAATCCCCATCACTGTTCCAGAAAATTCAACTGAATAGCCTTTGTTCGCAAGGAACGTTGGAATGTGAATGGAAAAACTTGCAATCGCTGTTATTAAGAAGAAGAAAAGCGTCAAAGCATAGAATGCACCGGACTTCTTAGCAACTGCTAATGCTATCCCTTTATCATTCATGTCTTCCACAGCTTCGCCATCTACAGAAACTACTTCAGCTCCGTAAGGCTGTAATCCTTTTTCTTTTGGCGACTTACGAATGAGCAAAAGAATAACCGGTATTACAATAATCAAAACGGCTACACCTACGATCACGTAGGTTTGGCCCCAGCCTCTGCTAGCAATGAGATTTCCAACTACAGGTTGAGAAATCGCTCCAAGCGCACCAGCTGCCGCTCCCATTATTCCTAATGCTAAGCCATTACTTTTCTTGAACCACTGATTGATCAATACAGGTCCCGCGATAACAGTAATGAATACGCCCCCTACTGCTAAAGGAATCGAAAAGAGGTACCAGCCCCATACTGCTTTCATGAATCCGAATGCAGCAAATGCTCCTGCCTGTAAAATAATTGCACTAATTAGAAGTGCTTTGATGTCATACTTAGCCATCATCTTTCCACCAATAGGCAAGAAAATTAGTGTGACGATTGAAGAAATACTCAAGTAAAGCGTCAAATTCCCGATACCAATTCCCAAATCCTTAGCAACAGGAGTGATAAACAGACCTGCTGTATTGTTAAGCGCTCCCTTGCCTAACCCTACCATTAGACACAGTCCGACTAGAATCCACCAGGCGTAGTGTATTTTGCTCTTTGTCTTTTCCATAATAGTCCCACCTCGTATTTTTTTGATGTTCATTTCCTTTGATAAGCCACGACAATTCTAACTTAAATATTATACCACTTTTCATGAGTAATTAGAGGTTTAAATAATAAAAAGACTCTTTCATTAAATCTGAAAGAAGTCTTTTTACCATATGGAATCTGTACGACTTTCTCTTCTAAAGATTAGGAAGCTTGGATGTTCTAATGGAGTGGTTCAATCCAAATTAACATCCTCTAAGTCGTTAATATGAGGCATTGCAGACAACGCTCCCGGCTTCGTCACACAGAGTGCGCCCATCTGATTGCCAAATTGAATCACTTCTTGCCAATCTGAAATGTTTTCAGGATACCCATTTAGATGAAGCTGGCGTAAGATTCCCGCCATAAACGCATCTCCCGCTCCAGTTGTATCTACAGGAACAGCTTTGACGGAAGGGATTTGAAAGCGCTCGCCATGAATGATTGCAAGCGTACCTAAGTCACCTTGAGTAATGAGGACGACAGGAATCGAGTAGTCTCCAAGTTTTACTAGTCCTTGCTCTACAGTATCTGTATTCATGATAAAGGTTAGTTCTTCCTCTGTAAGTTTCATTACGTCTGCACCATTCAGAAACGCAACGGTTGTGTTGCGACAAATTTCTTCACTTTCCCATCGTAATGGACGAATATTCGCATCATACGAGACGAGGGTGTCGGTTTGTTTTGCTAGTTCTACCGCTTTGCGAGTCGTTTCCAGAGCTGTCGGATGAAACATCGTGCCCGAGCAAATATGTAAGATGGAGGATTCTTCGAACGTTTGTCGTTGCAAGTCTTTTGCGGTTACTTGAATATCAGGGGTTTCGTTTTGATAATTTGTAAAGACTCGATCATGATCAGGTGTTAAATGGACGTATACGCCATTCACGCGTTTTTCTGGAATCTGAATAGATGACGTCAAATCCACACCTTCACGTTCCAATTCATGTCGTACGAATTCAGACGTTTCGTCGTTTCCTGTCACGGTTATAAAAGAGACAGGTGCCCCTAGTCGGGCTACGCCTGCTGCTACATTTACGGTTGCTCCACCTAAATAAGTATTGAACGTTGAATTGGTTTCATCTTCTGCGATGTAATCGACAAATACATCACCATAAATTAATATGTGTTTCTTCATAGGTTTTACGAACCCCGTTTCTTCGTTTTCTGTAGTTTATTATAGAAGATTTTCTAATGAGAGTGACTTTCTGTAGCACAAATGACACTTCAAATTAATGACGTTCCAATAAAATCATTGACTGCTCTTTATGTTTCTGATAAAGCGGATTATCAGGTTGCAAGTTAATGGCATAGTCGATTGCAGCGATCGCATCCTCGTGACGGCCTAACGAGCATAAACTATTCGCTTTATGGAACCAGAAATCATAGCGCGATGGATGGCGATTCACAAGTGTTGCCATAACGTCAATTGCCTCTTCATGCATCCCCAATTCACGTAAATAATTCGACTTATGATAAAGGAAAAAAGAATTTTCTAATGACAATGCAGCTCCCTTGTCGAACTCTGAAAGTGCCGCTTCCTTCTCATTCATCAATCGATAGCATCCTGCTATGTAAAAATAAAATTCCAAGGCTTCAGGTTCAACAGCTAGAGCCTGTCTGTAACGCTCCAACGCTTCTTCATATCTTTCTTGCGCGGACAAATTATATCCAGCATTATACAACAAATCCAAGTTATCTCCAGCCGTTTCAAGTGCGTGCTCCAACACTTCAGAAGCTGCGTGATAATTGCCTTCACATGATAATTCCTTCGCTTCACGTATCGCGGGATGTTGACGATCTTCTAACGTGTCCGTCAAGATTCCGAGTACACGATCCTGCTTTTGTGCATCCGCATAAAACACAGCAGACTTCCCGTCCAAGTCTTCTAACTGTGCGGATGCACCTGCATCATGCAGAGTCTGGACGATATCTGCATACAGCTTGCCCCCATCGCCAAGTATGACCGCTTCTAATAACGCTGACCAACCCAAATGATTCACGTGATTGACTGGAACGCCTACGTTCAAACACATTTCAACTGTTTGCAAATAGCCTTTTTCAGCTGCTGGAAGTAACGCGGTTCCACCAAAGCGGTTGACACTCGTAATATCCGCTCCTGCAGCCGCCATTAGTTTCAGAGAGGTCGAAAACCCATTTGCCCCCGCACAGATGAATGGTGTTAATTCCGTGTGGTCGCGATTGTTCGGATCACTTCCTGCTAGCAACAACTGAGTGACGGCATCTACATCATTTTGCTGAACTGCTATCATCAGTGCAGTCCGTCCCATGTCATCCATTGCTTCAAGATTCGATTCTTGCTTTAGTTGTTCAGCAATCAGTTCATGATCTCCCAGACGTACCGCGTGAATCAATGAAGTTTCTTTTATATTAGCTTCCATGCTCTATCCCCTTTTCTATAACGATAATACGTTAGTTTCAGTGTACACGGAAACCTTATTTTACAGCCAACAAAAAAACCGTCAAACTTCATTAGCCTAACGGTTCTCGAGTTTACGTACGTGATAAGTATGAACTGTGTACATTTTTAAAGACGTTTAGTATGAATGCGATGATTGATAATGCTAGTGCACCGCCTCCGCCCCAAACGACAATTTGAATTACGATGCCTGGCAGTCCAGCGTAGATAGCCCACATTCCGAATAACAAGAAAGGCAAGCCCATATTGTATAACCAGAAATGCGCTATCCCAAGTGCACTATTCCCCGCTTGTGGAAATACAGAATAGATGACGCCAATCGCCGCTGTCGTCAACCAACCGACTACGTTAATATGTGCGTGCGTTGCTCCCCATTGTAACTGGACAGTTGCATGCATATACAGTCCGAATCCAACGCCTAGCAAGAAGTAGAGTACAGCAATCTTTATCCAACGAGCACCCACTTGGATCTCTCCCTCCCGATTACCTAATTGTATGCACCTTCATATAGGTTTATTTTCCCTATTCTTTTTTCAAACTGATAAATCAGACAGAATAGATCATTCAACTTATACGATTACCTGAGAATCTATTGATCATTGATTCATGCTATACTTTTTTCAAAGAAAGGATGATTCGATGAACGAGACTCAAGCACTTCAACAAACATTTGAACATGCACGAACGTATTTTCCGAGCCTAGGAACTTCCTATAAAGGTCGTCCAGTCCTGTTCTTTGACAATTCAGCAGGCGCTCAAGTGTCACAGTTCGTCATTGACCGCGTCACGGATTATTATATACATCGCAATGCGCAAAAAGGCACAATCTTCGTGCGTACAGCGGAGATGCAGCAAACGATTGTCGATGCACGTCAACTAGCTGCGGATTTAATCGGCGCGGCGGATCATACCGAAATTGCTTTTGGTCAAAACGCGACAAACTTCTTCCATTTGTTTGCGCATCACTTAGGTAGAGATTTACGTGTAGGCGATCATATTATTATTACAGAAGCCGATCATCATGCGAATGTGACGCCATGGTTGGAGCTTGCTGAACGAGATATTCACGTTCATTTATGGAAAGTGGATGCACAGGGGAATCTCGATTTTGATGAATACGAGAAATTGCTTGCGTTGGAGCCTAAGATTGTTGCGGCAGGATGGGCATCGAACGCAACTGGGACGATCCACGATATGCAGCGCATTACACATATGGCTCACGCGGCAGGTGCACTCGTGGTTGCAGATGGTGTGCAGGCCGCGAGTCACATTGCGATGGACGTCAAGACAGCAGGTGTGGATTTCGCAGCGTTTTCGACGTACAAAATCTTCGGTCCTCATATGGGATTCGGATATGTGAACCGGGAGAGACTCGAGCGGTTAGAAGGTTGGCGCATTCAGAAAGAATTGGAGAAAGACGCATATTTCTTTGAAGTTGGATCCCAAAACCATGAAGGAATCGAAGGGTTCATCGGGTCGATGGAATACTTAGCGCAGCTCACGAAAGATGCGGAAGAGAATGGACTTTCATTGGATGAAACCCAGCTTGCAACTGCACGTCCATCGCGTCGCAATATCGCAGGTGCGATGCATTTCGCCCATCGATACGAGCAACAATTAACCGATCATTTTCTTGCTAAACTTGCATCCATAGAAGGCGTTGTCTTATATGGTAAAACTGCAGAGCAATCCGAAGAACGACTGCCCGTATTCTCGTTCAATATCGAGGGCATTAAAACGGATACACTCGGTCACGCATTGAATGATGCAGGCGTTGAAGCACGAACAGGGAACTATTTGGCCATCAATCTGATGAAACGATTAGCAGGTCCGTTTGACGGTAGTGCGCTTCGTATCAGTCTCGTTCACTACAATACGTTAGAAGAAATCAATCAGTTCTTTGGAATTTTGGATGAAGTTTTGGAACACTTAAAAGCCAGTGCTATCTAATAGTAAATGAATAAAAGCCGATGCCTGTCGTTAAACAGGCGTCGGCTTTTGACTGTCACCGATTTATCGGCCACAACATTTCTTATACTTTTTCCCGCTGCCACAAGGACATGGGTCATTGCGTCCGACTTTTACTCCCGGTGATGCCGATCGTTCAGTCAACGGCTTGAGATCTGTCCGTTCTAGCTCAAACATTTCTTGAGGAGTATGTCCTCTGTTTTCAATAAGACGAACCGCGTTCGCCACATTGATGGCAACAGGGACAATTCGTTTTACCCGTTCTTCTGACAACGGACCTGCTTGCGCCATTAGACGCCCGATGACTTCCATGAAATTGGCGTGCCACATGGATAGCCCCGACATGAACGTATGCAACATCCGATCAATCTGGATCTGTGGAAGGTTTTCCTTCTGGAATAGCTTTTCCAGTTGGCGTAACTCCGGAGTTCCATCGAAATAACCCAAATCTGCATAACGTAACAATTGTTCACGCGCAGGTTGATAATATGGTTTATTGATCGTTTCACGCACGAATTCTTCAGGCACGATTCCTACGAGTTTCGGTCCTAGGAATACCGTATCTTTAAACAGAATTTCTTCCTTCTTCAACTTCGAACTGAACTCGGTTGAGGACAGCAATTGTTGCAACTGCTCCATCGTAATTGGTTCATTGTTCTGTTGATTGTATAACCAGATCACTTGCTCAGACTGAATCATTCCATATAATCGGGTCATGGAACGAATATACAACTCGATGTCCTGCTGTTGCTGATCAGATAGGCCGGTTTCAACAGTCTTCTTAGGTTTTTTAGGCTTTGCTGGAATCTGTTCTACAGATACATCGGAATCACGGTATGGATCGCTAACGATCATATAATTTACATGATTGATTTTATCCCACTCTGTCTTTTTATACTTGACATGTTTCAAGATATTATTAATGGTGTTTTTGTCATAATCTTTATATCTCGTCTGAGCTACCCACTGCGTCATATGATCGAATTCGGGGTGTTTAGGATTGTCCATAATCGCAAGAAACGATTCAAATCCCGGAGGTCCTCCAACGTCTTCAGGAGGTGCATTTCCATCTCCATCTAACAAAGTCGGGAAGCCGAAATGGTAATCCTCAACGATGTCTTCAAGCTCGATCAAAATCCGCCAACCATCACCAAAATCATAATGATACAACAACTCTTTGTTACTCTCGAGATGCTTATCTATTTTCACACGTGACGGTAGTTTTGGAGTGACCGTCTTCGAGTTTTTCAATTCTTCTCGTTGCACGGGATTGTCCGTAATGCACAATCCATCAACTTCCACTTCAAAGAAGTGATAGGGATTATCTGTCATGTAACTCTCAAAGTTCGTTACATGTTGAATCATTTCATGGAGACGGTTGAATGTCGCTCCTGCTGGCATAATAACACTTCGCCAAACACTAGGCACTACATCTACCATCGTTAGCTTCAAAATATAGGATTTCATACGTCACCTCGTCTAATACTGTAATTAGTTTACATGCTAGTTTAAGTGTATCACAGTTCAAGCAAGCGTTGCGGTTGTAGACATCGAGCTTACGTTTTTGCTGTATTACTTGTCATAATCCATTCTTCTGACCAAACTATTCTAAGAATTCGTTGACTTCGTAACTACTATCCTCTATGATTAACTTAACTTTCAGAAAGCAGGTGATCACTATGGTTACATTCAACGTACAGAATGCAAATTGGATCGGACCCATACTTTCACCTGCCATGTCTTAAAATCTGGCATGTTTCTTCTGATATGCGCGTGAAAGCATGGTGTCCGATCCTCGGACTCTATGCTTTTTTATATGCCCATATTTAGGAGGAAACTAATTGAACACACTACAAAGTTATGGTTGGAACGAACTTCATCAAACTAATTGGAATGAACAGCTTCAGAACTTCAAGTCAACTACGTGTATTGTAGGACGGGTGACATTGGAGCATAAACACATGTATCGGGTCGTAACTCAACAAGGCGAATGGCTCGCAGTTTGCTCGGGATCAATGCTTCATCACGCATTCGACCGGCGAGACTATCCTGCTGTTGGAGACTGGGTCGCAATCGAACAGATGCCAGGTGAAGAACGCGGGATCATTCATTCGATTCTTCCGAGGACTTCTGTTTTCTCTCGGAAAACGGCAGGAGATTCCATGACGGAACAGCTGATTGCGGTCAATATCGACATTGTGTTACTCGTCACCTCCATGAACGACGACTTTAACATTCGGAGACTTGAGCGATACTTGGTCGCAGCCTATGACTCAGGTGCAGTCCCAGTGATTGTGTTAACAAAAGCGGATTTATGTGGGGATCCGAAAGATTTCATAGACCAAGCACGCGAACTTGCATTCGGAACGGACGTATTCGTTGTCAGTAGTAAGACGGGCGATGGCATCGATCAAATCATCGCTTTGCTCGAAGATGGCAAGACCGCTGCACTCTTAGGCTCGTCCGGTGTCGGTAAGTCTTCTCTCGTGAATGCGATTTGCGGGGATACTACGATGACAGTGCAAACAATTCGGGAAGAAGATGCGAAAGGCCGCCATACGACGACTCACCGAGAACTCATTGCATTGCCTACTGGCGGTGTGCTGATTGACACACCGGGAATGCGCGAATTTCAGCTATGGAACGATAGTGAGAGCATCGAAGGTAGTTTTCACGACATCGACAGTCTCTCCGATTCTTGTAGATTCAATGATTGCAGCCATCAATCAGAGCCTGGATGTGCAATCCAACAGGCTCTATCAGACGGATCTCTTGGAGAAGATCGATTTGCCAGCTATCTCAAGTTACAGCGGGAAATCGCTTATTTGGAACGGAAAACGAACGCACAAGCACAGATCGCTGAACGCAAACGTTGGAAGGCACTAACGAAGTCACAACGGAAATGAGAAACTGTGAATAAAAAAACGAAAGCGGCAATGGATAATGGCTGCTTTCGTTTAATTTATTAAAGTAATGCCTTCACAATCAATTGGATGATCAAACCGATGATGACGACGCGTAATAGGATGCGGACGTGCTGAGGGTTCAGTTTTCCCGCAATACGCACGCCAATTTGTGCACCTGAAAGCGAACCGAGCACGAGTGCACATGCAATCGGCCAAATAATTTTACCCATCGCGATATAGCTGATTGCTGCACCAAATCCACTGGAAAACGTCGCAAGTCGGACAAATCCGATAGACCGCATGTAAGAGATTCTCAAGTGATTGAACACATACAGCAATAGCGTTCCTTGCCCAGGGCCGAACAAGCCGTCATACAAGCCGATTCCAACAAGTCCTGTTATTCCCGTCTTTGACGGTTTTAAGGATGCTTCCCCAGCGAAATCCGCTTTTGATAGGAATGACGTTAAAAAGGCTCCAATCAGTAAAATGATTGCTAGTTTGTAAAGTGTAGCTTCCATAATATGGGTAGCTGCGAGTCCACCGAGTGTTCCTCCCGTCAGAGATACCGGAAGAATCCACCATGACTCACGGAGCGTGATTTGCTTTTTCAGCAATACGGTTAGAAATGTTGAAAACGAGCTAACTGTCGTCGAAATCTTACTTGCACCGATTACAGAATGGATTGGAATCCCCATTAATAACATCGCTGGCATGGTGATGAGTCCCCCGCCACCTGCAAGTGTGCCGAGCATCATCGCAACAAGCCCAGTGAAATAGAGTACTATGTAGTCCATATCTCGCGCCCCCCCTTCTGTTAGCAGTATACCTCTCTGCGACAGATAAGGTAATTCGATAGTTATGAACGTGTAGCATAAGGGAATCTTATGGGTCAGTTAGTTAGTAGAAGATTCTTTCGTGACCGATAGAGTGTCAGATATCTTGCGCTTCTTCTTTTTAAATTCAGGATATGATTTGCTAATGAACGGAATTTCATCACACCCGAGTGCTTTGTTTGTATAGACAGCCATGACGAATAACACATTGGCCATGAGTTGCGCGAAATCGAAGAGGATCTCAGGAACCTCGCGCTCTAGCGATACTTTATGAAGTGCACGGACGGACTTTTTCGCTTCACTGCGACATACGTGAAGAACAGTCGCTGCGTGAGTGCCTTGCGGGAGTACAAATTGTTCGATCAGCTCCCCAAGTTCATTCACATACTCATCGTATACGTCACTGAGCTTAGCTAAATCTTCAGGGAAGATTGCAAGTTTCCCCCGGACAGATCCATTCAGATGGTAAGCAAGAGGTTGCAGCCAGCGGAGATCGGTTTGAACTTTTTCAATGTCATTCGTTAGCGACAAAGCTTCCCCGATTCGTGTCGTTAATGAATCTGTTCGAATTTCAAAGTCTACTGTCGAAGCAGACTCCCGCATGAATGGGTAGCAAATGTAGCGCATGTCTTTTTTCATAAAAGGTGCCTTCTTTCTATTGAGTTATTTTGACTCAGTATAGCACAGCAGATGCGTTCTCGTTTCTAGTATTCACAGGTTACGCAATACAGAATTACACTATAATTGGAGGTACACCATGCTAACTACTCAACAACTTGAAGGAATAAAACAATTACAACAGCAATGTGAACAGTTCGATACGATTGAACTGAAACTGAATTTGGATATGCTACATGAACGAAAGGACGATACTCTCGACTTTTTCGTTTGGCAGGAAAATGAACTCATCGCTTACTTGGCATTGTACGGATTTGGCACATCAGTGGAAGTTTGCGGAATGGTTCAACCGGATGCACGTCGACAAGGTCATTTCACAAGACTTTGGCAGGTGGCACAAGAAGTTATTGCACATAAAGGTTTTCAAAAGGTTCTGTTCAATGCACCTGGAGTGTCTGAATCTGCAAAAGGGTGGCTATCGGGCCAACCCTGTAAGTATTCTTTCTCTGAGTTTCATATGGTTTGGAGTGCAAAAGAGCTCGATGAATTAACTGACATCGCGTTACGAGATGCGACAATCGAAGATAAAGACTTTGAAACTGCCTTGGACGCGGATGCCTTCTCTCTTTCATCGGAAGACGCAGAGTCTTATTACAATGAACGATTGTCCCGCCAAAAAGAACGTCGTTATATTATTGAAGTGAACGGTAGCGCAATCGGTAAAATCCGTGTAACGCGTAGCTACGGAGAATCGTATCTTTCAGGGTTTGCGGTGTTGCCTGCCTATCGAGGTAAGGGTTATGGTGGCCAGGCGTTGCAAACAATCGTGAAAACTGAAATTCCTACTGGGAATAGCATTAAGTTAGATGTGGAAACGAAAAACGATCATGCTTTGAAATTATATGAGCGCATCGGCTTTATACAACAACAGCGACAGGATTATTATGAAGTGCATTTGAATGCTAGAGTAGAAGGTTAGTAATGGGTTAGTCTTTCATACTAAACAAGCAGCGTGGGAGCCGTTCCCCTACGCTGCTTTTCCTATACGTATTAAGAATTTTTACAGATTTCGTCCTAACTTTTCAGATACACGTTTCTTTGTTTCAAGGATTTTATCAACCATGAATTGCTGTCTTGCATCAGACAAATTGAATGTCACACAACCAATACTGATTGCCCCGACCACATCTCCTACTGCGTCACTTATCGCCACACCAATAGAGGATGTGCCTTCAGTTCGCTCTCCGTGACTGATTGCATAGCCCTTCTTCCTCACTTCAGTTATCTTCTCACGAAAAACTTGCTGCTCTTTCTTCGGTACAAGTTGTTGAATGATCTCCTCGACTTCCTGTTCGGGCATAGAAGCCAGCATAATCTTGTTTGCAGCACCGATATTCATCGGAATCCTTAATCCCAATTGGTCATACATTCGAATCTGGTTATTCTCGTTATCAATTCGTTCGATGATGATTGCTTCCAATCCAGTACATTTACTTAAGTAGATACTCTCTTCTACTTCTTTACTAAGACGATCGAGCTCCGGACGAATGGTAGATACATAGTCCATCGTATCGTAAGCCCGAAGACCATACTCCATCCACACCGGTCCTAATTTATATAGTTTCGTATTTAGATCTTGCTCGGCTAACCCTTGCTTTACCATCGCCTTCAAAATGCGATGTAGGGTACTTAACGCCAACTCACATTGTTTGGATAAATCCGAGATTGAGATCCCATTGGATGTACCTTCAGAAGCTAAAATCTTAGCAATTTGCATAGCGCGATCGATTGACTGCATATGTACACTTCCTAATATAAAAGTAAAATTCTAAAATAATATTCAAAATACATTGACATTGTACCACACTCCGAATATATTTACTGATAAGGTTTCCTTTCAACGGAAACACTTTCCGATAAGCGGAAAAACTGGAGGCGTAATTATGCGATATAGCAGCTCAATGTATACCCCACTAACACAGGTGATTATGAAGCGTCCAATCGATGCATTTCAATCGCAGCAGCATCTCCTTGAAAACTGGGAGACGTTCAACTATCTAAGAGAACCACACTTCGAAGAAGCATGCAAAGAATTTTCAGAATTGGTAGAAATTATAGAGCAACAAGGCACAAAAGTTCATTATCTCCCTTCTAGTGACACAGTAGGTCTGGATTCAATTTATGCACATGATCCAGTGAAGTTCACACCGGCTGGTGCACTCATCTTAAAATCCGGTAAAAAACTTCGCCAACCGGAAGCTCAAGTCTTCAAAAAGTTCCTGTCAGATAAAGGAATTCCAATCGTTGGTGAATTAACTGGAGACGCTGTTTCAGACGCTGGAGATATCGTATGGCTTGATGATCGAACTTTACTTGTAGGTCGAGGATATCGAACAAATGACGAGGCAATCCGCCAATTGAGAGAAATGACAGCTGATTTAGTGGATGAATTCATTGTCGTTCAACTTCCACATGACCAAGGCGAAGCAGAATGTCTGCACCTAATGTCGTTCATCAGTGTTGTGGATAAAGATCTTGCAGTCGTCCATTCCCCTTTAATGCCTGTCTTCCTACGTCAGCTATTGCTTGAAAGAGGCTTCCAATTAGTTGAAGTATCGAAAGAAGAGTACGACACGCTAGGCTGTAATGTGTTAGCGCTCGCACCAAGAGTTTGTGTCCTTACAGAAGAGAACGCTTACACCATTAAACAACTACGAGATGCTGGGGCAACTGTACATGTCTATAAAGGGCAAGAAATCAGCCTTCTCGGTACTGGTGGTCCAACTTGTTTAACGTGTCCAGTCGTACGTGGATAAATAATAAACTAAAACGATAAGGGGAGAATTGAATGTTCACAAATGTTATCGTCAAAAAACCAGGGAAAAGCTACTTAAGCGGACTTACAACTTCTGATTTAGGGAAGCCGGATTATGAACTGTTGCTTACGCAGCATGAACGGTATGTGAAAGCACTCGAGAAATGTGGAGTCGCAGTCACTGAACTAGCTGCTAGTGAAGAATTTCCGGATTCTACTTTTGTAGAAGACGCTGCTGTACTGACACCTAATTTCGCTGTAATTACGAATCCAGGCGCGGAATCCCGAAATGCGGAGACTGTAGAAATCGAGGCAGTTGCTAAAACGTTTTACAGGAAGTTTTACTTCATCCAAGCCCCAGGGACGTTAGATGGTGGGGATATTTTGCAGGCAGATGATCATTTCTACATCGGCATCTCGGAGCGGACAAATGAAGAAGGTGCAAAACAGCTCAAAGAAATTCTGGAATCTGAGAACTACTATGCAACGATTATTCCTTTGAAAGAGTTCTTCCATTTGAAGACAGGAATCGCTTATCTAGGTAATAATCAGATGATCGTCGCTGGTGAATTCGTATCGCATCCTGCATTCAATTCCTATGAAAAGATAGTCATTGGAAAAGAAGATGAATACTCGGCGAACTGCATCCAAGTGAATGACTACGTGATCATTCCAAGTGGTTTCCCGGAAACAAATCGCAAATTGACGGACGCTGGCTATCAAACAATTGAACTGGATATGTCTGAAGTCCAGAAACATGATGGTGGACTCAGTTGCCTATCCCTACGCTTCTAAACATCCCAAAACTAGATCCGATCGAGAGGAAGGTAAAACTATGAAAACCCTGGAAGAACCTCAATTAAATCGTTCAATGAAAAGCCGCCACTTGATGATGCTATCACTTGGTGGCGTGATCGGAACGGGATTATTCTTGAACGTCGGCTATACGATCAATCAAGCAGGCCCAGGAGGTGCACTCGTTGGGTACCTGATTGGTGGTCTGATTTTGTACATGGTAATGACTTGTCTTGGTGAATTGGCGGTCCATATGCCCGTAACCGGATCGTTCCAAAAGTATGCATCCCGCTATATCAGTCCCTCCGCAGGGTTCTCACTCGGTTGGATGTATTTTGTAGGCTCCGCAGCCACGGCAGGCGTTGAATTCACAGCTGCCGGGATACTGATGCAACATTGGTTCCCAACTACACCTATATGGATTTGGTGTGCGCTGTTCATGGTCTTGTTGTTTGTATTGAACGCTCTCACCACAAAAGGATTCGCCGAAGCTGAGTTTTGGTTCGCGGGTATAAAAGTTGTTGCGGTACTTGCTTTCATCGTAATCGGTGGGGCTGCAATCATCGGTTGGATCCCTTTAGAAGGCACGCCTACACCACATTTAACTAACCTTGCTCCTACTGGATTGTTTCCAGCTGGAATTGCCATTGTGTTCATTACAATGATGAATGTCATCTTCTCTTACCAAGGTTCTGAGTTAGTCGGGATAGCTGCTGGCGAAACCGAGAACCCTGAGAAGAATATTCCGAAAGCGATCCGTACAATTTTGTTCAGGATCATCGTGTTCTATATTGCTTCAATTGTTGTCCTATCGGCAATTTTCCCTGCTTCAGAACTTGGACTGTTGCAAAGTCCATTCGTCACACTGATGGAACTTGCTGGGGTGCCTTATGCTGCTGGAATTATGAATTTCGTCATTTTAACAGCGATTTTATCTGTTGGAAATTCTTGCCTGTATGCTTCGACCCGTTTACTTTGGTCTATGGCAAATGACGGAATGGCTCCCTCTCTATTTGGCAAATTAACGAAACAGCGTGTACCGTTGAATGCCTTGATCTTCACGATGGCATTCTCATTACTCTCCCTTCTGACAAGTGTTATGGAAGCGGATGCAGTATTTGTACTCTTAATGTCCATCGCAGCCATCGCTGTAACAATTTCTTGGATGGGTATTGCGATGTCCCAATTATTATTCAGAAAACGTTACTTGAAACAAGGTGGAAAACTGGAAGACCTTCAGTATCGAGTGAAATTCTATCCGCTCGTTCCACTTACATGTATCGCGTTTTGCCTGATCATTCTAATCTTCTTAGCATTTGACCCGACACAGCGAATTGGATTGATTTATGGCATTGGATTCTTCGCTGCTTGTATGATTTTCTATAAGGTCAGACTCGAGAAAAAGCATCTTGCTGAAGGTACTCTCGCAACTGAAACTGTAGAAGTGAACCACTAATGAATCATGGATATCTCAATTCGGGAGGCAATGGCATGAGCACTTCACAATGGAATACACCCGCTTCGCTGAGAAGTTTACTAAACGAACTCGTACGCTGGGAAAGTCGCACACTGACAGACGGTGAATGTACATTTTCAACACACGTTGCAGAAAAGCTGCACTCACTAGCGTATTTCACTCAACATCCTGAGCATTTGAAACTCCACGATGCAGAACTTGGTCGCAATTCAGTAATTGCGCTCTATAAAAATCCTCACGCTACGGATACCGTTGTTCTGATTAGTCATTTCGATACGGTCTGGACAGAAGAATATGGCGCGCTCGAACCGCTTGCATGTCGCCCTGAAGAGTTGACCGCTGCTCTTCATCAACTGGCTGACGAGCTTCCTGAAGATGCGCGCAAAGATCTATTATCAGGAGAGTATCTATTCGGACGTGGCACGATGGATATGAAGATGGGATTAGCTCTTCATATGGCCCTTATTGAAAAAGCTTCTCTCGAACAGTGGCCTATCAATTTAGTTCTGTTGACAGTTCCTGACGAAGAAGTGAATTCTGCCGGCATGCGCACAGCGGTCGAAGAACTCGTTAGAATGCGTGATTCGTATGGCCTCTCCTATAAGCTTTTCTTGAACAGTGAACCGACATTTTCACAAGAACCTGGAGATCCTAAAGAATATATTTACTCAGGGACGATTGGTAAAATCATGCCTGCTGCATTGTTTTACGGGAAGGAAACGCATGTAGGGGAACCATTGAAAGGATTGACGGCGACATATATCTCTTCTTTCTTAGCACAGGAAATGGAATTCAATCGGATATTCCAAGAGACGAATTACGGAGAGACTACCCCTCTCCCCGTCTCTCTTCAACTAAAAGACTTGAAGACATCGTATTCCACACAGACACCTTATCGTGCAGTGTCCTTATATAACGTATTCTTAATGGATCGCGACGCTTCGGAGATCATGGAACTGTTCTCACAAGTTGCCCGGAAGGCGATGGCAGCTTGCAATGCGGTATACACCAAAATTTGCGAACGCGAAGGAACTGAACCGGTCGGTGAAGTCCGCGTGATGCGTTATGAAGAATTACTTGAGTATGCACAAACAAAGATCGGTTCAGATGCAGTCAATCTCGTGATTGACAATGCAATTCTAAATAGTGAATTGGATGATCGGGATAAATGCTTCAAAATCACGGACGCGTTGCTGATTGAATGTCAGGAGTTGACGCCTGCAACCGTGTTGTTATTTGCACCGCCCTACTATCCAGCAGTAAATACATCAGAAGATCCTCTCGTCATCGACTCTATTGACCTTATGAAAAAGACGGCGATGGAATTAGGGACTAAGGTCGATCAAGTCCATTACTTTAATGGGATTTGCGATTTAAGCTACGTCCATTACACAGGCACTGCCACAGGCTGGACCGCTTACGAACACAACACGCCTGTGTGGGGCAAAACGTATAGCATTCCTTTTGAAGCGATGACAGAGTTAGATGCCCCAGTACTGAATGTCGGACCGTTCGGTAAAGATGCCCACCAACGAACCGAACGTCTTCATATTGAAAGTGCGTTTGTCCGTTTACCGGTGATGCTTGAGGTATTAGTGAAGAGTCTTTATACGATTGAAGTGGAATCTCTCATTTCGTGAACTAAGAAACTCAGAAACTCGTTACAAAGAATCCGGATTCTCCTAAAATGGAGAATCCGGATTTATTTTTGTGTGAATTTTATCAAGAAACTTCGATTCTATTACCTCGCTCTTTCATGAATCTATAATATCATATTCATCGCTCTTCCAACGGAGCATAACCGGTCTTCTGAACGAGTTTCTGTCCTTCTTCTGACAGGATCCAGTCGATGAATGGTTCGACGTTCCGATTCGTTTCACTCGCAGTCACTGCATATAGATCCACCATCAACGGATACTCCTTCGAGAGGATGTTCTCTTCTGTTGGAGCGATGCCGTCAATCTCCAACAGTTTGATGTTTGGGTCATGAACGAGATTGGATGCGTAATAATTATAGGTGAATCCGATACTCCCTCTTGAATCGGGAAACTCTGATGCTCTTCGGATCATGTCGATCATCCTATTAGATTGGTACTCAGATAACGATTCTACTAGAGGAATCTCTCCCATGATCAGTTCGATTGCTCCTTGTGTTACTTGTTTTGGAGCGTATTGCAATGGGAGAATGGGTTCGGAATAATAGAAGAGCTGGCTCCAATTTGTAAATTCTCCAGAATAGATTTTTTGGATTTGCTCGATTCTTAAACTGGTGATCGGATTGTTTTTATTGACGTAAAAGACAAGAGCGTCTTTAGCGATAGGTGTTATCTTAAGTGTTTTGCCCGATTCATTGACATACTGCTGCTGGGCTCTCGAGAGTGTGGGTGTGAAAATGATATCCGCGTATCCCCTGACTAAGCGCTCCACCGCTTTTTCGTCTTGGCTTACATTGAGCTGACTTCTTTCTAATTCATAGCAAGATTCAGGATAGACTGCCCCCACAAATGCGGAATAGAGTGGAAATACCGTTACTTCACCGTTAAGCTCAGGCGTGGCTTCATCCCACTGGAATCTTTCTGATGTGTTTTTGGAATGAAACCAGCTACTATCCTTACAAGGCGAAAACTTGTGCATATCGACTACTGAGTTGACGCGTTCTTTCCGTTCCGAGTAGGCTGCCTGAATCGGCCAGATTGACACTGCGATAGAGACAGCAATTAGGACGATTAAGAACGTTTGCTTGCGTCGTTTCGTATTCAAAAGGTGGTATTGGTACAAGACAAATGCGCTGTAAAGAAAGACGACGACTGCAATTAGGATTGGTATGAATTGTACCAAACTATCTAAATATAAAATCATATATCCGAAGACAGTTGGGATCGCTAGGAGTACAAATATAATTGTAGCTAGTACTCCCTTCACCAAGCTCATATCATTAATCTGCTTAATTTCGGATGTTGATTTTTTGAATCGCAATAGCACCAGCGCTAATGTGTATACGCATGCTGTTACTAGCGGAAAGAGAATCGGGGTTATGTGCAACAAGAAGTTCAACCCCAGTAACGGTGTTATGAACAAGTGATAGATAGGAATTTTGAGTCCTGCTAGTACATTTATAATAGGTATATCGAATATGACGTTCCCATAGTAATAAAATGCAAAGAATAGTAGATACGTTACGACGATGAATAGGCTCACCCACATGAACAGTTTTTTGGAAATGTTGAATCGACCCACAACAATTATCAACACAATTAGAAATAGCAGCGACGGAATGAATTCCGTCCAGGTCAAGTCAATTGCGGGGTACAGTCTGGCAGTAATGAAGTTTAGTGCAATCGCAGTCCAGTAACTAATCATCAATCCAATTGTCCAGTAGTTCATTCATGTCACTCCTCTTGTAAATTAAAAATCAGGGTGTGGTTAAAAGGTTCATTTGGTGTATTATTACACCAAATTCAAGACGTGTCAATATACTGTGAATTTATTTATGTGAGCTATTTATTTTCTTCATCACATTGGCGTGGTTGCTCGACACTTCACTGGGTTTCTCCCTCACTCAAGTAAGTTTCCCGATCACATCTTGCTATTTCTCCGACACTTAGCGATGTTTCTCGATAACGGGACACAATTCAACAGCGTTAAGGGATTAATTGGGTGCGCTTCGCTTGTTTTAGGAGGGCTATTCCGCTGGCTTGTGGGAATCAGAAAGATGGTGGCTGGAATCGGAAGTTTGGCGGTGTGAATCGACACGATTGAGCAAGGATCGGCAACATCAGAGAATGTATCTGCATCAGCATACAATCCAAAGCAAAAAGCACCCGCGGCTGCGAGTGCTTTTCTACATTTCGTTTACATAAACATACCTGCGATTGTACCGCTCATGAGGTTTGCGAGCGTACCTGCGATGACCGCTTTGAATCCTAGTTTCGCAACGACTGTGCGCTGGTTTTCGGCGAACGCAGTCATGCTGGCAATTAGAATTCCGAGCGATCCAATGTTGGCAAATCCACATAGTGAGAACGTGAGGATTGCAACGGTTTTATGCGAAAGTGAATCGATTAATGGTTGGAATGATGTGAATGCAACCATCTCGTTTAAAATTACTTTTTGACCGAGCAAGTTACCTGCAGTCAATGCTTCAGACCATGGAACACCCATTGCAAACGCAAGTGGTGAGAAGATGTATCCGAAGATCTGCTGAAGAGAAATATTCGGGTGACCGAACCAACCACCAATACCGCCTAGAATTCCGTTAGCCATTGCAAGGAGTGAGATGAACGCGATCAGCATAGCGATAATGAGTCCTGCCATTTTCAGTCCTTCTGCTGCACCTTTTGTGACTGCATCGATTGCGCCAGGCTTTACGCCGCCTTCGCCAATCAATTCCTTAGGAGCTTCGTCCACCACATTGACGGGAACTTCTGTCTCTGGAATGAGGATCTTTGCAAAAACCAGTCCTGCAGGAGCTGCCATGAAACTTGCGGACAGTAAATAATTAATAGGGATTCCAAGTGCTGCGTAGGCGAGCATCGTTCCACCTGCTACAGAAGCGAGTCCGCCTACCATGACGGCAAAAAGTTCAGATCGTGTCAGTGTCTTAATGTATGGCTTAATAATAACTGGTGCTTCTTGAATTCCTAAGAAGATATTGGCCGCTGCCGTAAGTGACTCCGGCTTACTAGTTCCTAATAGTTTCGATAATCCTCCACCGACGACTCGGACGAAGAATTGCATGATTCCATAATGATAAAGAAGAGAAATAAGCGCAGTGACGAAGATCGCCATCGCTGCAACACGGATTCCGAAGATGAAACCTGTCGGAGCCGATGAATCCGCAAGACTCCCGAAGACAAAAGCGAGTCCTTCATTTCCGTAGTGGATCACATTTTGGATACCGCCGGAAAACTTTTCAATTACTGCACGTCCTCCAGAAGACTTCAACACGAGATAGCCAAAGAAGATTTGCATAACCACACCAATTCCGACGACGCGGTAATTGATTTTGCGTTTGTTGTCTGAGAGCAAAAATGCGACGAAAAGGATGACGAGGCATCCGAGTAAGCCAGTTAGGATGTTCATTAGTTTCTCCTCTAGTAAATGGATTATGTTGCGGTGTGTAATCGGTTTCATATAATTTACCACAGGTTGAATATGAGCGTCAATAACAAATTGTGACATACTATTTACAACGACTTGAAACACTTTTCTATTATTGGTATATTTGTGTAAACGATAACATAGTAGAGGAGAAACTGATGGCTACCATTAAAGATGTAAGTAAATTAGCAGGTGTTTCTGTCGCGACTGTTTCCCGCTATTTGAATAAGAACGGCTACGTCAGTAAAGATGCGGCGGATACAATTGCTGCAGTCATTGAAAAACTCAACTATCGGCCTAATACGATTGCGAGAAGTCTGGCGGGAATGAAAACCGCTACGGTCGGATTGATGGTGCCAGACATCCTGAACCCCTTCTTCCCTGAGCTCGCGCGGGCGATTGAAGACGCTGCGAACGACTACGGCTATACGGTCATGTTGTGCAACACCGACAATGATTCTATTAAAGAACAAAAGTACATAGACACGCTGTTACACAAGCAAATCGATGGCATTATTATCTCTTCCTATACGATAAAACCAGAACACTTAACCCAACTACAGAAAAATTCCATCCCCGTCGTTCTCATGGATAACGTGTTTTCCAGTGATTCCGTCGTTTCACTCACCGTTGAAAATCGCCGAGGCGGCGAACTGGCGGTCGAGCATTTGCTCACACAAGGTTGTTCAAAAATCGCCCATATATGTGGGCCACTCTCAATCACTTCCTCACGCGAACGAACGAACGGATATGAAAATGCCAGCCGCGGGACAGACTGGTTTTCTCCTAGTTTAATCGGTTATAGCGATTTCACTGTAAAAGGTGGCTACACGGCTATGAGGGAATTACTAGCGTTGCACCCTAATCTAGATGGCGTGTTTGCGAGTAATGATTTAATGGCGGCAGGTGCGCTTAGAGCGTTACAGGAAGCCGGTAAAAACGTCCCTCGAGACGTCAAAGTCATTGGGTTCGATGGCATTGGGCTTGAAATGATGACGCCTGAATTGTCGACTATTGCACAACCAATCTACGAACTCGGCAAAACGGCAATGGATTCTCTAATCGGGTTAATCCGACAAGAAACAGACATCGTGACCGATCAAACTTTCCCGGTTACACTAGTCGCAAAACAGTCGACAATGACACACAACTAAAAGGAGCTCCCCGTTAATGGGTGAGCTCCTTCACTTTGTTGCGGGACATGAATTCCATCATGACAGACAGCAGGACGCCGACGAGCAAACCATTGCTGACGAGTGGCTGTAACATGATAGGGAACGCACCAAACGTTGCGGGTGGCACATTTAAAATACTGAGTCCGACAAGCATCGGAATCGTCAGCCTGTGCATGGAGATGCTATCCAGAGGCAGCCTTCTGACATTGCGTATTGCTGTGCTGAATAACTGCAAGTATGCGACGAACAGTACGGAATCACCTACAGTCGCTGGCATTGTCGAGAAAAACCCTCCGAGTGCAGGGACGAGTCCAAGCACAATGAATAGTACACTGCCAAGGATGAATGGACCCCTCTGAAAAATCCGAGTACTTTGCAAGAACCCGATGGAGGATGAGTACGGCCCGAATGGAATCAAGCCGAATAATCCTGCAATAATCGTTCCCGCACCAGTCACATAATACGACTTTTGGTAACGCGCTAGCGTCGTGCGTTCATTGAACAAGGATTCCACAGTTGAGATCGCAACGAGCGAATTTGCCATATTGATGAGCCCCGCGATGAACGCAGTGACGACGATGCCGATATGTAGCTTCGGCTCTCCTAGAGGGAGCAATTTGAAAATGGTGCCTCCCGCAGACGGCATGGTTTCACTTCCAAAGAACAGAACATAAGCACCCCATCCTCCAATCATACCAATGAGTATCGAGAAATTAGCGATACCTCCCCTGCCGATTAGTGACATAACAAGAACAGCAACAACGATAATCACTGACAGAAATGCAATTGGCAGATTGATGGCACCGCCCTCCCCAATCCCCATCATTCCCTTGAAAAAGTACAAAATCAGTTGTACGGAGAGGAGGAATAAGTAAATCACCAGGACAACCGGGTTAAATATTTTCTGTAATAGTTCTGTAAATCCAATCGCTCCTAGAACGATTGTCACCACTCCTGCTAGCAGCATCCCTACCGCTAAACTCCCTCCGAGCTCTGAATAGCTGAGACCCATCGCGGGTGCAGAGGCGCACAAACTCAAAACAAGTCCCCACCAAATTCCACCATGACCCTCAAGCAATGGATAACGATGGCCGATGAGCGACTGCAATAGACTCGCTGCACCTATTGTGATGAATGAGGTGCGGATCAGTCCAGCCGTTTCCGCGTCCGTCAGACCGAACGCCAGACTGATGGAAAGCGGAACAACAACCGTATTGACTACCATGAAAAATAGCCATTGGATGCCTGCGAGTGAAAAGGCAGGTTTCGATAATTGTGGCATATACGCCCAACCTTTCTATCCTAGAATTGAATAAAAAGAGTCTGACAACCTACTGTCAGACTCTTCCCTAACTTACTTTCCTAATGTATCAACTAATGTTTGGATGAAACGTGCTTCATCCACTTCCATGCACACATTTACATTTGGTTCGCGCTTGTAATAGTTTTTGAAGTCACAAACCGTTTGTCCATCGCACAATTCGCTCTTTGTTTCTACATCGACAAAGTATTTCTCTGTTTTCACAAGTGTCCGATCTAATGCAACGCCAACTGCAAGTGGGTCGTGCATTGAGCAGGCTTCACGACCGTTTCTCTTAAGGTAATGATTCATATAATGAACTGTTGATTCTGCAACGAAGTCACGAATTGGTCCTTCTTGAATCGCTTCAACATCTTTTTTCGTCAATAATGTGTTTGACGTCACGTCGAGCCCAACCATTGTAATCGGGATTCCTGAATGCAACACAATTTTCGCTGCTTCTGGATCGATGTACATGTTGTATTCAGCTGCTGGTGTAATATTGCCTGGGAAGTCGACTGCTCCGCCCATGATGACAAGCTCTTTCAACAAATCTTTCAAGCGTGGTTCTTTACGGATAGCAAGCGCCATATTCGTCAGTGGTGCAAGTAGAATAACTGTGATTTCACCTGGATATTTCTTCGCTTGTTCGATGATGAAATCAGGAGCGAAGCCTTCATCACGGATTTCAACTTCCATATCTTGCAACGCGCCACCGATTCCGTCGTTTCCATGAACACTCACTTCAAAAAACGGTTCGCGTAACAACGGACGTGCTGCACCTTGAACTACTTTCAAGTCGTCACGACCTAGTAACGTAGTGACTTTACGAGTGTTTCTCGTCGCTTGCTCTAAAGATGTATTCCCGTTCACCGTTGTAATGCCGAGTATGTCTGCCTGTCCGCTTTTTTCTGCGAGTAAAATTCCGATTGCGTCGTCAATTCCAGTATCTACGTCAATAATCACTTTTTTCATGATTGTCCCACCTTTTCACATTGTAGTAGTTCGGTTAAACTATGCAATCCTGTTGCGACACCGTACTTCAGCGCATCCAAGTTCACATGATAGTTCGCGTTATGCCAAGGGAAGTTTTCTTTTTCAGATGATCCCGTGCCCCAATACATGAAAACGGATGGAACTTCTGCCGCAACTATAGAGAAATCATCGCCACTCATATACGGGTGTTCATTGACCACGACAGCGTGTTCTCCAAATGTTGACGTGATCGATTGTGTTAACACGTCTGTCAGTTCAGGGTCATTCCAGCTTGCAGGGTACCCTTTGCTGTAGGTGTATTCATACGATCCACCCCAGAATTCCGTGACAGAACGTAGCAATACTTCCAATTGTGATGCGATACGGTCTTGAGTTTCTGTTTTAATCGTACGAACCGTTCCAGAAATTTCCACCCGACCGCATAATACGTTCGAAGTCGTACCTCCATTAATGGTTCCGAACGTAATGACGCCGTTATCGAGCGGTGACGTTTGGCGTGACACGATATTTTGAACACCTGAAACGAATTGACCCGCCATCGCAATAGCGTCAATTCCTTGCTGAGGGGCTGCTGCGTGTCCGCCTTTACCGATAAGTGTTATGTACACGCGATCCGTATTCGCAAGCATATATCCAGGTTTCATCTCAAAAACACCTGGTGCAAGGAACGGATTCGTATGAAGACAAATGGCTGCATCGACTTTAGGATTCTCAAGAATCCCTTCTTCGATCATCGGCTTCGCTCCACCCGGTTGTGCTTCTTCCGTAGGTTGGAACATGATTTTGACTGTCCCGTTCCACTCGTCTTTGCGCTCTTTCAAGATCGTTAAAATCGCTAGACCGATTGTCATATGCGCATCATGTCCACAGGCATGCATAACGCCTTTGTTTTTCGAGCTATACTCAAGTCCTGTGTTTTCTTCTATTGGCAATGCGTCAATGTCGCAAC
This sequence comes from Sporosarcina sp. A2, assembly GCF_050858885.1. GTDB lineage: Bacteria > Bacillota > Bacilli > Bacillales_A > Planococcaceae > Sporosarcina. The sequence continues at coordinate 254,504 of NZ_CP193898.1, read as the reverse complement.
GCATAAGAATCGTTTTACCAGGCTGCGCTCCAGTGATTTCTGCGCACACACCTGTGTCTGCCATCGCTCTGTTATCGATGCCAATGCGATCCAATTCTTGTTGAATGAACGCTTGAGTATTCGTTTCTTCTTTACTCAATTCGGGATGCATGTGCAAGTGTTTGTAAGTGTCCCGAAGATACCCGTCGAGACGTTCTTCGATCCATTGGATAGAAATCGTTTCCATATTAACGTCTCCCTTTTTTTGAATTAATCCAAATCGGCTGCGTATGGCATACCGTCTTGTGCTCCGAATTTTGTTACCGCGCGTGCAGCGACTCGAGTTGCGAATTCAACCATTTCTGAGAGTGATTTTTCTTCAGCAATCCCGACAGCAAGTGCTCCATTAAACGAGTCACCTGCACCTGTCGTGTCGACGACTTTGACTTTTTCAGCAGGCGTAATGACGAGTTCTCCGTCTTGTAAATACGCACTTCCTTGTTCGCCGAGCGTGACGATTAGCGTTTGGTTATACGTGTCTCCCCATGTTTTCATGAGCTCAGTCAATTCTGCATTTGTCGTGAAGCTATGCTCTGCTAGCAGTGCAAATTCTGTTTCGTTTGGCGTCAAATAATCGACTAGTTTAAGTAATTCTGCAGATAGTGTTTGCGCAGGTGCTGGGTTTAGGATTGTTTTTACATTGTATTTATTCGCGATTTTTAAGACCTTTTCTACGGTATCCAAAGGGATTTCGAGTTGCGTTAACAAAACGTCCGCTTCGGAAATGAGTTGCTCTATTTCGGACGTGATTTTCTCTGGTGTCAGCGTGAAGTTTGCACCAGGGACAACGACGATACAATTATCATGATTGACATGAAAAATGTCTGCGATACCTGTTTTGACGTCTTGGACTTGTTCGATAAACGTCGTGTTCACTTGGTTTTTCTCCATTTGTTCCAGTAAACTTTTTCCAAATTCGTCTTGGCCAACCGCTCCGATCATGGAGACATCGCCGTTCAAGCGTGCAATGCTGACAGCCTGATTGGCGCCTTTACCGCCGGGAAGGTAGTTGACTTCATTGCCTAAAATCGTTTCACCAATCTGGGGCAAGCGGTTTGTTGAAATTATAATATCCATATTTAAACTGCCGACAACGACAATACGTTTCTTCAATTCATCACCTGTTTTCAAGTAGTAGTAGACAGGACGTTCCATTCCGTGTGTAACCGATTACACATTTATAGAATAGCATAGAATGTTTGGTGCAAGCAATGGTTTTCCCCAACTCTCCTAGAATTTTTTGAGTAGTCAATTAAGTCCTGGCGTTCAGGAGTTGTCCGACACACATACAGAGTTCTCGGTCACTCAGGCGTCTTACTTCTTCACATAGTCGAGTTTCTCCATCACTCCCGATGATTTCTCCTACACATAGCCAAGTTTCTCAATAACGGGACACAATTCAACTGCGTTAAGGGATTAATTGGTAGCGCTTCGCTTGTTTTTGGATAGAGATTCCGCTGGATCGTGGGAATCGGAAAGATGTGCGCATGAATCGGAAGTTTCACGCAAACAATCGGCAACATGAGCGAATTTATCGGCATCAGACTACATTTTGCTCATCCCGCAACTAATCCATGTGCCCCCTTCCTCGTAAGCCTCGATGCATATACTGCAGGTACACCGAGGGAGGCCGGGACTTATGCAATGGATTATGATACTTTTCCTTGGCATCGCTGCCAACTTAGATAACTTAGGAATTGGATTGGCATATGGCATTCAAAAGACTAAGATTCCTTTTCGCTCGAACGTCACGATCGCTCTTGTGTCAATGGTAGTTACGTATTTCGCTATGGTAACTGGTGATCAGTTATCGACTTATATTTCCTTAGGAACTGCGGATCTCATCGGTGGGTTATTACTGTGTACAATCGGTCTGTGGATGTTACTGCAGCCGAGGCCGATGCAACCGAATCCGTTCGAAGATCCTACCGTCGCCGATACAGATGGCGATCGGATTATCTCCATTCGTGAAGCTCTTCCTCTTGGATTTCTTTTATCTGCAAACTGTTTGGCGGCGGGGTTTGGAATGGGCGTCGGTGGTAGTTCAATGCTCGGTACGATTACCTCGGTCGGTTTCTTTTCATTAATTACAATCGGCGCAAGCCATCGATTCGGGTCGCTACTTTCGCGTACGTGGATTGGCAAATACCCTACTGGAATCGCGGGCGGATTGCTGATCGTCATTGGTATCGTAGAAATTCTGTTCTGATGGACCATAAAAAAAGCTCGTACCCGGTGCGTTCAGGTACGAGCTTTTTTTATGGTTACTCGTTGTTCAATACATCCTCAAATACAAGGCCAATGAACGTCTTGCCGATATACTCCATTGAACGTTCATCAACATCGAACATCGGATGGTGATGCGGATAGACAGCTTGGATTTCAGGATTTCTTCCGCCAGCTAGGAAGAATGATCCTTTAACTGCCTTCTGATAATACGCAAAGTCTTCGCTGCCCATCATAGGCGGTCCATAACTCACTTTTTCTTCACCGAAGATCTTCGTAGCCACTTCATTCACTCGCGTAGTCTCTTCAGGATCATTCCAGATGGAAGGACAATCACTAATATAAACTAACTTATACTCAGCGCCCGCTGCTTCACATGTCGATTTCACGATTTGCTTCAATGCACCTTCAATCATTTTACGAACTTCTTCGTTATACGTTCGCACCGTCCCTTTAATGATTGCCTTGTTCGGGATGACATTATGGCCTTCCCCGCTATGCAATGAACCGACCGTTACAGCTGCTGCTTCTTGCGGACTCACGCGTCGACTTACAATCTGCTGCAAATTGACGACGAGCTGACTTGCTGTAACGAGCGCGTCAATCGTTTCATGAGGAGACGCTCCGTGACCACCTTTCCCGATCACTTCGATAGTGAAATCGTCTTGCGCTGAAGACGAATACCCTTCCATCACTTGTACCGTTCCAACAGGCTCGGTGGACATGACATGTGCTCCATAAATGACGTCGACGCCATCCAAACAGCCATCTTTGACCATCAGATCCGCTCCACCTGGTGTTGTTTCTTCAGCAAATTGGTGAACAAAAACAACTGTTCCAGCGATTTGGTCCTGAACTTCAGATAACACTTTCGCAACGCCGAGTAACGACGCGGTATGCAAATCGTGACCACAAGCGTGCATCACGCCGGGCACTTGCGATTTATAAGGGACTTCTTTTTCATCCTGGATCGGTAATGCATCAAAATCAGCACGCAGTGCAATCGTTTTTCCCGGTTTGCCGCCGACTAACGTCCCCACTACACCGCGTCCACCAACGCCTTCACGGACATCGATTCCAAGTTTACGCAAGTATTCAGCAATCATTTTTGGTGTTTCTACTTCTTCGTTCGATAACTCAGGATGTTGGTGCAGATGACGTCTAATTTCTACTTGTTCCGAGTACACTCCGTCATAACGTTCGAATAATTGATTTAACAAAACAATTCCTCCTTAAAAGTTACGCAGGCCAGACAAAAACGTGCGCAATGGTTACGAATATAGCTCCAAGTATAAATTGAATCAAAATCAATGGCCACACCCACTTGAACCATTTAGCAAATGAAATTCCCGCCATTGCGAGTGCCGCAAGCAGCAAACCGCTCGTTGGCGTAAAGATGTTCGTCAGCCCATCCCCCATTTGGAAAGCAAGAACAGATGTCTGTCGACTCACTCCTAGTAAATCAGAAAGTGGTGTCATGATTGGCATGCTGAGGGCAGCTTGACCACTTCCTGAAGTCACGATGATATTTAACAGACATTGCATGACATACATTCCGATTGCGGCAAAACTTGATGGTAGTTGTGAAACCATACCAGATATTCCGTATAGAATCGTGTCAATCGTACTACTCTCCTGCAAAATTACAAGGGCACCGTAAGCAAATCCAACAACTAGTGCACCAACAACCAACTCTTCACAACCTCGCACGAACGAAGCTGCAGTTCCGTTAATTCCTTTTCCATTCACAAGACCAATTATAAGTGCCATGATGAGGAATAATGCAGAAATTTCCGTAATGTACCATTTGAATTCGATGACACCGAAACCAAGCGCAATGAGTGTCGCAACCAAAATGAGAAGTGTCGCGATTTGCTTCTTTGTCAACGTATGTTCTTTGATCAAATCCACGCGGATATTGCGTTTTTTATCCTCTTCATACATTAAGCTCGCTTCAGGATTCTTGCGTATCTTGTGCGCATATCGAAGAACATACAAAATCGCGACCGTCATGTAAATAAACCAGAAAATCACTCGCAGTCCCATACCCGAGAAAATTGGGACTTCTGCAATTCCTTGTGCCACACCAATCGTGAACGGGTTCATGAAGGCAGCTGTGAATCCTGAAGCTACCCCTACTAATACCATACCCGTTCCAACAAGAGAGTCAAAGCCCATCATAATCGCAAGTGGAATCATAATTAGGATGAACGGCAGCGACTCTTCAAACATCCCGATTGCCGCTCCACCTAGCCCGAAGAACAGCATGACAATCGGGATCAGATACATCTCTTTGCCTTCTAATTTGGTCGAAATGCTTCCGAACGCTCCTTCAATCGCATTCGATTCGCGGAAAACGTTAAATGCGCCACCTACAATGAAGATGAAAAAAATGATCGGCGCGCTTTGCACCATTCCTTTATGTACCGCTTCAAATACTGGTAAAATGCCCGCAGATTCCGCGTCAATAGGATGATATGATCCGTCCACAACATATGACCTGCCGTCTTCATTTTCAACTCGATCATACTCTCCTGCTGGTATTAAATATGTAGCAATCGCCATAATAATGATGACGGTGAACAGAATAACGAATGGATGTGGTGCTTCCATACGCCACTTTTTCTTCCCCTTGCTTGCGTGCTCTGTCATCCATTCTTCCCCCTGACGTTTTCTATTCTGACCCAATCCCCATCATAACCCTTCGAAGTCCACTTCCATTTATATGCACATTTGTGTATGCATATTCGAATCGCATCGAGCCTCGGCGAATTCGTAATCAGATTTCATATACGTTACTACAAGCATTTATATCAGTCAACTCTAATTTCATTACTTATTTCAAAGAATCTAACTATAATTAGTTGTGAATAATTATACGTTCCGCTGAATTAAATAGTGCATTATTCAGTAAATTGTCAAACTAGGAAATGTGCAGGAAAAAACATCCCTCGATTCACCTATAAAAAAGGTGATTGAGGGATTGGATCACTTACTATTGAATTACGTGCTCAACCAAAACGCTTGAGGGCATGGAGGGTTTTCTTACGTTGCTCCATCAACCTCGGATCTTCCAGCAATCGATATGTAAGTACATCCAAGTAAAAGAGGCTTGAAATTTGTGTATTGATGAACTTTTCGTCATCTACGAAAACATGATTGGCGATTAGCACGACTTCATCAGCTAACGCAGTTAGCTCTTCGGAATCATTAGTCGTAATGACAATCACTCGAGCTCCGCATTCTTTCGCCTGTTGCGTTGCGTCCAACACACTTTGTGTTTTACCTGTATACGAGAAACACATGAAGACGTCTTCTTCATGCAACAATGCACTTTTCATGACCATGGCATGGGCATCTGTGATGGATGTCGAATCGATTCCCATGCGCTCAATCCGGCTATTGAATTCCTTGGCGATTAACCCCGAATTGCCTATGCCGCAAAACAAGACGCGCTTCGCAGCGATTAACTCATTAGCAATCCGTTCCGTTTGTTCAGGATCCATGAATTGTTGAGTGGATGCAATAATGGACGTGTAATAATTCGAAACCCGATCGACATCTTCGACAATCGAGCGCTTTTCCGTACTCGTCGCAAGAATCGTGTACTTCATCTGTTGGAAACTTGCAAACTGAATCTTTTTGCAGAAACGGGTGATACTTGAAGGGGATACATCGATCACTTCTGCAAGATCCGTTATCGATTTCTGCGCAATATCTTTTTCACTCAGCAAGTGCCCTGCGATTTTACGATCGTTTTCGGTGAACTCCGAACTGTACATTTGTAGACGATTTTCAAAATCCATTGTCAAAATCCTTTCACTCGTTGTTCTTTCTTTCATCATAGCATAGCCTAAAATCGCCGCCACTGTATTGAATAGGCTAAATCGTATATTGACAGTTTTGAAAGCGTTTGCTATTCTAAATAAAAATATTTCCAGGAGGTTAATGATTTATGAAAAACTTTTTCGGTAAAGCGCAACAGTTCGGGAAATCGTTCATGTTGCCCATCGCGATTTTACCTGCCGCTGGTTTGCTTCTCGGAATCGGGGGCGCATTATCCAATCCGAATACAATAAGTTCGTATCCGATTTTAGATCAGTCTTTCTTACAAGCACTCTTTACGATAATGAGCAGCGCAGGTAGCATCGTATTCGCCAACCTTCCTGTCATCTTCGCTGTCGGGATAGCGATTGGTCTTGCCCGTTCCGATAAAGGAACAGCAGCACTCGCAGCCCTTGTCGGTTACTTGGTCATGAACGCGACCATCAATGCAATCTTGATCATCACCGATTCCCTTGCTGTTGACAATCTATCCGCTGTCGGACAAGGAACAGCTTTAGGCATTCAAACGCTTGAAATGGGCGTGTTCGGTGGTATTGTCGTCGGAATTATGGCCGGTATGTTGCATAATCGGTTCAACAAAATCGAGCTACCTCAGTATTTAGGATTCTTCGGCGGCTCACGTTTCATACCTATTGTGACTGCATTTTCATCCATCATTCTTGGAGCAATCCTGTTCTTCGTATGGCCACTGTTCCAAAACCTGATTTCTGAAGCTGGAAATTTGGTCAATGCGACAGGCGTCATCGGAACGTTCCTATATGGATTCATCCTCCGTATGCTTGGGCCTTTCGGATTGCACCACATTTTCTACTTGCCATTTTGGCAGACTGGCCTCGGTGGAACGCTTGAAATCGGTGGTCAACTGGTTCAAGGTACGCAAAACATTTTCTTTGCACAACTCAGTGATCCGTCAACAACCCGATTCTATGAAGGCACGTCCCGCTTCATGTCCGGTCGCTTCATCACGATGATGTTCGGTCTTCTCGGAGCGGCTCTTGCGATTTATCATACTGCGAAGCCAGAGCACAAAAAAGTCGTTGGCGGACTCATGCTATCTGCCGCGTTAACTTCATTCTTAACAGGAATAACAGAGCCACTTGAGTTCTCATTCCTCTTCATTGCACCTGCATTATATGTGGTTCACGCAATATTTGATGGGTTAGCGTTCATGATGGCTGACATTTTCAATATTACGATTGGACAGACATTCTCAGGTGGGTTCATCGACTTCATGCTGTTCGGAGTCCTGCAGGGGCAAGCGAAAACGAATTGGATGATTGTGATACCAATCGGTATCGTCTGGTTCTTCCTGTACTATTTCGTATTCAAGTTCATGATCAAGAAGTTCAATTTCAAAACACCAGGTCGTGAGGATGAAAAACCAGCGGAATCAGCTGCTGTACAACCATCCACCGACCAACAAGGAAGCCGTACACATCAGATTATCGCTGCATTTGGTGGTAAAGAAAACATCATTGACCTTGATAATTGCGCTACGCGTTTACGGGTGACTGTGAAGGAGCCTGAACTCGTCCAGAAAGACGCATTCCTTTCGACAGGAAGTAAAGGTGTCATTATGAACGGAAATGGTGTCCAAGTCGTTTACGGACCACAAGTTTCAGTCATCAAGAACCAAGTAGAAGAAGAATTAGAGGGATAAGGAGGAACCGTTATGCATTTACCATCTGACTTAATCGTCTCTTGCCAAGCACTAGAAGATGAGCCGTTACACTCATCTTTCATCATGAGCAAGGTCGCACTCGCTGCCTACCAGGGTGGAGCAAAAGGGATTCGCGCCAATTCAAAAGAAGATATCTTAGCCATCAAACAAGAAGTGTCACTACCTGTGATTGGCATTGTGAAACGGAATTATCCGGGATCGGATGTCTATATTACAGCGACGCGCACTGAGGTGGACGAATTGCTCGCAAGCGGGTGTGAAGTGATTGCGATGGACGCGACGCTTGCAACTCGTCCTGCGGAGTCGCTTCAGAAATTGGTCGAATATGTGCGTACTACTGCACCAAACGTCGAACTAATGGCGGACATTGCAACCGTAGAAGAAGCGGTTCACGCAGATCAGCTCGGCTTCGATTATATAGGCACGACGTTACATGGCTACACGGAGAATACTACAGGTGAAAAAGTGTATCACAATGACTTCGCATTCTTGAAGGACGTGCTGAACGCGGTCTCTACCCCGGTGATCGCTGAAGGGAATATCGCAACACCCGCGATGCTGAAACGTGTATTCGAACTCGGTGTCTACGCAACAGTTGTCGGTGGCGCGATCACGCGTCCTCGGGACATCACCCGAACATTTTCCAATGAATTGAAAAACGCTCGTACAAATTCTTGATATGCAAAAAAGCCATCCTCATGAGGGTGGCTTTTTGTATGTCAGTTCAAACTATCGAAAAGAGCTACTCGTCTTCATTTCAACTGCAATTTTTCTTGGATTGCTTCCCACATGACCGAATACCCTGCGCTTGTCGGGTGTGGACTGTCTGCTACCATCAAATCTGTATAGTTCGTTTCGGGATTCGCCTTTAAATATGCGTTTACTGCATCGTAATGGGACACGAATGTATAGTTGTTTTCACTACTGATCCGTTTCAATACATGGTTGATGCTTTCCGGTGAGAACTTATAATTGTAAATTGTATTTGCCGAAGGTGGTGGCGCCATAACAATCATGAGCTCCGATCGTTTATCCACTTCAACTAACAATTTGCGGATTGTCTGCTCGTACTGGTCTAGACTACTATCGATACGGTCGTTCGTACCAAGCATGACAAAGACAACATCTTCTTTGGATGAAACCAGATTGTTCACGTGCTCCAATGACCACTGAGCCGATTTTCCGCTAATGCCTGCATTGAAGAAATCGACTTGTTGACCGGACGCTGACTTGTTAGCGTATGCACGGAATCGATTTGCCCATGTATTCGCTTGATGAGACGCTTCCCTATACGTAGTCTTTCCGTCTTGTAAAATCACACGTCCATCTGCCGGAATCAGGTAACCCTCTCCACCAGCGCCCGCTGAAATGCTATCGCTGATCAGCTTGATGGATTTCACATTTCCACTGTTCAACTTGTCCGCAAGAACACTGTATGATTTCGGCATCCTTTTTGTCAGTTTATCCATTTCTGCACTATACACCAACACCGCGAATTCTCCTCGCTTCAACAGGTCATCTGTTCCAAAACTGGTTTCCGACTTGCCTTTTGTTATCCCATTTGCAACTAATCCAGCAACTGCATCCACGTAACGACTATTGACATCCCGAAATGCAACGCTGGAGGAGTTACCAGTCAAGGCGTAGGATTAAGCATGGCGAAGCATAAGAGCCATCTCACCCCGTTTAATGGAATCTGCAAATCCAAAAAACTGATCGCTTTTCCCTTGGACGATGCCTGCCTGTTTTAACGCAGCAATCGCCTGTTCCGCACGTGCGGGAACGTCTGCAAATTTACGCATTGCAATATCGTCTTTTGGTAATTTTAATGCATTTGCCAATATGACCGCTGCGCTACCGCGGGTTATTGACTCAATTGTGCAAAAAGTGTTGGTGAAATACCATTTGTATAATTTTTCCCTGTTAAATAATCGACGGACTCTCTGTATGTCGGTGAAACGTCTGTAAATTCGTGCGCCAATGCATAATTTGGTGAAATTGAAGCTACTAATAGTTTAAGCACACCCAGTGTCATCCATTTCCGGTAAGGTTTCATTTGTTCGTTCATTCTCCTTTGTCCTGGTTATGTATTCAGTATCTAACAAATTCAAGGAGAATGATAGAGCATTATTATTCGTTATACTTCTCTAAGGACAACCTTTTTTACCTGCTCTCAAACAGTAGTTACTAACTTTCTATAGGCAACTATTTATAAACGCGAAAATATATGAATACGTGACTTTAGGACTGTATACTTTACCTGTTTTTATAGATAAAATAGTCTTATCAAACAGTGGAGGTTGGACTAGATGAGTTGGTTTGTTCTCGGTATTTTCGTCTTGTTAGTGACATGGGGATTCACAAAGTCTATTGTCCTCGGGATTGTACTGCTTTTTACATGCTGTGCACTCTATTCAGGTTTTGCATTACTCAAAAACCGTTCACGTCGACTAGTGAAACCGAGCCGTGCCCAACGCTATTCTCGACAAGAGTTTCTAACTACTGAACTCAAGCGACTCAAGGACTTACGAGAATCTGGTCTATTAACAGATGACGAACTCACTGTTCAAAATCGTCTACTCTCTTGCAGCGATCGATCGAATACATATAAGACTAATTGTTCAATATAACCTATCAACAAGTCAGTCGACACACTCGATTGGCTTTTTTTGCGGTCAATTTAGTTATTCGTTTAACATTCTCAAGTTACAAACGTTACCTATTAATTGTTTTACACATTGTTTTCTTCAAGCTTTCAGTTGCAAACCGATACTATAGGTAGTGAATGGGGTTGAAATTATTGGAACACACACACGGAGTAGGTATGTTTGCACAGCACAATACGTATTTCGTTTTACTCTCTTATTTAATTGCTACAATTTCCGCTTACGCTTCTATTGACTTAGCGCAACGGATTTCCTATACATCAATAAAACGAAAACTCACTTGGTTAATAGCTGGAGGTGCATCTCTCGGGATTGGGATATGGTCCATGCACTTCATCGCAATGCTAGCATTTCATTTCCCTCCAGGAGTTCACTACGATATTACACTCGTCATCCTTTCAGTTTTCATCGCAATCACTGGTTGCTTTCTCGGATTCAGCATTATTTCAACAGATATAACGAGCACTCCTCGATTCATCAGTTCTGGCGTAATTATGGGGATTGGGATTGTAATCATGCATTATATTGGTATAGAAGCAGTACAACCCGTTGAAATCACATACGACAAGACACTCGTATTGTTATCCATAGTTATTGCAATCGGTGCTTCGTTGACTGCTTTGTGGCTCGGTTTTCGTTCACCTTTTTCCAAGAACTCGATGTCGCGGCTCGTCAAGTTTCTGTTTTCATTAGTTATGGCAGTTGCAATAACGGGCATGCACTATACCGGAATGGCTGCGACTCAATTCACTTTTTTGGAGGATTCTATTGACACTGCAACTACAACATTAGATCCCTCCGTTCTCGCATGGATTATTGCAGGAGTCACACTTATCGTCTTTTCATTCTTTTTCTTCTCACTTGTATTCGATAAACTTTGGCGTAGACAAGAGATTTTGCAACATACTCTCTTAAACTCATCAGCAGATGGAATTGCAATTAGCGATATGAACGGAAAACTAGTCCATGTAAATCCTGCCTTTACCGCATTGTTTAACGTGGATTCTAGCGCCCTCTCTTTCAACAACTTGAGACAGTACCATCCACTGCTTACTGAATCTGTTGAACCTTACAAAGAACTTCTTTTAGAATTACCAGACAGCACATTAGAAGTGCGGCGAAACCCGATTACTACAGAATTATCAGGGCATTCGTTATGGATGTTCAGTAATGTCACAGAACAATTGCAATCGCGTGCTCATATCGAACAGCTCGCTTTTCATGACACATTAACCGGACTTGCCAATCGACATAAACTAGATTCAGAACTCACCTTGCGTACGTCAACAAACGATGAAGTAGGTTGTATTTTTTTAAATGTAGACCGACTCAGATATGTTAATGAATCACTAAGTTTACAAGCGGGTGATGCGTTACTCAAAAAAATTGGAAGTTTCTTAAAGTCGACCCTCGGACCTAATGACTTGCTAGCACGCGTCGCTGGTGATGAATTCATCATTTTAACTTCTGACAAAACTATGAGCGAAATAGCATCGCGCGCTGACGATTGTGTCACGGCTATTCGTGAGAAGACATTCACCGTAAATGGCGTACATCTTAACGTATCCCTTAGTGCAGGTATTAGTTCTTATCCATCTCAAGCAAGTTCTGGAGATGAGTTGTTAAGATTCGCAAATCTCGCAATGTTAGTGTCTAAGAACAATGGTAAAAACCAATTCACCCAATTCACACTCGATATATACAATGAAAACCGTCGCGTTTTAGACATTGAAGAAGCGCTAATCTCGGCAATAGACAAAGGTGAATTACACTTGGTCTACCAACCAAAAGTTTCAATGGTTACTGGAGAAACTATTGGAGTAGAAGCATTGTTGAGATGGATCCATCCTACATTAGGATTTATATCTCCTGTTGAGTTCATCCCTATCGGAGAAGAAAAAGGGATGATTGGAAAAATTGGTGATTGGGTCCTCCAAAAAGCTTGTACTCAGTGGGTTGCGTGGCATGAAATAGGATGCCCGCCAGTGATGATGGCTGTGAATGTTTCACCTTTGCAACTTTCAAGCGATGATTTCCTCCCGAATATACTAAGAACAGCAGAAGAAACAGGAATGGATATTACTTGCTTGGAGCTCGAAATTACTGAGACTGCTTCACTTGCATTTGAATCCGCAATCTTAAACAAATTAGAAACGCTTCGATCACTTGGCGTCCAAATTTCGCTAGACGACTTTGGTACAGGTTACTCCTCTTTTAGTCTATTAAAAGAGTTGCCGATTAATATGTTGAAAATTGATAAAATCTTCTTAGAGGACTTACGGCAAGGAACAGGCCAAGAGGCTATCGTTCGCTCTATTATTCAACTTGGACATAACTTAGGGTTAGACGTACTAGCTGAAGGGGTAGAATCTCTTGAAGAAGCCACTTGGCTCCAATCAGAAGGCTGTGATGTCGTTCAAGGTTATTTTTACTATCGACCACAGCCTCCAGAAAATATTCCACATATCTTGAGCCAGTCAGCTATGATTCCCGTATAGCACCCTTCAAAACGAAAAAAGCCAATCGCTTTATATAAGCGCAATTGGCTTTTTTCATTTAACAATAGACTATTGAAGTCGTTCTAAGGCTTGTTTAACTGTTCCAAAATATCCTTTACTCGTAAGTTCACTTCCTGAATTCACAATGGTTTGTGCAAGTTCTGGACGCAATCCTGTGATGAAGACTTCGATTCCCATTAGACCTAGAGCATTTTCTATTTGTTGCAGTGAACGAGCAACATATTCATCAATCGACCATAAACCGGAAAAGTCAGCGATAACTGTATCGACATGTAGTTCTGCTATTTTAGGGAGAATTGTCTCCATGATTGCCGCGACCCGATCATCTGTAATTTTCCCAACGAACGGCAATATGACAATACCATCTTGCACAGGCACAAGTGGGGCCGATAGTTTAACCAACTCACGCTCTGTTTCTTCACGACCTTTTTCAGTCATTTGCTCAAACGCAAAGAATGTTTCATTCAAACTAATATCTAACATACTATTAATACGTTTACTAGTTACTACATATACACTCAAAGGTGCTTCAAGTTCGATACAAATTTCATGAAGAACATCTGCAAATACGTCTCGAGTTACCGGATAACGATTTGCGATGATGGAAATCCGTTCTCCTTTTTTCACTTGCATGGCAGCGTTGTTGTAACTCCACTCTAATAACCGATCTGGTGTCGCCAAATCATCTTGGCTTAATGATTTTGATAAATAAAACCACAGTTCTTGATATGTATGCAGCGCTTGTTCTTTTTCATATTCACTAGGGGCTACTGTAAATTTCAAGCAAACACGATCTACCACTTCTTGTGCAAGCTTTTCTTTGTGTTGCTTTACATATTCTACAAAGATTTCTACTGATTCCATCCCCCAAACACCTCATTTAGTTAGTTGAAATCAGTATACATCAACCATTTACAAGATAGCTAACTTTTGTAATCTGATTCCTCTCATGGAGTATATGAGTCTAGCTGTGCTTCATATAAAAAACGCATAGGTGAACTTTATTAATTCTCCATGCGCCATTACAGCTTCTCTATGAAATCATTGTGCATAATCACCCGTATAGTTGATTAGTGAGACTTCCGTGACCCCTTCAATGTCGTTTAACTTTTTCATAAAAGATGTATTGTCGTCACGAAGACTCAGTTCGTATGTGAGCTCTGTATACCCTTTCCTAATATTTTTAGATTTTAAAGAAGTCGTCATCTTCCTTAACTCATTTCGTAAAGGATCAGTCGCTTCTTCCGTATGACGAATGATCAATAAGTACGCATGTTTACGAACTTTTCGTTTCGAAAGGAAAGCGAGCACTCCGCCAATGAATAGTGAACCTATGATTGCTAATGGGTACATCTTTGCACCCGAAGTAATTCCCGCAGAAATCGCCCAAAACATATAAACAATATCGAGTGGATCCTTGACCGCCGTCCGGAATCGCACAATACTTAATGCCCCAACCATTCCTAGGGATAATACAATATTAGTACTAATAGTCATAATAATCATAGTAGTAATGAGCGTCATTAGCACAAATGAGATGTTATAGTTATAGCTATATACAACACCTCTGAAATATCGTCGATACACCCAAAATATGAACATCCCAATCGCAAATGCGCAAGTAAATCCAAATAGCATATCGATATAAGAAACAGATTTAAATGCCTCTAAGTTAATAACACTCTTTTTGATTATTTTATCGAAAGTGAATATCTCATCCACACTGACTCACCTCACTGTTTAAAATGAAGCATTCCTGCTTCTTTACAAATTACAAATTTCGAAATAGCCGAACGTGCGAATCGGTTAACCTGCAACAACCTCTGAACTTGTACAGGCAAGAATTCGTCGAACTTTACTTCAAGTACTGTTTGTTCCACAGGAAGTACCTCTTCTAGAATTAAACTTTCACTGAATAGATCTGTTGAATTCACCCCTGCTGCCAGTCGTTTGTCGAATGTAATTCGCACGTTTCCTGGCCCATAAATATAAGCTTCTCTTGTATAATCTGTAATTGCAGATGGCCTGAAATTCCGATAAGCAAGGGCATGGTGAAAATCATCTAATAAAGGGTAGCCCGTTTGATAGAGAGATTCGAAGGAACCCTTAAGGATGTCTTCATATTGCAACTTTGTTAATGGCACAGATTCCTTATGGATATAACTTCCGTACTTACTTTTCCTTTCCAATTTAATGACTGCATCCGATTCGTTATAGACTCGTATTCGGTACTTTTCTCGATTAAAAATACCGTCATTTTTATCGTAAAGCGAATGCGCATGCATCCCATCAAAGTAGAGACTTCTAATTCCATAGCCCTCATCTGTTAGCGAATGCTTATCCAATTCTAGCATCGCTGATGTTTTGGAACGTAGCGAGATATATTCATGCAGGTGTAGATAAAATTTCAGTTCATTTCTCACCTTTTTATTTTCAAAGTACATCATTATTGCACCTCCAATCGTAGGACACCATAGTAAGAGACCTCTTCTGTATCTGTAAATACATCGAAGGATGTTTGAGTATTACCTTGACTATCCCTTGCCGTGACCCGCCAGTAATAATAGCCATTAGGAGGTCTTTTTATAACGATTTGATTATTTAAGACTCCTGATTCTGTGTGTATGACCTGTTTGAAAAGAGGATCTTTTGCAACATCAACATCATAGAATAGATCATCATTTTGCAAGTCAAATGATAATTGCCAGTTAAAGACAAGTTGAGTTTCTTCTACTAAAGGTTCAAACATATAAAACGGCTTTGGTTTTTCAAGATCTTTAATATACCTTTCCATAGACCTACTAGGAACTTCTTGAAACTGCTTCAAAGCAGCATCATAATCTTCTATTTTTATTGGCAAAAACTTAATGTCTGGATTTCTACTAATCAAAGGCTTGACGTTAGGTTGATACAAACTCAATTGCTTTTCAACTTCTTTTGAATTAACTATTCCTTCCAATTCCTTCAGTTTAGCAGTCAACTGATTGACGTGTTTCTCAGTCTGGAAATAGCGCTTATGTAAAACGGACACCCAGTACTGACTAATTCCGGCTTGGTACGGATGAATACTGTTATTGATTCGTTGCAGCTCCCATCCATCATCATAATCCCAAGGCAAAAAGTACCACATTTCAGAATTAAGAGGTGAATACAAGTAAAAGTTACTTGAATTGGCATCAGTGTTATCCATTAGGATATTGACAGCTGTCCACGTTAGAAAGTTGTCTAAATCAAAATGCTTATCCATAATCTCTTCAATCGGAATCTGAGTATTATTTACATCGTCAAGCATTGCAAGTAGTTTGGTGTGGTCTTTTCTACCTTTAGCTTCAAATATCAATTCGAATTGTTCCTCATTATACTCAGGATCATCGATCAGCTTCAGCTGATTTGGATATCGTTCAAACTCGAAGAAATTAGCTTTATACAAATATCCATTCGGATCTAGTAAATGCGCTTTCAAGAAACGCTTATTCGGTTGTTCTATATGTGTGTAAAGTCCATAATCTTCGTAAGTTTCATTAAAACTATTCACAGTCATATCTTTCACATATAGATGCACAAACTGAGTTCTCAAGCTGGTGAGATTCGGAATCTTTTCCATTAAGTCAAAACTCAACTTATTGCGAACTCTTGAATGATCATTCCAATGTTTAATAAGGTTCAAAGTAGTCTGATCGTTCCAGGTACCCAAACCATCCTCAAGTTTGATTTTATAGGACTTTTGAGGATCAGTTCTTGTTGAATTTCCACGCAAGCGTATTGTTGCATTCGGCTCAGTTGCACCACTACCAAACATTCCTGAAAGTGGACCTTTGCCATCATCTATTCCTTCTGAAACCGTTATGGAAAGACTAGCCTTAGAATCCCTATCAGTCTGTCGATTCAATCCGTACCAATCTATAGATTCATTATCTGGATGTTTCTCCGGCCATACTGTTATGTACAATGCCTTTACCGAATCATCCACATCACGCTCATACAACCTTTTGTCTTCTTCTAGCGATTGATTGACAACGGGTGTTTCTATTGATGATTCGTCCAGTTTTTTAGTTGTAGGAGCTTCTATGCTTTCCTTCGGAGTACATCCACAAAGAAGGATTACCAAGAAAATCACTAACTTCCCACCAACGCCTTTCCACTTCATCGCAGAATTCTTCTTTTTCACACTTAGCTTCGACTCACCCGCGGAACGCGATGAGAACGTATAATAACTAATGTTTTTCAATATATATAGGACACGGGCAAATACGGCAGCTAGCGCTAAGAATGATGCTGTAAACATCCCTAGACCATCTAGGGATCTAATCATTGTCAATTGTGTTATCACAGATATCAATACAACATATAGCAAACTAAGCCAAAATACTCCTTTTACATCATCGAAGTACATGAGGGTATGCAACATGACAAACATTAGGATGAAGAAATAAAAGCCTAATACAAGAATGATATACAAATCTAGCTGCTCCATCGTAAATCCTATCTTCGGAAAGACAATCAAACCGATTGCGATTGATAATGCTGAAAACATAACCTGTACTTCCGCTAAAAAGCTTAGACCAAAGAGTAGCGATTGTTGCATCTCTTTCTTGGCCTTATTCAACTTTTTGTATGAAGCACCTTTTGTTACTCCGTTATAATAAACTCGAAACTTTTCATAAAACGAAGTTTCCACTGTGACTACAAATAAGACAAGCGTAGGGATGACAGATAAATATGCATAAAATACAGGAACATCATAATATGGGTAGACTCTAAAGACATCCGCTACTACAAACGCATCCTCCCGCGCCCAATATACAAAGTTCTGTAGATAGACGCCTGCATATACAAAAATTCCAGAGAAAAATAATAGACTATACCATTTTCCATTCTCTATGAATGGAAAATATTTATGTTCTCCACTTTTCGTAAAGAAGTGGTTGAAGTGAATCAGAGTTAAAAAGATAATCACACCAAATCCCACAACACATCCTATTAACACGGATTCTAACGGTTTTATCAAACTACTGTAAACAAACGCCCATCCAACTACTAAAGCCATGACAATTCCGTAGGCAAAGTGGCGGAAAATACGCACATAATCTTTCATAGCTGATAAGTAGACGTTTTGGATCCATATAATTATCATTTGAACAAATAAGAGATAAACTGCGATTTTATAGGTAATAGATGCATCTGCATTCATTAAAAATAGAATCCCTAAAATTGCTCCTACTGGAATTATAACCAGTAATGCACCGTAAAAAGAATCTAAGAAGTTATCGTACTTTTGTTCATAAAGTCGATCGGCTAAATATCTAGTCAAGATGATGCTGATTCCACTAGTTAGTATTATTGAAAAGATGAAGATGTAGGTCATAGTAACAATGAACAGTTCAACCTCAAGGTATGTAGCATTTCCATATCGCATCATCGCCTTCATAGTAAATACAAGTAGAATACTTAGTAGCATTGGGCCTACTGTTAATATAGTTGAAAAAGCATAGCCTTTTGTATTTTGAATAATCCCTTCTTCTTTTAATAATCTCCTAAGTTCAAATCCTATTCCAGCCATTTTCAATTACCTCCAATGGTTTCATAGATTTCCCTATAGCTAGCTATAAATTTGTCTTTTCGGTAATCTCGTGAAACACGATGGAATCCATTCCCCCCCATCACTTTGCGCATTGTTGAGTTTCCGCATAATTTCAAAAGAGCTTTTGCAATTTGTTCTGTATGCATAACAGCGGTAACAATACCTGCTGGACCAATATCGTCAAAAGGCTGCCCCTCCATTAACTCCTTACAACTGCCTACATTGGTTACGACAAAAGGCTTTTTCGCTGCCATGCCCTCCAATATCGCTAAAGGCTGGCCTTCACTAATACTCGTAAGAAGTAAAATGTCTAGTTTAGGTAGCCAATCCTGTACAGACACCATCCCCGTGAAATAGACTCGCTGAAGGTTCAACCTATCACAAAGAGCAAGACACTCTTCGTAGTATTCAGGGTTCTCATCTGTCGGTCCCATAATGTATAGGTGGACATTTTGCATCTCTCTCTCTACTAATGCAAAGCTTTGAATCATTGTTTTAATATCTTTGATTGGTACAACTCGGACAATAGCACCGATCCTAATTTGATCAGCCTCTGACTCTTCCATTGCAATCATCTTACCGGAAGTTTCAATACCATTAGGTACGATTCTGATTTTCCCAGCTGAACAACCGAGCTCAATTTCTATTTCTCTATTCCGTTCAAATAACGTAATAACCTGGTCCGCATAGGTATATGCTGCCGCTGAAAGTGTATAAAAGTATCTAATCCATAGGTCTTTAAAATGGCCTTCAACCCACTCCGCTTTTATAATTTCTTCTTCTCGTTCTCTTGAGTAAATTCCATGTTCTGTTAACAATAGTGGCTTGCCATATAGTTCTTTTGCAAGCGCTCCAATTACACCTGCATACCCTGTCGAAACAGCGTGATAGACATCAGCTTCCGGTAGCTCAGTACGAGTTGCTAGTAATAGTGGCAATATCATTGAATTGACGGTCCAGAACAATTCAGTAAATGGAACAGTGGGGTACGATTCTCTTGCGAATTCTTCAATGATGTCAAAATAATCCTTACTCGACAAAAAATCCATAGGCGCCTGTAAATTGTCCGAACGTAGTAACTTGAAAAGATAATCCCATTGTAATGACTGGCTTCCTTTTAGAAACTCAGATAGTGTTTCGAATTCCTCTGGAGAAAATGAGTATCTTTTTCCCCACTTAGTTTTCTCACCGCGATGTGCATCTAGGAAGATTTCATGGACTTCAACTATGTTGGGAGGCAACTCACATTTGAACTTCCCTTTTTGTTTCGACTCTGCACCAATAGCGAAAATAATGAATTCGTGTTCAGGCATTTCTGTGACTAAACTTGTAATCCAACTAGAAACTCCTCCGGTTACATAGGGGAACGATCCTTCCGCAATCAAACATATTCGCATATCAATGGCCTCCTAACATTATTTCAAAGTCGGTTGACCCTACTTTTACTAAATAGGCCTTCTCATCGATTTTATCCACATCACAATTGTTCGTTGAAGTTATTTTCTTATCTGTCCTTAGCATGAAATAGAGTTCTTCCAACGTCTTTTGCACAGTACCTGTGACACGATCATCCTCTACATTCAAACTAATCTCACTACTCAAAGCGGAAGCAAGTTCTAAACTCGCTTCTGTTGATGTGAACGGTCGTAGCCACGGATAGGTTGTTGAAACACGCTTTAAGTCTTTCTTAAATAACGCATATGTCTCTTCCCACGTCCGGTTATTTGAACGATCTTGACTAATGACATCATCAGGGTGAATGAACTTGGAATACACACCAATAGATGTAATTGCGTTTGCTTCAGCCCAACGGTCAAATTCTCGTTCTTCATACCCTGAAGAAATTCTCGGCATTTCAATTACATTATCTTTTGCAACTTCAAATTCTTGGACATATGCAGCCTTTGTTGCATCTTCCGCGTAAAGGGAGGAAATTACAGTAAGTTCCGGCCACACTTTCTTAAGTACCGACCTTCCTTCTTTTGATAATACATTTGAAGGGGGGACGTAAGAAGTGAGTGTATAATTCGGAAATGCACTTTTAGTATAGGTAATTGCCTCCTGGATTGACTGCCCCATCTCTTTTGCTGATTTCCAGGCGTTATATTCAAATTGGTTAGAAAGCGACTGATCACTTGTTAAGGACTGATGATTGTACCCGTGAAGCCCCAATTCTCCACCACTCCTAATAATCTCTCTACCATAGGCTATTACGTTCGGACGATCCGCATCAGCTGGGAACTCAAACGGTGCTTCCACTTCGTCTGTATACGTTTCAATTAATACACCTGTATAAGTAATGTCATAGCGCTCAGCAGCAGACAGCATATCTGGCCACCAAATATTTTTATAGAAACCACTTAAATCTTGTCTATATTCCTTATAAATTAAAGGATTTCTACCTTTTGCAACAGGCGCAGGAAAATCATCAATGAAGAAGACCTTCGAGTTAAAAATCGGGTAAATAAATACAGGTTCCACCATGCCAATGGCCCCGGCTATCACCCCTCTGTTGACCTTTTCAGTCAACATCGTTCCATTTACCACCATTATATTCCCTTCGCCATAAGCGACTTGCCACATAAGCGGGACGCTATCATGACTTTCTATCAGCAATTCGGTATTATCATCTAAAGCAACAGACAAGGATGAGTTATGGATGAAATCTCCACCCGTGTCTAAATTGTTTTCGCCAATCAACACGTTCTGCATCAAATGAATACCGTTCGTTTCAAGTTGTTGATCAAATGAAGTAATTCCCATATTCCGATAAAGCTGTTCAAACTCGGTGTCTGGCTCTAACGTATTTAAAAACAGCCAATACCCACCATTTTCAATGTAAGCCGCGATTGAATCAGCATCTCCACCGAACCCCATACTATCTGCTGTAAATAATACAGAATGGCAGTCTCGAAATTGATCGTTCGTACCATCTAACCGTATTTCTTTCGTTTGTTTTTTCATATAGTGAAGTGTCTTTAAGCTGTTATCTTTTATAGCCACACTTGGTAAATCATCCGGATTATAAGCGATGCAGTAAATCGGAGATTTAGCACCATTTTCCTCGCTCTGCTGGATATTTTCATGGAGCAACAGATCTTTCATGCTTAACAATTCATTATTATGAAGAGTTTTCAAAACAAACTGCGAGCGTCCAATTTGAAATAAAATACCTGCAAGAAGTACCGCAGTGACCGCAACATATAGACTTTTTGTGACATTAGGAGACATCTACTCTATTTCCTCTCGACCAGTATCTTATAATAGACAAGGCCTCATTTGTAAGTACTGCATTGCTTCGCTTCAACTCAAGAATAGTTTGTTGCAAACGGCTATAGGCCCGCATGTCTACGTATAATTCAATTTGAAGTAAATAAGGTTCCTCTTCATTAGGAGCATAGGCTTTATAAGAAAAACCTGTCTGTTCAGCTTCACTATATTGTTCTGTAAGCATTTCAGTCCGCATCTTTTCTTGGAAAGAGTTGTGTTTGTCTTCAGAGGAATACTCAAGAATATGACTGTGGATAGCAATACTTTGCATCAGATTGGCTCGAAGGGTCGCAGGATCTAAATAGCCACTTGCAGCATAATTTTTTAGCACTACGGCATAGGCAGATGCCGTTTCGATATCTTCAGGGGTATCGTTGTGTGCTGCAGATAGTTCCTGTAAAGCATTGGATAATTTCCGTTTGACTTCCGTTATAGCACTAACTGCGTAGTGGCTTGTTTCTGTATCTTCATTTTGAACCGCTAAATGAAGCGATTCTATATACTGCAGTGAGTCTCCTTTTAAAACGTCAATCATTACTCTTCTTCTCGTAAAGTGATCATTCACCACTAATGCTTCCTGAATCGGAATCACTTTAAGTTCATCATGTATACTAATTGAATCGATATCCTCAAGAGTACTAGATAATATATCTGCATCCAGCTGGTTCATATGGTGTTTAAGACTTTCTTCTTCCGTTCTTTTCGAAGCAACTTCAGCAAGAACGAATAGTAGCCCTATTAGCGGAAGGACAGCTGCTATTATTACGTAGACGTGCATTCTTTCTCTTAACCTTTGTTTTAGAATAAAAATCACAATGGTAGATATGAGAAAATAGAGGAAATAGAATAATACTAATTCCATATCAATTCCTCATTTCTGACGACTGAAGCAGCTATCCGGCTCTTAGATAGTCGTGCAATTACTAGCTCACCGTCCGTTTCAGAAGAGTTGGAGAGTAGCAGGAGTATGCGGCCATTTTCTTGTAGGAATAAGTAGTCGTGATCCCGCAGTAATGGACTTATTAGATCTGCAAGTTCCAACGGTGAACCTTCTGCTTCGTCACATTCCAACAGAACGTATGGTAATTGGCCCATTTCTTGCGCATGTTGTTTACTTTCCATAATCTCTTGAAATGCTTCTCTTCTCAGAATTCTACTATGTGGCAAGTAACGGTTGTTTTCTTTGAGCTCCGTAAGCGTATACGCTCTAGACAGCGCAGATTCCGTCATTTCCACTGCAACTTTGAATAGGTTTTCATGATATAGTGAAAAGCTTTTTGCTTCCATATCCTCTATTATCAAAATCGCAAACAGTTGCCCATTGTGTCGTAAAGGTGCCGCCATGACTGGCTCATCTTCTAGTAATTCTCGATTGACAAATAGGGGGGATCCTTCA
Organism: Sporosarcina sp. A2; assembly: GCF_050858885.1. GTDB lineage: Bacteria > Bacillota > Bacilli > Bacillales_A > Planococcaceae > Sporosarcina. The sequence continues at coordinate 231,280 of NZ_CP193898.1, read as the reverse complement.
ATAATTTCTTCAATGTACCTGTGTTCCTCAGATCGGATTGACTTGACACAACGTTCTTCAAGCTGGCCACTTCGTGCGGTAAGTCTTAAGTAAGTTAAATTCTCGTTGAATCGGTAAAGTGAGACCCGCTTGGCATTCATAATTGATTGGATAACAGCTACCGTACTTAAAAATACTTTTTCAGGTTCTGACCCATCTAATTGTTTACTAATGCTATGGACAATACCGAAACTATCCTCACTATTTTTTATACGGACTTGCAATTCATCCTTCACATCACGCATATCCTCAAAAACTTCTTGTAGTTTACGATAACTACTTCCTAATTCAATGAGTGATTTCTTCTGTTCTTCAATTACTTTGATTTTCCGTTCTACCGCATATCCTACTGCAAGACCGACAAAAAGAAAGATGACAGACTGAAGTAAGAAACTAGAATCATAGAGTATCGTGATGGGGTCTCCACCTTCTGCAAACTTCCGAATAGTTAGTACTCCCACAGAGAGACCAGCCGCAATAATCGATTGCCTTTTCCCATAAATAACGCCCATAATAGTGATATATAAAATAGCACCTATCATGAGAAACTCCCATGTCCTGTCGAATGAAGAGAAGAATAGTGCGTTCAGCAATAGGAATATAGCGATATTCTCAATGTAAGGAACGACCCGCTTCCAACCGGGTTTATTCTTTTCTTTACGAACCGCCTTGACTTCAGTTGGCTGGGTGGTCCTATTTTTGGTCTCCTCGTATGTCAGTGAAAGCCCTTCTTGTATTCCATAAATAGGCGACCAGTCTAATTCTTCTTTCACTTTACCGTTTGCTAAGCATGAGTTTCGTATATCACCTTCACGGGAATCCCTGAAATAAACGTCAATCCCGGCATGGATAGCTTCCAACTGGTCAATCACTTCGCGGACGCTCGTTTTAGTTTGAGAAGAAACATTATAAACCCCTGTAATGGATGGAGCACATAATGCCCGAAAAATAGCGTCTGTCAAATCTTTAACAAATAGGAAGTCTCTAGTTTGAAATCCGTCTCCGTATACTTCGAGTTGCTTATTCATCATAATCTTCTCAATAAAATTCATAATTACACTTCCGTCACCCTCGCTATTTTGACGGGGTCCATACACATTCGAGAACCTAAAGGAAACTGTTTCCAATCCGTATAGCTCGTTCCATTGGTTACAATAGTACTCACCGAGCCACTTACTAATACCGTATGGAGAAACCGGATTTCCTCCCTGCTCTTCCAGCAATGGTAACTGGTCATTCTCACCGTAAACAGCTGCAGAAGATGCAAAAATAAACTTTTTCACATTATACTTACGTGCGAGTGTAAGCATGTTCACGAGTCCAACAATATTGGATTCTGCGTCATTGCGTGGATTTTCTAGGGATTTCTTAACACTTACTTGAGCCGCAAGGTGGATAACCGCATCAAACTTCTCAGATTTAAACACATTCTCACATTCAGGATCTTCAACATCCAAAACATATCCCTTATGACGTATCTTCACATTCCCCACTTTCCCTGAAGATAAGTTATCGATGATGTAAACTTTAATCCCTTCTTGATACAGTCGATCCACCAAATGAGAACCTATGAAACCGTAACCTCCTGTAACGAGAACTTTCATAGAAACATCTCCTTACCAACATAATGTTGACTCTTCACACCTATTTCCCCTTTTATTTCATTACTCCTGAATCCAATTACTTATATCCACATCTTTTTTCTGTATTTTTTACAATTAAATAGCATATATTATATACATATTACCCAACCAGTCTAACTATTGCAAATGCCTTTTTGTTTAATATTGTAATTTGTTTGGATTCTTTGTAAAATTAGCACGAAAAAACGCTTTGCATAGGCAAAGCGTTCAAAACTATATACAGGATATGCTCGATATCCATGATATTAGTCTACTAGACTAATATATAATTGCCCTTTAAGAGATACTAGAAGGTAAAGCACCTATTCCATATACATATACGCACAGAATGGATATTTGAACTTAAAAGCATAAAAAACCCGCAAAGAGTGCATGCTCTTTGCAGGTTTTTATAGCGTCAACCAAACTTAATAGCTTTCTTCATATGTTATGAAGGACTTTTCTACATTGTTAGTGTATCATAATTTACCGAAATCTCAAATACTATTACTTGATTAATAGAGTTTTATAGAGAAATACCGAAAAGTCTGCACGGTTAATATTTTGAGAGGGTCCAAACTTACCTTGTCCGATCCCATTCGTAATATTATTAAATGCTAGAGAATTAATTGCATCGTGTGCAAAGGACCCTTTCGAATCTACAAAGTACTCTTTATCACCAACAGGTAAAGAAAATCCACGTTTTAGAATTGCTGCCATTTCTGCTCGCGTCAATTTCCCATTCGGATCGAATCGTTTTCCTTTGTCTTTACCATTAATGATTCCAGCATTTGCAGCTGCTGCGACTTCTTTATAGAATCCCATACTCGATTTCATATCTTCAAATCCAGGATCAACAACATTGTCTAGTGATAACCCAAGTGCTCTAGTTAATAGAATAGCTGCCTGCTGGCGTGTTAACTCATCATAAGGACCGAACTTCCCATTAGAATAACCTGCAATTATACCATCAGTTACAAGAGCAGAGATTTCATTTTCTGCACGGAAATTCAAGCTCGTGTCTTTAAACAATGCTTCTCGATACTCAGAATCGTAAGCTGCTTTAACATCGTCTACTATAATTGTTCCGGAAGTTTTTTTCCCTGAAGGCTGTGCAATATAGATTTGTTCAAGTGAGATTTGTCCAGTAACATTTTCCGGAACTTTTGCAGTTACGAAATTCCATCCGACCCATTTTAGTCCACGCTCTGGTGTAAAGTCGATGGTATGCTCTGTTCCAGAAGAGTCTTTAATTTTCCCTCTCAACCAGGAATGACTTCCATCCCCATAAACTCTCGCTGTAAGTAGGGCTGGATTGCCTTCCACTAACTTCGCATCACTTGCATTCAAATATGCAGCAGAAGTTCCCGTTTTCCCTATAAAATCATAGTTGATCTTTATAGCTGCATCTCCCTCGAAAGGATAATCCGTTTCACCTGTTTGCTGTAACGTTGCGGTTCCATTTACAGCTGAAGCATTCCACCCTGTGAGCGTCTCCATTTTATCTATACTTGTAGCAGACGTAGTTCCTACTGACACAGTTGCTTTAACAACTTTACCGCCGAGTTCTGCTGTAATCATTCCCGTCCCACTATTCGCAGTAAATTCGCCTGCATTAGTAATTGTACCAACGGAACCTTCCACTCCCCATTTAATAAGCGCAGGATCATAAATGACAACTCGGTTTTGGCTATCGAAGGCTTTTAGTGTTAGTTTTCTTGTTTCACCTTTTTTTAACTTCAAATCGCTTTCTGACAGTTCAATTTTAGAAATTTTATCGACTACATCCAATTTCAACTGTCCATTGCCTTGTCCCGTTTCTGATTTCAACGTTAGAGTATCTTGACCAGCTTTTACAGCAGTAAATGCGAGTCCGTTCGTTTCCACAGTACCGTTTACTGAGTTAAGGATGAACTTTTCTTTAGCAATCGATACAGGATTATAGAATTGATCCATCACATAATCGATAACCACTGACCCTTTTGTCCCTTTCAGATAGACGCCTTCTTTTACAATATGAGCTCCAATATCTGCTATTTTCCCTACAGGTGCAGTTGAAACTGCTAGTAAGGATGTCGAAACTCTTCTTTCTGATTGATCGGAAGGACGGTTGTATAGCGATACTTGCTGATCACCTGGTTTCCGGACAGCCATCGTTGTCGACCCTCCACCATCAAGATTCAATGCTTGATAAGCCCCTATTGATACTAAGTGCTCTGCAAGTTGTTTCATATTCATGCCTTTACTGTAGCCGGGTTGACGACCATCAACCGTAACCATAAATACTTTGGTACCCGTCTTGTCAATTGCAACGGCAGTACGAGGTGCTAGCTCTCTTGCCTTATCACTCGACAGATCCATTCCGACATTTACTTTGCCATCTTTCACAAGCTCCGGCCCTGAAGTGAGCATGAAGGATGCATCTTCCCATGGCGCATCTACCGCCGCTGAAATTTCAATTTCAGCTCCTACTGGAATTGTTCGCAAACTCACTTCCGCTTCACCATGTCCAGAGAGTACAAAACCATTTCTCGGAATAACTGAAGACTCCTTATCCCCACGTGTCCGGACCTTCTTGACAACGCCCTTAAGTGTTTCCCCAAGTTGGATTTCAGTGTCTCCAGTCAAACTTTCCAATACAACTTCTACTCCTAAATCATTTGTTTCAGTAGTAGGTTTAGGATAAATTGGTGTATACAAAATCATATTATCTGTCGAACGATGCTTGTCCGTACTAGTTATTGCAATTTTCTTCCCTTGATATGTAAAGTGGATATCCAAATCGTACGGTGCAATCTTCCCTTTACCTGATTTATCGACACCAAACGCTATTGGTTTGTTTACAAATTGATCATTTCCAGTAGCGATAATCCCTGCATTTATTAATTGATTTCGATATGAAATTAAATACATTGGGAGATAGCCCTGATCTCCTCCCCAGAAAAAGGATCCATTGATTGCACCTGCCACTTGTTGACCTGGCGAATTATATGCTTTTGCCTGATCAGTCGTCCGAAGTAATTTATTAAGTGGTTTTGGATAAGAGACGTCTACCGTAGTGTATGGATCAGTTAAATCTACAGTTATATTTCTCATAGCTTGACTCTCCCCATACCGCACTTCATTTACATACTTATAGTCCACGCCTTTCGAAATTTTCTCATTCTGGCTCTCGGCATTTGCAATGGAAGTTGGTAAAACTAGCATGACCCCTACTATGGCAGCTACTAGTTTTTTAGATTGTATCGACGTCTTAAAAGTCATTTCAGCCCTCCGCTATCTTTGTAATACTTTTATTATAAAAGAGTTAAACATAAATGTCCTATTAATCTATGTAATTCGTTCGAAATGACTAAAAAAACCGTTAGTCGGAAGTACTTTCCCAACTAACGGTTTTTTTCTATTTTTCTTGATTTTCGAGTGGTTTCAGACAAGCTAGGAAGCCTGCCAAAATAATATAAAAGTACATTGTAAAAGTCTTGTCTTCCCAGATATTGTAGATGAATCCACACCAGTAAATACCGATCATTGCCGATAGTAACGGTATAGCAAGTGGATTATCATGCCGGTGTTTCCAAAACAACACTAGAATTCCTAGCAAGAATACTGCAAAGAGGAGCACGCCTGCTATTCCTGTTTGAGCAATAATTTGGATATACTGGTTATCAGAGTAAATATCCACTTCTATATCATAGTCCTTATAGATAGGTGAACCAAATGATTTAGCTGAAGAGTCCCCAAACGTTGCAAAACCTGATCCTATGAGAGGATAATCTTTAAACACGTCAAAGCCCTTGTAGACAACGTATAGTCTGCCTGTCGTCAAACTTTTTTCAAATGTGTTCGCATTAAATGTCTCTTTAATACGAGTCTTTTCGACTGCAAATCCACCCTCATCTTCAGCTGGACCTGTTCGTTCAATTTCACCGACTTTTGTATTGCTCTTCACCCATTGTGCACTATATGTAGCAGGGAGAGCGACGAGAACAAAGCCAATTGCGATTACAGCTGCAATTTTCAATATGAATTTCCAATTAAACGTCAATAAGAAGTAGACCCCTAAACCAATAGCGAAGGCAATCCATGTACCCCGACTGTATGTCAGAATCCAGACTCCCGCAGTCACAACTAAAACAACCGTTAGGAAAATACGTACTGCTGTATTTTTCGACATTTTTCTTAAATAGTAAGTTAAAAGTGCGGAAATCGTTAGATATACCGCCAATACATTAGGATTGTTAAGCAAGCCATAGATCCGACTACTATTATTTGGTGATAATTGTCGGTTCACCCATAACTCTGGCATCCACTGTGAACGGACTGAAACCTTTTCTACGAGACCTTGAATTAATACAAGTACAACAACTGCAACAGTCATGTACATGAAATTAAGCATGTCCCTTTTTGTAATTTCCAATCGCTTAACAATATACAATAGCAAAAATGTTATTGCAAAAGCACGGAGTTGGAAGATAATCGCATTCATCCCTATATCATTTAGTAATGCTGAAAGGGCACCAACTAATAGGAAACCAAGAAACGCCCACTCGTATACAGCAAACTTAAAAAGAGAGGCTATATTCTTTCTTGAATTCCACAAGACTCTTAAAAAGACAAAGACAATAATTACGTCACCTACAAGTTTTAATGCAGGATTCACTGTAATTAAAAACGATCGCAACGGATAATACATGAGTAAAAACAAAATACCTTGTTTAGGTAGGAAAAATGCTGCTAGTGCAAGAATTAAAGTAAAGACATATGCCAGTATTGCATTTGGCAGCAGAAGAGCTATTACTAATAGAACCGCTCCGAGAATCGGCAAAGCGAAGTCTACTTTTTTAGATATAAAATTCATGAGCTAAACCCTTTCTATTCTTCATTCGGCATTTATTATAGCACAGCTTCTAGTAGAAGATTAGTTATTTTTCTATTCGTATACAGAAGACGTAGCAACTATCTAAAAGTTTCAAAAAGGCTCTGCATGCAAAACAACATGCAGAGCCTCGTTTACTTCGGATTAAAAAATGTTGTATTTAGTTGGTTATACCATTGTTTGTAAACAGGATGATCCAACGTATTCATGCGTTCTACCATATTCACGCCTTGGTAAAACATCATGCCTTTTTCATCTAATCCATATCTTTTTGCAAAATCCATGTACAAGTCAAAAGCCTCGACACCTTCATTTGACGCCACTTGTCCCATTCCATAAGAATCTATTTCAATTGTTATACCTGTGCCATAGATTTGGGCATTCAAAAATGCTTGATGGAGACGCTCCTCTTTATTCTTAATACTTGTCCTAAACGCATTCGGTTGTAGGAAAGCACCGTCAAATCCGTACTCTCTCCACTTATGAAAGTTTGTAGAAAGTGCGTGTGGTGAATAAATAAAATACTTTTTATGCGGTTTCAACATACTTGAGATGGAAGAAATAAGAATTTCGTCTTCACTTGTCCGAACAGTTTCACTCACCCAATAAAACCCTTTAAGTCGAATATTACTATAGCCTTCACGCTCAAAACGTTTCAATGTCTCTTTTACATACCAACTAGCCAGATCATAACGCGGATAAAGACCTGTACCAAGATCTCTTCCATCTAATGAGAGGATGGACTCATCACGCTTTGGATATGGAATGGAAATATAAGTATCTACAACACGCCCATTAGTTTTTGCAGCACTATCTAAATTACGAAGGGCTCCATCTGGAGAAAATGTTCTATCCATATAGTTTTGCCAATCTTCATAGTTTGCATGATTCGATGTACTATCAGTAAACATATTCCCTTCAGCATTGTAACGTAATCCGAGTATGACGAACGTATCGAACATTTCTCTATGGATACCATCTCCGATATCACTCGCTAAATAATTGTTAAAGAACTCCGGAGTGAAGGTTTCTTTTTCTTTCACACCATTATAGATAAGTACACCGCTATTTAATCCCGTTTTATCAGCAGACCCAATCGTTTGAGCATACTCTACAAACTTATTACTCTTAGGATGAATCGTTCCTCCAGGATAAGAATTCACCATTTCGAGTGCATCTTCAACTGACGTTTCTGTCGCGACTACTTCACCTTGACTCTTCACTTCGTATGCAACAGGTTTCGAGTAAACACGCGCTATGAAAGCACTGAACTGTGCACGTGTTACAAATTCCTCCGGCCGGAATGTACCATCCTTATAACCGGTAGTCACATCATGATACGCAATTGCATCAATATATGAATAATATTCATCAGACTCAAGTACATCGCTGAATGAGGAACGACCTTTTCCATTATAGTCATAAGCTGTTGCAATCATTTTGGACATTTCATCCCGAGTTAGAAGTGCGTATGGTTCAAACTTGTTGTCTCGTAAGCTTAACCACTCCTTCTCCACTGCGGTCACTATTTGTGAATACCCTGGAGAGTTCGGGTTTATGTCTTCCAACTCAATAGGAGTTTGTAATATAGAAGGTGCATCAATTGCTCTTGTCATCATGATTGCAGCATCTTTTCTTGTAATTCCTACTCCAGCTCTAAAAGTTCCGTCCGTATATCCATTCACTACGCCATGAGAAGAAATAAAACCAATATCCTCGTATGCCCAGTATGTATGTGGAACGTCTTTAAACAAAGCAGCTTGTGTATTTTTGGCGTTTGTAAACAGAAACATAGAGAACACCGTCAAAACCATAAACAGTGTTACAATTCTTTTCATCCTTAAAAAACCTCCAGTAATTAACTTAAGTAATACTTTCCATTACTACTAATAATTAAGTATACACCATTATTTTACTAATCCAACGTGAATTTTCACAGAATTTCTTTTAGTTCATGAAGTCCCCCAATTCCGTATACGCATTTTTATAAGATACCGGTTTCCACGTGCTCATTCTATATACCATTTCGGTTTGCTGATAAAGTAAAAAGCTTTTTCCTTTTAGACCATACATTTCCGCAAACTCCAAATACGTGTGAAAATTTTTCACACCGACATCTATTTGGTGTGGAGAATAATTATCAATTTCCAGTGTGATTCCACTTCCTTTAATCTGAGCTTCTAAAAAGGCTTTATGCAATCTAGCTGCTGGATCACCTAGTTGTAAACGGAACGTATTCGGTTGCAAATACGCACCATCAAACCCATAGTACTTCCAGTTTTCAAAATTCGTTGTGCGCGCATGTGGAGCATAGATGAACTTTCTACCACGTTTATGGATTACTGAGGAAGTATCTGTTACCAGCTGTTCATCTTCTGCATGGATAACAGTTTCGTTGATCCAATAGTATCCTTTTAAATTGATATTTTCATACTTCGCTTGCTTCCATTTGCTTTCAATCTCGCTTATATACCAGTTAACTAATTGTGTACGCGCGCTTAATGTATTTGTGATGTTTTTACCAGTTAAATCCTTAATTGCCCCTGTTCGTTTTGGATACGGTATCCCTATATAGACTGAGGCAGTTCTATTTTCTTCCAAAGCAGCCGCGTTTAACGGCTTTAGAGGGCCGGTAGCAGAGAATAGTTTATCGGAATACCATTTCCAATCGCTATAATCCGCTTTGTTTTTAGCCGTTTCTTGGAATTCTCCTCCAGGATATTGTCGTGCCACTACTACAAATGTATCAAAATAGGCTCGATTACCATCCGTTAAGTATGGCTTATAAAACTGCTCGTCAAATGCTGTTTTTTCGAGTCCACTGTATATAAGTGCTCCGCTTTTTATTCCGGTGTCAGTCATGGCTGCTGGCTGTTGGTTATACTTCATTAGTGAATTACTATTAGGGTGAACAGTGGCACCGGTTTGTTTCACTGCGTAAGTTATCGCTTCGTTTTCTGCTGTAAAGCTCGCTAAAGTTTTACCGTTCTTTTTAACGCTGTAAGACAAGGGTCGATCGTAAACTCTCTTTAAGAATGTTGAAAATTGAGCGCGATTTACTGAAACGGTTGGCTTAAATGTCTTATCGGCATATCCTGTTGTAATTCCATTTTCCGCAAGTGCGTCTACATATTTATAATAGGAATTAGAAGATGGGACATCTTTAAATGAGGATTTGTTCTTTCCTTTGTAATTATAAGCAATCACGAGGGCTTTCGACATCTCCTCTCTTGTAAGCGAAGAGTCAGGTTTAAAACGATTCCCTGAAATTGTTAACATCCCTCTATTCGCAACGGTCATCATTTCCTGGTAACCTCCCATCGAGGCTTTCAGGTCTGACGGTCGAACAGTGGGTGCAGAAGTTGGCGGTAGATTCATAGCACGAACAATCATGACAGAAGCATCTTTTCTCGATAAGATGTTTGTCGGTTTAAATTGTCCGTTGGAGTAACCTTTGATAACTTTTTTATCAGTTAAAAAACGTATCTCATCATGGGCCCAGTGCGTTTTAGAAACATCACTAAAGGACGCACCCTTGGCCTGTACTGGCAGAGTAATGACTAGAAATGCACTTAAGCAAATCACCAGAATTTTAATCTTCAATGTATGTATTCTCCCTCGAACAGCTTTTATATGACTATACTACCACTACTTAATATATCAAACAACGTAATATAGTAATACCTTCCGTAAGTTTCGACACGAATCAGTAATTCATTAGACCCTTTAACTGGACAATAAAAAGCCCTAGAAATAATAACATTTCTAGGGCTTAATAATTTTCATGCACACTCTCTTGTAGTTTTCTGCATGTTCTTTTAGTAATAGCCATGTCAATAAAACACATTAAAAGGAAATTTCATCGTTTTAATCCTTATCGCTTTCCATATTGCACACGTTTTTTCGGCCGTTTAACTAGAACCCATAAACTAAGAATAGCGAGTAATAGAATACAGAGCGATACAGTCATGACTACCCCAGGATACGCATTATTCCATCCTTCAGGTGATACATGTTTATTATAAATTCCAATATACGCCCAAATGAGGACAAATCCATATGACGCAATCCAATTTTTCAACAATGTAGCAATACCGATTGCCGTTCCAACAAGGAGTATGATCACTGTCCAAGTGGAATCGGATAGTCCAAAACCATTCCAATCAATTGACACTAAATACGCGGTGATATTCGCGATGGTCGCAACTGTGATCCATCCGAAATAAATACTAAATGGTAGTCGGATGAAAAACTTCTCCTTGAACGACAGATTGGCTTTCACCGTCATTCCGTTAATAATGATTAGGCTAACCAATATAATTAGCATCAACACAATAGATAACTCAAGCTTTCCATAATGCCAAGTTATAATCCACAGCGCATTTGCCACAGATGAAAGAGAAAAATACACTGCGATTTTTCGAACGAGCTGCGTCACTTCCGAACGCTCACCTGATCTGAAAAAACCGACTTGGTAAATTACATGAAACGCAAGCAACACATAAATAAGTCCCCAAATCGCAAATGTATATCCAGCTGGTGCAAATAGATTGCTATAGGAATCCGACACTTCCCCCGTCGTCATCCCATTTAGCGGCAGTGCATTCGCCAAGTAATTCATCACAATCATGGCGAGATATGTAACGAGCACCACAATACTCATCTTCCCAAACTTTTTCTGTCGTCCCACTTGTACACCCCTCTTTTAGACAGACATCACTACTTAGTCTATTCCTTAAGTCGTTCTGTTTAAAACTCATTTGCTCCTACTGTCTTCATTTGCCCGCCTCGCATACTTCAGCTACGCACAAATTATACAGACAATTTCCTTTCTCTATTACAACAAATTTCAACACATTTTTCAAAGAAAGCACTAGCATTCTTCTCTAAACAAGCGAAGCGCTACAAATTAAGCCCTTCACGTGGTTGAATTGTAGGCTGATGCCCATAACTTCTCCGATGTAGCCAATTCTACGCTCAATCCTGCCAATACATGCGTGGATGTTGCCGATTCAGCCATGCACACTTCCGAAAACAGGTAACATTCTTCTGATTCGCAACAATTGCACACAAAAAATTCCGCAAGCGACACGTAGTCGCTTGCGGAATCCTCAATATTATTCTTCTAAAATAGCCGTCGCAGCGTTGCCCAACATATGCAATTCATGCATCGGCCGCGTCATCGCGACATACAGCAACTTGCGGTCAATCGGCGTATCCCTGAACGCATCCGTAAATGCCGCCACTATGACAGCGTCGAATTCCAATCCTTTCGATAGAACACTTGGCACAATGAGCATACAAGAGTCGTCGATATCGCTTTGATCATCAAGCAATTGGACCGCCATTCCGTCCTCCGACAACACCTTAAAAATTCGTTTCGCCTCTGCATTCGTCTTACAAATCAATGCAACAGACAGATGGCCACGCGACCGGATTGTTTCATAGACTTCTTTCACTTTAAGAACATCCAGCTGCCCCATCTCATGAAAAACAGGCTCGATTCCATGCCGCACGACCGGTTCGACGAGCGGTAAATCCTCCTCCATTTGCGCGAGGACTCTATTCGCCAAATTCATGATTTCAATCGTCGTACGGTAACTCTTCTGAAGGGTGGTATACGTAGCAGTGGGAAGCATTTTCCGTACTGGATCCCACGACGTTAACGCGCGGTAACTATGGATTCCTTGCGCCAAGTCACCGACCAGCGTGAACAAGTCCGTCTCCAATCCGTCATGTAAGGCAGCTAGCTGATATTCACTGTAATCCTGCGCTTCATCAATGAAAACCACACGCATCTTCCATTCACTTCCAAGTCCCTTCAGCTTTACATGCAAGTCATAAAGCGCGGCCAAATCCTCTGTTTCCCATGAGTTTTTCACATGCGCTTTTTGGAATGAAACCTTGAACGCTTCTGTCCATTCCGGTGCGATTTCTGTCTGTAAGTCAGCATCCGTCAACCAACTTCGATACAGTTGCTTGACGTTGAACTTTTTGAAACGCTTCATATAAGAAGCAACTTTCTGCTTCCCTTCCTTTTCTATCTTGGGAAGTCGCTCATCCCGCTCGTCCATAATTCTTGTAATCCGTGCCCTGCGCTTCTCATCATCACGAATGCCATATAACGCTTTGTCGAGCGCGGCTTCATATTTATCCGATAACAACTGATACAGTTGCTTTCTCTTTCGAGTGACTTCTGTTTTCATGATTAGTCGAATTCGCTCTAGCCGCTTTTCAATCGGTAAATAACCGAAATCCTCCAGGAATAACTTGCGCAATCGCTTCGCACTCATAATTCGATAACTATCGATAAAAACATCTTCAAACAGTGCAACTGTTTGCTGCTCGAGCCTATGCACGTATCGTTCCATAATCGTACGATACTCCTCAGAGCCTTTCATACGAGCAATCGCAATTGTTGTTTCATCCAATGAATCCGATGACGCCAACCGCTCCAATTTTGCATTGGTGTCGGTCAGTTTTAACTTCAGACCGGTTGCATTGAGCACATATTCTTCAAATGTAGTTTGGCAAATACTCCCGACGCCGAGCTCGGGAAGCACGTCCCCAATATAGTCCATGAACAACTTACTCGGCGCAAGAATCATAAGCTTTTCAGCCGGGAAATCGGTTCCTTTTGTATAAAGGAAGTAGGAAATACGATGTAACGCAATCGTCGTCTTACCACTTCCTGCTGCTCCTTGCACGATAATTGGCTTCCTTAGACTCGCGCGTATAATGTCATTTTGCTCCGACTGGATAGTCGAGATAATTTCCGTCAATCGGACATCCGCTTTGCCAGCAAGGGCTTCTTGCAACAACTCATCATTCGTTGTCAAGTCAATGTCTCGGACATCAAGAAGTTTGCCATCGTCAATCTGATATTGCCGCTTCGAATGCAGGTGACCGCTCACTTCCTCACCACGGACATCATACGTCATATCACCTAAACGCCCGTCGTAATACACATTTGCAACTGGCGATCGCCAATCGACGATGATCGGTTCTTGCGTCTCTTGGTGAAACACAGAAGTCTTTCCGATATACAGAAATTGGTCTTTTTCCGCATCCGGTTGAAAATGGATGCGCGCAAAATACGGTTTCTTCTGGATGGCTTCAAACGTCTCTTTCTGGGACCGCGCCATTTCGAAAAACCGTGTGTTGGTGAGGATATTAATGTAACTCATACTGGAATCTAAATAATCTAGATCCGCCATCGCGTGACGAATCTGTTCTTGAGAGGCGTCGACATCACGCTGCGACTCTTCCAAAAGTCGTCGCATGTAATGTACCGTGTAGTCCAGACGCTCAGCCTCAAACTCAAAATCAGGGTGTCTCTGCATGTACAGATCCTCCGCTTTCCTAGAATTTGTCCTGTCGTTTCCGGAATATCTAAGGGGAAATTTTTAACAGATGTCGATTGTACCACTCGGTTCAGCTGAACGCAAGACGTTTTAACAGAAAATTCTGTAGTAAAGTATACTGGGTTTCCATCGACAAGCGCAGCGCTACCAATTACTCCCTTAACGCAGTTAAATTGTGTCCCGTTATCGAGAAACTCCGCTATGTGTCGGAGTAATATCGTTGTGTGATGGAGAACTTGCTCAAGCCCCTTCGCTCTCACATAACCGGGGTTCCCTTCCAACAACAAGCGCAGCCCTACCAATTAACCCCTTAACGCAGTTGAATTGTGTCCCGTTATCTAGAAACTCTGCTATGTGTCGGAGAAATATCGTTGTGTGATGGAGAATCTACTAGGCTTGATGAACAACTCACTCATTTTGTAAGACAATTTGAGACTTTTAGTGGCGAACACGCTACATGCTGCATCACAAACACTTTACCAATTACAATATTATTAATCCGAATAATGTGATAATATATAATCTAACTCTATGAAAGGAAGTGACTTACGATAATATATAAAGAACGTTCTATCCCAGCCGCTCTTGATGGGCTAACAGTTGCATTAAAAAGATTACCTGAAATCCATCCTGAGCACGATAAACTAAAACAGCGCATAGCATCTATTAAAGCGGGGTATGGGGGCGAACAAGAACTGGACAGAGTTCTAAGAAATTATAGGTTTCCTATGCCGACCCATATTTTAAATGATGTGTCATTATCCTCTAGCACTCTCTTCCAGATTGACACACTGATTCTCACTCCTGAATTCGCATTGATTTGCGAAGTGAAAAATATCGCAGGTGAACTCTCTATAACAGAGAACCCCCCACAGCTCCTGCGGATCGCTGAAAACGGTCAATTTTCCGGATTCCCAAGCCCGATCGCTCAACTAACTAATACCTGTCAATTATTCGAAGATTGGTTGACTCTCCAAAATATTACTCTTCCTGTCATAGGTTGTGTGGTGTTAGCATACCCAAAACAAAGATTATCGATTTTCAAAACTGACGTCCATGTCCTTTTTCCAAGTATAATCCCTCAATATGTAAGATCACTTTACAAAGGTCAGCCTCTGCTTTCCTGTGAAGAATTTGAAAATCTATCGAAACTACTCGTTAAACAGCATCGACCTTTTTCACCTAAACCTATAGCTTCGACGTACTCGATTGACCCAGATAACTTTTTAACCGGTGTTGCTTGTCCTTCTTGTAACCTAGTCGGCATGATAAAAAGTGGTCGATTTTGGAATTGCCCGCGTTGTAAAACCCGATCAACAACAGCCCATCAGCGCTCCATACAAGAGTGGTTTCTTTTATTCGAAGGACCCTTGACCAACGCTGAATGCAGAAGATTTTGTCGCGTACAATGCTCACAATTCACTCGACGAACGCTTCTCAACATGAAGCTAACCCCAGTAGGCGCAACAAAAAACAGAGGTTATGTTAAATAACGTAATAATGAACAAAACACTCTCATAAGAGTGTTTTTTTGTGGCCTTCTCTTAATTGAATTGTGTCCCGTTATCGAGAAACTCCGCTATGTGTCCGAGAAATATCGTTGTGTGAGGGAGAACACTCTTCATTTGATGAACAAACCACTCCCAATGTCGGACATTTTGACACTTGTGATGGAGAACTCGCTCAAGCACAATCGCTCTCAAATAACCGGATTTACCTTCCCTCAACAAGCGCAGCGCTACCAATTACTCACTTAACGCAGTTGAATTGTGTCCCGTTATCGAGAAACTCTGCTATGTGTCGGAGTAATATCGTTGTGTGATGGAGAATCCCCTTCATCTGATGAACATTCCGCTCCCAATGTCGGACATTGCTACATTTTTGATAGAGAACTCGCTCAAGCCCCTTCGCTCTCACATAACCGGATTCCCCATCCTTCAACAAGCGCAGCGCTACCAATTACTCCCTTAACGCAGTTGAATTGTGTCCCGTTATCGAGAAACTCCGCTATGTGTCGGAGTAATATCGTTGTGTGATGGAGAACCCCCTTCATTTGATAAACAACCTCTGCCAAGCGTCCGACAAACCTACACAACTGATCGAATACAAAAAAATCCCCCACTAGCCAAGCAACTTGGCCAGTGGGGGATTCCTATTCAAATTACTCTTTCAAATCTTCAATGGAGTCGATGTCCATATATGAAGGAACTGTTAAACCAATCTTAACGCCTTCCATACTTGTACCTACATCTTCAAACTTGCCATCGTATTTCTCCGCATAAGTTTTGTGAGTCACTGGCAACCATCCTGCAAGCAACGCGTCTGCACTGCCATCCGCAACAGCAGTCCACATTGGACCCGCTTCTACTTGTGACATTTTCACTTTGTACCCTTGCTCTTCTAATACTTTAGCCATCACATTTGTGCTTGCTACCGTACTATCCCAAGCAACATATACGAATGAGAACTCGTCGCCGTCGACTTTATCAACGCCTTCAGTCCATGCAGCTACTTTGTCTTCATTCTTATCAATCCAAGCTTGAGCTGCATCCGCAGGGTCTTCACCATCGATAATCGCTACCATGATTTCACCCATATCTTCTTCATCCCATTTGAAATTCTGAAGAATCTGGTGTGCTTCAGGCTTGTCTTTCGCTAGATCGAGGCTACCGATTGTATGGATCTCTTCAGCTCCACCATACGAACCTTTAGGATCATCTAAGTATTTCAAATCGAACTTCGTAAACATCCAGTGTGGAGACCAGCCAGTAATAATAATCGGCTCTTCTTTATCATACGCCTTTTTCAAGGCAGCTGTCATTGCAGCGCCTGATCCAGTCGTCAGTTCCCACTTATCTAGTTTGTAATCTTCGATAGCGCGATCTGTTGCTTCCATGATTCCAGCACCTGGGTCAATTCCTGTGATTTTGTAATCCACCATCTCTCCAGCTGTTTTATCCGAAGCATTCCCATCCTTGTTTGCATCATCGTCACCACATGCTGCAAGTCCCAGCGCTAATAGTGATACTGCACTAATTCCTGCTAGTTTTTTCGTCCAATTCATAATTCTTTTCCCCCTTGTTTTGTTCTTCCAGCGTGCTGGGTAATGCGGTCTAGAATGATTGCAACGAGTACAATTGCAACACCCGTTTCAACGCCTACACCTGTTTTCAATTGCGTCACGGCCTGATACACTTTCGTACCAAGTCCTGGCGCACCAACCATCGATGCGATAACAACCATCGATAGCGAAAGCATGATACTTTGGTTCACACCCGCCATGATGTTTGGCTTTGCTAACGGAATTTGTACTTTCAATAAACGTTGCATAGTGGTTGAACCGAATGCTTCTGTCGCTTCGATCAAATCTTTCGGAACTTGCTCAATGCCAAGCATCGTTAACCGAATTGTCGGTGGCATCGCGAAAATAATGGATGCGACAAGTCCTGGTACAACACCGATATTGAAGAAGAAAATTGCCGGGATTAAATACACGAACGCTGGCATCGTCTGCATCAAGTCCAAAATTGGTGTGATGATTCGGCGCGCCATCAATTGCTGCGACATCCAAATCCCTATCGGCACACCTATAATTATGGCGATTGCGACCGAAGTCAGAACGAGCGCGAGCATTTGTAGCATTGGATACCAATACCCTAAGTAGTCAATGAAGAGAAAGCCAATCAATGTGAAGAGCGCAATCTTCTTGGTCGAGAACCACCATGCAAGTAGTGCAAAAATTACTGCGAGTAGAATCGATGGTGGGAAATCCATGATGTCGACAAACGTTTCAACGGTCGTTTCGAGTACTGTGGCAATCCCGTCAAATACGGGTCCGAACGAATCTACTAGCCAATCCACCCCAATGTCGATCCAATCCGCGAACGGTAAGCGTGGTAATAACTCATTCATGTGCAGTCACCTCCGCTACGTCCTCTAAAATCTCGCCATTTTCGTTGATGAATTGATTGTTACCAGCAAGCGCACCAATCATTGCACCGCGAATGATGATACCTTTCAAACGGTTCTTTTCGTCTACGACTGCAACCGGAATCGTCGCTGTCGAAACGATATCAAAGAGTTCGGTGAGCACACTATCGCCAGTTGCCGTAATGACATCCTTAATCAAAACGTCCTCGATTCTGAGATTCTTCTCAGCCGCCATAACCGCATCTTGCGCAGTAAGTGCACCCATCAATCTTCCGCCTTTATCGACTACATAAATCGATGAAATCCGAAGACTTTCCATTAAGCGAAGTGCAACTCGCGGGCCTCTATCAATCTGTACTGTATCGGCATGCTTCATAATGTGATTCGCCGTCAACACTTTCGACAAGTCAACGTCTTCAACGAAACGCTCAACGTAGTCATTTGATGGATTCATTAAAATCTCTTCCGGAGAACCGATTTGCACGATTTCCCCATCTTTCATGAGAGCGATTCGATCGCCAATACGGAGTGCTTCATCCAAGTCGTGGGTAATGAAGATAATCGTCTTGCCCATATCTTCATGCAACTGAAGTAATTCGTCCTGCATATCTTTACGAATCAATGGATCGAGTGCACTGAACGCCTCATCCATCAGTAAAATGTCAGGATTATTTGCAAGCGCACGAGCTAGCCCGACACGCTGCTGCATACCACCACTTAGCTGCCCCGGATATTGAGCTTCATAGCCTGCTAGTCCAACGAGACGCAATGATTCGATCGCTTGGTTCTTGCGTCCTTCTTTTGCAATCCCTTGAATCTCAAGTCCGTACTCCGTATTCTCCAAAATCGTACGATGCGGAAACAATGCAAAGTTCTGGAACACCATTCCGATTTTCTTTCGACGGACGTTGCGAAGTTGTTCTTTATTCATCTTCACAATATCTTCCCCGTCCAACAAAATCTGGCCTGATGTCGGATCGATCAAACGATTCAATAGGCGTACTAGAGTCGACTTCCCGCTTCCGGAAAGACCCATGATGACAAATATTTCACCATCGAGTACATCGAATGCAGCGTTATTGACGCCAACAGTCGCACCCGTTTCTTTCAATATCTCTTTTTTCGTTTTACCTTCTTTAAGAAGCTGAGCCGCGCGTTTACTAGATTTACCGAAGATTTTAGACGCGTTTTTCACTTCTATTTTCTTTTTTACTACTGCCTCTTCCATACGAACCCCCCGATTCAATCT
This sequence comes from Sporosarcina sp. A2, assembly GCF_050858885.1. GTDB lineage: Bacteria > Bacillota > Bacilli > Bacillales_A > Planococcaceae > Sporosarcina. Next base: position 212,200 of record NZ_CP193898.1, on the reverse strand, counting down.
TTAAGATGTTTCATAGTATAGCTGTAATCTGTTTGTAATACAAACGATTTACTTTACATATCGTACGTACAGTTTTTTCTGTACGTATTTATTGCTTTTCAATTTCATCTGTTCTAAGCTATACTGAAGTGTTCAAAGACTGATGAAAAAACGTTCATCACAAGGAGGATCATCCATGCCGGATGCGTACGAAAAACTAGAAAAATCCCGTAAACGAATCACTGAATCGATCGCCCAAAACATCCATCTCTACGGACTTCCACCCTCAGCAGGGAGACAGTTCGGAATGATGTTTTTTGAAAATCGTCCACTGACGTTAGATGATATGTCCGCAGAGCTCGGAATGAGTAAAACGAGTATGAGTACTTCCATTCGTACCCTTTCTGAAGCTAAACTCGTTGAGCGCGTATGGGAACGCGGTGTCCGCAAAGACTTATATGAAGTGAAAGACGACTGGTACCAAATCTTCGTAGATATGTTCACAGTCAAATGGAGACGAGCCGTGTCCTTACATACGGCCGCTATCCGCAAATCTCTGGCTGAATTACAAGAACTAAAAAAAGCTGACGACGTAACTGAAGAACTCCTCGCAGTTATCGATACAGATATTGAAAAACTACTGTACATCCGTGAATATTACGATTGGCTCGATCGCCTCACCGATGCGTTTGAAGACCAAAAAATATTCGACCTTGTTCCTCGAAAACTCGAGGACTAACAAAAACGACATTTCGCCTATGCGAGATGTCGTTTTTGTGTGGGATAAGTCTACAACGCCTTTACGCAATCCCTATATTTTTTGCATCGATTCGTGTCAGCAAAACCACTCAATATGCCTTAAACGCACGTAGCGCTTCCAATAAAAGTCTTCAAAGACATTAGAACTAGTCTAATTACTAAGAAACTACTCGTTGTGTCGGAGAAATGAGCCTATGTGATAGACAATCACGCTGATTTTACCGACAACCGACTTATAGTGTCGTACACTTCCACACATCTGATTGAATAACGACACGCAACGCAAAAAGCCCACCCGCTTTTCAGCAGATGAGCTTAACACATAAAATTTTCTACTTATAACTTAAATTCTTGTACTAATGCATTCAATTTTTCAGCAAGGTTAGCAAGTTGTGCAGAACTGCCCGCCACTTCTTCCATTGAACTACTAGTCTGTTGTGAAGCCGCAGCAGTTTCCTGAACACCCGCAGCAGACTGTTCAGAAATTGCAGCGATTTCTTCTACAGATTCGCTCATTTCTTCACTACCTGCTGCAATCTCTTCGAGGTTTTGAGAAATTACGCCTATATCTGTAGTCATGTTGTTGACTGCATCCGTAATTTCAGCAAACGTTTCACGGGTCATCTTAAGTTGTGCTGTCCCCTTTTCTACTTCTTGGTAACCTGACTCTAGGGATTCCGCGACGCTGCTTGACTCTTGCTGAATCGTACCGACAATTCCCGTAATATCCGTCACAGATACTGCGACTTGTTCAGCAAGTTTGCGAACTTCTTCTGCAACAACCGCAAATCCTTTACCGTGCTCACCAGCTCGGGCGGCTTCAATTGCCGCATTCAACGCCAACAAATTCGTCTGGCCAGCGATATCTTTAATTACTACTACAAGTTTCGAAATCTCTTGAGATTGAACGTCTAACCCTTTAATTTTGTTAACGGCTTCCTGAACAATCACGTCAATTCGCTGCATTTGATCAGTAGACGTAGCCATCAACTGAGAACCTGTCGCTGTCTGATCTAATACGTTTTTAGACGTCTGCTGAATAGCTTCGCCTCGTAGGTTCGCATCCTCAACACGTTCCACAAAGCGTTCCATCATCATCGCTAAATCTGTTGCAGTATTCGCTTCACTTTCAATTCCCGAAGTTAACTCCTGCATCGTCACTGCGATTTGTTGTGATGCTGCATTCACTTCCGTTGATGATTGAGTTAACTCTTCACTGTGTGCTGAAACTGATGAAGAAACCTCATGAATGCTATTGAGCATTTCACGCGTGTGTTCACTCATTTCATTCGTAGCAGCAGCTAGCTGACCGAGTTCATCCCGAGAAGTGACGGCAAGTGGTTCGTGGCTTAAATCACCTTCAGCAATCAACTTCATGCGTTCCATTACTCTCTTGATAGGTTTCGTAATGATACTAGCAGTAAACACCGCAGAACCAATACTAATTAGTAAGACTAACAACAACACAATTGAAATCCAAGTAAGTGTTTCTTGGCCGCTTGAAATGATTTCTTTTCCATGGGTATGTGTTAGTTTTTCTCGCTTATCTGCTATTTGATGATACTTGGCAATCAATTCATTACCTTCAATAGATAACTCGTCCAAGTTTTTGGCTGCGCGCTCTTTCCGATTCGCGTCATACACTTCGATTACATCGGTCGTTAACTTTTTTCGCCAGTTAATCATTTGATCGACCAATTCACCAAATTCATCAGATGCACCTAACTTTTCAGCTTGGGCTTGGAGCTCCTTACCCGCTTTCGTCAATGTGAAGAATTCCTCTTTATAGGCTTCATCTCCAAACAATACATAGGCACGTACTGCAGACATTCTACCTGCCATCGTATTAGCAAGCTTTAAGTCAATTGCCATTAACTGCGTATCTGTCTCAACAATCTCTTGTGTCTTTTTATTCACGATATTAACCGAAACTATCGTATATATACCTAATGCCATGACAAGTACTACTACAACGCCAAATGCTCCTAGCAATCTACTCTTAACACTTTTAAAACCCTTGTTATTCCCCATGTGTCGCTCCTTCTTATGATTCTTAAGAACCTAATAGTTCTATTTCTTTTGTATGAATTCCATTTGTAATTATAGCTCCCTGCATGTCTAAAGTCACTATTTTTCTTGAATTATTTATTTTTTTCTTTAGTCAGGCTTAATTACCCACATTCTTACTTAATTTAAACTAGCTCCCTACTAATTGCCTTACCCATTGCATAGGTTCGAGTATTAACAACGACCTATTTCCGAACAAAAAAGCAACTCCCCTAAACTCAAGGAAGTTGCTTTAGACTTAATCTAGTTACCTGAATGAAACCCTGTATTTTATAATTTGAATTCGCTCACTAACTCATTCATGTGTTGAGCAAGTTGTGCAAGTTGTGCAGAACTTCCTGCTACTTCTTCCATTGAACTACTCGTCTGTTCCGAAGCCGCTGCTGTTTCTTGAACTCCTGCCGCAGACTCTTCAGAAATAGCTGCGATTTCTTCAACTGACTCGCTCATTTCTTCGCTGCCAGCTGCAATTTCGGATAGATTTTCAGAAATCACGCTAATACCTTCTGTCATCTGCTTTACGCTATCACTAATTTCAGCAAACGTTTCACGCGTAGTATGAAGTTGCGCTGTCCCTCTTTCCACCTCTACGTACCCCGATTCAAGAGACGATGCAACGCTACTAGATTCGTTTTGGATTGTCCCGACTATCCCTGTAATATCTGTCACAGATACGGCTACTTGTTCAGCTAGTTTCCGTACTTCTTCAGCGACCACAGCAAACCCTTTACCATGCTCACCGGCACGTGCTGCTTCAATCGCTGCGTTCAAAGCTAAGAGATTCGTCTGATTGGCAATTTCTTTTATTACAACTACTAGTTTAGAAATCTCTTGCGACTGGACATCTAGCCCTTTAATTTTCACAACGGCTTCTGACACGATCGCATCAATGCGTTGCATTTGCGCCGTTGAAGTCTCCATCAGTTTCGATCCGTTATTCGTCTGCTCAAGTACATTTTCAGACGTTGTATGAATTCCTTCGCCGCGTTTGTTCGCATTCTCCACTTTTTCAACAAACCGATCCATCGCCATTGCTAGTTCAGTTGCAGTATTCGCTTCACTTTCGATGCCTGATGTTAATTCTTGCATAGTAATTGCAATTTGCGCAGAAGCCTGATTCACTTCCATCGACGACTGTGTTAGTTCTTCACTATGTGCAGATACTGATGAAGAAACCTCATTGATACGCAATAGTATCCGTCGTGTGTTCTCACTCATTTCGTTCATTGCTTCAGCAAGTTGTCCCGCTTCATCACCCGACATTACTTCTAAAGGTTCCTGGCTTAGATCTCCATCTGCCAACATCTTCATTCGGTTTCTCACTTGTACTAACGGTTTAGTGATGTCGTTATTTGTAACAACTGATACTGCCCCGCTGACAATCAATGTAATAAGCGATACTGCCAAAACCCATCTCAACGTCATTCTTCCGCTATAGATAATTTCTTCACCATGATCAGACGTTGTTTTATCACGTTTGGCAGCGACTCTATGGAATTCAGCAATCAATTCCGTCCCTTCTGCTGTTAAGTCCTCCAGGTTCTTAATCGCACGCTCTTTACGGTTTTGGTCGTACATATCTATAACACCCGTTGAAAGCGATTGGTTCCAATTCGCTGTTTGTTCAATTAAGTCCCCGTAATTTCCGCCTAATTTCTTCGCTTCTTCTTCGAGATTGATGGCGTAATCTGTTAAAGTCTCGAATTCTTCTTTATATTGAGGATCTCCAAATAACACATAAGCACGCACTGCAGACATACGACTAGTCATCGCATTTGCTAACTTTAAATCCGCAGCTAGCAATTTCGAATCCACATTTATGATTTCCTTAGTTTTCTCGTTCACACGCTGAACCGAATTCAACGTAAAAAATCCCAATCCCAGTACTAGGATCATAACAACCCCAAATGCCCAATACAGGCGAGACCCAATACTTTTAAATTTAATCTTCTTTCTCATATCAACGTAAATCCCCTTTTCACAACTTGTCATTATTCTATATAGAGAAACATACAAATCATCCCAATCAGTAATTATAGAGAGTAATCAGTCTAAAGTCACTACATATTTCACAGAACTACCTTTTCATTACTATCACAAAGACCTACCCTCATTGCTTGCAGGGTAGGTCCTTACTAGTTATGGGACGTGCACTTGTGTACGTTCTTCCTTCTTCTATTTATCTTTATTGAAATCTGAACTACACTCTCTAGTAATCATCCGCGCTACAATTATGCATCTGAACTTTCTTTAGGAATCGTTTGGACTTGTTGGTTTCGTAACGAAACGATAATCCCTGTTATGATGATGAATCCTCCAAGTAATTGCGGCACGCTAATGATATGTTGCAAAATAATACAACTAAAAATCATCGCGATGAACGGTTCCAGGTTCAGCAACAACGAAATGTTGGAAGCACCCGCTTCATGGATGACTCCATTCCACAAATATGTACACAAGCCATGCATCACAATCGCAGTAACAACCAATAAAAGCCAATACGTCCAATCCACGTTCATAGCTGAGGGAACTGCCTTCCACGAGACAAATGGCAATAAGCCAATCAAGCCGAAGAGATTCGTGTACCACGTGATTACCCCGACATTCATCGTTTTCGACATATGTTGGACTAGGAGGAGGAGCACGGAAAACGATACCATTGTTCCCGCAATCAGCAGCTCACCACGTCCAATGGAAGGGACGAAGAAAGTTCCTTTCGTAATAACAAGCCATACTCCACAAAGGCCGATCACTGCTCCACCCCAAAAAGCTAGTCGCCGCTTCTCTTTAAAATAAAAAACGGAAAGGGAAACCGTCACAATCGGAGATAGAGCCAGAATAAGCGACGCCGTTACGGGATCTGTGTATTGTAGACTTGCATAAAAACTCCATTGGTTAAAAGAGACACCTATTAGCCCGCCTACTGCAAGTAACAACCAATCTCTCTTACTTAGTCGAACCCCTCGAACTTGTCGTCGAGTCACTGTGTATAGAAACATTAATATGAATATCAACCGCATAACGGCGATGATTTCGGGATTAAATTGTTTCACTAAAATCGAGCCGAAAACAAAGTTACTCCCCCACGCAATCACACAAAACAATCCGATTAGATACAGCTTCATTTGACTGTGTCCCATTTACTTCACCTACCATCTAAAAAGGATGGCTAGATTCAGCCATCCTTAACTACTTACATTGCTGGAGTTACTAGTTCGCCTTTTACCATTACCAAGCGGTTAACTGGCTTCCTTGCGACTACTTCCGCAGTCGATGCAGCATCAAAGAATACAAAGTCCGCTTTATCTTTCACTAGCGGCCACACGCGTTCGCCCTCTGCATTTAAGGGTGTTACGCCGTTTGTTGCAAACCGTAATGATTGACGCAATGGAATTTCCTCAATTTTACGGGAAAGCTCTCCGAAACGAGTCACTTTCTCTAACACATCGCCTGTTCCATACGGACTCCAAGAGTCATAAAAGCCATCACAGCCGAACTGCACACGAACGCCATGGTCATCCAACAATTGGATAGGTGGCAACGTTCTGTTCAAGTTAATCGGAACTGTTGACATAATTGCGACGTCCTGTGCAGCTAGACGCTCCGCAATCTTTACTTGCTGCCCAATTGCAACATCCCCAAGGCAGAATGAATGACTTAACGCTGTTCGTCCTCGATATCCAGCATCCTCAACGATATCAATCCACTTATCGGACGTGTAATAGCCAACCATTCCACCGTCATGTAGATGGATATCGACGTCTGCGTCAAATTCTGTCGCAATGTTCATCACTTCGTGAAGAGAGCTTTCAATCGATTGATCAATTCCAGCTGGATCCAGTCCACCAACGATTGTCGCTCCACTTCGCATCGCTTCACGCATTAGCGCGGGCACATCATCACGAAGCAATCCATGTTGCGGGAATGCTACGATTTCATGTGTCACAATTCCTTCATACGCTTTAAGTGCGGCTTTTACACCTTCTAAGTTTTTCAAGCCAATATAAGGATCGATATTCACGTGCGTACGGATATGTGTCACGCCGTAGCCAAGAAGTGTCTCAATCATTTTCTTTGCACGTTGCTCTGTTGAACTCGCCAATTCAGTAAGCTCCGCTGCCTCATGCGCCAAACGTTCTTTCAAATTAGTCACTGGCGTAACTGCTTTCCAGTCCAACGTCATATAAGTTTTGTCCAAATGATTGTGCATTTCTTTAAGAGGAGGTATCGCTAGCTTTCCTTTCATATCAAGCTGTTTTCCATCTATTTGGACAGGACTTCTGGCATCATGAATTTCTTCAATTACCCCATCCACAACTTTCAATGTATGCAACGCTGTCTCGGTTTCAACCGCTCCACTATCCATCATTCGATTTCCTGTCTCTAACTTAACATTTACAAGCCACGTCGTTTCAGTCACGTTTAGCGCCCCCTATCTGCAAACCATTCCGTACGATTCCATTTTCAGACACTACATTCCCTTGGAAAATAACTCGAGTAATTGGCTTCCGGCGTGCCACCGCCTGCGCTGAGCAAACTGCATCGATTAGCAGGAAGTTTGCGTCATCTCCGACTTTCGGCCAGACTGAATTCCCGTCGTCATCTAGTGGCATAATTCCACCCGTTGCGTATTGCCAAGTACGATTCAACGAATATTCATCCATAAACCGGAATCGTTCTGCAAGAGTGGATAATTTTTCAATCGTATCTCCCGTTCCATAAGGTGACCAATGGTCTGTCAGACTATCATGTCCGAGGGATACATTAACACCATTCTTCTGCAAATATTGGACAGGAATTGTTGGACGATTCGTTGGAATTGTTGTTGTGACATCGATTTTTGCTTCACGTAAAATCGATGTCATTTGTTCCAGCTCAGCCCCTTTTAAATCGCCGAGTGCAATGGCATGACTGATTGTCGTTTGCCCAACTTTTCCTGCTTGAATTGCAAGTTCAGCCAACTTTTTAAACTCAAAAGCTCCAAGAGAATCTCCGTCATGGATATGTATATCCAATCCCTTACCAGATTCCGTTGCGATATCCATCGTTGTTGCAAGTGAACGCTCAATATCCCGATCAATCGTAGCGGGATCGACTCCACCAACTAACGTAGCCCCTTTACGCATCGCTTCTCTCATTAACGCTTCAGAATTCGAGCGTAATAAGCCGTGTTGCGGAAAAGCGACGATATCATACGTCAACATACCTTCGAATTTCGCAAATGCTTCCAACGTAACTTCAATGTGCTTCGTTCCAATTTGAGGATCGACATTACAATGAGATCGAATGTGCGTATGCCCTTGAGACAATAACCATTCAATCATTTTCTCTGCACGTTGCAATGCAACTGGAAGCTGTCGTGGTAACAGTTTCTCTTCCTCTTCTATACGAGTAACAATGCCATTCGTTATCGGAATACACGCTTTCCATGGACCACCGAAATAGGTTTTATCTACATGAATATGCATTTCACGCATAGATGGCATCAGTAGATTTCCGCCAGCGTCGATGACCGTATCTGCTGAATCCGTAAGCGATTCACCAACCTTTTCAACTTTACCGTCTTTTACTAAAACATCATAACTACCTGTTTTTGTAGCAGTCACTCGGTTCCCTTCATAGTGAAATCCGGTTTCCAGTATTACATTCTTCAACATCAAAGTCGTCAATTCCATCACTCCTTCAAAAGGATAAAGTAAGGCCCTGGCTTACAACCTTACTCTTCAGATCTTATTTGCTAACTGTCGTTTCGTTGATAATTAAATAGTTAGATGGGTTCAAATAGAAGTCTTTCACATCATTATTATAGACAGCAAGATGCTCGTAGTTACGGATTGGAACGTAAACGGCATCGTCCATCTCTTGTTGCATTGCTTCTTCATAAATTTCTTCACGTTTACCAGGATCCATTTCTACTCGGCCTTGTTCAATCAATTTATCGATTTCAGGATTCTGATAATAGAAGTGGTTTCCTGGTGAACCAACGGAATCCGAGTGGAACAGGTTATATTGGTTATAATCGCCATCGCCCGTTGCATTTCCCCATCCGCCTATGAACATTTGGTGTTTCCCACTGTCAACCTCGTCGATATATGCACCATATTCCATTACTTGAATCTCAACTTTGACACCAATACCTTTAAGCTGTGACTGGATAACCTCCGCCATATTAATGCGTTCTTTACGATCGCTAGTGAGCAATTTTACAGAAACTCCATCTTGCAGTCCCGCTTCTTTCATGAGTTTTTTCGCTTCATTAACATCATATGGATACGCTTTAACGTTTTTGCTGTAGCCAAATACTTTCGGACTCATTGCTACGTTCGCAAGTGTTCCAACATCATTATAAACGCCACTTAAAATTGCTTCGCGCTCAATCGCATAACTCACGGCCTGTCTAACCTTCACATCATCAAATGGTGCTGCTGTTGTGTTGAATCCTACATACTCAACAGCTAAACCATCTGTGCGATATAAATTGAGAGTATCTGAGTTTTCAATGCGGTCGATTTCTGTTACCGGAACTTGGTCAGAAATTTGAGCTTCTCCTTGTTCAACCATTGCAAGTCGTGTTGCATCTTCAGGAACTACTTTAAAGACAACTTTGTCTAGTTTTACTGGCGTTCCCCAATAGTCTTTGTTCTTCACCAATGTGATATCTTGACCCGACTTCCAAGATTCAAAAACAAACGGCCCAGTCCCCACTGGATGCATTGCAAGTTTTTCTGCCGATTCGTCAATTGCTTTCGGACTAATGATACTTCCTTCGTTACTCGCAAGGATTGACAACAATGGTGCATATGGTTCTGATAATTTGAGCGTGACGTGCGTTGGATCTTTAACAATAACTTCTTGAATCATACCAAGCTTTGACTGTTGCGGTGAACCTGTTGCCGGATCAAGAATTCGATCGAGCGTCTTTTTTACAGCCTCAGCATCAAACGGTGTACCATCGTGGAACTTTACATTTTCTACAAGTGTGAATTCCCAAGTTAAGTCATCTGTTTGGTTCCATTCTGTTGAAAGCATGGGCTTAATGTTCATATCTTTATCAAACTGGACGAGCGTCTCGTAGACTTTTCCGTGAATCACGTTTGCTGAAGGAATGTCCGTAATGAAATGTGGATCCAATCCTGTAGCATCCGATAGCCTCACTACCGTTAACGTTCCTCCGTCTTCTGATTTTCCTTTGTCTCCTTCTGCACTTGCCTTGTCCTCTGAATTTGAGCCACTCGTTGAGCAAGCTTGCAAAATTAGAAGCAACACTCCTGTTAATACTACTGTAAGAAACTTCTTCCAACTCTTCATTGTGCTCCCCCATTTCAATTCGCTTTGTCGTTCTAATCAGATTATATAAAACTGGAGAGGAAATCACTTTCACTATTTTGTTCAACTTTTTAACTATTTCAACTACTTAGAAGATTACTATTTACAGACGTACATAAGAGTTTTACATTTGAACTATTCTTAACAGACTAAGCAGGGAGGGAATGGCCAATGGCTTCAAAAGTAACTACGTCAACATCCATCGATTTAGCGAGAGCGCGACAACAAACTCGTAAGGAGAGATGGAAGTCATTTCAGACCGTAATGACACAAAATAAGGCAGCCATGGTTGGAGCAATGATTATAGGTGTGTATCTTCTAATGATGCTGATTGCTCCCATCGTTGCCCCCTATGATCCGTACGCGATTTCATTAGAAGACAAACTGATTCCCCCGTCATTAGAGCACTGGATGGGAACAGACGACAAAGGTCGTGACATTTTCAGTCGGATTTTATACGGTTCACGATTATCTATAGGTGTTGGATTTGCTTCCGTATTATTCGGAGCATTCTTCGGTATCACATTAGGTCTTATCGCTGGTTACTACGGAAAGTGGGTTGACACCATTGTCAGTCGGATTCTAGATGTCATGCTCGCTTTCCCAGGAATTCTACTAGCACTAGCAATCATTAGTGCACTAGGACCCGGTCTCATAAACGTAACAATTGCAGTTGGTGTTTTCTCAATTCCACTATTCGCAAGAATCGTCAGAGGGTCAACGATGGAAGTTAAAAAGTTGGAGTATATTGATGCCATCCGAACAATTGGCGCAAACGATTTCACTATCATCTTTAAGCATATTCTTCCGAACGTCCTATCTCCTATCATTGTTCAAGGTTCTATGCGACTCGCTACAGCCATTCTTTCTGCTGCAGGGTTGTCCTTCCTTGGACTAGGTGCACAGCCACCATCTCCTGAATGGGGCGCAATGCTTTCAAGTGGTAGAGATTTCTTATTCAGCGCACCCTATATGGCTATTTTCCCTGGATTAATGATTTCAATTCTCGTACTCGGTTTCAATTTATTCGGTGACGGGTTAAGGGATGCACTCGATCCTAAATTAAAAAAATAAGGAGGCTCACTTCATGATTCTATTTATTGCTAAGCGATTCTTGCAGATAATCCCCGTCATATTAGGTGTTACACTTGTCGTTTTTCTCATCATGCAGATGGTTCCAGGTGATCCGGCCGCAATTTTAGCAGGTGAAGGGGCATCGCAAGAAACTATAGAACAATACCGGGAGGATTTGGGACTAAACCGTCCCATTACTGAACAATACCTCACCTATGTCGGAAATGTATTTCAAGGGGATTTAGGTAATTCTTTAAAAAACAAACAACCTGTACTTGATGAAATATTGCTTAGACTTCCAATAACAATGGAACTCGCTTTTTATAGTATTCTCATCACCGTCGTTCTCGGTTTAACTGCTGGAATCATCTCTGCTGTGAAACCTTACTCATTCCGAGATGTAAGTGTCATGGTTATCGCGTTACTCGGTATTTCACTTCCAAGCTTTTGGCTTGGATTACTACTCATGTATCTTTTCTCTGTGAAACTACATTGGCTACCTGTAGCTGGCTGGGATGGACCCGCAAATATTATCTTACCTGCCATTACACTTGGCGTCGGAGGTGCAGCCATTGTTGCTAGAATGACTCGCTCCAGCATGCTAGACGTAATTGGGCAAGATTATATCCGAACTGCACGTGCAAAAGGCTTAAAAGAGTATTTCGTGATCTCTAAACATGCATTACGTAATGCATTGATTCCTGTAATAACAGTCGTCGGTTTACAGTTCGGTAGTTTACTTGGTGGAACTGTTTTAGTTGAATCTGTATTCGCTATTAATGGACTTGGAAGAATGATCGTCGATTCTATTCGAACACGAGATTTACCTATGGTACAAGGCGGTGTGCTCGTCGCTTCTCTCGTATTCGTCTTCGTCAACTTATTAGTTGATGTCCTTTACAGAGCTGTTAACAAACGAATCGACTTAAACTAAAAGGAGGATTCCCAATGAGCAAAGATATCGTTTTACAAGTAAAGAATTTGAAAACGCATTTCACTACTTCAAAAGGTGTTGCGAAAGCGGTGGATGGTGTAGATTTCACACTTCATAAAGGAGAGACGCTCGGAATTGTAGGGGAATCAGGATGCGGTAAATCAATTACTTCTCTCTCGCTCCTGCGCCTAATCCCGTCTCCGCCAGGTAAGATTGTAGAAGGTGAAATCTTACTCAACAATAAAGATATCGTAAAGATGAAAGACGAAGAGCTTCGAAAAGTACGTGGTAACCAGCTATCGATGATCTTCCAGGAGCCGATGACGAGCTTGAATCCAATTATTCCTGTTGGAGAACAAATTGCAGAAACCATTCGCTTGCACCAACGTCTGCCTAGGAAACAGGCATGGCAAAAAGCTGTTGATTTATTGGAAATGGTCGGACTCCCTTCTCCTGAAAAACGGGCTAAACAGGAGCCTTTCCAGTTAAGCGGAGGGATGAGGCAGCGTGTGATGATTGCAATGGCACTCGCCTGTACACCTGAAGTGCTTATTGCAGACGAACCTACAACGGCACTCGATGTAACCATCCAAGCCCAAATATTAGAACTGATGAAAGACTTGCAACGTAAAATTGGAATGAGCATTATTTTCATTACACACGATTTAGGCGTTGTCTCAGAAGTTTGTGATCAAGTCGCTGTCATGTATGCTGGCCAAATTGTAGAACACCGAAGTGCAAAGGACCTCTTTAAAACACCTTTGCATCCCTATACTCAAGGTTTGCTGAATTCACTACCCAATATCCATGAAAATCAAGTGGAACTTCAAACAATAGAGGGGTCTGTCCCTTCTCCATATGACTATCCCGTTGGATGCCGTTTTGCAGATCGATGCCAGCATGCGCGAGACATTTGTCGTGAAGAAGCACCTGAATTGTTAGTACAGAACAATGAAGATACAAAAGTACGTTGCTTCATGTATACAGAAAAGTGGGAATCCATTGAAGAGGAGGAGCTCGTATGTCCGTAACGAAAAAGACGCCTATTCTTGAAGTAAACCGTTTAAAACAGTATTTCCCGCTAAAAAAAGAATCTCTATTCTCACCTAAACAGACTGTCAAAGCTGTAGACGATATCTCCTTCGCTCTTTATCCAGGTGAAACACTTAGTATTGTAGGAGAATCCGGATGCGGGAAGTCAACGACTGGGCGATCTATTCTCCGTCTGGATGAACCGACAGAGGGTGAAATTCGTTTCAATGGAGCTTCTATGACAAAACTAACAAAAAAAGAGTTGCGAAATATGCGTGGGGATATTCAAGTCATCTTTCAAGATCCATACGCCTCATTAAATCCGCGACAGACTATCAGAAAGATGCTTCAGGAAGCTATGACAATCCAAAAAGTTATGCCAAAAGAACAAATGGAAGCTCGTCTTCTTGAACTTATGTCACTTGTCGGTCTACGTCCCGAGTATTTAGAGCGCTATCCACATGAGTTTTCCGGGGGACAGCGCCAACGAATTGGAATTGCTCGCGCTCTTTGTGTGAACCCTAAAGTGATTATTTGTGACGAAGCCGTTTCTGCACTCGACGTTTCCATTCAAGCCCAGATTATTAATTTATTAAAAGGTATGCAACGCACTATGGACTTGACGTTTTTATTTATTTCTCACGATTTAAGTGTTGTCCGACACATATCCGATCGGGTAATTGTGATGTATTTAGGAAAAATCGTTGAGATTGCTGACAAAAACTCACTCTTCGACTCCCCGAGTCATCCATATACAAAGGCTCTTTTGTCGGCAATTCCATCAATTGATGAACAGCATAAGCAAACGCGTATCCTGTTAAAGGGAGATGTCCCTTCGCCTATAGATCCACCAACAGGGTGTCGTTTCCATACACGTTGTCCTTTTGCGACTGATCACTGTAAGGCAGAAGAACCTCTGCTTCGAAAGTTAACTGAGACTCATTCCGTCGCTTGTCATTATGCAGAAAGTTTACTCAACTCGTAATTCCTCTGTTAGAATAAGAACAACTCAACTTCCGCTGGAGGTTATGCGAATGCTGTCCATCGATACCTTTTCATTATATGTATTATTATGTATACTAGCTCCTCTTGCAGGGGCTTTTACACTTGCATTCATTACAATTTTCGAGAGTAAGTTTGACTTTCTCCAGCACCTCGCCAGTAAATCTGAACTTGAAAAAGAATTGCAGTATGCCCAATACTATCAGCTTAACCAACGCATCAAACCCCACTTTTTCTTCAACACCTTAAACACGATGTTGAGCCTTGCGAGATTGGACAGAAAAAAAGAGCTGATTTCTAGTCTCGAAGTCATGTCTAAATTCATGAGATACAATTATCAAACTACAGAAACACTCGTCCCCATAATGGACGAGTTAGCCTATACAAACAGTTATCTTGAGATTCAACAAATTCGATTTGGGCAACGTGTACAAATCGAACAAACGATTGCGCAAGAAGCAAAGTATGCGTATATTCCACCATTCGTACTTCAAACAATGGTAGAGAACACCTTCAAACATGCTTTTGAAAAGTTCCCTGGTCCCGCTAAACTTAAAATTATCATCTACTGTAAGATGGACCAATTGAATGTAGAAGTATGGAATACCCACCTCCAACAGTCGTTAGATGACGATGAGGACTTTCTTCGCGAAGACGGATTGGGTGTAGCTAATATTCGCGAACGGCTAAGACTTCTCTTCCCTGAATCTGTTGCCCTTTTTGATATGTCTTATGTAGGGGAAGAAACTTGTGCACGGATGATCATTCCTTTTATAGATAATGGAACTGCGTAAGAAAGGAGTACATACATGTACATTCTACTAGTTGACGATGAAGTCTTGGAGCTAGAGCAGCTTGAGTATTTAATGAAACCTCATTTCCCCTATTGGACTTTCTACAAAGCTACTGATGCCACCACAGCATTAGCACTAGCCAACACACACCGATTTTCTATCGCATTTTTAGATATCCAAATGCCTGGAAAAGATGGATTAACACTCGGCATGGATCTAAAGGCACTCTATGAATTAGACATCATTATGGTTACTGCTTTTCAGTCATTTGAATATGCACAGAAATCGATACGAATTGGCGTAAGCGACTATATTACAAAGCCAATTATCGAAAGCGAACTTATCGAAACACTTCAGAAATATCATAAATGGAATGCCAAATCTGATTCAATACAGCAAGCTATCCACATAATTCATCAAGATTATGCTGAAAAGCTTCCATTGTCTACGGTGGCTGCTCAAATACATTTGAGTCCTACCTATCTAAGTAAAAAGTTTCTTGAAGAAATGGGAATTGGGTTCGCAGATTATCTAAATTCCTATCGACTCGAAATGGCTAAAAAGATGTTAGAAAACGAGCCTGATGCAAGTATATCTGCGGTCGCAGATCATACGGGATTCAATAGTCAGCATTACTTTAGTTCTCTATTCCGCAAAAATTTCGGGATGACGCCGAGCGCCTATCGTGTTCAAGTTGAACAGACACATCGAGCTGGCCTACAATGAAGCAGTATTCCTATTACATCACTGGGGCCATCACACTTGGATTTTCAACAGCCATTATTTCGTTACTCGCACGTTGGATAACCGCGAATACAATCCTATCTTCACCAGAAGCTCTCGTGAAATATGGGTTAGTTGGAAGCATCAGTTACTCATTCATGGGAGCATTCGCACTTTTTTTGTTTGGCTTGATTTCCGTTCGAATTCGTACTTCTTTTCCTGATTTGCTAACTATCGGAGACTTGTTTCAAACGCGTCTCCGTAAAGATGGATATTACCTCATGTCCTCTATCGTTCTCTTTCTCGGACTGGATTCGCTATTCATGCAAGCAGTAGGTGCGTCTGTTCTATTTGAGTTACTTCTAGGAATTCCTATTTGGTTGTCACTGTTCCTATTTTTCATCTATACATTTTTAGTCGCAGGCTTCGGAGGCATGAAATGGATTCATCGACTAGAAGGTCCTGCCTTACTTTTTACTTTTAGCGCTATTATTTTTATCCCTATGTTTTTCTTCATAAGTGAAGGAGCCTCTAATATCTACAATGGCATCCGCTTATTACATCCCTATTTATTGTATATAAACAATAAAGAAGCTGCCTATTTAGCCGCAACAGCAATGCTTATTGGATTCGGGCAGATGATTTCTGATCGAGCAACCTGGCAGCGTCTCTATATAATTGATATAAAAAAAGTGAGAATGAGCTTCTATTTAACCGCTTTAGTTTGGAGCACCATCCCTTTAGCTCTCGGCGGGATGCTGATGATTGTCATCTATGATCAGTCATTCGTAGAAACTTACTCACTACTGTTTGAACTGGTTAAGAAAATTGAACCTATTTTGTTATCCTCCATCTTTTTTCTGTTTTGTTTCAGTGCAATTTCTAGCACAGCAAACGCTGAACTTCATGCGACAACGATTCACTTTGTCAGACACATTTTTAGTAAGCTAAAGCCAAATATGAGCGATGTGCAGCTATACAAAGCTTCCTATTTATTTTCCGGTATTCTATTGTTCGTTTTACTTTTGATATCTCTGTTTTTCAACTACGATGCACTCGAGTTTCTATTTTTCTTCGGCTCCCTTTATGCATCTATAATTCCGGTCATGTTATTCATCACACTTTCAAAAAGAAGACTATCTCGACTGTTGCCTTACGCTGTGCCAATAGGTGCAGCCAGTGTCTATCTCTTTCCGGTAAGTACTGGACCTCTTCTATCTATATGGGTAAGCTTTCTGATCTCATTAATCTTCTCTTTCGTATCCATGTTGTTTGCTGAACGTGAATTGTATTGACCGACGTGAGTTGATAATTACCCGTATAAAAGAGACTCACTTCGTACACTTGAAGTGAGTCTCTTTTATACGCATGTTAGCTTACATGACGACTCCACATCCTATTTATCGCCGAAAAGCATAAGTCTCCTAAATCTCTATTTGAGAAGTGCTCCAATCAATCCCTTGAATTGTGCCCCGTTATCGAGAAACTCCGCTGAGTGTCGGAGAAATAGCTGTTGTGATTGAGAAATACCCACCTCTGTCGGAGAAATCACTCTCCATGTCGGACAATCTCCACTACTTGATCAACAAACGCAAAAAATCCCAGCCGCTCAAATGCGACTGAGATTGTCTTCTATTTAAACTTGCTATTGGACTTATAAACGCACTCTCTCATAAGCTAAATGTACCTTCATCACATAATTGCTTCTCTTTCAAATACAAGCTTCAAATCTGTCGTTCCACCAGTAGTCGTCGAGAATGGGATAATGGAATGCAAACGCCACCCTTGAGCAGCCAAATCATTCATGACGCTTTCTTCGTCTTCTTTAGGCGTACCTTTCCAACTGCTTTTAATCGTCACGACTTTATAGGTATACATCGTACCGTCTCCCCTTCATCAAATTGCTAAACCAAGCAACAAGTACTCCTTCTCCATTAACGTTATGATATACTGAATTCACTAAAAACTCAAAGAGGAGTTGTATCGACGTATGAAAGCATTTGTAAAACGAAGTGCCGCGCCAGATGATATTGCGCTGGAAGAAGTGAAGATCCCCACCATTTCTGAGGATGAATTACTCGTTCAAGTGAAGGCAGTCGGCGTTGGCATTCACGATTCGTACTTCCTCCCTCAAGAAATCGACTATCCGTATGTAATCGGAATTGAAGCATCTGGAATTGTAGAAGAAATAGGAAGTCGCGTCACGCAGTTTAAAAAAGGAGAGCGAATCGCTTTTATCAGCATGATGCAACTGAAAGGCGGAACCTGGGCGGAATTCGCAGCCGTTCATAAAGATTCGCTGATTTTATCCATACCTGAGAACATGGACTTTACAGAAGCCGCTGCAGTTCTAGTAGCTGGCAACACCGTACTTCGTGCGCTCACTGCGCTCCATCTGAATTCCGGAGATTCTGTATTCATAGCGGGAGCATCTGGTGCAATCGGCACCTTCGCTATTCAATTCGCAAAAGCACGTGGCTGGGTCGTCGCTGGATCCGCTTCTCCTAAAAATCATGACTACATGAAGTCACTCGGTGCTGATAAAACCGTAGACTATCGCGATCCAAACTGGGCAAATGAAGTACGAAAATGGATGCCAAACGGAGTCGATGCAGCGATTGCCATCCAGCCAGGAACTGGAACCGAGAGCATGCATATCGTCAAAGACGGCGGTACTGTCATCACCATTTCAGGCGACCGAATCGAGCCAGAACGTGGCATCACAGCTGCATTCGTCCCTCATAAAGCAGATGTACGAAACGAACTCCATGATCTGATCGAGCAAATTGCATCGGGGACGTACCAGCTTGTCATCGAAGAAGTCTATCCATTCGACCAAGCACTCGAAGCCCTTCAAAAAACACAAACTCGTCATGCGCGCGGAAAGTTAGTATTGAAGATGGAATGAAATTAACCCCCTATTTGCATATATAGGGGGTTTTCTCATGCGTTCTAAAAGTTGGTAGCCTTCACTTTTAATTTTTCATTCTTAACTGTTTCAATACCTTGGAAGTAAAGACAGCTCATTCATATGCCAAGTTTCCATCGCTCGCTATAAGACATTTTATACATCAGATAACAATCAAGTGACCGAAGAATGAAATTAGCACCAAACTCACGAGTCCTACTGACACAGCGGCAATTAACCCGATATAGAACGGTTTGATCCCCAATCCTTTAAAGACTTTAAAATTCGTCGATAATCCAACGCCGGCCATCGCCAATCCAAGCATGTACTTCGAGCCGAATGAACTCCAAGAATTGTAGAATCCTTCCCATGTCGATAGTGTCAGAAAGCCGAATGCTGAACCACTCTTCGCTACCGTCCAATCCCCAATCGTTCTGACTAATGCCAGTGCTAAAAATCCGATTACGAATACAGGAATTAGCTTATACCACTTTGGAATGCTATATTCCGTGCCATCTTCCTTACTGCCCGCTCCTTTAAAGAAGAAGTACGAAATAAGCGGAATGACAGCTATGATAAACAAATTCCGTGTCAGCTTTGTAACTGTAGCGACGTCTACCACCTTTTGCATATCGTACATTTGACTATAAATAAGTGCTGAACCCGTAACCTGCGCAGTATCGTGAATCGCTGTTCCTAGAAACAACCCTATTTTAATGGGGTCTCCTGCAAAAAAGATATTGGCCAAGTAGGGGTACAGTAGCATACCGACCAATCCAAAAATCGTAATATTGGCGACAGCATAGGAGATTTCATCATCTTTTGCTTTAACGACTGGAGAAACAGCCATAATTGCAGTGACTCCACAGATTCCTGTACCACAAGCAATTAACGTCCCTAGCCGATTCGATTGATTCATTTTTTTCGTAAAGTAAAGAGTGACGAGCAATCCTGAAGAGATACATGCAATAATGAGTGGAAGTCCCCATGCACCAAGCTTCAATGCTTCCGTCAAACTTAAACGTAGTCCGAGTAAAATGATTCCAGCCCGCAATGCGTATTTGACTGAATACGCTACTCCTTCCATGAAGACAATATGTAATCCAACAGTATTTCTAATGATGATTCCAATTATAATCGCGACAAATATTCCAGACACCGGACTTGCGCTTCCTTCCGGCAATAAATTCAGAGCAACAATCAACTTACCAATCACGTCCGCTGCATAAATCCCTACAAGTGTCACAAGTAAACATAACAATATCCCTGGCATGACTCGTACAACTAATCTACGAATGCGATTGGCGGTATCTACCTCATAACTTTCATTCGTTTTTCTCATGTAATCTTCCCTTCGCTCGTCGTGTACTTCATCATTACCATATCAGAGATCAATTCACCCGCAAAGGGGAATTGACCATTCCTCTTTGCGGGCAGTTGAAAAAATTTTTTGTTTGCAAAATTTAATGGAAATCATCCAGTTAGCTTTGTTGTACTTCTTTCGATTCATCGACCCATAACTCATCTTCCGTTGCTGCAACAACAACAGCCGCTGAAGCATCACCCAGGATGTTTACAGTCGTGCGGAACATGTCTAGAATCCGATCAATTCCGGCGATTAATGCAATTCCTTCCAACGGCATGTTCACGGAAGTCAACACCATCGCCAGCATAATTACACCCGCGCCTGGTACTCCAGCAGCACCAATCGATGCTAACACAGCCGTAAGTACTACGGTCAATAATTGTAGAAACGATAACTCCAACCCGTAGAATTGTGCAATGAATACAACAGCCACCCCTTGATAGATTGCCGTACCATCCATATTGATAGTCGCGCCAAGCGGGAGGACGAAACTGCTTATCTTCTTTGAGACTCCTAAACTTTCTTGCGTGTTTTTCAACGTGACGGGCAATGTTCCCGCGCTGCTGCACGTACTGAAAGCGACGACAGCCGCTGGAGCCATTCCTTTAAAGAACTTTATCGGGCTCATCTTCGCAAACTTTTTAACTGCCATCGAGTAAACGAAAATCACGTGGACGATGCAGGCAATCGCGACCGCTAAAATCACTTTCAAAAGGGGCATTAATACGGCTATCCCATATTCCCCAACGACTGGTGCAACAAGACCTAAAATCCCTATCGGAGCAACCCACATAACGATTCCTGTTATTTTATACATGATTTCTGCAAAGCCCTCAAAGAACTTGTAGACAGGTTGTGCTTTTTCACCTACCAACGTGATAGCTAGGCCTATGAAAATTGCAAAGAAGATAATCTGCAAGATATTTCCTGAGGCTAACGCTGTAAACGGGTTATCTGGAATGATGTTCAGTAAAGTAGCAATCACCCCATCTGTTTCATTGACCTGAGCCGCAGCTTCGGGCACACTCACATTCACGCCTTTACCTGGCGAGATAACATATGCAAATGCTAAACCGATCATAACTGCTATCGCACTCGTCACCAGGTAATAAGAAATTGTCTTAACACCGATCCGGCCTAACTGTTTCGGGTCCCCTGTACTCGCAACACCTACAACTAACGACGCTAAAATTAGTGGTGCGATAATGAACTTAATGAGGCGTAAGAACAAATCACCTAATGGCTTGATGACCTCGATGGACGGTCCAAAGATAACACCTAGAAGTATGGCAATTGCAAAAGCGATAAAGATTTGCATTAACAAATTCCCTTTAATTTTCATCATTTCTCTCCTTCCATATAGTATTGTAAGCGTTTGCAATAATTGATAAGGTGATCATGATTAACATGATCGCTCCTTATACGGTGAACGAATAATCTTCATAACCCCTACTCTTCAATGAAAACTTCCGCTTTATTGATTAACTCCCCCGGCTGTAAAGTAGGAAGCTCAAAATCGACAGTATCTGGATATTTTATTCCCGCACCTGTGTTTAGCACGACAACCACATCGTCCTCTTTAATCCAATTCTCCTCGCGTAACTGGCGTGCTGCTACGAATGCCGAAGCACCTTCCGGACAAACAAAAGCACCCTCCAATTCCGCAATCTGTTTTTGTTCTTCCAAAATCGATTCATCATCTATTGCGACAGCACATCCATTTGTTTCATAAAGCGATTCCAGTACTAAAAAGTCCCCTAACGCCTTCGGTACATTTATGCCAAAGGCTATTGTTTCAGAGCCTTCCCAGAACTCCGATTCTTTTTTGCCCTCCTTCCATGCCTTAACGATTGGAGCACATCCATCGGATTGAACTGCGACCAATCTAGGAAGCTTTCCTTGGGGTATCCATTCAAGAGTTTGCAGTTCCTTTAATGCTTTATAGATACCGATGAGTCCGACACCCCCTCCCGTCGGATATAAAATCACATCAGGTACTTTCCAGTTCATCTGTTCAGCAATCTCATAGCCCATCGTTTTCTTTCCTTCAATCCTATAAGGTTCTTTTAGGGTGGACGCATCAAACAATCCCTGGTCACGTACAGTCTGCGCCACAATTTTTCCCGCATCGCTAATTAACCCATCAACCAGGTAAAGATTAGCACCTGCAATCGCACATTCATTTCTCGTAATCTTAGGGGCATCCACCGGCATGACAATCGTTGATTTAATCCCGCCTCGTGCAGCATAGAGAGCCCAAGAAGCTCCAGCATTTCCATTGGTCGGCATTGCCAGCTCATGGATATTCAATTCTTTAGCCATTGACACGCCCACAGCAGCGCCTCTTGCTTTAAATGTCCCTGTAGGAATGATCCCTTCATCTTTCATATGCAAATTCGATATACCCATGTCTGCCCCCAACCGTTCCATCGGAATTAAAGGCGTCATCCCCTCTCCTAGGGTAACGACATTTTCTTCACGTTGGACAGGAAGCAATTCCCTATAGCGCCACAAGTCTGGTTTTCTCTTTAGAAGATCCTCACGTTTCAATACGTTGCGTAACTCTTCCAAATCGTAATTGACGAGCAATGGAGAACCACATTCACATAATTGATGTTCTACTCCTGCACTGTACTCCTTATTACACTTCGGACATTGAAGATGCGAGACATAACTGAATTTCAACCGACTCCACTCCTTCTTTTAACCGCCTACTGTTTCAAATTCCCCAGTTACAATGATTCCGCATAAGTTGCAATCATTAACTGTTGAATAATATATGTCAGGTCATTCAGATATATCACATACTAGTATCAGCGGCAGATATCATTCGTAGCATTGCTCGTCTTACTTCATCTTACGAGGAAAATTATTAGAAAAATCGTTAGGAGTCGCCAAATGATAAAAGCTATTTTGATATAAAGTGGTTGTTGTAAGGTTTATTGTGCTTCTATTTAATTCACAATGGTGGTTCGGTATTTATAAAACGCAAAAAACCCTCTAATTATCTTCATTAGAGGGCCTTCGCAATAATCGATTCTATTCATTTTTCATTCACCATATTGCGCATCTACGCTCTCTAAACAAGCGAAACGCTACCAATTAATCCCTTAAAGCAGATGAATTGTGCTCCTTTATCGAGAAACTTCGCTAAATGTCGGAGAAATTCCTCGCTGTGATGGAGAAACTAGGACAACTGTCGGAGAAACCACTCCCGCTGTCGGACAATCGCCTACATTTGTCCGACAACGCAAGTACACCGATTCCACAACTTACCGAATTTCCTCCCCTACTCGATTACTCCGTAAACTGATCAGGCGCGTACTTCTTCTTCAATTTCATCGCAATCACATACATAAGAATTGAAGCAACAAGGGATTGAACTGCTGGAAGTCCCATCGGATACACGTATTGCGTTAAGTATCCAATCACAACACCTGCTGCAACGGCAATCGTTGCCATCCAGTTCCAACCTGGCACTTCTACCCACTTTTGCTTACGAATCACGAAGAAGTCACCCATCATAACGCCTGCAATTGCTGGATATAAAAGTGCTGTTAAGTATAAGAAGTCTTCGAAGTATTGAAGAATGCCCGCAAGTGCAACAATAATCGCTAGAATCGTTCCAACTAACGTTAACAGTGCACGCCCTCTGCCGGAATTCACGTTCAATAGATTTGCAAGTGCTAATCCCATACTGTAGTTATTTACGAGCTGCGACGTCCATGTTGCAAGCCACAATATTAAGAAGCCCCAAAATGGAAATCCTAAATTCATCATGACATTGACAATATCTGCGTCCCCAACACCTACGGACATAATTGCCCCTACGATGAACAATGGGAATCCAATAACCGCAATCCCGCTCGGAATGATCCAGTTATCTCTCCAAACCGGTTTCGCATAGCGCGTATAATCGGATGCGATTACCCACTGGGATACGTTCACGCCAATAACTAAACTGATACCCGCTAAAATCGTCATGCTTGGTTCAGGATTCCACTCCATTATTTTATGCAATCCAGTGTTTTTCAGCGTCAAATATATTCCTCCAACAATCAGAAGCAATCCTGAAGGAACCGCTAAATAATCCGTCCATTTCATCGAGTTATACCCAATGATTGAAGGAAGTGCGAACAGGAGTCCTGCTACTGTCGTAACGAGTGCCCAGCCAATCCAATTCGTTTGATAGTCAATGCCAAACATCGCTGACATCGCATTTCCTGCAACAGCTGTTTGCAATGCCCACCATCCGAGAGATACGATAAAAATTGTAAATCCAACAATAAAGCGGGCTTGTACAGTTCCGAAACTAGACTTCGCAATTACGGAAGACGAGCGTCCTGTTTTAGCGCCAATGTACCCTTGTAACGTATTCCCAACCCATTGGAAACCGAACAACGCAACAATCAATATAAAGAGAATCTTAGTCATTCCGAAGCTTGCAGTTAAAGATGCACCTACCATGAGAACTGGAATTGTGAATTCCAACCCTCCAAATATGACTGTAGGTGTTAGCCAATGCTGACGCTGGTTTTCAGGCACAGGAGCCAATGCGTTGTCCTGGCTAAGTATATCGTTATGCTCTTTCTTATTACCCTTTTTACCGTCCATCGGCTCACCCCTTATGATTGTCTACTCCCCAGCTCATCGCTAACGGACAATTTATGCTTTTACTAATGCAAATACTAACTCAACAGATTCTTCGCCTTTGTTCATACACCAATGCATTTCTCCAGCAGGAATGAACGAAGCTTCCCCTGACTTCATTTCAAACGGAACGCCTCCAGATTCACCAATTAAATTCCCTTTTGTGATGAAAGAATATTCCTGTTCTTCATGGAAAGTTGTGCCTTCACTCGGCAACCGTTCTCCAGCTGGAATCGACACATACCCGAATTTCACTTCCGCGTTTGTGAATTGATCATGAAACAGATTTTGTACAATCTCCTGTGTGTCTTGCGCTGCTGTCTTTTTCATTTAATTCATCTCCTTTTCGTTTTTTCTAGTCGCTAACTCTTTATAGTCAAATGTTTCCGAATCGACTTCTACTCCGAAAACTACACGTGCTTCTTCTAGTGTGAAATAACCGTTCCTTACGTCTTTCGCAACTTGTGCAGCATCGCGACGTAATGGATTACCATATCCTCCACCCGTACCTGTAACGAGTCTTACAACGTCACCTGTATTTAGTGGGTATCTCGGATACACACCAAAGGGTCCGTCTATTGTTCCATCTGCTTTGTCTACGAAGAATTCGTTCGGCGAACCGTCATGCCCTCCACTAATTCCCCAAGGAAAAAACTTGTTACGGCCGTACGTGACGGTGACCTGTTGAGCGTCCGTCATTGCTCGATACGAACGAGTAACGCCTTTTCCTCCGACAAACTCTCCTGCTCCAGAACCATTTCCATCTTCCCGCAAGCTATATTCATCTAACATAACCCCGTATCGAGTTTCAGCTACTTCCACTGGAACGTTATACGTTTCTCCATCGCCCATACAGAATTGTCCCGATGCGCCATCATTTCGATTCGATGCGCCCCAGCCTCCGACAGATGGTTCTACAATTAGGAACGAATCTTCGGTATCCTGATGCTTTCCTGAGAGCGTAACTGCACAAACAGATAAGAAATGACCCGCGTTCAACCGTTCAGGCAGATAAGGTGCCATCGCTTTCCAAACTAAGTCCAAACTCCCAAGCAACGTCTCAAAATAGTTCGATACTGGAACTGGACGTTCTGCAGACATGATAGATTTCTTATCTGTTAGAATTCGGAGCGGTCTAAATACCCCGTCATTTACGTCTTGTTCAGGATTGGTAATCGCTAAGAAAATCGCACGTACAGCAGACGTTAGTCCAGTTTTCGAGCAATTCATTGGACCCGGTACTTGTGGTGAGCTACCACGGAAATCACAAATGAATTCATCATCCGTAATCGTTACTTTCACTTTAATTGGGAAGGGTCCATTTCCGATTCCATCCGTATCAATAAAATCTTCTGCATAAAAGTCACCTTTAGGGAGCTTTTTCAGTTCCTCACGTGCTAGCGTTTCACCATGATCAAGCAAATACTCAATAGCTGCAAGAATCGTTTCAGTCGTATGCTTCTTACAAAGTTCGTTTATTCGACGATTGCCTGTTTTTAGCGCTGCAACCTGTGCCCACATATCTCCGAGTGATAACTCAGGGAAGCGGACATTCGAGCGTATAATTTCAATGAGAACATCGTTCAATTTTCCTTCGTCGTAAAGCTTCAAACACGAGAATTGGATTCCTTCTTGGAAGATATCCACAGAGTCATTCGTAAACGAACCCGGATCTTTTCCTCCAACCTCTGTCCAGTGCGCCTTATTTGCAGAGAATGCAATCAGTTCGCCGTCCACAAAGATTGGCATGACCAAACCAACGTCAGATAGGTGAGAACCTCCACCTTGATAAGGATCGTTAATAATAATAATGTCGCCTTCTTTTAGCTGATCTCCAGGGTATTTAGATAGTGTTTCCTTTACCATGAACGTCAGCATTCCGATGAAACCTGTCACACCATTCCCTTGAGTAAGTAGATTTCCTTTTGCATCAGTTAGCCCACTCGCATAGTCCAATACTTCGTATATAATCGGACTCATCGAAGTTCTTGCGAGAGCCACAAACATCTCATCTCCTGTTGCGAGTAACGAATCTTTAACGATTTCGAGTGTAAATGGATCTAGTGTTGTCGTATGCGTCATATCAGTTTTCCTCCTTCACAATGATGAGGTTGCCATATTCGTCTGCGTGTAACTGTTGGTGCTTATAAATCACGGTTACTGCTGCTTTTTCTTCGATAATGGCAGGTCCATGTACAATTTCGTTCGTCGGCAATTTCTCACGATCGTAGACGCTTGTCTTTAGCCATCCTTCATTCTCAAAGTAGACGTCACGCTCTTCTTTGAATGCAGATTCTAGTGTGCCGGCTTTAATTTGCTTTTTAATTTCGGGCTTCTCAACTTTTCCGAAAGCCGTCACATGTAGATTCACAATTTCTGTCTGAGAATCTATCAGATTGAACGTGAAATTCTTCTCATGAAGCTTATGGAAGTCTTCAATTGCTCTTTGTTTACTCGCTTCCGTCCAATCAGTGTGATCCACTGGTACTTTCACCGTGTGTTCTTGTCCGAGATAACGCATGTCCGCAAAACGATGATACTCTACCTGATCAGCAGTCATTCCTTCATCCTCAAAATGATTCAAGGCTTGCGTTTCAATCGTCGTCCATGCGCCGTTGATTTCATCCAACGTCAACTCATTCATTCGCTTAATGTATGTTTTAATGTAGTCGTGGCGCAGGTCCGTCAACAACATGCCCCATGCGGAGAACACAGGAGACGCGATTGGAACAACAACCTTTTTCACGCCAAGGTCGAGTGCGAGCGCAGGAGCGTGCATCGATCCACCACCACCAAAAGCTAGCAACGTGAATTCTTTAGGATTGTGCCCTTTCCGTATGGAGATGAGCTTCAGCGCATTCAACATATTTGAATTAGCAATTCGAATGATTCCGAGTGCCGCTTCTTCAGCAGTCATCTCAAAATGATCGCCAATTTTCGATTGAATTGCTGCCTTTACAGTTTCTAAATCGACTTCATAATCGAAGTTCTTCGGTGAAAGACGTCCCGTTAATAGATTTGCATCTGTCGTTGTAGGTTCCGTTCCACCTTGCCCGTACGCGATTGGTCCTGGGAAAGCACCTGCAGATTGTGGTCCAACTTTCAATGACCCTGCTGGATCAATCCATGCAATCGAACCGCCACCATTTCCGATTTCTACAATATCAACAACTGGTGTCTTAATTGGATAACCCGCATGGCGATTATCACGCTCAATATAATAATCTGTTGAAACTTTCACTTCACCGTTTTCAATTAAAGAACACTTCGCAGTCGTTCCCCCAATATCAAAGGCGATAATATTTTTCTCACCAATCATTTCACCTAGCACAGCAGCTCCAAAAATCCCCGCAACCGGGCCAGACTCTACCATGCTAATCGGTGTTTCTTTCGCACTATCAAACGTCGTCGTTCCGCCATTCGACTGCATAATATAGAGTTGCTCGACGTTACTTTGCGCTTTCAATTCTGTCTCTAAGCGATTGATATACGATTGTGCTACTGGCTGAACGTATGCATTTAACACCGTCGTATTCGTCCGCTCATATTCACGCCATTCTTGCACGATATCGCTCGAGATGGTTACTTTCACTTCTGGCCAAAGTTGTTGTATCAATTCTGCCGTCTGTTGCTCATGAATAGGGTTCGCATAAGCATGCAAGTAAGACACCGCAATCGCTTCAACCTTTTCCTTTTTAAAGTAGTCAACGCATGCTTTTACATCTTCAATCTCAAGTGGCGTTAGTACGTCGCCTTTATAACTAAGACGTTCATTCACTTCCTGACGCAAATAGCGCTCGACAAACGGTGTTGGCTTCTGATAATTCACATTGAACAAATCAGGTCGGTTACCACGTGCAATTTCAAGCACGTCCCGGAATCCTTTTGTCGTAATAAGTGCCGTTTTCGCACCCTTCCGTTCAGTTAGCGCGTTAATAATAACTGTAGTTCCGTGAATAAACATAGACAATTGTGACTGATCGATCCCACTCTTTTGAATAACATCAAGAACACCTTTTTCAAAGTTAGGAGGTGTCGTACTACTCTTTGCTACACCAATTTCTCCATTTCCGTCTACGTACACTAAATCTGTAAACGTACCACCAATATCAGTTGCTACTCTCATTCGACTCACTCCTCATTAAAATATAATTGGCGTCACTATACTTAACACGATACTTTCAGTCTCTAAAGGATTCTCCCACTGGTGAATTAGACTCGAAGGAAAGTGAATGGTATCCCCTTCGTATAAGTGATATTTTTCATCATTTAAATAGAAAACGACTTCACCTTCTAAAACGTAGTAAAACTCTTCGCCGCTATGACTATATGGATGTTCTTCATGCATGTGGGGAGGCAATGTCACTTTCATTGGCTCCAGTCGGCGATTGCTAAAAGTTCCAGTTAATCGTGAATAAATTTGGCTCCCTTTAGTTGTCGTGAAGGTATGATGATCATCTTTTCGAACGACAAAGGTTTGGTTTTCTTGCTCGTCTTCAAAAAAGTAATTGATATGAATACCAAGAGCATCTGAAATCTTCTTTAGTGAACTAATGGAAAGAGAAGAAGTGCCTCTTTCGATTTGCGATATAAAGCTAAGCGACAATCCAGTCTGATCACTCAGTTCTTTTAATGTTAAGTTGCGCTCAATTCGTAAGCTCTTTATTCGGTTATGAATTTCCTCCAAAACAAACCCTCCAATTACTGTGTGAGTGTAATTTTTATGACTATAGCATAATAAGTAATCTGAATGCAATGCAAAGTTTTAATTGTCAGTCAATATGTTATTGTAAAATTACTATTCATATTAGTGTATAAATCAAGCTGTAAATCTCGTTCACAGGTCGATAAACCTATTACGAATAACAGGATTGGCACAAGAAATCTGCATAACTTGGTAGTTTGCAATTTAAATGCTACTTACACGTGTTATTACACTCCCAGACTAAAGAATTGTGCTTTTCTTATGACTACTCTAATTTACCTACATAAAAAAACTTTCCAGCCAAATAATTGGACTGAAAAGTTTCTTTTTCTTAGCAAATTATTATTTAACGATACTGTTCAGTCACTAGCTGATCTAATGCTACTTTCTTCAAGTACTCTATCGGAGCAAGGACCGCGACCATTCCAACACCAGGATGTCGGCCGATTTCAATTGCCCCCGTAATGGTTGCTCGATTCATAATCCCCGGAACTAAAACGTCGAATTAGGTAGGTGCCCACGTATTGTCTTCTGGCTCCCATCAACTCTCCCGATCTTGTCGCTTCCACTGAGTAGCGTTCATTACCTTGAACTAAATAAGTCAAGTGCTACCAATTAATCCCTTCAAGCACTTGAATTGTGTGGGGTTATCGAGAAATTTATCGTAGTGTCGGACAACTCTTCCGATGTAATCGAGAAACACGGCCAAGTGTCGGAGAAATCCCACCATATGTCGGGCAACTTCCAAGATGTGATTGGCAACGGACAACTCATTTCTGCAACACTCCCCAACAAATCCTTTCTATTCTCCACCCCTCACACATACTATAATTCAAGCGCCTAATCACGAACCCCCATAACAAAAAGGAGTGATTCCCATTAAAACCTGTCCAGTCTGCAACCACACGCAACTTGAAGGAAACTTTTGTGGAGAATGCGGAAATTCATTCACTACGTTGCGCAAGCGAACCGTGGCTACAGAAGTTCCGGCCTCTCCATCAAACGAACGTGTGGAACAATTGAAAACTGACGCCAAAAACTTCTTCAACTACCTATTCCAACAACTGAAAACGCCATCCACCCACTTCCACAAAACAACGGATTCCCTCCAAAATAGCCTACTCAGCATCGTGCTCTTCATCCTACTAACTGCCGCTACTTTCCACACCACACTATCCTCAAAACTTACTGCCTTGAGCCCGACATTTCTCCAAACAACACTTTACTTAAGTATCTTTTTCATACTCCTAGTCACCGTGAACTTGATTGCCTTAAAATCCACGACGAGCCTATTCTCACTCCCAGGATCCGTCCAGGAACTCACGCGCAAAATCGGAGGATTTTACGTGATTCCCATTACCCTTTCCGCAATCAGCCTACTGCTCACACTTGCTCAATCGTTCACCCTATCCACCATTCTTCTCGTCGTGGCCCTGTTCATCGCATTCATCCTTATTCCACTCGTCACAATTACCAAACTTCTGTTCAATGAAACTACGTCAATCGACAGCTTTTACGGTATCCTCTTCTACATGGCTGTCACAACCGTCGCATTCACCCTACTCACCACTTTCCTAGCAGACACAGCAATCGGCGAGATTCTAAGATTCATTCAAATTTAACTGGCCACGAAACTCAATTCACCTTCCACCTACGCAAAACACACGCTTGTTCGAAAGCAACTAACATATACTAGAGGGTACTTACAAATTAGGAAGGTGAACCTTATGAAAGAATCACACTCAAATTGCGACAATAACGGCAGCCATCAGAAGCAGCCAAACATTCTATTTTTAATGGTAGACCAAGACCGGTTCCCACCCGTTTATGAAAACGCGCAACTGAAAGAATGGCGCCGCCAAAATCTACACGCCCAGCAACTCTTGATGAAAAATGGTATGACCTTTTTGAATCATTACGCGGGCAGCACAGCTTGTTCCCCTAGTCGAACTACTTTATATACTGGGCAATATCCCTCTTTACATGGAGTCACTCAAACGCCCGGTGCGGCAAAAGGTTCCTATGATGCAGACCAGTTTTGGTTGGATCCGAACACCGTTCCGACAATGGGCGATTACTTCAGAGCTGCAGGATACAATACGTTTTGGAAAGGGAAATGGCATGCTTCAGAAGAAGATATCGTCCTCCCTGGCACGAAAAATGCGCTCCCAAGTTACAACACGATTACTGGCGCACCCGACAAAACGAACGAGCGGATTTATCGAGAGGGAAATCGCTTGGAAGCATTCGGATTTTCCGACTGGATCGGCCCTGATCCTCATGGCTCCGACCCGCGGAATTCAGGATCTTCAGCAGGATTCGGGACGAGTGGTCGGGACGAAGTATATGCGGCAGAAGCAATCGAACTAATTGATGCGTTAGATAAAGCATCGAAATCCAAAGATGATAACGCACCATGGTTCATGCAATGTTCATTCGTCAACCCGCATGATATCGCCCTTTACGGAGTGTTTTCGGCGCTTCTTCCCTCCTTCAATTTCGAAAATGATCCGACACTTCCGTATATCCCTCCCGCTCCGACCACCAACGAATCGTTAGCTTCGAAGCCCTCGGTTCAAGAAAGTTATCGGCTCACTTATCCCAAAGGATTGCAGCCTATCATTAACAACAACACCTATCGCCAACTGTATTACAGCCTTCAGAAAAAGGTCGACGATGAACTGATGAAAGTACTCGAAGCGCTTCATCAATCCAGCTTCTCTGAAGACACCATCATCGTCTTCACATCCGATCACGGCGAACAACTTGGGGCGCACGGCGGACTTTATCAAAAGTGGTACACGATGTACGAAGAATCTATCCACGTACCCTTTATACTCCACAGCCCTCAACTCTTCACACATGCAAAACAAACAACAACTTTAACTAGCCACGTCGACATTTTGCCCACACTTCTAGGATTGGCAGGAATCGACGCGTCAGAAATCCGGCACAAATTAGCCTGCGACCACACAGAAGCCCGCCCTCTTGTCGGACGGGATTTCACCCCACTCTTACAAAGAAACGAACCGTTCTTCCGTGTGGATGAACCCCTATATTTCATGACAGACGATAACGTTTTCAAAGGGTTGAATCAGACGAATCCCATCACAGGTATTCCTTACGAGACCGTCACCGAACCTAGTTCTATTGAAGCAATTATCGCCACCCTCAAAACGGGACATAGCGGAAACTCGGAAATTTGGAAACTCGCCCGCTTCTATGACAACCCGCAATTCTGGACGAATCCAGGCGTCAGCGATACGACATTTGTGGATGAAGATGGTTGTGTCGTCGAAGTTGTAAAAACAGAACCCGTCCCCAGCCAGTTTGAACTTTACAATCTAGCCCACGACCCCCTCGAAAAGAAAAACTTAGCAGATCCCGGTTGCTGCTCTCCTGAAGCCAAGGCCATTCAACGTACACTTACGAACATGCTAGAAGGACAGCGATGTCAGAAGCGATTGACGCCGAAAAACAATAGTGGTCCGCTTCATTAGAAACAGTAAATTATTCATATAAAAAAGCACCGTATGCTATTAATGCATACAGTGCTCAGACTGTAGACAAACTCCAGAAATCTTGGGGTTGCCTACAGTCTTTTTTCTTTCACAATAGAATTAACGTGAAAAGTTGATTTCCGCCGCGAGTGGACGCTCTCCGCTACAATCAACAGTGTCTCCCAACTATCAAATGAGGTGATGGAAATGATGACGAAGAATCAAATTAATGAACGGGAACAGCCTGGATCAGATATCTCTATCACCTATTCTAAAGGGGAAGTCTACACCAGCTACGCCTATTTTGTGATCGGTTTGGTAGATAAAATCGAAATCTCATAGCATATGAGGAACGCTTTACAGTTTTATCCGAATCATAATCAAATTTTAAAAAACTAAAGCGAAACCACGGCATAGAGGCAAACTCTAGCCGTAGTTTCGCTGTATTCCTTCTATTTACTGTCCAGTGGAACTCCTTCCACATCCTCTTGTTTACGTCCGAACAGCCCTATCGCGAAATATCCGACTGTCGGTAGAATCACAAGCAACAGCATGCCCAAAGGACTGCGAACAGCGTTCATCAGGTAACCCACTTTCGGAATGTAGAATGCATGTTTTCCGAGTAGACTACTTGCTTGTACACGCTCTTCATCCACCATATTGTTATTGTCACCTTTTGTCGCAAAACTGATTGCACCTGCTTCATTGACCACATCCACGACTCTGTGAGTAATCAGGTTCCCGCCAGGCTCTCTAAACGTAATAATATCGTCCACCTTCACCTGTGTGGCATCGATTTTTTTCACGATAAGCATGTCACCAGTTGCGAAGATGGGATTCATACTATTCGAAAGGACCGTCAGTGGTTGGTAACCAAAAAAGGATGTAGGTTCTCCGTTGTTCGTCACCTTTTGGTAAGCGGTCGTTATCACTAAGCCGATTACCAGAACTACGAACAGACGTGATGCAAGCGTACCAATCTTCTTTACATAACCCTTCATAGACTTCCCCATCTCCTCATTAACGGATTAAAACAACTTATTTATCGTCTTCTTGCTTTTTGTCACTTTTGTTTGTGTATGTGGATCCAGCATCCGTCTGTTTCGCGATTACATGAAGACCTGCTTTATAAGAAGCGCCTTGGTATTCATTCCCTGCACTGTCATCCAATTTAACTGCCATCATAATGTCGATGTATTGACCCTCGTCCAACTGCCAAAACTCTTCGTTTTCTCCGTCACCCAACAAGATTTCTCCTGACTTCACTTGGTCAGCGGAAAGAAGAGAACTAATCATTTCAATGCCACTATTGCTATCTTTTCCAATTGATAAAACCTCATTGGTCGTTCCATTAAATAAATTGTCCAGTTCGATTTTCGAATCTTCATATACATCCTTATCCGGCTTCACCGTATATTTCATTGCGAAATATCCGACTTCATAGCCTTCTAGTGAGGCCTTATCAATAGAATGTGTGTACGTCGCTTGAATATGTGCATCCATGTCGCCTGTATTTGATATGGATAGAAATTCGCCGTAGTGCAGTTGGGATGGCGCAAACTGCTCAGCTGTGAAAATCGGAGTATCCATATTTCCGCCATTATTGATTTGTAGAATCCCATTTTTCATTTCGGCTTGTGCATTCGACTCTGAAGTAAACCAAGAATACGTACCAAATCCAGTGGATAGTAGCAAAGCCCCCGTAAGTGCCGTTCCTAACAAGACGTTCTTAGTCTTCTTCATCCCTTGAGTTTTAACCATTCTCATATTCCCCCACTATTCTTATTTTAGTTGTGGTTCAGACTGCTTCAATTCCAAAAGGTTCTGTGCACAGTTACGTTGTGCACAGAAGTCCTCTTATCATTCGTTAGGCTCAAGTCCAATCGATTTCAATAAGTCGTTGATGCCTTTATTACCTAACTTTTCGAGAGGCTTCTTCTTAGAATCTCTTGCAGATCGTAAGAAGTTCTGCTCGACCAAGCGGATGTCGAGTTCATCGACTACTCCATCGATATTGATGTCTGTCCCTTTATCTTTCTTGCCGTATTGAGCGACAATGCGCATGACGTCATGAATGTCGATTACGCCATCGTTGTTCACATCTCCAGCGTAATTTGATGGTGGATACGTGCGTGACCACATGCCTCTCCAGTCGCCATCGACGTTCTTCGAGAGATCGACCGCACTTACTGAATTCAAGTGACCTGGTACTTCAACCACTACTTTGTAATCCCCTTTTAGTGCTGGAATGTCTTCGATGAAGAATGCACCTGACGGCTCGATCGTTCCTTTATACTTATCACCATTTGGAGCTTTCACGTGAATCTTGGCACCGATTTTACTTAAATCAACATCCCAGAAGACTTCCCCGGTTTCTTCTAATAGACCTTCCGGTGAAATATACCCTTCTAATTTAGAAGTTGAAGGTACGATATCAAACAGGTCATGTCGCAACGCTGCGATTCCTGTTGATGTATCCTTACCAACTGCCGTGTATGACGTGTTTTCAACGTTGAACGCGGATTTACCTCCGTAATACTCATCGTTAATGACCTCAAATGTCACATCTAAGAATGGGTGATTTCCATTTAGACCTTTCACATCATCACCTTCTAGAGATGCGCTGATTGTTGCAGTTGTATCATGGAATTTTCCTGTAAGAACCGGTTTCGAAATCTTGATATCCAAGTCATTTTCGTCCGCGTATTCTTCAAACGCTCCATTTGGCTTCACATCTTTCAACTTAAAGAACTGGTTCATGAATGTAATATCGAACTTTCCGCTTTGAAGATCTTTCACATTGTTTAGTGACAAGGTCGCTGTGATTTCGTCTCCCTCTTTTACTTTGGATTTGTCGTAAGAATGGGTTACATATTCTGTCCCTTTCTTCACAAATACATAGTCGTCATATCTCGCTGAAGTTCCCATTTCAACCGTCTGCAGTCTAAGTTTCAATGCCTTTTTAGCAATGTCTTCAGGGAGAATTCCCACTTTCATGTCTCCATTGGCTTTGACTGGCAACAATCCACTAGGAAACGCTGAATTCTCGTAGTAGATACTCATATTCGCGGACTGATCGTACTTCAATCCTTTTGTCTTTAGATAGTCAATCGAAGCATCGTATATATTCGTATGAACCCATACTGCGTGATGACCATCTTCGTCTGTATACATAGATTCGTCGACTTCGATAATTCCTGGCTTGAAGTCGTTAAACTTCATTTCAGGCTCTGTATTATCGACAACCGCAACGCTTTCATCCACATACGTTTTTCCTTCTTTATCTGTTGCTATCATCAAGAACTTGTATCCGCCTTCAGGCAGCGTAGTATTCTCTTCTGAAATCGGATGTTTTGGATCATTCGTGAATTTATTGACGATACCTGTGAACCCTTGAGTAATATAGAGCTCGCTACCTGGAACGATGTTAGATGCCCCGTATAATGATCCAACGTATCCAACCGGCTCGCCTGTTTCACCATCTGCGACGACAACGTCTACGGTCTCCATTGGACTCTTAAACTTGAATGTAACTGGAGTAAATGGAATCATGAATGCGTGGAAATCATCCCATGTATTCGTGATCACTGGTCTTTCCAATTCTACATAGTCGATCCCTTTGTCCGTTACGCGAATGGCAAATGGTACTTGATAACTTTCGCTCAAGTTCTTTTCGTTCACAAAACGAACGTATCCTTCATACGTACCTTGAGCAGCATTTTTAGGTACTTGAAGCGTTGGATTCACGGTCGTTTCACTGTTTGCTGCAACAGTAACCGTCTGATCCGCTACAAATGTTACACCGTTTTTCTTTGCATCTTGTCTGCCATCCTTAGCACCCAAGAACTCAACGTCCACTGCAAACTTCTTACTTTCCTTGCTGCTGTTCGTAATCACCACTGGACGTGACGCTTCGATTGCCTTGCCGTCATCTGATAAATAGTGAGAACGGAATGACAACGATGCCGTTTCGTTCTCAACGGCTACCACTTCGCCATCTTCAACGGATTCTGTTTGGTCAAGCACTTTTACAGATGTATCTGCGTGAACTGCACCATACGCGTTGATGCGTCCAGCACCCATTTCATACACCGAGTACTCTTCTTTCAAATCTACAGATGTATTCATTAATGCTGCTTTTACATCAAAAGGCGTGAACTCTGGATTCTCCTGCAAAATGAGTGCTGCAGCTCCCGCAACGTGCGGTGCCGCCATAGATGTCCCTTGAATTCGTGCATACGCTGCATCGTAACTATTACCTTCTGGGTCGTTCATGTACGATGGATAAGTTGAATAGATTGCAACGCCTGGTGCGACAACATCCGGTTTAATGTCATACGTTAGTGCGACAGGTCCACGTGAACTGAAATCTGCTAAGTTGTCTCCTTCAGACTTGATCGTACGAAGATCCCCGAATTTGAATGTTGTTTCATTTGCTCCAACATGCGCTTTCAGTTGTTCCCCATCTTTTTTCGATAAACGGAATGATGGAATGTAGCCCGTACTTTCCCCAACGTAATAAGGAATCTGACCTTCTTCATTGTTATAGACAATGACTGCCGCAGCTCCCGCTTTCTTGGCGTTTTTGATTTTATCGTCAAAGGCAATGACTCCGCGTTCGATCAATGCAATTTTGCCAGTTAGGTCTTTCCCTTCAAAGTCAGTCGTGTTCCCTAGCCCTACAAAAACAACTGGGAATGCCTGATCCTTTAAGTCCTCTACTTTGTCAGAGAAGTTTTTAGCGAGTAATTGGACATCCGTCAACGTATCGTCATTTGCACTTGCTGTGTACGTTGGTACAGTTTGTGAAACGTCACTTGCCCCTACTGTAATTGCAAGTGCACCAGTTCCCGGTGAACCTATTGTCATCGCGCCACTCCCTGCGTTCCCTGCAGCTACGGTCGCAACTACACCTGATAACATGGCGTTGTTCACAGCGATGGATAGTGGAGAAAGTGGATCATTGACATTCGCACCAAGTGATAAGTTGATGACATCCATCTCATCTTTTACGGATTTATCAACCCCTGCCAGAATACCGCTAGTTTGTCCACTTCCGTAAGGCCCGAGCACACGATAGTTGTACAAGTCCACCTCAGGTGCCACGCCTTTAACTGCACTGTCTACCTTGTTTTCTTGCTTACCAGCAACCGTTCCTGATACGTGCGTACCGTGAGAGGTATAATATGAATTCCCGAAATTATCTTTCTCTGGCTTACCTGACTTCTTCCACGTTTCGTACGTTTCTTCCATTGGATCTGCATCATCATCGATGAAATCCCATCCTTTTACAGTGTCCGGATTCACCGAACTTGGATCTACGCCATCTTTTGATGTATATCCTTTATAAGCTCCCTTTAAATCGGGATGATTGTAGTCAATACCTGTGTCAATGACGCCCACTTTGATGCCTTGTCCTTCAATTTTTTCAGCATGTAGCTTGTCCACACCGATTTGAGGGACACTATCAATCATTTTAGGTTCCATTGGATATTGTTTGGAGTCTGGGAGATCCAGTTGCACGACTTCATCCTTCCAAACGCGCTTTACCACACCGATTCGCACGAGTTCTTCCACTAGATTTCCCGGGAGCGTTGCGGATACTCCGTTGAATGCATTTCGGTATTCATGGGTGATGTCTACTGAGCCTGAGCGTTTTGTGCTCGATAGCCCTTGAATCGCCTTTCTGAATTCCTTATGAGACGCCTCCACTTTGTTTTCAGCAGTTAATAAAGAAATAGGTGAAGACTGTTTTGCCTGCTGCACTTTTGCTGGCTCTTGTTTGAATTCAACAATGACTTGTACAGGTTCTTCCGTATTCGTATTGATGCCTGGCTGGATTTTGAATTCAGTTTCAGGTCGAATTTCGTTGAGCGACTTTCTTTGCTCGTCTGTCAGCTTGCTAAGAATTTGTTTCACGTCATTCACATTCGTTGCAGCCCCTACCGGTTGTGTCGGTTGAAATGCAGCAGCTGGTAGTAGCATCGCTGCCAACAACACTTTCGCGACTTTCGATTGCATTGGATACCCTTTTTTGTGTTTTCCCAATATTACACCCCCGAAATTAGTTGAATAGCCTTCTAATCCTAAATGTGGAGTAGCTGTCTGAACCGCCACTTCATATTCGTTAACCTAAGGCTACCTCAATATCACTGTATAAGAATTGGGGTAATTTCATTATTCCGACTACTGTTGCGTGTATTTTGGCACTGCTCTTGCTTTGATGAAGGATTACTAACTGTTCAGATGGATATTTATTAGCAAGTAATAAGGACCTATTTGTTATAATTTACTAGTTAATAGTAATTACTTTTCCAATATATTGTGTATAATCGTAGTATGTCCGAATTTTCAAATCGATTCTAGTATTCTACATTAAATGCATTGGATACCTTCACAGCAGGATTTCATGTACTGAATACACTCATTCGAGAACTTCACTACAGAATTCCCCCAATAATTTCTATAATGCAATATGTATAACTATGAATTGTTTGTTTTTTCGGAAATAAGAGCCTTTTGGTTTACATTCATTTTTCATAAGTAAATGTATATGTGGGGAGGACTTATTCATGTACGAAGGCAAAATCATTAGATTCTATCGCAGAAAGGTGAAAATGACTCAAGATGAGTTGGGAAGAGGGATTTGTTCAGTTACACATATTAGTAAAATCGAAAGAGGGATAACAGAGTACTCTCCTGAAATAACAAAGCTGTTATCACAACGTCTACAGATTGACATGGAGAAAGAATTGTCCTGCCTACTAAATTTAAAAACCAAACTGGATTATTGGCATGAACTGATGATTTCCCAGAACAGGAAAGCTGCCACAGATGTTCATATTGAACTAAAAGCAAACAAACTTCTTGAACTATCTGAACACGCTGCCTATTACACGTTACTTGTCGCAAATTACTACCTCACACAAGGCAGTATTGAAAAAGCAAAAAAGCGAATTGATAACATTGAAAGTTCTGTGGACCTTTTATCGGCTTATGAAGCAAACCTTTTTAAACATGTGCTTGCGCTCTATTATATTTCCGTAGATGAACATACAAAATCCATCGATATTTTCAATACGATAGATTATAAGTTTTACCCCAATCCTTCCATCTACTATGACTTAGCAGTTGCTTATCAAAATGTGCATTCTCCAGTTCTGGCTTATCACTACGCGGAGAAAGCATTGAACCACTTCAAAAAGACAAACCAATTTCTACGGATTATTGATACAGAAAACTTGATGCTCATCCAAGTGGAATCCGATAAGTATCGGAATTTCGATGATACAATCGAGCAATATGAAAACTTGTTGAAGCTATGTGACTTATGCAATTCCATTGAAAAAAAAGCGATGGTGTTGCATAACTTTGCCTATGAACATTTCAGAAGACAGAATTACGAAACTGCTGGAGAACTTTACAAAGAATCCATGGCGTTAAAAGACAAAGATACACCGCTCTACTTGTTGTCTTTAGAAGGGTATACCCGTAGTGCACTCATCGGAGAGTTCTTATCACAGGATGCACTGATCGCACTCATTGACGAAGGCAGTGCCATTGCAGATTCTTGCGATCAAACCTTATATAAACTAATTTTCAATTTGCACCGATACTCTGCGTTTCAACAAGAAGACGACTACCATGAGTATTTATTCGATAGCGTTTTACCCTATTTGAAATTACATGGATACACGTTAACGGCACAAACGTATGACCGTGATCTGTTCAACTACTACACTGGGAAGGGAAATCCTGACCTCGCATTAGAAGTGGCGGAACGCTTAATCAATGCAGAATGCTCGAAATCACTAGAAACCGCTGATGTTCTGTAGAAATAATTCATAACGACTAAAAAACGAGTGCGGCGACTACTTCAGCTACACTCGTTTCCTTATTTATTGATTGAGACTACTTAAATCATTCTCTTAGTTTCTTCAAATACCAAGCATCCATCGCACCATGCTCCGACCCGTCCAATGGCTTGTCCAACAAGGTAAATCCTAACTTCTCGTACAACCGACTCGCGACTTCAAGCTTCGTTGACGTCTCTAAATAACAGTGCTTGTAGTGCTGCGCAGCAAATTCCAGTGCTGTCGCCATTAATTGTTTAGCCATACCCACCCCTTGTGCTTCAGGTGCAACATATAACTTCTGCAACTCACAAATACCCGCTTCACGATTGTACGGACCAATCCCCACACCACCAACAACTTCATCTCGTTCACTCAACGCAACCCAGTAGCATGCGTCCTCTTCTTTCTCATAAAACTGAGCCAACTCATTCAATTGCGGATCGTAATAAGCCGTTCCAGAAATGTTTAATCCAAAAGACTCCAAGGATTCTCTAATAATATGCGCCATTAAAGCATTGTCTCGCTCTTTAATTTTACGAATATGCATGATTTTCCTCCTTGACTATTTGTCCATCAAATATCGTAACTCTTGGTAGCACATTTGAACGGATAGATATCGTCACTCTAAAAATCCCTTACCCGTTAGCGTCAGGTAAGGGATTGCAATCTTTCACTATCGTAACACAACTGAATTACGGATTACTCTTCTGTGTAATTCAATCCTTTCTCATTTTTCTTAATTATATAGGACTGTGTATACTTATCTCGCACTTTCATAACCTGATTGGTATTCGTTTCAATTCGATACTGAAGTTTACACGCACGTAAGTAACGTGTATCGAATTTGTAAAAACTAATAGGCAACTCCACTCGACTTCCATTATTTAAAATTACCGCAACCTGATTCCCTGTGTTTTCAACATATTCTTTCACATGCCCAATCGCCATCCAAATACAATCCGGTAGTTTAGGGGAACTTGTTGGTGTCATATAGATGCCATGTTTCTTACTAATCGCAACTGGAGATAACGAACCGCTACCTAATAGCTCATTCGCTCCCTCCACAGCGCCTTTCAAACTGCTTCCTCCACGACTT
The DNA here is from genome assembly GCF_050858885.1 of Sporosarcina sp. A2. GTDB lineage: Bacteria > Bacillota > Bacilli > Bacillales_A > Planococcaceae > Sporosarcina. The sequence goes on along the minus strand of NZ_CP193898.1, from coordinate 170,429 downwards.
AAATTGAAATCGATAATATCTGTCGGCGAATTATTGACGATTAGAAGTTGATCACCTTCTAAGATCATAGATAGCAACCGCCCGCACTCATTGAAGTATGGAAAAATGACGCTCGTCTCTGTTGTAATAATATAAGATTCCTTCGTAAACATGTTTCTATTCCCCCTTTTTCAGTTTTCGCTTTATTTCTAGTTAGAAAAGGGTATACTAGCATATAGCTGGTACACCCAGCTGCAATGCCTTAAGCGATTGGGTCTGCCCAGACTAGTATCGCTTAAGGCTTTTTTTGCGCTCGATTGCCAACTCCTCCTCACCTCCTTTACAGACATGTTTAATCCTCCACAACGTAAAGAATGCGCTGCGGAACAAAAAAGAGTTATTGAAATCCTAGTAGTTCAGATGTGCTATGTAAGGTCTTGTAAATCAGTAAATCGTTTCAATAATCTAGTTAATTAACAGAATACACTTAATTAATTTTATTATATAATAGCTTGTGTGAATAGCAATAGAAAAATTGCAATATATAGTAGTATTTAAAGCAATATTAACTAGTTAAATCCATTAAAATACAGTAATCATCAAAACTCTACATATCGAGTACCTTTTCAACGAAAATGCCTGTAGGAATAGGTCACGAGGATCTACCGTCTTACGACAAAATCGCGTTCATAACGATGTAAAATACGATTCATTGATTTATGAACTATTCATGGATAAAACCTGAAAAAGTCTATCGATTTCTTAGATAAATTCTACGTAAAACTTCAAGAATTGTGATTCGATTTCCTAATGGGTACTCTCTATGATGAAGTCACCCAGGGAATACAAACGCGTCGTGCACGGCCTGTAAAGGCTGACTAACTTGAAGACATTCGAAGAAGTACTTGACCAATATGGACCTATGTTATCTGCTGTTATTCGTAAATTGCACATCTATCGGGATTTTGAACATTTCCGCCAAGCAGGACGAGTTGCACTCTGGCAAGCGTGGCAACGTTTCGATGAAAGCAAAGGAGATTTCACACCTTACGCCTACCGCTCTATCTATGGTGCGATGCTTGATGAAATGAAACGTGAAACACGTTTTAGCGATGTGCATATGCCTGCAGAAGATGATCTTTTGGAAATTGTTGCACCAGATGCATCTAGTAAAATAGAGAGCGAAGGGTTGGAAGAGTTGTTATCTTCATTAACTGTCGAAGAACGCGAACTCATGATTTTATTGTATTCAGATCGTGTTTCACAGGCAGTATGTGCTGAGCATTTTGGAATTTCAGTTGCAGGTGTGAAAAAAAGGAGAGAGCGATTACTAGAAAAGCTTCGAAAACAGCTGATATAAAGGAAAGCATAATAAGCTGTTACTTAATAGAATGATTGATTGGAAATCAAAAAAAGTTAACCTGTACCCAGTATGCTCCTCTATTTTTAATGAAGAGATGCTTGGCGAATGAAGGCCAATGACTCTATACGTTTTCTAGCAGGTGCTTCCATTACAACAGGCTATGCAAATGGTTCATTCAAACCATATGATAGTGTGACACGGGAGCAATTTTCAGCTTTCTTAGCAAGAGGTCTAATTCCTGTGTACAAACAGAAAACGGCAATGCCTGGAGGATATGCTGCTAATATGACAAAACAGTATACCTTCAGAGGCAGCGCTGGCGAGACTATTCACACCTATAAGTATGTAGATAAAAAAATGGTTGGTAAGAACCTCGGATTTGTATGGGAAAGTAAGAATGTAAATAACGGAAGTACTGATTACTACTCACAATCAGAGAATAAAGATGCTCTCACTTCAGGGCAGCCTTACTCACATTCGTATATCGATTTGAAATATCCTATAAAAGTCGGGCAATCTTGGCCATTGGAATTGAATGGAGACCATACTTCCACCATTACAAAGATGAACGTCACTGTTAAAACTCCTTACAAGATATTTACGAACGCTGTTGAAGTTTCTTCCACTCGTAAATACAAGATGTACTACGTTCAAGGTATCCGTAATGTTAAGACCATTGATCCTTCAGGAAAAGTTGTCAGCGAATTGAAATCTATCAAGTAATGCTAACTTTGATAATTGCAAACGAAAACGTCAGCATCTGCTGACGTTTTTTTAGTTTCTATTAATCGATAGAAAACAAAAAGCCCATAACCTGAATCGGTTATAGACTGTTAACGTTCCCTTTTCGCAAGAATTGACGAATGAGGACCGGCAAATATCCAATGTATAGTAAATATACTGGAGTTAATGGTGCACGATATCGTTGACCACCTATCAATAAGCCGAGTGCCGTCAACGAAGTGAAGCCTATCATATAAACGAGCATTGATACATGAAGCACCCTACGCTTCCTGTCAAAAATAATCGCAGCAAGTAATCCAACAGCACTTACAACCATCGAAAGTAAATCAAGCTTATCAAGCGGCTGGAAGAATAGGGCCATCTTGCCCAAGACATTCTTCAATGTTGTCATTGGATGACTTACCATGTAATCCACTGCTCGCTCTTTTAAAATAACACTTCGTTCAGGTAGAGATTTCTCACTAAGTGTATAGAAATAAGGCTCTACAAACTCCTCCTGAATCGTAGTTGCAAAGAAGCCCACTTTAGTTTCAGGGTTATTCGCGATATACAAATTCTGTCCGCTATAGTTTTCCAACGAAACAAATTCTCCATGCAAGTGCTTGTTGTATGTCCCATTCAAGAAGAGCAGAATGAGTGGAACTACACCAAAAAGAACAATCAGGAGTTTCTTTTTGTCTTTCCATCCGAAATACATAATGAGCAACCCAAGCAATACAAACATAAACACAAGATGCGGTCGGAAGAGTAAAGTAAAACTGATGAATACAATTAAATACCCCGCATTTTTAAAACTCCCATCCGAATCGATCCATTTTTTTAACAAAATCACGGAAATCAGAACCAATGTGATGAAAATGGTTTCCGTCAGTAGAAACTGAGGACCATTACGTATTAGAACCGTTTGCACCGCATACGCCAGTCCTACAAGTAACGCTGACCAGTTGCTTTTGAAAAAGTTTTTTGCAATCATCGCAATCAATACTGCATTACATGCATAAAGAATGTATTGAAACACAAAGAATGAAGTTTCAGACTTAAATAAAAATGCAAAAATAGCTAAAAACACTGCAAAAAAGGGTGGAACAATGATCTCTTCCACACGTACTTGGTTAATTAGACCATTACCTTCCAACAAATTCTCCGCCATGTTATAATACAGTTGCCCGTCTGGCGTTATGTTCATAAATGGCACACCTATCGCAAGCAAATAGGCAAAGAGTGCTGCCAATGCTGCTACAAATATCGTGCCATACATTAAAGCTGACTTCCAGTTCATACAAAACACCTCTTTAGCGGCAAAATTCAAGTAAGGAGACCCTCCATGACTTCACCTGTTCTCATAATTATTCCAGCTTACAATGAAGAAGCAACTATTTTACATACAGTGCAGACAATCGAGACCTACACTCCTTATGATTATATAGTAATCAATGATGGTTCAACAGACCGGACGTTAAGTATTTTGAAAGAACATCAAAAACCACACATTTCGCTCCCTGTAAATCTCGGAATCGGCGGTGCAATGCAAACGGGCTATCAATACGCCCATCGTCAAGGATACGAATACGCCATGCAGCTTGACGCAGATGGTCAGCACAACCCTGCTGATATTGAGCATTTACTACAGAGCATCCAGAAAAGCGAGTATGATATGGTCATCGGATCCCGATTTCTCGAGAAGACTTCTTACAAGGGGTCTATTATAAGAAGAGCGGGAATCCTATACTTTTACTACCTCCTCAAGTGGATCGCAAAAATTGAGGTATACGATCCTACATCCGGCTATCGGATTGTGAACAAACAAGTCATCGCCTTATTTGCGAAAGACTATCCTGTAGACTATCCGGAAGTCGAAGTATTAGTGACACTTTCCCGTAAAAAGTTCCGTATTAAAGAAATTAAAACAGAAATGAAAGATCGCCAAGGTGGCGAATCCAGCATTACACATGCAAAAGGATTGTACTATATGATAAAAGTGACATTCTTTTCGGTGATCCGATCATTTCTATAAGAAGGAGTTGCCTACATGTCCGCAACGATTCAACTAATTACATTCCTAGCTGCATTTCTCTTCTTTCTACAAGTGATCTATCTCACTTCTAAGAATAAGCTACATGACAAGTACGCATTTTTATGGATTGTGTTTGCGCTAGTTGGTATTGCTGCTTCGTTTTGTTTGCCATTGTTGAACAGAGTCGCAAAACAAATCGGAATAACATACATGCCCTCACTCGTATTCATGGCCGCGTTTCTTGTTGTCCTAATCCTCTTGACGTATCAGACTGTTGTCATCTCAAAACACGAAAAACTCATTAAACAATTGGTTCAAGAAATCGCTTTTTTAGATCAACGTACAGAAAAATCCGAAATGAGAAATGAAAAATGACGATAAATCATATCCTTCTAATCGCTTTGAACACAACGATCCTTGTAATAGGACAGTTCCTATGGAAAATCGGAATGACGAAAAAAGAAGCCGACTTCTCATCTGTCTTCGGCATTTTAAAGCTCTTATTTTCTCCTTATATCTTTTCCGGCCTCGTGATGTACGGCTTTGCAACAATTCTCTGGTTGTTCATCCTATCAAAAGTCCAACTTAGTGTTGCCTATCCCCTGCAGTCATTCGCGTATCTCTTTACATTGGTAGGCGCTTACTTTGTATTCGGTGAACCGATCACCCTGTGGAAAGTAGTGGGTGTGTTATGTATTATGTTAGGTGTATCAATCATCGGGATTTCTGAAGCCCATTTGTAAAAGATCATTTCAACTCGACACATAAAGAAGTACTTCCGATTGTTTAGCGAACTAATCCCCAAATGGTAGCCACTTTAAAAGTGATCCATTTGGGGATTTTTTAAATTCAAGCCAAAGTGTTCTGTGGATTCTACAAAACTTCTAAAAGGATTTTCCAACAAACAAATAACATGCAGTCTTTTCATCACTGATGGCTTGTCAACACTAAATCGGACAATTTTTATAAGGTCCCTAATCGATACTCAATAGGCGTTAAATAATCAAGCGTTCCGTGGATCCGAACCCGATTGAACCAATTTACATAATCCTGTAGTTCACGTTCTAACTGGCTGATAGAAGAAAAGGTCATTTGCTTAATGAACTCTATTTTGACCACATTGAACATGGATTCTGCTACCGCATTGTCGTACGGGCATCCTTTCATGCTCAGTGATCTTCCGATGCCAAAAGCTTCTAAAGCTTCGTCAATTAGTTGATTTTTAAATTCACTTCCACGGTCTGTATGGAACAACTGGATGCGATCCAAGCTGCGTTCAATGCTAGACAAGGCTTTGTATACAAGCTTAGCTGTCTTTTCGGGCCCAGCGCTGTAGCCGATGATTTCTCGATTAAAAAGATCGACAAATAAGCATACATAATTCCATCTTCCATTGACTCTTACGTATGTTAAGTCACTGACAACCACAGCTAGTTCTTCTTGGCCGTTAAAGTTTCTCGCCAGAACATTCTTTACAGGTTCCTCATTCACTTTTGATTTAAACGGTTTATATTGAGCGACAGTGTAGTTGGATACGAGCCCCGTTTGCTTCATGACGCGACCAATAAGCCGTCTAGAAACCGCACGGTTTATCTTCTCTAATTCTTTTTTGATTTTTCGTGTTCCATAATTGTTTCGACTCTGTTTGAAAATTTTCTTGATATCTTTTTGCAGGGTTCTATACTCCGGTTGTCTAACGGAAGTGTAATAGAACGTGCTTCTTGCGATCCCTAGGACGTCGCACATTGCTGATACCGAGTATTTGTGACGGTTATTTTGAATCACATCTACTTTCGTCCCATGATCAGCGCGGCTTGCTTTAAAATATCATTCTCCATTAGGAGACGTTGATTCTCTTTACGTAATTTGATTAATTCATTCTCTTCATCCGTACGCTGGTCTTTCTCTTGAAAAGATCCAGTCGCTTTGTGACGCCTCACCCAATTATCGAAAGTAGTGGAGGTTAGATCGTACTCACGAAGAATATCTGTACGCGGCTTACCGTTTTCATGTAGTTGTACAATTTGGTTTTTAAATTCCTTGGTATAGGTCCGTCGTGCTCTTTTTTCAGTCATGTAGATTCTCCTCATCTCTTTGGTTGTATTCTACAAGACCCTAACTTTATTGTCCAAGTAAGTGTAACCTATCCACTGAAAACACGATGAAGAAACGCGTCAGTTGGGTATTAGCAAAACTGGATTTGTACAATATCACACAAGCTACGCTCTATGCAAATGTAATTGGACTTGTACAATATACTTATGGAGTGCTAGTTTGATGGGGATTGGATAGTAGATGGATTGATTAGCCGGAGGAGAAATGATTTTATATAGCTAGTACATTTAGAGAAGTAATTACCGCTTTATCTTTCATTATAAACTAAAAAATATTCGAACCTTCTGAGTACTATTTGTAGAGTTTCATAAATTTAATTTCCTATCTTTAACTGTTGAAATATGCATATTTATTTAACCATCAAAACACTTTAACCCCCTCCTAACAAATAATGGTTAGGTGGGGGTTAAGCTTATTTCAGCAAATATGTTGTATTAGTAGTACATTTGTATTTCAAGATATATTAACATTATTGATTCTTGAACTCGAAAGTATAGACACCTGTGTAATTTTGGCCATCCACCACTGCCTTTAATTCAACCGTAATAGTTTTAGTGCTCAACTGACCCAATTTAGTGACACCTGGAAACTGATCATTAATATAATCAGTTAGATCAGACTTAATCTCAGACGGATCTAAAGAGAGCACACCTTGGTTATTTCTTATTGTATAAGTTTTTCCTCCAAGATTGAAACTACGGATTTCACTGATTGAAATTAAAGAACCGATTAATCCAGTACTACTTAAATCTCTCAAGATAGCATCTGAATCCTTTATAGTTACCACGGAGTGATTATTGGTTCCAATAGTACCGATAGTTGCTAAATCTTTTATTTTCTTATTAACTTCTACCACTTCTGTATTAATAGTTCTATTAAATTTATCTTTCGCACTAGTAGTTGGCGGTGTTACAACTGGTGGAGTTACAACTGGCGGAGTCGGCTTAACATCTTCGTTCTTTTCCCCGTCCACTTTTTCAATGTTATCTTTCACAGTATCGTAGTTTTTGATAACATCTTTAGCTTCAGTTCCGCTAGGTAGCTTCATGTCGCCGACTTTTGTAGATGTGCCAAGTGATACGACTGCTCCTTTTACTTTGATGACTAAGTTATCAACTTTACCTGTCGTTTCAATAGCCACTGGAGCAGCTGTTTCTAATGTGATGTTACCGATTGCTGCATCACCAGTTAATGTAAGCTCATCAGGTGTGTGTACTGATACGCTTGCTACAGGGGCATCTAACGTTACGTTGTCTGCACCTTTAAAGATATCAACAGATGGGATCGTAACCGTCTTATCACCAATCAAGTTAATATTAGAAAGGACATTCAACTTAGTGATCTTACTAGTTCCACGGAATTCGATTGTAACTGGAGATTTCTTCTCCACTTGAACCACTTTGAAATCAACGTTGTTGAACGAAATTGCTGAATCAGCAACAACTTTTGCTGTTGAAACCGCAGAATCGCCAATCATTACCGTTCCGTTGACTGTGAAGTTACCAATCGACAAGTGAGTACCTGATATTGTCAGGTGACCAGTTAGCGTAGAGCCTTCACCGTCAAAAACAAGTGGTGATGCAGCTGTACCTGAAGCTTTAAGTTCAAGTGACGTGACTGCGATGACTTTTCCGTCTTTAACTTGTAACGTGACTTCTGCGCCTTTTAAAGCTGGTGCGTTCTTTTCATTCAAGATCGCCTTTACAGAATCGGAAATTAGGTACTTCCCTTCACCGATTACTACTTCACTACCTTTGACCGATGTTACTTTACCTGTAATCTCAACTCCATCTTTCGCCTTATCTCCGCGATATAGGAAAATCGCCATTTGAGCGCGATCGACGAATTCGTAAGGACCGAATTTCGTGCTCGTTAATCCACGTGTAATGTCATAGTCTATCAAAGCCTGTACGTATTGTGCGTAAGGAAGTTTTTTGTTTACATCCACGAACTTATCGTTGACTAGTTCTTTCTCTTCGAATCCGAATGCTTTACCAATAATTATAGCCATCTGACCGCGAGTCAATTTGTCATTCACTCCGTACTTGTCGTTCCCGTAACCTTGAATGACCTTTTCTTGGTTTAATGCTGCAATGTACTTGTAGAAAGGATGACTCTTAGGTACATCCGTGAACTTAGGGTCAACAACCTTAGATGTATCTAAGTTCATAATCCCTGCAATAAACTTAGCAGCTTGACCACGAGTTACATCTTCAGCTGGACGGAATGTTGAATCCGTATATCCGCTGATCACGCCACGTTGTGTTAAATTCATAATTGCTTCATACGAAGCCATACTCTTTGAAACATCTTTGAAAGTTACCGCCTCTGCTGCTTGTGCAGTAGGAGCCATTGCTACGATAGAACCTGTTAACATTGCGCTCGCTACAGTCATTTTAAAAAGCTTGTCTGACATTCTCAAAATTGAATCCCCCCAAATATTATGTTAATTATTTCTACTTCAAATCTTACCACGATTAGGTACATATTCATAGTTAAGTTTACACATAATTTACAAGTTTGTTTATTAATTATGTAAATTACTTAGTATTTCTGGACATTTTAATTTGAAGATTAGAATCATATCGATGTTTGATGCTCTGTTGTATAGTGCAAAATGAAAGTACATAGTTTTGCAACCCAACTCGGCGTTGCAACTTTACTTGGAGAGGTGGGCTTGATAGCCTTCGCAGGCAAAGCCAGCCCTTAATATAGCTGGCTTCATGGCTTGGTACTCATGCCCACAGAGGCTCCATGTAAAGTTGCAACATTGTGTAGTTGCAATTGCAAACTTATGTATACCGGTTTTGCAAAATACATCTGTCAACGAACTCTATAAAGTTGTTGAAAAATAATAGAAAGTACTTTGACAGACTATACGGTCAAAGTACTTTCTAATTAGTGATAAACATTTAACATCAACGACGGAAGGATCAAAAATCCCTTTGTTCGTTTATCGTAAAAAGCATACATGTCCGTCAACTTAAGATCAGTTAATATACGGAGATGCAATGAAACCTGAGTACTTCTTACCATTCGTATCAATTTTAACTGGATACCATATAAACTGGTTCTTCGAATTTACATCGTCATCGTAAACAGGTCCTCCAATAATCGTTAACTCGTCAGTTATAGTTGGCTTCATTATTAATGTTCCGCTTTTACCCGGTTGAGAACGTAATCCCGCACCGAAATAAGTAATACGGTCACCAACTTTTAAAATTTCCTTAGATGACGTTGCCGCTTCCGAAAGATTGAAAGTCTTCTTAACAAACTCAATGTTTTTATTGGAAGTCGGATCATAATTAAAATCGTCTATCGTCATTTCAATCGAATGAATTTTCGTTTTTAAGAATCCATTTTCCCCAAGCTCTTGATACACTTTTTCTTGATAAGCAGTCGGATTTCTCTCACCTGTTGCTTTGACTAATGGGCTATTCTTAGGTTTTGTTCCATTGTAGCCCATAAGCGCGAAATACCAATGTTCTAATTTCGTTGGGTCATGATTCACGAACTTTGGCAAATCAGTTCGTGTAAAGTTCGTTGCTAAGAATTCCACGCCTACTTTAATGTTGTACAGTAGGTCATACTTTAGTCGTTCGACATCATACCCTGTAGTATTGGTGATTTGCATAAGTCCAATGCCCCCATCACCGCTAACAACCGGTTCTCCGTCTTCAGTGAAATGTTTCCAATCATTTTTTTCTACAGATACTAACGCTTTTAATAGTTCCGGCGGAATTTTAGCATCGGATTCACGAGCAGCTTTCGTTAGCAAACAGTTCATAGTTTGACGATCTGGATTCACACGGCTTGCTGGGTCATATCCACATGCATATACAGTCAATCGAAACTCATCATTTAATCCTCGTGCTAAAAATGCTGAGAATTGAGCACGCGTTACCGGCTCCCCAGGTTTAAATTCACCATCTGAATAACCATTTGTTATTCCAAATGCAAGTACTTTCCGGATATCCGAATAACTAGTCGAGCTAATGGCTACGTCCGTAAATGTACTGGCTTCTTCATACTCAAGCTTAAAGGCACGTGCTAAGAAGCTCGCCATCTGTCCACGTGTTACCACTTCACTTGGGCGAAATGTTTTGTCCGAATAACCGTTTATAATACCCTCTTTAATTGCCGATTGAATCGCACCCGATGCTGCAATTGAACGATTTACATCCGTGAAATCAGTGTCTCTCTTTTCAATATTTAAATCGAGAGCTCTCGCAATCATTAAAGCTGCATCTCCACGTGTTACGTGTTTGTTCGGTTTAAAGAGATTATTATCGTATCCCTTAATAATATTTTTATTCACTAAGTATGATATGTAATCAGAGGACTGAGTATCAGCCGGTACATCTGAAAACCCCTTCGCTTTAACTGAGCTGATACTTCCTGTGAAAATTAAAACAATAGATAAAAATAACATAATTACTTTTTTCAATTCTATCTCCCCCTGCTAGTAGTTTACTATATGGAGTAAGTTTTACAAGGATAATTTTGTATTTTATTGTGATTAATTAGTTTTAAACCAGGGAGACACTACTTACCGGTCCTTCTTTCATTTCATTGATCGACATGGCTATGCTATCTCTGAGAGAGCAACTAGATGAATAATGTCCATAGGCTAGCTGAACTTACATACTGAAGAACAAATACTACTTCCTAACAGAACAGTCGTAATTAGATTGTGCACCGGCACACAACACTCATATGTCATACGATGATTGTGGCTACAGTGATTGAATAGTAGTTAGTGGGAATAACAGCCTTCATGGTTCTCTAGGTTGAACGACATTCGCATATTAATGTCCATGGTGACAGTTGTTAGTCGCTGGGTCTATTAACCACATCTACAAACAGAACAGCAAAGTAGTCCCAACCGAACTTACCTAAAAAATGCTTTCATACAGAAAAAGCCACTCAACCGATTTCTCGATTGAATGACTTCTTTCTTTCAACCTAATCACTAACAATTAGAACTATTGTCAGACTAGTGTCTGAATTGTGTGGTGCACAGGCAGGCGATTTTGAGGCTTATAGGTTATTTCTTCAAGATTATTATATCTGGTTAAAGAAATAGTTATTACGTTTGGGAAGAAGAAAAGCCCTCTAACCGATTGCTCGATTAGAGGGCTTAATCCTAATTCCTTGTAATATATCAACAAATTTAGAATTTGTGACAAATACTATCAGGAATTCGAAACTTCTTACTTAGTGAACGTGTAAATCATTTTAACATTATCCAAGTTCTTACTAGAAGTTACACCTGTTTGTTGTTTTGCTTGGAATGTTACTGTATATTCACCAGGAGCAAGTTCAGCAAGTGGTGTCATTTCTACGTCTACTTTTCGAGCAGTATTAGCTTTGAAACCAGTAGTTCTAGTCATACCTGTTGCTGTTGTCTTACCAGTTTGGCGTACACCGTAGAAGACAGCGTTGGAATCACCAGTTTTAAGTTTTGTAGCAAAGTTAGTTTCGCCTACTACGTTAGTACCATTCCAATCTTCAAATTGACGACCAGAACTAGTTCCCTTAAGGCTATCTCTGTTTCCAGCATCAGAAACTAATGCGAAATCTTGGAATACATCGTTGAATACTAAGTTTGCTCCATCAGCATTCTTAACAGTAATCTCAAAGAATGTACCATCATTGAAATAGCTATAACGATCTGGCTTTTCAACTAGTTTTGTTCCGATTCCGTTAGAAGATCCCCAATGGAAGCTTGCTGAGTACACGCCCTCAGCAGAAGTAAGACCCGTCAACTCATTTACAATAACATTCGCAGGACCATTTGTAGGTACTGTAACATTTGTGTTTGTAGACTTTTTAACTTCACCATTACCTATAACAGTTACTGCAGCTGATCCAGTTACATCAGCAATTGTTCCTGCGTTATTAACAGTAGTATCACCATTAACTTCTAATGTTGTGATATTTGTTCCTGCAGCAACGTTTACTGAACTAGCTTTTGTTACTACTACATTAGATAAAGCTGAGCTTCCTCCCAATGTAACAAAACCATTTGAGTTAACAGTTAACGTGCTTACTGCTCCTTCGTTCAAGAAACGAGCATCTGTATCTGTAATTACAGCGTTTGTAATTGTACCATTGTTTGTATAAGTAGCAGATGCTACGTTGATAAGATTTAAAGTTGTTATAGTTACATTTGAACCTTGAACAAAGCTACCGTTTGGTGTATTCACGTTTACAGTAGCAACAGTTGCAGGACTAGCAGAAGTAATTTTGCTTGTTCCTACCTGATTATAAGCAAAGTTCAATGTTCCTCCAATGTTGTTACCAGCTAGATCAAATTCAACTGGACGAGTAACATTAAACGTTCCAGATGCAATTGATCCAGTCAAAGTAATTTTAGAAACACTCGGATTCGCCAATGCTGCTGTTAATTCAGAAGCATCATTTACATTAGCATTTACTACACTGCTATTCCCTTCTTATACCACACGTATGTAGCTTTCGATTAGGGCCTACACCGGACAAGCGACTTTCATCGCATACGGCGTGCCATCAACGATATGTATTCTATTCCCTGTAAAGTAAATTGAAATTATATACCACTATTTATTTACGACAATATGCCTATATAGAGGTTAAATAGAGAGACCAATCATAGTTAAATGACTGGTCTCTCTATTCTTTTAATTGTTCAGGGAATAAAGCTTTGAATATCATCACTGACTAGGTTCCTTCGCTCCTGTTGGTTTTCTCCTCCTCATAAGTTACCCTACAAGTACAAACGGCCAACTATCCTCACTACTATGAACCTGCTGCCATCTTCATGAGATCACGGGTACTGACTTACCTAACTCACAAAGAATTCAAACGTTCCGTTACGTCTATCCCTTGTTTTGACAACCTTAGATCTCCACTATCCAGAATGAGAAAAAACGGTTTAACAGTCAATTACACTGTTCTCCATTCCATCATTTCAAATGGAAGGATGAATGTCGAACCCCTAGCCTAGCTTCGCGACACTCACTACCTCATCCTGCCTACATGGATTCGTCTACCTGACCATAGTTGTCTTTTAAGGAGCCCCGCCTCGGCACTACCGAGTACGACTTTACCTGACTTAATCCCTTCTGCGTACTTACTCAGCGCATCATTGGACCCAGGAGGATTAGGCACTTATATAAAGACTGTTTAATAAGATTCGGAGTTACACCGAATAATTAGACGGTAACAGTTAGAATAGAAGTCCACGATTTTGCATGTAAAACAGGATCATGGACTCTATACCACTAATTTCACTAGTAAACTAGCTTATATAGTAACGTTTCGTTTATTTTTATTAAGGAGTAACAGTTACTTTCACGTCTTTCATTGCGTTTCCAACTTTAACTTTGTACGTTACTTTAGCTTCAGTAATACCTGGCTTCAAAGTTACTGTAGCAGAGTTTGTACCGTTATTTGCAATAGTTACATCAGCAACTTTTTCTGGAACAATTGTTACTACTGGTGCTGCAGTAGCTGCAGTAACAACTTTTTCGTTTTCATACTGATCAGTTGTAGCAAAGTTAACTACAGCTCCACCATTCTTCAAATCAGCAATTGTTGAACCTGATGCAATTGTAGCTTCTGTAATTGCTTTAGCACCTGTGTGGTTCATAGCTACTGCTGAAGTTGTGAAGAAGAAGTCTTGAGCTTTAGCTGCATCCGGAGATACTGTGAACTTCTGTTCAAGTACTTTACCTGTTGCATTGATAGTTACTTTAACAGTGTATTCTGTATCAACTTTTGTTCCTGCAGGCTCTTCATTTAAATCTGATTTCGGTACAATAATTTCTCCACCAGTTACAGAAGCTGCACCATTACCACCAGAAATAGTTGCAGTGTAATCATTTGATGCACCTTGCACTAATGCAACTTTTCCACCGTTTAGTAATCCATTTACTGTAAGAGCTTTGTTACCTGAAGCTGTAGTTGCATCTTGTACCATACCAAGAGGTGCAATTTCATAGCCATCATACTCAGTTCCATCAGTTACACGTACTGTAGATTCAGCTGTACTTGCAGCAATTTCAGATGTTCCATTTGCATCAGCAAGAACAAACTGTAATGTTTCTGATCCATTAGCGCTTCCAGCAGTAACTTGAACTCCACTACCTGTCTTAATTGTGTTTGTAGTAGTTGTACCTGGAAGTGTAACTACAGTTGCAGCAGTATCTGCTTTTTTAACAAGGATACCTTTACCAGTCGTTAGGTAAGCGTCTACATCTGTTTTTGTCATTTCGCGACCATATTGGTCTTCTAGAACTACATCAGCAGATGTAAGTGTCTTGCTTTTACCTGCAGCTAGTGCTAGGTTGTTTTTAAGTCCACGTACAGTAGTAGCTTTAGCTTCTTCTTTAACTGTAAGTGTTAATGTAGATACTTTATTTGTAGCTGATTGAGCTAAAATTGAGTATACACCTTTTGTTTGAACTTCAGATTTAGGCACTACAACGAAGAGCTCGCCATCTTTAGTTACAAATTGAGAATTAAGGTTAAGAGTAACACCTTTTGTAGGATTGTTAAGGATTTTAGCGTCTGTAATTGCTTTTCCTTCTTTATCCATTACTGATACTGGAATCAAAACATCTTCTTTAGCCACTGCAAGTGCAGGTGCAGAAAGATTAACTACATCAGCTCTAGTTGTTTCAGCAACAACAATGTTGAACGCTGAGCTCTTACCAGATGTTTTAGAAATTAATGTTACTTGGCTTTCTCCAGCTTTAGAGATTGCGTCAAGTTTTACTGCCAATTGTTTTTTACCGTCGATTGTTAGTGATGTAAGTGTCACTGCAGGTGCAGTACCTTCCAATCCAACAACAGTCGGGTTAGATTCAGCAACAATTAAGTCAGTTGCCTTAGAAGCATCAGTTACAGCATTTCCATACTGATCTTTAAGATCAACTAGAAGATAATGACCTTCTGCAACTTTAGAATCTTCGTTCAACGCTTTTCCGTCTTTGTTATAAAGACCTTTAATAGCTACGTCAGAAACTGAAGCTTCTGCAGATAACGTTAATACTTTTGTATCTGATTTAGCGCTATCAACATGGATAAGTGTAACTGCAATTTTATCTCCAACTTTTTTACCAGTCATATTACTAATTGTAACTACACCGTTAGATGCCGAAACGTTTGTAGTATCGTTAGTTGATAGTGAAGTTGTTTTTGTAATATCTTCACCATATTGGTTTTTCACTTGGTATCCTACTGTTGCTGTAGTTGGAGTAGTGTTATCGTCTACAACTGCAATGTCAGAAAGAATTTCTACAGATTGCACCATTTCGTCTTGTACTGTAACTGAAGCAGAAATCTTCTGATCAGAAAGTCCAGTAACGTTTACAGTGTACTCACCTTTTGTAAGCTTTGTAGAAAGCTCAAGTGTTGCAGACTTACCGTCAGCAGCCCATGTAGCTTTAGAAACGTTTTGCTTGATGTTTGACTTAACAACTTCAAGGTTCGCTTTTGAAGTATCTACAGCTGAGTTGAATGTAACTGTAAGAGTTTTAGCGTTAGTCGCCTTTACTGATTCAATCGCTACCACACCTGGCTCTATAGGTGTTGGTGGGTTTGTCTCTGCGCGGAAAACGAACAATGCAAACTCACCACGAGTAAGGTTGTTTGTTGGTGAGAATGTTGTTTCTGAAGTTCCAAGTGTAATTCCAGCTTCTTTCAATGCTGAAACGTAGTCAATCCAGTTTGCGTTCACATCTTTGAAGTCTGCTTTAGAAGTAGATGTTAATGTGTAAGCATTCGCTAGCATTTTCGCCATTTCTTGACGAGTGATGTAAGCTGCTGGGTCGAATTTCGTTGAAGTTTTACCAGAAGCAATTTTAGCTTCAACGATAGCGTTTACTGCACCTTCAACACGTGTGTTTAAATCTTGGAAACCAGCATCTTTTGCATTTGCTGTATCAAGTTTTAATGCATTAGCGATCATTACCGCTGCATCTCCACGTGAGATATTAGAAGTAGTACCGAAAGTAGTATCAGATGTACCCTTTGCAATACCATTGTCGATTAGATAGTTAACTGCCTCTGTGTAAGTTTTGCTAACGTCTTTGAAGCTATCGACTGGAGCTGCTGAAGCAACTGGTACTACCGCAGATGCCACCAATGTTGCTGTTGCAGCTGTTGCTACGAATTTTTTGTAAGCGTTTGGTTGTTTCGCCATTTGTAGAATTCCTCCTTGAATGTGTGTAAATTAGTCACAATGCCTTGAGTAGCAATAGACGTAGTTTAAATTCTATCGCAGTTTCACAAATTCTTCAAACGGTAGATAGAGTACGAGACTCCATTTCTCGGTCTAGTAATCTGTGGGGCGGTATTTAAACTCATATCTATTATATCAAACTATCAGCGGAATACAACTTAATGTTACAAAAACTTAATGTTGAACATATAAAAAAACCGCACACTGTGTTACCAGGTGTACGGCTTCCTTAATTTCACTGGGATATCATTGGTTTTTTGCGTCTCCTAAAATGTGAACATCAAATCCAGCTTCTTCCCATTTCAATCGATCAATACACTTTTTCGTATCGAAGATTACTCGTGAGGATACTTTGTCCGCCACTTTTCTCGGATCTAATTTTTTGAATTCATCATGATTCGTTAAGATTACAATAACAGAAGCATCCGTCATCGCGTCATCGATAGATTGCACTTGTTCCTTTATATTGTTTTCATGAATATGAGGATCATATGCGGTTACAGAAAGGTCATACTCTTTCATTTCATTCACCACATCAACCGATGGGCTTTCGCGCATGTCATCGATATTTCCTTTGAACGCTAATCCAAGAACGGCTACTTTCGTATTCTTTGCAGCCGTTTGTTGTAATATATCCTTCGTTGTCTTCGCAGTAAACGCTGGCATTCCGTCGTTTGTCTGGCGTGCTAAGTGAATAATTTTCGCGAGATCCGGTTTAAGTTCTACTAAGAACCAAGGATCTACTGCGATACAGTGACCACCAACACCAGGACCCGGCTGATGAATATTTACTCGTGGATGGAAGTTTGCGAGACGAATCGCTTCCCAAACGTCCACTCCAATTTCTCCAGAAATCTTTGCTAGTTCGTTTGCGAGGGCAATATTGACGTCGCGATACGTATTCTCCATTACCTTAACTAACTCAGCCGTTGTGTCGTCTGTTTCATGCATTTGTCCTTTTACAAATGAACGATACAAGTCTGACGTCATTTGAGCAGATTGTTCATTCACACCACCAATGATCCGGTCATTTGAAATGAGTTCTTCAAATACACGGCCCGGTATTACTCGTTCTGGTGAATGGGAGACATAAAGTTCTGTACCAATTTCAAGTCCTGCTGCTTTCAGTTTCGGAATGACAACGTCCTGGACTGTACGGGGAGGGACCGTTGATTCAAGTATGACAAGATTGCCTTTTTCTAAATACGGCACAATCGATTCACTAGCACTCTCGATATACTTCATGTCTGCAGTCTTGTCCATTTTAATCGGTGAAGGAACCGCTAGAATATACACGTCTGCTTTTTCTGGAGTGGTAGATACGGTCATCATACCAGAGTCGATTGCATCGTTTAACCGCTCTTGTAATCCACTCTCTTCTATATGTAACTTCTTATTCCGTATACCTTCTACTGCTTTTTCATTCACATCTACACCGTGGACCTGATGCCCGTGGTTCGCAAACATGACAGAGGTCGGGAGTCCGATATATCCAAGACCCACAACACAGATTGACTTTTTCATGATGGTTACTCCTCTTTTCTATTCGATTCGTTCGATTTGTCTGCTACTAAGACTTTTATTAAAAAGCGTGGTAAATTCAGTTGACGCTTGATGCGTTTCGGATCACTGCATAGGCGGTAGAACCATTCCGTACCTGTTTTGCGGAATAACGAGGGTGCTCGTTTTACATTCCCTGAGAATACATCAAGGCTTCCACCGACTCCTTGGAATACTAAGACATTTTCCAGTCTATCCATGTTGCGACGTATCCATAATTCTTGTTTAGGACTTCCTAGTGCTACGAATAAAAGCTTAGCTCCGCTTTCCTGTATTCGTTGTACGAGTGCTTCCTCATCTTGTTCATACCCGTCTGTCAGTCCTGCAATCTCAATTCCAGGATTTTGTTGGACGATATTGGCTGCTGCTTGTCCGATGACTTCTTTTTTAGCACCGTAGAGATAAATCGGGTAATTTTCTTCTGATGCAAACTTTAGCAAGCGCGCCATCATGTCGACTCCTGTGACGCGGGATGTGATGGTTCCTTTTTTTAACTTGGAGGCAAGTAGGATTCCTACGCCGTCTGCGATTTGGAACGTTGCTTCATTTATAAGGTCCCGAACTTGCGGATCTTTTTGGGCGGTCATGACTTTTTCAGGGTTGACCGCAATAATTGTCGATTGTTCGTGACGCGACATACGCGATCGGATTTCTTCAATGATGCCTTCATATGTCAAAGGGGAGACGGTTACCCCTAGATACGATTCTTTCATGCGGATAGTCCCTCGTTTCATTCACTTTCAATTGTATAAGTATATCAGAAACGACAACGGCTTGCACAGCCTGTTCACATAGTGCTAAAATTAGCCCGATAGTGCGCAGACTAAGATATGATTTTTCAGGTTACTTTCTATTATAATGTGAATCCACTGAAACGGTTTGCATCTGCTTACCGTTCGCTTTCCTAGGGGTTTGACTTCAGCCGCTTCCCTCGCTGCGCTCAGTCCAGGGTCTTCAGCCTTCGCTATTCCCTCAGGAGTCGAACGGACGCTGCCACAAACCTAAGTGAAAGAGGTAACGTCCTATACTTTAGAGTTTCTGTTGATCGTAGCGGAAGACGGCGACTCCTGCGGAATCAGCGAAGATCGAAGACCCCGCAGGGAGCGTAGCGAACGAGGAGGCTGAGATCGAGCCCGCGGAAAGCGTCCGTCTGCAGCGTAGATCAACACCGTTGGAGTTTTATTTATTTCAAGTGCTAAGTACCAGATAATTTATTTACATATATTTGGAGGAGGATTTTCAATTGAAGATTGTGTTGTCCGGGTTTTACGGATTAGGAAATACAGGAGATGAGGCGATTCTGAAAGCCATCATCGATAACTTGCGTGCGGAACTTGATAATCCAGAAATTACGGTGTTTTCATTGTCACCGGAGAAAACGGCGTCGGATCATAGCGTTTCTTCTGTGTATCGTGGATGGCGTCATGGGAATAAGGAGAAGATCAAGGCACTTCGGAAAGCAGATTTGCTGATTTCTGGAGGCGGAGGGTTGTTGCAGGATACGTACCCGACGAAGTTTTTGTTCGGCCCCCTTCCTTATTATTTACTAATTGTATTGCTTGCGAAGCTTTGCGGCACGAAGGTGATGTTCTTCTCTCAAGGGATTGGTCCTGTTACGAGTAACTGGGGTAAGACGTTGATGAAGGGTCTTGCGAATAAGGCGGATTTCGTTACGGTTCGAGATGAATACTCGAAGACGTACTTAGAGAATTTGGGTGTGACGAAGCCGGAGACGGTTGTGACTGCGGATATCGTGTTTGCGTTTAAGCCGGATGCGGATACGTCTGCTTATGATTCTCTTTCGTTGACTGGTGATGAGCGGTTGGTTGCTGTTGCGCCACGTCCTTGGTTTGAGCATGAGGATGCGTACATTGAGAAGCTTGCTTGGACGTTGGATGAATTGATTGAACAACGAAAAGTGACGCCTGTGTTTGTACCGATGGAGCCGCCGTATGATACGAACGTATCGAAGAAAGTACAAGCGTTGATGAAGCATGGGGACCAGACGAAGATTTTAGGTGAGCAATTTACACCGAATCAGTTTTATAACTTCATTGAACAGACTGATTTGACGATTGCGCTTCGATTGCATGCGTTAATATTCGCTGCGTTGTCGAATGTGCCCCATGTTGGATTGAGTTATGACCGCAAAGTCGAGAGTTTCTTAAAGCGTTCGGGTATGTGGGAGCATTCGTTTGAACTGGGTTCATTTACAAAAGAGGACTTGCTTGAGCAAGCGATCTATGCGCTGGATAATAGTGATGCATTGAAACAAAAGATGGAACCGAACGTCCAGGTATTACGAAGCGAAGCAGTCCGCAATGTGGACTTGCTGCGGGAACAGTTTTTGAATGGAGGCCGTTAAGCGGTGAAAATTTTATTAGCAACTGTATATGATTATCCTCATTTGGGTGGATTGTCCGTTCATCTAACTACATTAAAATCAGGACTCGAGTCACGTGGGCACGAAGTTGATGTTGTGTCGTTCTCGGACGTTCCTAAGTGGAAACGCGATGGTGTTGTGCGTGGCCCTGCGTTTTTATTGAATAAAATGAAACAAGGTAAAGGTTATGTCTGGACCTTGAAACGTCGTCAGGACGAGCTTGCAATCCTAATCAAAGAAGCGGTGTCGAAGAAAGAATACGACATCATTAACGCTCAAGACGTATTTACGACGTTCGCAGCGCTAGAAACAAATGTCCCTGTAGTGAGCACCGTTCATGGGTATTTGACGTTCGAAGGAATTTCAAAAGGGTCTGTGATTGAAGGGTCTCCTGAAGCGGCTGAGTTACAGGAAGCGGAGCGCAGAGGCTATAAGTCGACACGCGAAGTGATTACTGTCGATACGCGTATTAAAGAATACATTTTGAAAGAGACTGGTGTTACTGGTCATATGATCAAAAACTTCATCGACGTTGAGTCGTTTAAGCCTGAAATCGACCGTCGTGTTGAATTCCGAGATACATACGGATTCTCTCAAGACGAACTAATCTTCTTCGTACCTCGACGTTTGACGAAGAAAAATGGCGTTATGTACCCCATTCTGTCACTCCCTGCTGTTGTTGAGAAGTTCCCGAATGCGCGTGTCGTATTTGCAGGAACGGGTGAAATGATGGAACCGATGAAACAGAAAGCTGCGGAACTTGGCGTATCAGATCATATTACGATGCTTGGTGCGATTGACCACTCCGTAATGATGCAGTATTATGCATTAGCGAACGTGGCACTTGTACCCTCGATCTACTCTGCGGGTGTCGAAGAAGCCACTTCGATTTCCGCACTAGAAGCGATGGGTTCTGGCGTTCCACTGATTGCTTGTGCGGTAGGTGGATTGAAAGAGATTGTCGATAGCGGAAAAGACGGGTTGCTTGTTGAAGAGCAGAACGTAGAAGAGTTGAGTGATGCGATGATTCGTTTGCTGGAAGAACCGGCATATGGTGCGCAACTAGCTGAAGCTGGTCGTGCGAAAATTATTGCGGAATACTCGCACTTTGCTGCTTCTGAGAAATACGAAGCGATTTACTTAAAAGCCTTAAAACACTGATTGCGAAGCTCCCTGGTGCGAATCAGGGAGCTTTTTAGAATTTATGAGGAAGTACACGTAGTTTCACTTACGTGATTGGAGGACTTTTATGGGAAAGTTAAAACAAGCGGTGCTTTGGACCGCCATGCTTGCTCTTGTACTGAAGCTATCCGGTTTAGTACGAGAATCGATTGTCGGAACGAAATTCGGAGTATCGCATGAAACAGATGCGTATTTCCTTTCATTCGCCTTTATTACATTAGTCGTTGCGATGATTTCTACCGGATTCAATAATGTCTTTTTACCGATGTATATAAAAAACCGCAAGTCTGGCGAAGCTGGCGATCATAATGCCAACGCCTTATTGAACTGGACGATGCTCATTTTTGTCGGGATCAGCTTTGTAGGATGGTTCGGAGCGCCTTACTTCTTACCGTTGTTGTACGGTAAGATGACCGCTGAAACTGCCGTTATTGCTATTCCTATGACGCAAGTATTCTTCGCGTTCATGACGGTTATCGCACTTAGTGGGTTGCTCGATTCCTATTTACAATCCCGTCGTATTTTTGTTCCGTCACAAGTATCTAAAGTGCTTGCGACCTTATTTTCAGTTGTGTTCGCGATTTTGTTTAACGACCAATGGGGTATTTTTTCATTGGTGTATGGATTCATCTTCGGTACGATATTAGGTGTACTCGTTCAAATCTATTATTTGATACGTTCGGATTATAAATGGCGTTTGGAATTCAAGATGGACATCAAGTTTCGGAATGCTTTTCTATTACTGATTGTTCCTTCCCTATTGAACTCGGTTGTGGGGCAAGTGAATATGTTTGTAAACAAGGCGTTTGCTTCAGGGACTTCTGAAGGTGCTGTTACGTATTTAAATAACGCATCGCTTATCGTAAGTATTCCGAATGCGATTTACGCAACGACGCTTGCAGCAATTATCTTCACATTGATGAGTGAGCAAACAGAAGACCGCGCGAAGTTTAAGGAAACGTTTTTCCGTGGTATGGAAATCTCGCTTGTAACGTTGTTGCCGATCGCAGCGGGGTTACTCGTCATCGGAGATTCTGTCATAGCTTTCATCTACCAACACGGAAAATTTACTGCAGACGATACGTCTAGGACGCACATTGCGCTCATTCTGTATTTACCGGTCATTGTGTTCCAAGGGATGCAGCTCATGCTGTCGAAGTCGATGTATGCACGCGGAAAAACTGCGGTAGTGTTCCGGATCAGTGTGACGACGATTTTGATTAACTTCCTGATGAACTGGTTGTTAGTCGATCGCTACGGCTATCCAGCACTTGCGATTGCTACGTCTGTTGTAAGTGTGTACTTCTTTGCAGTGTCAATGGTTGTGGTGTATAAGGACCTTGGTAAAGAAGAATTGGTACGTTTTGGACGGATGGTTCCGCAAGTTTTAATTCCTACAGTGATCATGGGGCTTGTCGTTTGGGCAGCGAAAGGGTTTGTTGGACTAGGTTCGCTCAGTCCGGTTCTGCAGCTTGCGACGCTTGTGCCAATTGGTATTGTTGTGTATGCAGGAATGCTATTTGTGTTTTATCGTGCTGGGTTCAGACGGTTCTTGGGCTTGTTAAGACGAGGTTGATCGTTACCGTTCTTCAGTCGTCTTCCTAATAAAGGGTTCTCATAACAAAAATAGCTGCTGAGTGAAGTCGTGACTTCACTCAGCAGCTATTTTTATTTTCGGTTTGAAGTAACAGTGACTAGATCGCTTAGAATATACCCGTATTCTGGGGTAGCTTTGCCGTTATGCACGGGGTTCATGTCGTTCACGATTTGGTACCATACTTCTCCATTTGCTAGTTTTAATGTATCGACGATAATGACTGGATAGCCGAACATGCTTTCTTCTCCAAGTAGTTTGGGCATGTACGTAAATAACACGTTATCTGGGCTAACGCCTGGACTCGTCCGAATGTTAATGCCATCGTTTGCGTTGTAGTAATCGATGCGTCCGAGTGTGTGCTTTTTATACTCATGACCTCCAAGCTTTGTATCAAGCGTATAGAGATGTCCTGCTATCTTCGCACCCCAATCGGGATCAGATGCGTACCTTACGTTCGCTCCAACACTTTTGTTTCCAGTTACAGCCCCATTTGCATAGGCACCCATTGGATTCAAATAGTTTTTGTTCATATAATCTGCAACAAACGAATTAACGCTTGCTTCAGGTGTAGGGAATGTCTTTTCACACACTTTCGTTGACGAATCATATGCCTTGATGCCGAATAGATTGTTACACGTCAGTGCTTTTTCACTAATCCCGAAGTCACTTTCGTGAATCGCTGCCGCTAACATGAATAATGCGTTGACTCGATTGTTCGTCTCTAGTGTTTTCAACTTTTCTCCAAGTCCAACGAGTTTGGATTTGGTTGTTGCGTTTACGTATCGACTCGCACCTGTTGCTTGACGTTCCTGTAGCAATTGCTGGATGACCTGATTGAGTTGCTGCGCTGTGTAGCTAGTTGGCATACGCGCTGATAGGAACTGGAAGTATTGGTATTGAGTCGCTTGCACTCTACCTGCTTCGTCTGTGTACCGAACGCTATCATAACTGTAATAGTGACGCTTTTCAACAAGTCCCGCGGGCGCTGGACCTGCCATATAAGAACCGGATTTCTTAGTCATGTTGTTGTATGTGGAATGGTGCAAGATTCCATTTTCGCTTACAAAAAAATCTCTTCCTGTGATCAATTCTTTAGGGACAAGGTCTACATCACTATGGTGGACATAGCCGGTTTTCCCGCCTACTTCAACGATTACATAATCTGGACCACTTCCTCGATGTTTCATCTCGCGTCCTTCTTGAATGTACGTGAACTTTTTCGTCAACTTTGCATCTTCATAAATATCCGTTGTATTCGCTTTTGTATCTGCTGCAAATGCAAGCCCTGTCTTCATCTTAATAATATTGTGATTTTTAACGATTACGCGCAAATCGTTCGAACTTGAAAGTACTTTCAACGCCGCTGCGTAGTCCGCATATTGAGCAGAAGTTTCAACCACTTTACCATTTTGGATGGATGCCACTTTGTAGACATTCGGATTGTTCGGCTGTTCTGGTTCTGTTGGTTTCTCCGGTGGTGGTTCAGGCGTTGTCATGTTCTCTTCCAATTGAATGAACCGGTAAAGAACTGCAGCGACTTGGTCGCGTAGCGAGGTATCCTTTGGTTTAAATAAGAAGGATTTTGATCCCTGTGTACCAGACCCGCCTTTCATAAGGTCGACGGATGCTAGCCACTGTGCCGCAGAAACTCCACCGTTTAATGTAAATAACTTTTGGTCTTCGATGATAATGTCTTGTCCTGTACGCGTGTAGTTGTGCACTTCAAGAACGCGAGCCATAGTGAGTGCCAATTCTTCACGTGTAATGACTTTGTCGGGCATGAATTTCCCGTCTAGTGTTCCTGTCATGAAGCCTGATTTCTGGATTGCTCCAATTTCACCGGCTACTGCAGCCGATGGATTAACATCTATAAAATCTGGTGTTTCTTTTGACAGTGTTAACGTACGTGCGAGAAACGCTGCGAAATCTGAGCGTTTGACTTCCGCTTTCGGATAGACCTTGCCTCCCGTACCTTTAATGATTCCTCGCTCCATCATGAAGCGCATTTCTTTTTCAAGCGTCAATCCTTCTAACTCATCTGCATGTGTCGTGTTCGGCAAGAGTGAGAAGAGAACGAGTATCGATAGCATACACGCTAGTATCTTTTTCATCTTTAAAAACCTCCTGTTTCTTTAATTCATGGCGCTGAATACGGCAGCTGAAAATTCCGCACGTGTGGTTGGCTTAGCTACGTCGTAATTAGCAGTTTGAAAGACTTTAGTACGGTCTGCTGCTTTCAACGCATGAATGGCACCTGACATCCAATAGCTTGAAGGGACGTCTTGATAGAGCGATGCCGTATGGACCTGGCTACTTGTTTTCTCTGACAATTTGAACGCTCTGTCCATGATCACAGCGAGCTGACCTCGTGTTAACTCATCGTTAACGCCATATGTCGATGCATCATATCCTCGTAAAATGCCCGCTTGGTTCATTGCTGCAACGTGTGGGGCAAATGCGTGCGTTGCGGGGACGTCTTTAAATGTGGATGGTGTTGATACTTTCAATTTCAGTACACGATTTAGCATAGCTGCAGCTTGTCCTCGTGTAATAGAGAGGTCAGGACGGAAACTGTCGTCCTGAAAACCTGAGATGACAGCTTTTTCTGCAAGATCTTGAACTGCTTGATAGGCCAAGTGCTCTTTTGGTAGATCTGTGAATTGCTTGAATGGTAGAATTCGTTTCGCGCCGACATAGCGGGGTCCCCAATACGGATGACCTGTTAGTTTGTCGACAGTAATTCCATTACTTGCCGCAGAGACAAATTGGTTATTTCCTAAATAGATTCCTGTATGGGAAATTCCAGTCTTGTATGTATCTTTGAAGAATACTAAGTCCCCTGGTTGCAACTGATCTCCAGGAACAGGTATCCCTACTTTGTATTGGTCTTCGGATGTTCTTGGTAGAGCTATGCCAAATTGATTGAAAACGTACAGGATGTAGCCTGAACAGTCAAAACCTGCAGGCGTTGTCCCTGCCCAGAGATAAGGAACACCTTTAAACTTCAATGCATAATTCGTCACGTCGTCTCGCGTAGATGCGTGTGCTTGGTTCCCCATTCCTATAGGGAACAGCATAAGAAGCATTGCGATGGCAAGGAACAGAGTCAGTATCTTTTTCAAGTGATCCACCCTTTTCTATTAGTCTAGTAGACATCTATGTCAATTCTATCATTTATCTTATTAGTAGTGGAGATTTTCCCTCAAATATTTTATTTGTACTGAGTGAGACATATGTCCCGTGTGCAAGGCCTGGTATACAGTGGAATTTGTTTGAGACATAAAAAAAAAAGCCGCCTCTTTTATGAGGCGAGCTTAAATTGATCATTTTGTGCGCGTGATAGGAATACAGAGAAGTCTGAACGTGTAATCTTTTCATAAGGTTTGAACGTACCGTCGTTGTATCCACTTGTAATGTTTGCGTGCGCCAAGTTCATAATTGCTTGATAGGCAGCTATAGAAGGACTGACGTCTGTAAATGTTTTGTTCGCAGGATCTTTCAATTTATAGGCTTTAGAAAGCATGATAGCCATTTCTGCTCGCGTCACATTTACTTCCGGTCGGAACGTTCCATCTGTGAAGCCCGTAATGACTTTCGCTTCGACAGCTGCATTGATGTAACCGGATGTGAAGGATGATGGTGACACATCGCTAAATTTCGTTTGGGCAGGTGTTCCTGAATACCCGAGCGCTCTACCGATTAAAACAGCTGCTTCCCCGCGGTTTAGAGCGGTGTATGGACGGAATGTGCCATCAAGGAATCCTTTAATTTGTTTGTTATGTGCCAGGAAACCGATGGAGTCCGCGAACGGCTGTGTATTCTTAACATCGCTATAGGCAGGTGCTAGTAGTTCGATATATTGTCGTTCTACCGTCTGCTTCTTCTGCTCATCTATTGTTGTGACGAGCATTTCCTTTTTCCCTTTAACGCCATAGACGTCTAGTTGGTTATTTGTGAACTTCGCTACCTTTTTGTTCAGTTCAGCTTTTACAAATTTAGGATCCGTCGTTGCGATTGTGACTTTCCCAGTAGCATTCGTCGTTTGGAAACGAATCGTATTTGGGAACTCGGACGTGTATTGGATAAGCCCGTAACCGTATAAATTGTCTCTGCCTTTTACTCCTAAATCTTTTGCTGTACTTGTGATGAGTTGGCGAAGTTCAACGTTTGTTTTTGTCGGGAATCGTTCTTTATAAAGGGCAAGAATCGCTGTAACATGTGGCGTTGCCATAGAAGTTCCAGACAACCTTGTGTACCCATCGTTGCGCCCATCTTCGAAGTCCCACTCGATTGGGAATGTGCTTAAGATGGAGTCACCCGGGGCTACGATTTCAATCTCGGGTCCTTGTGCACTTTCCGGCATTTTAACGAGGTCATTTTGTACCGCTCCCACGCCAATGACAGAGCTGTATTTAGCGGGATATAACACTGCTTTATTCGCTGATTCACCGTTATTTCCAGCAGCTGCTGTGATAATGATCCCTTTATTGTATGCGGTTTGTAATGCAGTACGTAGCGCAACGTCATTGTTATCCGTTGTAATGCTCATGTTGATAATGTCCATTTTGTTTTTTATGGCCCACTCGACACCAGACACTAAGCTCTCAGTTGATCCTGAACCGAATGCATTCATAGCTTTAATGCTATACAAGTCAACAGATGGTGCGATACCAACTAGACCTGTATTATTTTTTTGAGCTGCGATAATTCCCGCCACGTGAGTACCATGACCGTTATCGTCACCATATGAAATATCAGGAGCACATTCAAAGCTAAGTGAGCAAAAACCGCCTTTTACTTTAAGATCTCGATGAGACACATCGATTCCAGAGTCTAGAATACCGACCTTCACCCCAGCGCCCGTATAGGGACTCAATAGGCTTGGTGAAGCCCCCAATACTTTTGCAGATTCGAGTTCTGCGTCTGCAGTCTGTTGGTAGTCAAGATTCTCTTGAACACTCACAGCTGGAAATTGTGTTTTTAAGGATGTAGCTTCTTCAAGGGTCAACTGAGCAGAAATAATCGGAAAAGTTGTGTACACCTCTTCTATAGAAAGGTTTTCATGTGTCAGGTAATCAACAAGTTCCTGCTGATTTCCACCGACCAACATGTAAGGGGTTTTTTCATTTTCTGAAGCTAAAACTGTTCCGCTTCCTATTAAACTAAGTATAAATACTGCCAATGCAGTTCGAACCATAGCCTTCATTGCAGTCATCCTCTCTCTATTAGTCTCTATTGTACAGGTTTCTTACAAAAAAAGAAGTCCTGCTCACACGAATGTGAGGTCAGAACTTCTAGCTGTTCATTAATGGTAACGCGGGGATGGAGATGTCCCAAATTCGGCATATAGGCTTTGGACATCTTTACGTCCTTCATAGTTATAGTAATAGTCTAGTGTTCCGAGAACAATCGCTTTTGCCATCGCTTCGCGGTAAACAGGAGACTTCAAGTATGAGTTGTCTTTTGTTGTATCGATGAATCCAAGCTCTAGTAACACAGCAGGCATTGAATTTTCACGAGTAACGTGTAGTGATTTGTTTTTCACACCACGGTCTTTTAAGCCCCAAGCTTCGAGCATACGCTTTTGCATATAGATCGCAAGTGCTTTGGATTCTTTTTCGTAAGGGTTTGTCCCTGCAGCGTAGTAATACGTTTCCGTACCTGTTCCCCCACCTGCATTGGCATGGACACTGACGAACAAGTTACCTTTTTGCTGTTTTGCAAAGCTGACGCGTCCAGGAAGTGATGGAAACGTGTCCGTTGTCCGCGTATAACTTACTTTTAAAGGTGTTTTCGCAAAATACTTTTGTGTTCTGAGTGAAACATCTAACGTGATTTCTTTCTCTTGAAGACCGAGTGCACTCGATCCACCGTCTTTACCACCATGACCTGGGTCAATGATGATAGTTTGTCCAGAAATTGATGCGCCTCCTGCAATTCCAGGAGCACCTCCGATTACAGGTGGTGGAGCTAAGTCAACTGGATCTTTGACATTGCTGACACTAGGCTGTGAAGAAGAGAGATATGCACTATGTACGAATCCATACGCATTGTCTGCCTTCATGTATACCCAGTCGCCCACTTTATAGAAGACTTCAACTGGATATCCTTTAAATATCTTTTTAATAGCCATATAGTCTGTCGTTGGACCTGTACGGAAGTTAAGTGAATCGTCTCCAGCGACATTGACATACATCGGTGTACTTTGTAGAGGAGCTGCACCTTCACGGAACTGCGCATTAATGGCACGTGTTAGGAATATTGCGAAGTCGCCACGTTTCATAAGCTGGCTTGTCCCAAAATTTCCTTTGCCAACGCCTTTTGAAATTCCTTTTGTGATGAGTTCATTGGCTGCGGCTGTTGTCGTGTTCGAATTATATCCGAATGCGCGACTGATAAGAACTGCCATTTCACCGCGGTTCAACGTTTTGTCTGGCTTGAATGTGCCGTCCGAGTAGCCTTTAATGATGCCCCGAGCAACTGAACTTTCGATATACCCAGATGCTGGATTCGTACTAGTAACGTCCGTGAATCGAGAATTTGTCGGTGTGCCGCTTAATTGAACCGCTTCTCCGATCATGGATGCTGCATGTCCCCGTGTCATTGCTTCATCTGGGCCAAACTTACTTGAATAATCATTTGACAAGATGTTGCTTTGAGACAGATACGTAATTTCTTCAAAGGCTCTATGGTGAGTCGGAATGTCTGTAAAGTATGCAGCGGCGTCTGCTTCACGTGGCTGGAAAGAGAACAAGGATAAGAGTAACAGAGAGCTTGCGGAAAGTAGTGCAATTTTCTTCAAATCAATAACTCCTTTGTCGTTTGCTGTAATCTAGAGTCTACCACTAAATTTACCAGTTTTATATGTTGCTTATGTACTAATTTAACCTTTTTCGACAGTTCACCAGTTTATAAACCTGGTAAAAAGGGAAAACTGCTGTCCCTGTACGTATCGGCAAGAACAGCAGTATGATTAGCATTTATTTTGTTAGTTTAAATCCGTTCTGTTGAACGTCCAGAGATAGGTCAATGATGCGACCTTCTACTTGAGGGTTAATCTTTTCCCCCATGTGCTGTAAATATTCAATCATATTTTGTGTGTCTGAGAAGCCAGGGTCTGTTACGCGTCCAGCTGTAGAGGCTTCTTTAAATACGTCGTATCCATCTCCACCTCGAGCTGTGAATGAGTTAGTCGCAATGTAATACGTTTTCGCTTCATCCAACGCTACATATTTGTCGTCTTCAAGAACCATAATTTCTTGGACACGTTCTCCTGCTTTTTTCGTACTATCAAATGTGAACTTCAATCCACCAACATGTAAGAACCCGCCATACTCCTGAAGACCTTTTCCACCTTCAATCGCATCTGACTTCACGCTGTTTTCGAGTGCACGTTTAATGTCTCTTCCTGGTGCTTCTACAATGGCAAGTGGGTTACCGAATGGTAATACTTTTACAACTTCTCCCACTGTAATTGTTCCTTCCTCAACAGAAGTACGGATTCCTCCGCCGTTCTGCATCGATATGACAGTCTTACCTTGAAGAGCTGGCAACGTTTTTGCTTTCCAGAGCATTGCATCCGCAATGACGTTTCCTAGGTTCGTTTCGTTGTGACGAATACTCGAAATCCCTACGTTGCTCGAATCACGCTTCGCATCAAGTACTACTTCGGATTCCACGCCAATTGACTCTTTCTTTAACTCTTCTACTCCAAGTGTGAATGGAGCTAGAATACCTGCTGCTTTCTTATCTGGCTTAATTTTTTCTTTGTCAATCTTGATTAGTTCTCCGTGATTCCAGTACATCTCACCTCTAGGATTAAATTTCACATCAAGCGTACCAAGGTTATTCGCATACTCCCCTGTCTGAACGATGAGTGTTGTACCGCCTGCATTGTTTTCAATTGCAATTGGCTCTTTTAACTCAGTATGACTATGTCCTCCAACGATAACGTCGATACCCGGTACTGCTTTTGCGAGGGATTGGTCACTACCATAAACAGATGATTCGTGAACTCCGATATGTGTCAATGCGATGATTTTGTTGACTCCTTTTGCTTCAAAAGCAGCAACTGTCGCTTTCGCACGGTCGATGTAGTTTTCAAGTTTCACTTTGTTCGGTGATGCAATATCGATTGTTTCTTCTGTTGTTAGTCCGAAGAGTCCTACTTTCACACCGTTTACGTCAACGATTGTTCCGTCGTATACACCTCCACCTTTAGCGTTTTCAACGATGCCTCGTGTCTGAAGTGCCGCAAGTTCAGGTTCTCCAGATAGGTCTATGTTTGCACCAAGTACTGGGAATGAAGCCCCTTTAACGTAGTTACGCATTGCGTCGTGAGATCCACCTTCATCAAATTCGTGGTTACCGAATGTAACTGCGTCGAATCCGAGATAGTTCATCATCACGGTATCAGCTTTACCTTTGTATTTGTTCCAGTAGAGATCTCCCGAGAAGACGTCTCCACCATGAAGAAGTAGGTTATTTTCGTTAGTTGCACGTAGTTCATTGACAACTGTCGCTACATACGGGAATGGATCTAAGTATGCGTGATGGTCGTTCATGTGCATAACCATTAAATCGAAGTAACCGAAATGTGAGTTACTTCTGTTTAAGAATAGTGCTAGTTCGCCTCGTGTCACTGGCATTGTTGCACCAAACATTTGGTTACCTTTTCCACTTGCGATTTTTTCTTTAACGAGTGCTTGTACGTATGGTGCGAAGTTTCCGTTCACATCTTTGAAATTGGTTTTCTTGATAGAGTTATCTACTTCAAGTTTTGCTGCTTTGACAAGCATTGCAGCTGCTTCGTTACGTGTTAAGTTTTCGTTCGATCCGAATAGTTTGCTTGTCTTACCATTTATCACTTTTTTCTCTGTTAGAGCGTCAACTGCCCATTTTGCATTCCGGGGTACGTCAGTGAAGCCGGCGTCTTTGTAAGTGCCTCCAGGTTCGAGTCCCATAGTTTTGGCGATGA
This sequence comes from Sporosarcina sp. A2, assembly GCF_050858885.1. Classification (GTDB taxonomy): domain Bacteria; phylum Bacillota; class Bacilli; order Bacillales_A; family Planococcaceae; genus Sporosarcina. The sequence goes on along the minus strand of NZ_CP193898.1, from coordinate 138,287 downwards.
ATACGGCTGCGTCTGCACGCTTTACTGCTGAAGTTGTATCAAATGTAGTGGAAGTAATTCCTTTTGTAATATCATTTGCCCAAAGAAAGTTGACCGCGTCTTGATAGTTCGCGGAAACATCTGTGAATTTAGAGGAGTCGGCTGATGCAGTTGGTACTGCCAGTGCAGTTGCGACGGCAGTCGCAGTGATAGCTGTTGCCATGAATCTAGTCTTTTTAGTCATTCGGTTGTGCCCCCTAGTATGATAGTTTGGACATGCATGTCCATCATAGCAGTTTCATAGTGTTCCGACTAGTTGTATTTTGATTTGTTTGAATAAATGGGGGTGGACGGTGTCTAACTGCGCTTCGTGCGGATGCTTTCCAAGGGGCTTGATTTCAGCCTCCTCGGTTCTCTACGCTCCATGCGAGGTCTTCAATCTGCGCTGACCGCTACGGAGTCGCCGCACTACGCTACGTTCCACGTAGGTTACTAGGACAAAGGTCATGATTCGAGGAAGGAAATGAAGTAGGGTTCTCGTGAGGTGGAGGATTTGATTAAAATTCGAAAGACAAAAACTCCCCTTAGGGCTATGAGTAGACCTTAAGGGGAATTGGTTAGAAACGGAAGGGTTCGCGTTTTACGGCTAGGCTTCCGACAATGTATGCGAGTAGGGATAGGAGTACTGGGATGGTGACGGTGTGGACGCCCAGTAGGTTGCCGTATGCCTGGTTGTAGAAGTGAATGGCTATGTAGCTGCCTATTCCGGTGAACATTGATAGGAGCGCGCCATATTTGTTGCCGTGTTTCCAGTAGAGTCCGAGGACGATTGGCCAGATGAAGGCGGCTTCTAGTCCGCCGAATGCGAATAGGTTTAGGAAGATTAGCAGATCAGGTGGCTGTAGGGCGAGTAGGAATACGATGATTCCGAGTACGCCTGTGATGCCGAAGCTGAGCTGTTTGACTCTTTTTTCAGGTGCGTCTGGTTTGATGAAGTTCAAGTAGACGTCTTTGACGATTGCTGAGCTGACGAGCAGCAAGAGCGAGTCGACTGTGGACATGATCGCGGCCATTGGTGCTGCAAGGACGATGCCAGCGAGCCAAGGCGGCAAGACTTCAAGCGCGATGAGTGGGATGACTTTGTCTCCCACTTCGATTCCCGGCATGACTGGGCGCGCGAAGATGCCAATTAAGTGCATATTGAGCATGATGAATCCTGTGACGATGGTACCGATAGCGAGTGCGCGGTGCATGGCACGGGAGCTTTTGTAGCTCATTGTGCGGATGACCATTTGTGGAAGTCCGACCACTCCAACTCCGACTAGGATCCAGAAGCTTGAAACGTATGCTGTGGTTAAGCTGCCGTCTGCTCCGAATGGCGTCACGAGGCGCGGGTTTTCATTCAACAAATCTTGCATAATAGCTGGAATTCCGCCACCTGCGATGATGACTCCGATGAGCAAGATGAGCGTGCCGATGACCATGATGGCGCCTTGAACAGCGTCGGTGAGCGCGACGGCGCGGAATCCGCCGATTGTGACGTAGACGAGGACGCTGATCGCAAAGATGAAGAGCGCCGATGTGTAGCTAAGGCCAGTGAGTGATTCGATGAGACGCCCGCCCCCTACCCATTGCGCAGTCATCGCAGAAAACAGGAAGACGATGATGGCGATGGCTGAGAGAATTGCGACGGCTGGGCTATTGTAGCGCGCTTTCAGGAAGTCGATCATCGTGATGGCGTCATAGCGACGGCTCAAGATGGCGAACTTTTTCCCGAGTATGAGTAGGACGAAGTAGCCAGTGACGACTTGGGTCATGGCAAGAAGTGCCCAACCGAAACCGACAGTGTATGCAGTTCCGGGACCGCCAAGGAAGCTGGATGCGCTTCCGTATGTAGCAACCATGGTCATCGCAAGTACGAAGCCGCCGAGTTCACGGCCGCCAAGGAAATAGTCTTGCAGGAAGCTGCCGCCATTTCCCATTTGTTTGGAGGCGATGAATCCGATGGCGAAGATTGCGATTAAGAAAATAATGAGCGGGATGAGTACGCCGATATTCATGAGTTCGGTCCTTTCTGGTCGTGAAAGTTAGGTGGATCTGGATGATAGGTTGGATCGTCGTCGAGCGGCATGTCGGTGAGGACGAATTTCGCTAGGATGACGGTGATGATGGACATGAGTATGAAACCGACGACGCAGCTCCAGAAGAACCAGTCAGGTAGGCCGAATATGTATGTGTATTCTTCGACAGGACGGCCGCCGAGTCCATAGGCGAATCCGAACCACCAGATGAAGTTAAAGATGGCGAGTGCGACGCCGATCCATGCTTCTTTATGCGCAGTTTTGAAGCGCGGGTCTTGTTTGGACTGATTAGGCTGTGGTGAGCAGGGTGTTTCTGGTCGCATGGCGGTGCCTCCTATTGGCGTGTGCTGTGTTTTTGTTGAGTATATCCTATTTTGTGGGTGGTTGGTAGAGGGAATTGTGTGTTTGGTATTGACTAATCGGGCGGGTATGCGCTCTAATCGGGCGGGTATCTCGTGGAAATGGGAGGGTTGCCGCCTGAAACGGGCGGGTATTTGATGTAATCGGGCGGGTTGGCTATTGGAATGAACGGATAACTCCTACCTCAAGAGGAGTTCATGCCTCTTGAGCTTCATAAAAATGCAACGCGAAGCGGTGCACACCAATCAATCTTGGTTTAGGTGCGTGGAAATACTAGTCGGTCGCGAGACTGCTTGGCACGGATATCTAATTGGATTCCGCGGAAGGTAATGATTGGTATGTCCACATAGGATGGTATCCTTGTCTACCTCCATGCAAAGAAGCCTCGCATAGCGAAGCGTTGTTTCATTTAGACAACAAGCTATAGTTCACACCCCTACCACTTCCCCGCTTCTGAATGTTCGACCGTACTAACATCCTTTTTGCGGTATGCCGACTAGTCAGTCCAGTAAATTCGCAAAAAGCTCGATTTGTGAGGGGCTCTGGCATCAACATGAACCATTCTTCGATTGCGGTTTCATGGCTATGCAGATCACGGGTGCCACATGCCTGACATTCCCAGCGCAAGTTTCGCCACTCCATCACTGCCGGACTCTCGCAGTTTACGCAAAATACTCCGCCACGAATTTCATATTTTTCCATACGGTAGCGGGTTAATAGAGCAATCGGGATATAGTCCCGATGCGCTGCAGTTAAGTTACGGGCTAATTTCATAATTGCCTTTTTATCCAACCGTCTTTCACTTGGAATAAGCGAACGAAAGTATGCGGGAGCTTCATAAGTTGTCATTATTGGTAGGCTAGGTTGAGCCTCAATGCTCATTTCATTGATGTGTGAAAATACAATGATTCCCCTCACTTCAAGTTGCATTCCCCTGTGCCTCAACCACTTTTCTAGGAAGTGAATCTTCCGTTCTACCTCTATTATAGGACTGTGAAAAACCTTACGCTTTCCGTCGATGGACTGTTTGACAAATTGTGTAGGGTTGGCTGTAATTATAATTTTATCTGCTAAGTTTTTGACTTCTGAGATGATGACCGCATCAGGTGTGATGAACAACGAGTCTATTTGGAAGTAGACTCCCTCGTATTGTAGGTATAGATCATGAAGAATTGCGTGGGGATAATCAGTACGTACCTCTTTCATATAACGATCGTATTCCAACTCACCTGCATATCCCGCACGTGATCTATAAGTTTCATTTTGAATATAGCTATACTTTTCATGTGATCGGGGCATTCGTTTTTCAAGTGCTTGCAATGCTTTTAGCATGTTAGGCGTTGATCTTTGTTTATAAAGCAACAACTTCACCTCTTTTTTCTTTAGTGTAGCCTGTCCTTAAAAAGATAGATATAGATTGTCGCAAAGCCGAATTATTGGGTTTCCGACACAATTCACTGTGCGATTTTTACGGTCATCTAGTTAAAGTAGTAATTGCAAAAATGCGATGCGTAGCGGTGCACACCATTCAATCTTGGTTTACGTGCGTGGTAGTGCTAATTAGTCACGAGATTGATTGGAATAGGCATTCGTTAGATTACATCGGCAGAGGAAACGGGCGGGTTGAGCGGTGAAATGATCGAGTAACTTGTAAAAACGGGCGGGTTCTCATTGTAAACGGGCGGTTAGCTCATTGTAAACGGGCGGTTAGCTCACGGAATGAATCGCTTGGCAATCTGTCGGTACAAAAAAAACCTGCATTGGCAGGGTTTTTATTTGGTGCAGTATTGGTAGATGGCGGCGGTTGCGAGGCAGTCGCCGATTGCGTTGTGGGCGTCGTGTTCGAGTTGCAAGTATTGAGTAAGTGTCGTGAGTTTGTGATTGGGTGTGTCTTTGATTTTTTGACGTGCGATTTTAACGGTGTCGATGACGGTGTATTCCGGGATGGAGACGCCATTTACGCCTTCGAGGGCGTACAGAAAGCCCATGTCGAAGGCTGCGTTGTGCGCGATGATTGGCAGTTCTCCAATGAATTCAATCAGCTCAGCTATTTTTTCTTCTATCGTTGGTGCTTCTTCTACCATTTCGTTGGAGATGCCCGTTATGCGGGTGATGGTCGGTGAAATGTAGCGCTGCGGATTGATAAGGGCGTCCATTTCTTCATCTTTCCAGTGATCGAAGTAGCGGATTGCACCGATTTGAATGATTTTATCTGCGCCTGCCCTTAATCCTGTCGTTTCAAAGTCGAGCACGACGTAATCTGTTACGGGTTTTGTACTTTTTTTATATTTTTGTGCAGTTGTTTTGCGTGAACGATTTGGCTGCTCGGCCTTTTCTTGCAGCAGTCGAATCGCTTTTTCGTGGATATCCATACGATTGCCCCCTCTACGAACCTATTACGGCTAGTATACCCCGGAACGACCGCACAAAACAGACTCCATGTTTGAATAGCAGAAGTGTTACAGCAGTTTTTTATTAAAATGAAGAATGGCTCCTATTAGAAAGGCGAGTATCGCACCAATAGCGACGATAAATGGTGTTCGCATTTCTTTCAATGCCACTTCCCCTGTCAGCATTTGCGGAGGTGACGTCAACAATTGTAATGGATTCCAAATCTGAGTTTCCGGAAAAATCGCAATGATGAACAATATGATGACAGCTATCACTGTCACTAAAAGACCGCCATACGCGGATGCGAAATAAGTGTTGCCCCAGAGGGTGATTGTGAATAGGAGTAGCCCTAATACATAGACGCAGCCCGCTGCGAGGAACACATGCTGGACGATGCTTTGATCCCAATAAAAAGCTGTGTAGCTGTATGTGACGATGAATGTCAGCAAGAATGCGAGCGTCCAATAGGAAAAGCCCATCGCAAATTTAGCGGTGATGACCGTGCTCCGGCGCAGCCCTTTTGTAAGCAAGATAACGAGTGTTCCATTTTCCAGTTCTTTTGACATCATCGTGCTGAACAAAAGAATAAAGATGAACAGTCCCATTTGCGGAAAGTTTTTGTAGAATTGCAGCCACGAGTCGAGTGCAGTTGGTTCAGGCAGGTTCAGGATCGTGCCTTCAGGCATAAAGTTTCCCATGATTGCCGGCGTGATTTTTGCTGTGAATGGATTTAAAATGCCGAGTACTGAAAAAATTAAGATGGTGAGCAGCAGCTTGTAGGACTTTACGCTTTCCGTCCACTCTTTCTTGAGAAAACCGAACCATGGACTCATTTCAGCACCTCCAAAACGACTTGTTCGAGCGGTTTTGTGTGGGGGTACATCGATTGAATGACGAGGTTGCGATCTGTGAGCTCGCGCATGAATTGTAAGTGTTCGTTGTCGCTCGATAACTGTACGATGAGTGCATTTTCTTCTATATAACTAGGGGTTTCAGTTTCCTTGAGTTGCGAAAGCGCCTGCTCAGCCGTTACCGTAAATGTGAAAACAAATTGATGGTCCACTTGTTGCTGGAGTACGGTGAGATCATCCTCAAAGATGATGGTTCCTTCGTGAAGCATCGCGACACGGTCACAGATTTGTTCAGCGTCAGAGAGGATATGCGTTGAGAAGAATACGGTTGTCTCTGATTTAGCGGATTGTAAAATGGATAAAATCTGCGCGCGTCCGACTGGGTCGAGAGCGGACGTGGGTTCATCGCAAATCAGCAGTTTAGGACGGTTCAGGAGTGCTTGCGCAATGCCGAGTCGCTGTTTCATGCCCCTTGAGTACGTTCGGATGGGGGATTTGGTTTGGGTTAATCCTACAAGTTCGAGTAATTGTGCAATGCGTGGCTTGCGCTCTGATTTCGGCATATTTGTAATGACGGCGCATAACTGCAAGTATTCGTGTGCAGTGTAATACGGATAAAATTCAGGGACGTCTGGCAAATAGCCGATATGAGCGTTCGTATTTGTTTGTCCGAATGTGACGGTTTCACCTGCGATGGTGATGGTGCCAGATGTAACTGGCACTAACCCTAGCATGCATTTCATGAGTGTCGTTTTGCCGGCACCGTTAGCTCCTACGAAGCCGAATATGGAGTGCTCTGGTATGGTGAGATTGACGTTTTTGAGAACTTCTTTTGCGCCAAAACGCTTGGTGACGTTGTTAATGGACACGACCATCTTCGTCCCCCCTTCCTGCGATAAAGTAAATAAGCGGCCCGATGAATTGAATAAAAAGAACAATTAGCAGCCACATGACTTGGTTGCCGAACCGGTAATGCGGGTGGCGAATGACGTGAATGACTGAAAAAATAGCGAGTCCGAATTGGAGCAGGACAAGCGGTATTATGAACGGTAAATATTCCATGAGCAGGTTTAAATCTGTGTTCATTATTTATCCTCCAATCCCCATTTTAATTTCTTTTTTAACGTGCGCATTTCTTCATCTTCTTGATAGGGTTCAAAAAATGGTGCGTCCATGATCTCAAGAATCGATCGTTTAATAATTCCATCGTTGCGCAGCGCGTTTTTCCCTAGATCTAATTGCTCCAACCAGCCTTCCAATCGATTGAAATAGGCATCTCCACGGAGTTCAATCGGCCATAGATTGTGAATGCAAACATCGACATACTTCGTGAGGTACTTATAAAGCATGTCACGATTTTTCTCAGCTGCAGCTGTTTGTGCGGCGCTTACATAAAATTGAATACACATATTCGGATGAAGATTTTTGAGTTCGTATAGGTCTATCAATCCGTCGATTCTCCGAATGGTTTCATTGAAAGAAGCGTGTTCGGACGCTGTGAGCCTCAGATAAATCGGACTGCTGCCAACAATTTGGAGAATGCTTTGGTACATCATCACTTGAATCACACGCGTTGCTTCTTCGGTGTTTCCGACTTGTTCATGGGCAGTTGCGAGCACCACTTCGTCTCCGATGCTTGGCTGGATGACGCCATCTAGGAGTTCAAGTGTTTTTTGTGGATTTGCTTGCATGAGTGCAACGTTTGCTTGCAAGGAGTTCACTTGTCTAAGCACCCAGACGTCGTTGCTGATCAGGCGAATCCGCTCGAGCCATTGGGTGATTTTGTCCAAGATACTCACGATGTCTTCTGCAAGGTGATAATAGTTAAGCATAAGAATACTCATTTGCAGGAGCAGTGAAGGATGGTGATAGTACGTTTTCACTTGGTTTTCGACTTCCTCGAACACTCCTGGAAATGGTTCTTTCCCGAACTTCTGCGAGAAGTCATTGTAGAGTTCTTGGATTGTTTGCTTGGAAACCTCTTGTTCGTAGTGGAGCAGTTCATCGACCGTGATATCAAAGTAGGCCGCAAGTTTCGGGAGTAATGTGATATCTGGATGACTTTGTCCTTTCTCCCACTTAGAGACGGATGCTTTTGTGACTAGGCAATGCACGGCGAGTGTCTCTTGCGTGATGTTCATCCGCTGACGTTCACGAAGTATAATGGAGCCGATTCCGAGCATGGTGTCTCCCCCTTTTATGTTCTCTCTTTAGTATATGTTAATTGGTGGGAGATTCAATCTCCTCTTGGTTGATATTTGGAGTGATGGGTCAACTTTGTTTGCTTGAGAGTGGATGTGTTCACTGTAGTGAACGGGCGGGTTCATAGCCAGAGCGGGCGGGTTGCTCGGGAAATCGGGCGGGTCCATTGCCAAATCGGGCGGGTTGCTCGGGAAATCGGGCGGGTCCATTGCCAGATCGGGCGGGTTGCTTGGGAAATCGGGCGGGTCCATTGCCAGATCGGGCGGGTTGCTCGGGAAATCGGGCGGGTCCATTGCCAGATCGGGCGGGTTCATTGCCAGAACGGGCGGGTTGCTTGGGAAATCGGGCGAGTTCAACGCCGGTGCTAGCGGGCAGCCAAAGCCCATATTCTCTCATTCTTTCATCCCTAAATGCGCAGCGAAGCGGAGCACAACAATCAGGCTTGGTTTTGAAATGGGGAAAGATAGATGGGTCGCAAGCTTGGAAGTGGATTGGAATGGATATGCTACCGCTGGAATGGAGCGGTTCGGCAGCGGTATCGAGCGATTGCATGGCATAATCGAGCGCATACAAAAAGACTGCCCGAAGGGAGGGCAGCCTTTTCACATTATTTCTGTACGATCACGTAGCTTCCAGCAGCTTCGATATCAAACTGCGCTTCGTTCTTTTTCACTTTGGCTTTTGATGATTTGTTTGTGCTCACGTTGAGTGCTTCTGCTTTCTTCAACTGTTTCGCCGTCTCTTCATCCAATTGGATTGCGACTGCGATTACCTCATCAAACTTTTTGACAGCAGTTTTCTCCGCTGCTGTACCTTTTGAAAACTCGATTGTGTAGACATCTGTGACTGCATTTTTCACATCAGCGGATGAAGATGTGCCAAGTGTGATGACTGCGTCGCCTGCGCGGCTAAGCAATTCTTCAACTGCGTCGGCTTCAAATGTGTACACTGCGTTACCTGCTTTTAGGACAAGATCTTTGCCTGACTTCTCGATTTGCTTCAATACTGCTTTTGAAAATTCCACGTCGATCGTGCCAACAGCCGCAGGTACGTCAACGATGATTTGTTTCGCTTTTTTGTCTGCGATGAATGATGCAATCATATCTTCAGTTACCACTACTGCTTTCGGTGCAGCGGCTTCCACGTGGACTTTGATAGTCGTTGTGAAGTCGCGAAGTGTCACGCTGATTTCAGTGTCTCCTGCAGCGATTGTTGTGATTTCACCTTGGAATACTGTTGCAACGTTAGCATTGTTTGACTTGAATGCGGCTTCCGTTGTCACGTCTTTCGTTGTTGACGTTCCATCGGCTTTCGTCGTTGTTTCGACGAGTTTGACGCTAGTTGTGTTCCCTGCTTTCAAGGAAACCGTGTCTTTATCCAACGAATACGTAACGATTGGAGCCGGCTCCCCTTTGACCGTCAAGTAGACGAGTAGGTTTTCCCCGTTTGGCAAATCGACTTTCACTTGCGTTTTGCCTGGTGTGAGTGCGCTGATCAACCCTTTGTTAACCGTTGCAATTTTGTTGTTCACGACACTGAATTTGCTAGCGCCCGTGACGTCTTTTTCAGTGATTTTACCTTCTGGAGTTACTGTTTTTTCTGTAACTTTCAATTGCTTTTGTTGCTTCAATTGCATCTTCACGTCGGTTTGGTCAACCGAATACGTGACGATGTTTTGTGGAGGTGTCACAACTTCAATGTAAACGAAGATCGTGTCTTCTCCAGGAATCATAACGCGGACTTGTGTTTTTCCTGCTTTCTGAGCAGTAACGAGTCCTTTTGAAACTGTTGCGATTTTGTTATTCACTACGTTGAAGTTTGTTGACGGTGTGAAATCTTTCTCAACAACTGTGCCGTCCGGCTTTACGGTCGTCTTCGTAACAGTAAGTTGCTCTTGCTGACCTACACCGAGTTTAAGCGTGTTCTTATCTACCGCATATGTCACGACGTCTTGCGGAAGATCTTTAACTTCAAGATAAACGAAACGTGTATCTTGTCCTGGAATCATAACGCGGACTTGTGTTTTTCCTGCTTTGTGAGCAGTTACGAGTCCTTTGTGAGCCGTAGCAATCGACTTATCGACTACGTTGAAGTTTACAGTTGGCGTTACGTCTTTTTTCACGACTGTTCCGTCCGCTTTTACTGTTGTCTCCGTGATTGTAAGCTGCTCTTGCTGTCCTACTCCAAGCGCCAACTCTTTTTTGTTGAGTGCGTAGCTGACTTCTTCTTTTACTGGTTCTGCTGTAACTGTTACAGGAACTGTTTGTGAGAAGTCTTTGTACGTGACTGTGATATCTGCTGTACCTGTAGCGATTGCAGTGACTTTACCTGTAGCAACTGTTGCAACTGCTGTGTTGCTTGAAACGAATGTTGCTTCAGCTGTTACGTCGCGTTCTGTTGACGTGCCGTCTGGCTTCGTCGTTGTTTCTGTGATGAGTAGTTGAGCTGTTTCGCCTGCTTTCAAGTCGAGTTTCGATTGATCCACTGAAACAGAAACTGTATCAACGGGCTCATCGACTGCTGTGTAGATGACTTGTTCTGCTTTGTTGCCAGCAGCATCTGCATATTTCACGGTTACGTTGTTTTGGGTTTTATCAAACGTCGGAAGATTGAATGCGAATGTGCCATCCTGTTCCAATTTAACGCTACCTGTATCAACGACTGCACCTGCAGCTGTGACTTCGTATGTTGCAGAAAGTTTCGTGTTGATGTCGTAGCCCATTCCGTATTTCACGAGCTCTTTTTGGTAGTCAACATATTTGTCGATGACTTTACCTGTTGCCTTGCTGTCTGCAACTTCCCCTTCGATTGTGCCTGATGTCGATTTCACGACAACGGGTCCAACGTAATCAGAGATTGTTTTCGGATTGCCAGACTTTGGTTCAGCTGTGAAGTCGATTGTGTACAAGCCGTCTGGTATCTGTGCTTCCCCAGTTCCTCCCCAAGGCGTATAGCCGCCCTTGATTGAAAGAGTGTAAGATCCTCCAGCTAGTTCAGTACCAGCGTGCAGATATCCAATGTACCCGTCTTCGAATTTACCGCCTGTTGGATCCATGATATTCCAAAGTTCAATATAGTTTGCTCCTACATCACCTGTAATTGTGAAGGAGAGCAATGCTTCGTCTTTAACGCCATCACCATCGAATGAAAGATCCGTTTCCGAAATTTTCATATCTTTCAACGCGACTGCTGCTGCGCCTCCAAAATCAGCAGCAAATGGTAATGAAAGATCTTTACCGTTGCCTTTGATGTGGATGTAGCCGAGAATTTCATCTCCAGCTTTTGTTGTTGCTTTTGAAGCAGTTAACGTCACTTTTATTTCCTGTTCGCCGTTCAATGTGAACTCAGGTTTGTCGACTGTTAGTTTCGCGTCTCCAAATCCTTTTGTTACGTCAACAGATACGGTATAGTCACCGCCCGCTGATTTCAAATCTTTCACGTTGATTTTCTTTGTGACAGAAAGATCTTTATCCAACTTTTGAGGACCGAATGTAACAGTTCCCTTTAAGTTTTCAACTTCTGTGCCGTCGTTATTAGCTGTATCAATCGCGTAAGCTAGAACGTCTACGTGTGCTGCTTTGTAAGCGTCCACGCGTCCTGCGCCTTGAGCGAATACGTCATACTTTTTAGTGTCAAGAATTGTTGCTGTGTTAGAAAGTGCTACTTTCACGTCAAAAGCGTTCCATGTTGGGTTCGCTTGTTTCACGAGTGCTGCAATTCCCGCGATGTGTGGAGTTGCCATGGACGTACCTGTTTTGCGTGAGTATGCTTCGCTATAATCTGCGTCCGGGAAGTCGTTCCCGTACATTGGGATTGTTGACATGATATTCTTTCCAGGCGCCGCGACGTCTGGCTTAATGTCAAAGTTCGGTGTGGATGGACCACGTGAACTTGAATCGTTGACGTCATCGCCTGTTGTTTTAACGCTTGAGAATTGATCGAACGAAATGGTTCCTGGTGCTGTTGAGAGTGCTGCACGTAGTGCTTCTCCATCTGTGTAGGACATATCAAATGTTGGGATGAATTCAAACGCATCTCCGAGGAATACATTTGATTTTCCTGGTGCGCCTGATCCAGCTGCTGAATTATGGACGATGATTCCGACTGCGCCTTGCTTCTTAGCTGCTGCGACTTTGTCGACAAACGCGATTTCGCCACGTGAGACGAGCGCAATTTTGCCAGTCACATTAAGTCCAGCGTAGTCTTTTTCAGCGCCAACGCTTGGAACTGCGACGAGGTCATAGTTGCCAGATAGCTGTGTTTTTACGTCTTTACCGAATGTCGTCGCCATCAGGTCGTTTACTTCGTTGTAAGTGAAGTCGCCCGCAGTAACGTTTACGTTCGCTTTGAAATTTGTTTCAGGATTTGTTGTATTCCCAACCGCGATTCCAAGTCGTGCTGTCGCAGGAGTACCCATTGTGCCACGGTTCGGGCCTGAGTTTCCTGTTGCAATGACTGAAATCGTTCCTGCTAGCATTGCGTTGTTGATGGCGAATGATCCACCGTCTGTTTCAGAGTTCGCGCCACCACCTAGTGATAGGTTGATAACGTTGATACCCTCTATTACTGCTGTGTCAATTGCTTTGATGATACCTGAAGTTGCACCACTTCCGTATGCGCCAAGGACGCGGTACGAGTATAGGTCAACTTTTGGTGCGATTCCTTTGATACCAAACTCGTTATTCCCTTGTGCTGCAATTGTTCCAGCTACGTGCGTTCCGTGAGTTGTATTGAATGTACTTCCATTCGCGTTCACTTCTGGCTTGTTAGTTGGACGATCAAGTGGAGATGTTTCAGAACCATCGTCATCTGCGCGCGGACGTGCATAATCACTGCCTACGTGAGGAACGAAATTTTTACCGCCTTTATAAACGGCTTTTAAATCCGGATGTGTAGAGTCAATTCCAGTATCGAGTACTGCAACTTTGACGCCTTGTCCTTCAATTCCTTCTTCCCAAAGCTTGTTAATACCTAAGAATGGGATGCTTGTGTCCATTTTCGCATCTACTTTCGGGTCTACTTTTTGAAGACCTTCAGATGCATAGACTGTTGTATCGGGTTCGACGTATTTCACGCCGCTAATTGTTAGGAGTTTCTTGAGGTCATTCGCTTTCACTTTACCGGAGAGACCGTTGAGGACTGTATCGTATGCGTAAACTTGGTCGAATTTGACGTTGTTAGCCGTCATTTGTTTTCGTGTTGTGGTTTGTTGAGCTTTAATTTCCGATCTTTTTTTAGCGATTTCAGATTGTGTCATCTTCTTCCCGTTTAGCTTCTTGATCCCTTGTTCAAGACCAACCGCTTTTTCGGATAAATGAATGATAACGGGAACTTCCTGACTACCAGTAAGATCTTGGAGATCCTTGTGGAGTCGTGCATCCCCTTCCAGCAAGCTTGTCTGTTGTGCAATCGCAGCCTTTTGCTGGAGCACACTTTCATCTTGTTGATTCGGCTTGAACGGCTGTTTCAACAGCGCTGCATTTGCAATGCCAGAAAACGGCAAAACAAGCGAAAGAACCATGATGAGTGTTAGAAATGTACTTAGAAATTTCGTGAATTTCTTATTGGTCAATTCCTCTTCCCCCTTAAACTGATTGTTGTCAGATTTAACTAAGTTAAGTGACAGATTGACAATATCATAGATTAGAATATTTTAGAACGGCTTTAGGACAAGGTTTATGCGATTTAACACCATTTCCAGAAAAATCGTTCAATAGGCATTCGATTGAGTCCTGTGGAGTAGTCCGTTGGAAGTGGAGGGTATTTCGGATTTCGTGATAAATGGAGGGTGTTATGGAGATAGTGCGTTTGGAGGAGGTGGTTTTTTTGAGGCTTATCCACTTGTGCGTCCCGCTTGAGTGGATTACAGGGATGCACGATCACTTAAGCAAACTTAAAACCCCCCCCAAAAAAACACTTCGCAACTTATGCGAAGTGTTTATATAAAATATTTAGTTGGCCTCTCCACTAATCTTACAGCAATACTTATAAATATCGCCAGTTGCACGACAATCGGTTAATCCGCTCATTGAGTTTTGCTTAGTGCCCAGTAAAAAGGCCAAGCGTTTCATCTTTTCTACGTCCTCTAATTGACTAGCTACTTTCCTAGCTAATTTTGTCGTATCAACTACTGTGAATTTAGGCAAATGAACCTCTGAAAAGTCTTGAAGCGATTCTAAGAAACCCATTTCAAACGAACTGTCGTGAATGACAATTGGTAAATCTCCAATATAAGAAAGGAGCGGCTGAATGACTTCTTCCATAGTTGGCGAAGAAGCAATAGCTTCATTTGATAAACCAGTGCGCTGCGTTACTTCAATCGGTATATGTCGATTCGGATTTACAAGTGTATCAAAGTGATCTTGTTCCGAATGATTGATATGTCTTATCGCGAGAACGCTAATGATTTTATCAGCTCCCGCACGCATTCCAGTCGTTTCAAAATCTAATAAAATGTAGTCCTTATGACAATCCTCAGTTGTTATATAGTTACTATTTCGAGTCTGTTTGCGGACTCTAGTATTTTTTTGCATTGGCTGCTGATTCAACATGGTGTTGACTCTATCTCGTTGTGTTTCCATTAGTTGCACGTCCCTTACTATGAATGCTATGAAGTTCATATTCCCGTTTTTCACAATAATATGCATACATTCCTCAAAAAGATTTCACGCATAAAAAAACTGTCCAGTGAGCAGTACCCGCTCATAATCTGGACAGCTTATTTACTACCTTTATGGTTGTTTCAATAAGAGTACTTTAAAATAGTTTCTCCAGCCGAATGCTTTCCATTCGGCTTTTTCTGGCATATACGTTGGCATTGGGAAAAACACACTTGGTGCGCTCTCTTGGTCTCGGATAGATTTGTTGTAAACAACAACGTCACCCTTTGCAAGCCCTTCTGTTACAACAGTTCTATCGAGATGCTCGAACTGTGTCGCAAGTTTCGTTGTCTTTGCATAGCCTTTTTCATCGAGGCGCCAAGCGAAAGCTTCCTCTGTACCAACTTTTGTGAGCCATTTCGAACGAACAGCGGCTGCATTCTGAGCTGTATTTGTTGTAATGACCGTATTCACATGTGTTCCGAAAGGAGCTGGAATCACTTCGCCATTCGTACTTAAATGAACTTTGTAATACGCTAATGGATTTGTAACCTTTTTGTCTGCAAGTGCTTTGTATGCAGCCAAAAATTCATTTTCCACTGCTGGAACTTTGTCAACCGATTCGACAGCCCCTTCGACAGTTCCTTCAGTACCGTTCACATCAAGAACTGCAGGATCACTAATCGCAAGTCGGCTCCACTCTTCGTCTTCTGCATAGGTTTCAATAACTTGTTCGTTACTATAAATGACGATTTTCGGTTGGTCGCTTTCGTTCATAATGCGTGCGACAACACCTTCAGTGGGACTGACAAGAGCAGGACTTGTAGTATTTTGTTCCAATTGTGATTCGACAACTTTCAACCGACGTTCCGTATCTGCTAAATCACGTTTTGCTTCAGCGACCGCTTGCGCGTAAGATCCAGTTTGGTTGACATCTACTTGAACATCGACATTCAATTCTACTTTCGTATCATCATCGGCTTGCGTACGATCTGATTTAGATGAATTTGAGCTATTTGTTTTGTCTCCTGTTTCGAGGTCAGTGATCGTTGAACGAATTGTGTTTTGCTGCGTCAGCAATGCTTCTTTTTCAGACTCCCAAACGGCACGTTGGCCATCGGCTTGTTCTGTCTGCAGGCGAGCAAGTTCTTCACCTGTCGATACGGTGTCTCCTTCGCGTACGAGCCACGTATCGATTGCATTCGTATCATTCGTGTACACTGTGAACGTTTCAGCAGGTGCCACGAGTCCTTCTTTAGGTAACACTTCTTTGTATTCCTTCGCAGTCATACGCTCGTATTCACTAACATAGACTAATTTCTGTATGACACTTTTCTCTGAGTACATTAAGTACAGATTGAGGGCGACAAAAACACTGACGACCACTGCAATTGCTACATTCGTTATTTTATTCATTACGATGCGCCTCCTTGCACGACATAATTGAAGATACGTTCAAAAGGAATGTATCCCATCGCTGCAGTTAAAAGTGCAAATGCAATTTGCACTCCGATTAAGACCGCAAGTAGACTTTTCCAATTCATTGTTTTTGTGTATGAACGGATGAAACTGAACTGCAAGCTTACGATGAGTGCAGAGACAAGTGTTAACTGATTCAGGAACATAATTAGGAACCATGTATCTGAAAACGTTGCGGATAAAGGACCGAATGAAAGAAACGAAACGTTGGTCGCTTCTCCTTTCACAACAAACACAAGGAAAATGAGTGCTTTTTCTATAAGAAGCACACCTGTAACTAGTAACTGTAAAGGGACAATCCGGCGAACCGGGATTGATGTCAATAATCCGAGAATGTAAGAGACGAAGAATAAGTGGAAAGCTATGTAGAGGCATGCCCAAAGTATGGAGCCAAGCAGTGAGACAAACCGCGCAATTGTATACTCACCGTCTGTCGCAATCGCGAGCATCGGGCTAAGCGACTCTGTCGTCATTCCCCATATATCGCGTAATGCAAAGAGGAGGATCCCAGAAAGAAAAAGAAACACAATCCGTAGGTTGAATCCGCGCATTGCCGAACTTTGGTGCTCCATAGCGAGTTTTGAAGGATTCGTAACATAGCGCCAAAACGAAAAGTTGAAAAACATGGGATAATTCCTTTCTTATCAAAGATGGAAACCGATTTAAATAATAACTTCCTACCCTCTACTTTAGCAAAATCTACAAGATTTGCAAAGAATTCATGTAAGAATAGAAGATAACAGATAAATCAATAGACTTTAATTAGAATTTGTGTTTTCAACTCACTTATATGTGGGTATTGAATAATAACAAACTTAATTGACTATACTCCATTACATCACGGACAATTCATCTCGGAAAATAAGCGTTATTTCCCGGGAAATCGACAAAAGGGGCGGAGTATGATGGAAAACAACATGCAAATTCAAACTCAAAAAATGGCTGACATGTCTTGGCAGGATGTTGCTTTTGGACTTGCAGGATCGACGATATTCGTAGCGCTATTATATCTATTTACATAACTCTCTAGCCTCGGACAACTATTTATATATAAATAAAAACACCTACCGGAAATTAAGAAGTAGGTGTTTTTTACGTGGCATTATTCAGTTTGTACATTCGGCGTGTGCATTCCTTCCGTCAGTTCAGTAAACAGTAGTTTGTTATTCATTTCAAGTGCATAGTCGATCATACGTAATCGGTTCTCAATTTCGAGTTCGCTAATCAGTTGCTCGATTTCACGTGCTTGGGGCTCTGTAAGTTCCGGGGCTAAGTGGAAGATGCCTTCTAATACGGTAGATAGGTGCAAGTGTAGGTCTGAAATCAGCAGCAATTGATACAGCGGTAATCGGATGAACCGGCTGCCTCGCTGGAAGACGAATACTTCACCTAAGTTTTCGACTTGTAAGCTTTTCATATTGATGACAATCTCTTTACCTTCAATTGGAACGAATTGAAAGACTTCTTGGCCTTTTAGTATCGAAAAGTATTGGTAGGCGAATACTAGACGTAAACGAAAATCTTCTTTACTTGTATAAAATGGAGTCATTCGTTTCACTGATAGCATCTGAATCCCCTCCGTTTTTGAATATTCCGATTATTAATAGTCTATCACATTTGAGTCCACTTTGTGAATGATAAATGCCTGCTATTCTCAACTATATGTTGCATCCTTCCCGAGTTATACGAAGAACTCCATCATTTGTCCGGACGGTTTGAAGATTTCATCGTAAAGGACATACTATACGGGCTGAAATCATGGATGCCTAGTTCTCTCAATGCATGTAAAACAGCTATCGACAATCCTTTCTTGTCACGATTCACTTGTTTAAAAGCAATAATTTCTTTCGCATAGTTTACAGTAATCGATTCGAAATTGAATGTGCCGACAGTTGGAGAAATTAAATACAAGGTCTGGCGCTCTTTCACATCGATAATTCCATAAGTACTAGCAGGCTCGAGCTTCTCTTGAAGAACTGTCGTACGCTCTGTTAGCATCGTGCGTAACCCAGGTATGTGCATAACGAGTTGATTGGCTATAGTTCTCACCTTCTTCTATAAGTAATGGGCTGTCGGTCATCAACGGGAATGTTTAACTTTTATTTCCTAAATCAAAGGTTTTACCTACTTTCTTGTTTGATGAAAACAAGAATTTAGCGAAAGGTTTTCTCTTTTCCGGAGGAGATGATTTACGTAGTTCCCTGAACTGATGTATAATAGAAAGAATGCTTTGTCTAGGGAGTGGTTTTATTTTGCGCGTCGCTGCAGAACGTATTTCGTATTTGCATGAACGAGAAATCGAAAAGATGATGAATGATGTCCACTATACATTGCGTCCGGATCATCCGGAGCAGTCTGAGCTTGTCCGAAATGCGATTACAGCGGTTCGAAGAGGCGCTATTTCGTCGTACCGATATTCGCAAGGTGACGGAGAAGTACTAGCGCAACTCAATGACCGTGCCTCAGAGTTTGTACGCTTTTCTTTTGAAGAACAAACGTTAAGTTGTACGTGTGGCCGTAAAGAACGGTGTGTCCACCAACTTACAGTCGTTTTTGACCTATATTCGCAATTTCATTCGTTAACGGAGTGGTTTCAGGAATGGCGATCGTCAGAGAAAGAGCAGCTTGCGTTGAAAGTTACTGAACGAACGCCTGAAGCATGGGAATCTGTCTTGACGAGAGTTACAGCCCCTCTCCGCAAACTGACCGTATCCACAAATTCCTCCGTTTTCACATATGAATGTGCAGAAATCGAGAATCGCGTGCGACCATTAATGCCTTTTGAATATGAATGGAAGCCATTGTTTGATTTATTTTATCGCTTACACTTGATCGATGCGGCTTTTGAATACGCATCTTCTATATTGTCATCCAGCCAGTCACAACACTCTTACGGAACGTGGCAAATTACTACCTGGTTCAATGATCAAATAGCAGACATTGAAAAATTGGCGGGAACGTTCAGTAACAAACCGAAGTTGTTTGAAACAGATCCGTTCATGAAACGGTTAAAAGAGCTTGTACATTCCGTCTGTGTCCACCAAACGGGCCTGTTTCCGTATCGTTTCCGTATTTACGAATCGATTTGGGGACAGTTATTTGTTGACCGTATTGAACGTGAAGCGGAAAAGCAGCAACTTGCTGAAGATGGTACTCCGGATGCACGTCTTTTGGCGATGTATTTTGCAATTATCGAAGGACATGGAGACGTACTTGAGAATGCGCTTTCTGAAGAACAGCAACCCGATTTCGGTAGTTGGATGATGCTTGCTAAATTTGCACTCTCTGAAGCCCTTGCTCCTACTGCTGCTTCTATTGCACGCGGACTTTATCCATCCATTGAAGTCTATTTTAATAACCAAAACAGCCGAAGTGAGCAGCTCGCTGCTGCGCAAGAAATCGATACGCTTCTAGCAAATGGTGATTTCTCGGATGAAGAGCGAGAGTCCGTCTTTGCGATGTACGGTAAAATCGGCATTCCAAGATACTCGGACTTCCTAATTAAGCGAGGACGTTACCAAGAGTGGGCTGCATTGCTGCATCGCTATAACGTCCCTTACGATAGTGTAGACCAATCGGATTTGAAAGTGGTATTGGCTGAACAGCCGACTGCTGCATTGCCGTTGTTACATGACTACGCACAGCAATTCATCGCTGAGAAAAATCGTTTGAGCTATCGTCGCGCTGTAAAACTGTTCAAACGCATGAGAACAGCGTGTAAAAAAAGTGGTCAAACTGATTTTTGGAATCGTTACATCCGAACAGTGCGAGACAAGTATCGACGTCTGCGTGCGCTAATTGAAGAAATGGAGAGGGGTAGTCTTGAATTATGAGAGCTACACATCGACTCGCACGTGAGTTACAACTGACCATTCTGCCTACAGATCGTGGCAACTTCTCGATTTCCGCTGCAGATGATTACGGAACAATGATACCTGCTGATCGACTAGTCTCCTTTTTCTTCTTTG
The DNA here is from genome assembly GCF_050858885.1 of Sporosarcina sp. A2. Classification (GTDB taxonomy): domain Bacteria; phylum Bacillota; class Bacilli; order Bacillales_A; family Planococcaceae; genus Sporosarcina. The sequence continues at coordinate 118,377 of NZ_CP193898.1, read as the reverse complement.
CTGATGATACGTCTTTGTTTGGTTTAACGGTTCCTACCGAAGATAACCATATGATCCTTCAACCTCATGAGTGGGTGCAGGCGTTCAGCGGGAACCGTCATCCGTACATTAGCTATAAAGGTGCCACAGAACGTGACGACGTTCAATTGAGCGCAGTTGAAGAGGCTGCGACACTTTGGCTTTCTAAAGATTTATGGTCGTATACGAAGCCAGATGCTGAGCAAATCATTCACTTCTCTGGAGCCGCAGCTGGACTTTCAGAATCGGCTGCAAGTTTGACCAAACAAGCAATTGCTACCAAGTTCCAATCTCTCGGTGTTCGCGCGGATATGGTTACTGCCTTATTGCCTCACTTACAGCATTATGGCTGGCCAGGTGAGACAAAATCCGATATGCCTATTCGTCCTGCGCTTCGTTTGACAGAGCCTGACGCGGAAGGAACTGAGGATTGGTTGCTTGAGACCGTTATCTTGAATGAGCGCGGAACGCAGTGGACCCCTGCAAAATCGAAGCAGAACGCTTCGATTGAAAGTGCGCTACCTGCTAAATGGAAGCCATTTGCTGAGGCCATCGCAGAGCAGCAATCGGAAATGATTTCGTTCCTTCAATCTGTTCATACGGAAACGAGCACTACGTTTCTTCATATGACGATGAGTGACCCGGAAGTCCGGATGTTCATCCAAAATGACTTACCGCTATTCCAATCGTTTGGTCTCGCAGTACTTCTTCCTTCGTGGCTGAAGTCTGTAACAGAGACGAAGATGAAAGTTCGTACAGATGCAGGAGTACAATCGTATAAATCAGCCGCCGGGTTAGATGAGGTGCTTTCATTCGACTGGAGCTTTTCACTCGCAGGCAATCAAATTGATCGAGATACATTCCAAAAGATGGTAGATGAAAACCGCGAGTTCATCCGTACTGGTGATGAATGGTTCCACATCGATCCCACTTGGTTGAAGCGTATTAAAGAATTGATGGAGCAAGCTGATAACGGTGAATGGACAGTGAAAGATTTATTATTCCAAGAGCTGCCTGAGGAAATCGTGGCAAGTGCCGACGAAGAATTTGAAGAAGATCCACTGCTTGCATTCACTATGCAACAGTCGCTCCGCCAGTATGTCGAGCAGGTGATGGACAAAAAAGGTTTGCCTATCGTCCCAGTTCCTGGGACGTTACAAACCGAGTTGCGTCCGTATCAGCATGAAGGATTCAACTGGCTCATGTTCATGCGTGAACACCAATTTGGCGCATGTCTTGCCGATGATATGGGTTTAGGTAAAACCGTGCAGCTCATCAGCTATTTGCTGAATGTCCACGCGCAACCGGATGCACCTCCTTCTCTAATCATTTGTCCAACGAGTGTACTCGGAAACTGGCAAAAAGAGTTGGCACGGTTCGCTCCTTCTTTGAAAGCAGCAGTCCACTATGGGCCAGGCCGTTTGAAGGAAGAGCAGTTTAACACATTCTTAGCTAGAGAAAAGCCTGACGTTGTTTTGACGACTTATGGTACCGCTACACAAGATAGTGAGTTCTTGATTGAGTTTCCGTTTTCAAGCATCACACTTGATGAAGCACAAAATATCAAGAATATGCAAACGAAGCAATCACGAGCGATCCGTAAACTTCGAGGCGCCCACCATATCGCGCTGACGGGAACGCCGATTGAAAACCGACTTGCAGAGTTATGGGCCATTTTTGATTTCATCCATCGTGGCTATTTCGGTAGTTTCCGTAGGTTTACGGATGATTACATCATTCCGATTGAACGAGACGATGACGAGCGGACGAAAAGTCGTCTTCGTTCTAAAATCCATCCGTTCCTATTACGTCGAACGAAAAGTGATCCTGATTTACAGCTTAATCTGCCGAAGAAACTTGAACAGAACGAGTATGTGCCACTTACGAGTGAACAGGCTGCTCTATACGAAAGCTTCATAGAAGAAACAAAGTTCAAGTTGCAGACACTTTCCGGTTTTGAACGGAAAGGACTCATTTTGAAAATGTTAAGTCGCTTGAAGCAATTGTGTAATCACCCTGCTTTGTTCTTGAAAGAGCCCTATACACAAGTGGATCAGATGTTGACACGTTCCGACAAATTGGAACGCATTGTTAAACTTGCTGCTGAAATTGCTAGTAACGGAGAACAATGTCTAATCTTTACACAATACATTGGAATGGGTCAGCTCATTCGACAATGCTTGTCTGAACTCTACGGCTATGAAGTACCGTTCCTGACAGGTAGTATGCCGAAAGGACAGCGAGATCACCTCGTTGAAGCTTTCCAAAATGGTGAGTTTCCAATTTTCATCCTGTCGCTAAAAGCAGGAGGAACTGGACTGAACTTAACTGCCGCGAATCATGTATTGCACGCAGATCGTTGGTGGAATCCCGCTGTTGAGAACCAAGCAACTGACCGTGCGTACCGGATTGGTCAAGAAAAGTTTGTGCATGTCCATAAATTCGTGACTATCGGAACAATCGAAGAAAAAATTGATAAGATGTTAGAAGAAAAAGCTGCGTTGTCTGCAGATCTTATCCAATCTAGTCAATGGCTCACCGAGTTATCTGACGGTGAATTGGATGATCTGTTATCATTCGGTTAATTGACTTCTCTTTACCCGCAAATCACATAAAGTGGTTTGCGGGTTTTTATGTACAAGTTAAACGCCGCTCATCCCTTTGATGTGCATGGCGCGTTGAGTCGTTCGATTGCTAGCTTTTCGTTCTAATATATCCACGCGTTCATTCAAATTAGCGACCATGCGGATGAGCTGACCAATTTGCAGTTCCATACGAAGAATTGTTTGCTGATGTGCTTCCATTCATTTCTCTCCTTTTTAGGCGATGATGCTGTCGGATTATGAAGAAGCGGTCTCTTCCAATTCGACAGCATCCCCGCAGTTAGTTGGTGGATGAAGCCACCACTTCCTCTTGACGCTGTACTGTCGCGTTTTCAGGAGTTCCTGACACTCCTGATACCGGTGCTTAACCTTGCTCGTTCTGCTCATAAAGAGTCCCCACAGTTTATGAGCCCTGCTACTTGCAATAATTCCCCCGAATTATGCAGTTAGTGTTACGTTATCAGTTTCCACATTTTCAACTTTTTTACTATTCCATCCATCCCGGATTGCGGTCCGACCAAATCTCCCCCTCGTCTTATGTAACTGGACTAAATTCTAGAAAATCGGTAGCGTTTCTTTTTCTCGAGTTTGTTGCGGTAATTCAAAATGATCGATTGCGTCAGTTCGTTTTTCTGTAGATGTTCTTGAATTTGTCCGACTTGCAATTTGTTCTTCTACAGACGGTTTTTTAGTCACGAGAAAACGGACATCATCGCCAACTACTTCCGTGAAGTACGCACGGGTTCGGTCTTCTCGTTCATACGACCGGGTTTGAATGCGACCACTGACACCGACTAGAGATCCTTTACCACAATGCTTGACAGTATTCTCAGCAGTGCGTCCATAGATCGTACAGTAAATGAAGTCCGCTTCAATATCCCCTTGCTGATTTTTAAAGCTACGATTGACAGCAAGTGTAAAGCTCGCTTGCATCCGAGTATCTCCGATAATCCTGAGTTCCGGATTTTTCGTCAGCCTTCCAACGAGTGCTACATGATTCACTGGGTTCCCTCCTCTCTTTGGATTGTCTTCATCATACGGACAGCGCGACGGAAGTACAAATGAGCATTTCTTCAGTTTCACTCGCTTTCATCCACTGAATTTGAAGTTTGAAAACGTTTTTGACAGGTACTTATTCGGACAAGACGATAAGGCTACGGCTTTTCAAATTGTGTAGATTTGTGTACAATTCGGCTTTGATCAATTTATAAAGAGTTTTTCAAGGCTATGGTATACTGATTAAAAAAAGGGGATGCGAACAGGATGAAGACGTTTAAAATGATTTCTTTCGGATTGCTCACTGGTGATGAAGCTGAGTATTTACCTTTACTGGATGGCATCATCATAAACCAGGAAAACAGTCATCGCATGTGGATACTAGAGATGTTTTTAGATGCGACCCATAAAGATCGATTCAATAAATTGAAGGCGGACGAAACGCTCGTCGAAGCAAAAGTAGTCATTTCTTATCCTGAGAACGAACCTGCTGCATTCGTTCTTGCGGTGGATGCCGTTGAGCAAATAGGAGACCGGGTCTCCGTTTTATTGAAGGGGAGATTGAAACGACAACGTTCAGAGTACGCGGAACAGTTATTGAGCGATTTGCTCGATCGTGGTCTTGAAGGCGACGCATTGCTCCAGCGCTTCGAAAGTGACATGCGTTCGCGTCCACGACTTAAAAAGAAATGATGAACAACGAAAAAGACCACAGGAGAAAACTCCTGTGGTCTTTTTCGTTGTTATTTTCCACCTGACATCCCTTTATCGTCTGTCTTTGGAGAACCGCCGTTGTTACCTGTTCCGGCACTATTTCCGCCGCCAGGAGTGCTGTTTTCTCCCATCGTACCGCCTTCCCCATTGCCTGTTCCTTCGAGCGTATTATCTTCGACGCCATCACGATTTATGACGCCATCCATTCCACCATCACGATCGTCTTCCATACCATCGAGATTCGGCCCTGTCGTTCCGTTCGGAGCTGTACCGCCTTCCATTTCCGGCGTCCAGTCCTTCGCGCGACCATCCATATTATCGTCCAGGCTTTCCATAGGTGTTTCGTTTTTGTCCGGGACGTCTTTGTTAGTGGAACCACATCCAGCCAGTACGAAACCTGCAGCAATTGCTGCTGGCAATACTTTCTTCAACATGAAAAATTCCCTCCCTTCAAGTAGCTATCCAACATAGCTTGGCTTGAAAGAAGAGAACTATCCATTTTTTCTTTATGCTTGGAAACGTTTTTTTAATTCTGCTTCAACGAATGCAGCTTCTGCCTTACATTCATAGGCGAATTTCGTATCATGCTCTTCTTGTATTTGCTCAATTGTCGCTATCTGATCTTCAGATGGCGGCTCGCTCAATACTTTTTGAATGACTTCATTGATACGTACTGCGACATCTTCATGGAATTGAGTAGAATATTTCACGTCATCTGGAATCTTTTCATACCAGAGTGCCTTCTTCGTAATATACTCACTCCAACGTTTCATGAATTCTATCATGTCGTATCGATCAGGATTCCATTCAATTTCCGTCATGTATTGTTCAAAGGTCTGTGTAATGGACCTCGTGATGCTACTCTTTAAATTAGGTGAAAGACTTTTGAACATTCTCGTATAGTACCTCCCACGATGTACATGCTACTGTATGTTTGATTGGCTCTCGCATACAAAAAAGTTGCCAAAGTGTATAAACACACTATGTAAAATTTTACCGGATTTTCACGCGAGTTGCAACCTTTAACCGAATTTTACTGCTTAGCACCTAGTGCAAACGTAATTTCCGCTTCACACGCAAGCTCGCCATCGACTGTCGCTGTTGCTTTTCCTTTACCGATAGAACCGCGCATACGCGTAATTTCAACTTCTAGACGAAGTACATCGCCAGGAACAACTTGACGTTTAAAGCGGCAATTATCAATGCCTGCAAAAAATGCTAGCCGTCCTTTGTTCTCTTCTTTTTGTAAAATCGCAACAGCACCGACTTGCGCTAGCGCTTCTACGATTAAGACGCCAGGCATTACTGGATAACCAGGGAAGTGGCCGTTAAAGTAGTTTTCGTTGATGCTTACATTTTTCGTTCCTACAGCACGCACGCCTTCTTCGACTTCAAGAATTCGATCGACTAACAAGAATGGGTAACGATGCGGAAGAATGGCTTGGATCTGTTCAGCTGTCAGCATAGTGATTCTCCTTTTCGAGGTCCTCGAAATCTATTGTTTTCCGTTCATAATGTCAAAAATATGTGTCCACGTCTCTTTATGGAAAATGTCGCTAGCAGCCCCGTCACCAAGGATACTAAATCCAATAAAGGCACCGAGTACAACCGCCGCTGCAAGTAGCACGAGAACTAAAAGAACACGGACGTAAATGGGTAGAATTCGAATTTGAACCCAACGAACCGGTTTAGCATCCGCTTCTACTTCCACTTCTTTAGTTGCATGACGCTGCTTACGCGTCGCTTTTGGCGTGTCATCCTGTAGTGCCGGTTTCGCTTCAGCTTTACGGTTTGCACGTGTCATCGGCGTTTGTTCCTGCACAGGTTGCGAAGTCGCTGCATGAGACGCGCGTGATTCCGAGCGACTTTTCACATTGGTTGAATCCACCGGGTCGGATGAGATACTTGTCTTTTGTTTATCATCAGTCATGTCAATACTCCCCACCTAGCTCACCGGATATTGTTGACTAGGCCGAGCATCTGATCAGCGATAGAAACGGTACGTGAGTTGAACTGATACGATCGCTGTACATTGATGAGGTCTGTCATTTCCTTTTGATAGTCTACGTTAGATCCTTCAAGTGTCCCTTGTTGGATACCAATTTCCGCGCCATTTAGTTCGGTTAGGATGTCGTCTTCATTGACATTCAATTCGTCCAAATTCGCTGGAAGTGCAAAATGCGTTGAAGAGAGGCGTGTCATCACATTCGGTCGTTCAATGAGCGTCACTCCGAGTTGAGTGGTCTGTTCTACACCAGTTGCTGATTTCGCAACCAATGTACCATCTGACTTTAGTTCGAATGAATCTACAGGACCGTTAAACATAACTGCATTTCCTGCACGGTCTGCAACAGCATTTCCTTCGCCGTCAACTAGTGCAACTTGATTTCCTTGTCCTGGTGACAGATAGAAGTTCCCTTGGCGTGTATAGACAGTCTCTGGACCTTCAGGGCCTTGTACAAGTAAATTGAAGTATTGTTTCGGTTCAGTGAGGGCAAAGTCAAGATTTCTACCTGTTTGCTGTAATGTACCCACTTTCCAGTTCATTTGAGTTTGGCCGAGCATTGCGCCAACGCCATAACGAATGCCTGCAGGGGATTGACGTTGAGCGGTATCCGCTTTGTCGTTATTGAACTGCTGATACAACATTTCTTGAAAACTAGCTTGGTTCGATTTATAACCATGTGTCCCTATATTAGACAAGTTGTTCCCGATGATATCCAAACTATTTTGTAGTTGGTTCATCGTATTGACAGCTGTTGTCATTGTACGAATCATTTGGTTTGACTCCTTTCGCTCATGCGAAGCGTGCGATTATCCATTGACACGACCGATTTCAGAGACCGCTTTTTCCATGCTGCGGTCGTAGGCTTGCAATACTTTTTGGTTCGCTTCGAATGCACGGAAAGCTGTCATCATGTCAGTCATCGTACGCGATGCATCGACGTTCGATTGTTCGATGAAGCCTTGCTTCAGTGAGTAGCTGACTCCTTGTGCTTCCGTTGCGTTCGTCAGTTCTTGTTCGGCATAGAAGAATCCATTATCGCGTTTAGCAAGCGTCTCTGGGTTCGCAGCGTAGCTAATTCCTAGAGTCGCCGCTTCTAACTCGCCAAATTTGATAATACCCTCGTCCGTCACTTGGAAATCATCGTTTGGCAATTGAATACGAGTACCGTTCGTGTCGAGAACGTATTTTCCATCCGCCGTCGTCAAGTACCCTTCTGGATTCAACGCGAAGTTACCGCTTTTTGTATAAGCACGTTCTCCATTCGATCCTTCAAGTGTATAGAAGATAGCGCCAGGCTTGCCTGTATCCGGGTTAACTGGAAGTCTGCCGTCTACAAGTGCAATATCTGTCGTCAATTCGGTTTCACGAAGTTGGCCTTGTGTGAACAATGGCATCGTTTCTTGCATGTAAGTGCCAGTTGAAAGCGAGCCAATTGGGTTTAAGCCTTTCATCTGAAAGCTATTTTGAACCGGTACTTTTGTTGCTTCCAAGTTGGACAAGTACATTTCAGGGAACGACCGAATCGATGACTGATCAGACTTAAATCCTGGTGTATTGGCGTTCGCCATATTATTTGAAAGCAGTTCTGTTCTGCGCTGTTGAGCAATCATTCCAGAACCTGCTGTATAAAATCCACGGAACATGAGCCCCGCCTCCTTTTTAGCTGTTGCTAATGATCCAGTGGCGTTTCGGTTAAGAGTGTTTTCGTTTTTTGTCCAGACTATCGAGCATAATGCCTGTCCCTTTTGCGACACAACCGAGAGGGTCATCCGCTACGAATACAGGTACTTTCAATTCCTCAGCAAGCAGTTGGTCGAGTCCACGAAGGAGCGCCCCGCCACCTGTCAAGATGATGCCTCGATCTATAATATCCGCGGATAGTTCCGGTGGTGTTTTTTCTAGTACGTTTTTAGCGGAATGGAGAATCCAAGCAATGGACTCTTCAATAGCACTTGTGATTTCCTTTGAGTTCACTGTGATGTTTCGCGGAAGTCCTGAAACCATATCACGTCCACGGATATCCATCTCTTCGTAATGGCTATCCGGGAATACAGAAGTGACCTTCATTTTGATGTCTTCTGCTGTACGTTCCCCAATCAGCAATTTGTGCTTCTTTTTGATGAACTGCATAATGTCATTATCGAACGTATTGCCCGCAATTTTAATGGATTCAGATGTGACAATGTCTCCCATGGAAAGAACTGCAACATCAGTCGTACCGCCACCGATGTCAATGACCATGTTTCCACTTGGTTGATAAATGTCCATGCCTGCTCCAATTGCAGCTACTTTCGGTTCTGCTTCCAAGAACACTTGACGGCCCCCAGATTTTTGAACAGCTTCTTTAATCGCTTTCTGTTCAACGCTTGTAACGTCTGTAGGACAGCAAATTAAGATGCGTGGTTTCGAGAACCACCCTTTGACATTCAGACGATCGATAAAGCCTTTCAGCATCGCTTCTGTGCTGTCAAAGTCAGCAATCACTCCATTTTTCAATGGACGCATTACCTGGATATTACGTGGGGTTCTTCCTATCATCTGCCGTGCTTTTTCCCCAACAGCGATAAGTTCTCGCGTCTTTGTGTCAATCGCAACTACAGATGGCTCGTTTAGTTGAATCCCTTTTCCTTTTACATGTATTAATACATTTGCCGTTCCCAGGTCAATGCCGATATCTTTCGCAAACATCTCTTCCCTGCCCCTTCCGTTCGTTCAGCCGTTATAACGCACAGTTACACGTTCTCCTAACTTAACATTTTATCACAGTGTTCCGAAAAAGAACATAAAAAATCGGTATTTCCCATGGCAGATGATGGATTTGACGCGGATGGTTCGGATTTGTCTATAACGATAGAAAAAACGGACTGCGAGATTCGCTAGTCCGTTTCTGTTGCTGCTGATTCATCTAGTTTCCGTTGTTCAATTTTCCATTTTTGACGAGTTGCTTCGCCACCGCGTAAGTGACGAATCGATTTGTGGTACGCGAGAATTTTTGCGACTTCCTCAGATAATTGGGCATCGATATTGGGCAATCGCTCGGTCAAGTCTTTGTGTACTGTGCTTTTTGAGTACCCTGTCACTTTTGCGAGCGCTCTCACAGTAAGACCAGTGTCGATCAGTAACTTGCCGAGGCGAACACAGCGCCTCCGAATTTGTTCGTGCACACCCTCTTCCTTTCCCGTCATCCATTTGTTCTTTCACTGTATGCGGATGCTCGGCGGGCTATTCCTATTCAGCTTGGGGCTATGTATGTCCTGTACGTTGTTAGCTTCATATTGCGAGTCTATCTCGCAAGATCGCTTAGGTTTTGAATGAAGTGCACTTGACCAATTAGATGTTTTGAAGTTTTCATTTGGTTAGAAGCGGGGAGTGATTTAAGATTGAGTGATTTGATTGGTGGCACTTCGCTTTTATTATTTGGGCTGGTTGGCTTGCGTTGTGATCACATCTCCACGTTTATGAGCACTTTTCTCGCGTTATGATCACATTTCCATGTTTATGAGCGTTTTCCTCGTGTTATGATCACATTTCCACATTTCTGAGCGCTTTCCTCGCGTTATGATCAATCCGCCCCTACTCCGCTTGAAAATAGAAAAAACCTGCCGGGAGGGTGGCAGGTTTAGAAAGTAATGAGATTAAAAGGCCAAGAAGGAACGTGGATTCACAGCGACATCATCTTTTTGGACTTCAAAGTGAAGATGGATGCCGGCTTGTGGGTTCCATTCGTTTTCTGCAGTAGTTGCAAGTACTTCGCCTTGCTGAATTGCGTCACCCTCTTTTACGAGAATGCCTGTAACGGAACGGTAAATCGTTTTCAAACCATCTTTGTGAGTGATGACGATTTCACTCCCTTTAAACGGATCTGATACAATTTGGTCGACTTTACCACTCATTGCTGCAATTACTTCGAATGGTTTACCATCCACTGCGAGTGTCAGTCCTTCGTTCGTCACATAAATTTGTTTGAAGACGAGTAATGCATTTTCTCGACTTGCTGCATCCGCTTCAGGATCATAGAAGTCTTGAAGGATAGCCACTTGATCGAGTAGCTCTTCATCAAACGGATACTTTAGCGTTTCGTTCTGTGCGTTTGTTTCCACCGTGACTTCGGTTTTCGCCTTTTCTTTGTCTACAGCTGCTTGTTCTAGAGCATCTGGTTTCGTCAATGCATTATAACCCCATACCATTCCAACGAACAACAGGGCAAAGCTTGCATAGATAGTAGGCCAGAACCAGTTGCTTTTCGTGCTCTTGTTTTTCTGAGAAGGGGCGTTCGGTTTTTTTTCTTCTCTCATTTATGATCACCTCACTCGCTATTCTCTGCAAGTTAAGGATTTTTTAAACATTCATCTTTCAATTTTTCAAAAGTTTTTATTTCTGTGTCGGTATAGTAGTGTTTGACGATCTGTTCTCCGGTCCATCCCTTCTTCGCAAAAGCTTCAGCACCGTTTTGACTCATGCCAACACCGTGACCATATCCTTTAGTCGTGATGTGGACGATTTTGTTTGTCACATCGAATCCGATATTGAAGTCGGTAGAAGCTAGTTTTAACCGTTCCCGTATTTCCCTTCCACTCGTTTCAAAAGTTCCGGATAACACTTTTTGAACACGCCCTGTTTCATTACGCACGAGTTGCAGTGAACGGAAATCATCTGCTGTCCATGCAATACCAAGTTTTTGGTTCCACTCAGATAATGTAAGATCGAGTTTTCTCTCAACTTCTTCAGAAACCGTTTGTTCGTCAGGACTGTCTACACTTTGTAAATAAGGAATTGAATTACCTGTAAAGTTTTCCGCGGTTTCTGTTTGTCCATTAGATGTAGAGAAAAACATCGCAGTGATGAGTTCTTCGTTGTGTACAAGGATTGAACCTGCAGTAGCTTCTACAGCTTGCCGGATCTTCTGTTCGTTTTCCTTGAAGTTCTTCCCCCAGCGTTCTTTTCGCTGTTGCTCGTTGGAGTAGACTTGTGCGCTCACATCCCGACCGATTGGTTTTGTTCCCTCTGCCGTTGTTTTAAGTGCATAGGTTCGTGCTGCGATCGCCTGCGCTTTCAACGCTTCTGGTGAGTAAGCGACTGGCATTTCCGAAGCAACCACACCAATAATGTACTCCTCAAGCGGCAGTGGCTTGTCCTCTCCTTCCACTGTAATTTCGGTCTCACAAGCTAGTTCCTCAGGTAGCGGGGCTTTAAGTGTTTTCGTATCCTTCGAGTTTAGAAGAACAGGTATAAAAAATAGTAAAATGATGAATACTGCTAGTAGTCTTTTGTCCATGTTGCATAGTATGCAGAATGATAGGTAGTTATTCGAATAGGTAAGTTGAAAAAAGGGCAACAAAAAACTGCCCCTCATCATAAAGGACAGTTTAAATTGTTATTAAGAATGCACGATTTCAGCATCTGCTGTTTCAGATTCGCTAGAAACCCGGCTGATATCAGCGCCAAGTGCTTTCAGTTTCAGATGGAAATTGACATAGCCGCGATCTAAATGGATAAGTTCAGTAACTCGTGTTACGCCTTCTGCTACAAGTCCTGCAAGAATAAGTGCTGCTGCAGCGCGCAAGTCTGTTGCCGCAACTTCAGCGCCTTGTAAGTGTGATGGTCCGTTCATGATTACAGAACGTCCTTCAATTTTGATGTCAGCGTTCATGCGGCGGAATTCCTCCACGTGCATGAAACGATTTTCAAATACTGTTTCAGTTAATACACCTGTTCCTTCAGCTTGCAACATAAGTGCCATCATTTGTGATTGCATATCTGTTGGGAAACCTGGGTGTGGCATCGTTTTTAAGTCAACTGCTTTTAACGGGTGCTTAGCAGAGATACGAAGACCTTCATCCAGCTCAGTAATGACAACGCCCATTTCCTGTAGCTTGGAAATAAGTGCTGCGTTGTGCTCAGGCAATGCGTTTTCGATTGTAACGTCGCCACCTGTAATTGCTGCTGCTACCATAAACGTACCTGTTTCGATACGGTCCGGAATGATATTGTGTACTGTGCCGACTAACTTCTCGACACCTTCAATACGGATAACGTCTGTACCTGCTCCGATTACTCGACCGCCCATTTCGTTCAGGAAGTTTGCAAGATCTACGATTTCAGGTTCTTTAGCAGCATTTTCAATCAACGTAGTTCCTTTAGCAAGTGCTGCAGCAGTCATGATATTCTCTGTTGCGCCTACACTTGGGAAGTCGAGATAGATTTTTGCGCCTTGAAGACCGTTTTTCGCCCGAGCTTCTACAAATCCATGACCGAATGAAATGTCAGCACCCATTGCTTCAAAGCCTTTTAGATGCTGGTCGATCGGACGTGATCCGATTGCACAGCCACCTGGCATAGCAACGCGTGCAAACCCGTTACGCGCAAGTAATGGACCCATTACAAGAATGGAAGCGCGCATTTTGCGTACATATTCGAACTGTGCTTCACTTGTCAGTGTTTCAGTAGAATCAATGATTAGTTCACCTAGCTCTGGTTTGTATTCTGTTTTAGCGTACAAACTTTTGAGTACTTCATTAATTGTGCGAACATCCGACAAATTAGGCACTTCACGGATTACGTTAACGCCCTCAGTAGCAAGCAACGCAGCCGCGAGTATCGGTAGTACTGCGTTCTTAGCTCCTTCAACCCGCACCGTTCCGTGCAGTTGTCGCCCACCATTAATAATAATTTTATCCAAAACAAGCCCCTCCGACTCAAATATTATATTCGTTCTAATTGTATTAAGTTTACTTATCCAAAAATCCAATGAATTATACGAGTAGTAATTTCACTCAAACTCAGTCCATTGTACAACGACACGCCTCAGTTAACAAGCGCCATTGTGACCCTTTCCGACAAAAGATAGCTGTAATCTAAATTATGTACAGTCGGGATGTCCTGTGTGGGTGTTTTCCATTTTCTTTATGATTGCAATGTTACAAATTGGTTACTCTCAATTTTGTTCCCCAGTGCTGGGTTAGATAAACCTCTCACAGCGAATTCTCATCAAACGATTCGTCTCATTGCCCCGGAGGCATCAATTGTCTGCGCGGCGATAAGACGGATCATCCAAAGATGAAAGGAAGTCTTCCCGACCAATAGGATATGTCTAAAAAGAAATTTGATACCGCAGAACCGATCGCAATACTTAATAATATAAATAGCAGTTGGGTTTGCAACACTCGATTTTTTCGAATAATCGCTTGTGGCATAATCGCTTGCAATGCATAAAAAGCAATACCAATGAAAAAAATATGTGATCCGATTGCTAATAATGGATTTACACCTAATGCGTTCATAGTCATCTACTCCCGTTGCGTACTTCTTCTATTGAATGAAGTACGTTTTTGGTTAGCGTTAAAAAAATCGGACAGAAGATTCTCCTCTGTCCGATTCGCTCATGTCCGCCTTACATGCCGGAAACTCTAATACGGTTAATGGCCTTACGCAAGCTAAGTTCAGCCATTTGATACTCCAACTTATTCGTTTTCTGTTGGAGTTCAACTTCTGCTTTTCGCTGCGCAAGTTCAGCACGTGCTACGTCAATGCGGGAAGCAAGTTCCGCACTTTGGGCAAGCACTGTGACAACGTCCGGACGAACTTCTAAGAAGCCGCCGTTCACTGCCACGTGTTCTATTGAATTGCCGTTTTTAAGACGAAGTGCGCCGATGTCAAGTGGTGCTACCATCGCGATGTGTCCTGGTAAAATACCAAGTTCACCCGTTTCGGTAACCGCAATCACCATATCCGCTTCAGTTTCGCTGACAGGGCCGTCGGGAGTGACGATATTAACTTTTATCTTCATAATTTCCCCTCCTGGTCCCTAATATTAGACTTCTACGCCCATTTCTTTTGCTTTAGCCACAACTTCTTCAATGCGTCCACAAAGTCGGAAAGCATCTTCAGGGATGTGGTCGTATTTGCCTTCAAGAATTCCCTTGAAGCCTTGTACAGTTTCAGCAACCGGAACGTACGAACCTTTTTGGCCCGTAAATTGCTCGGCAACGTGGAAGTTTTGTGATAGGAAGAACTGAACACGACGCGCGCGATCAACGATCTGCTTGTCATCTTCACTCAACTCATCCATACCTAAGATTGCGATGATGTCTTGAAGTTCACGGTAACGTTGCAACGTTTGTTGTACTTGCGTTGCGATGTCATAGTGTTCTTTACCAACGATATCCGTGCTAAGTGCACGTGAAGTCGAAGCAAGTGGATCCACCGCTGGGTAGATACCCATCTCAGACAATTTACGCTCAAGGTTCGTCGTTGCATCAAGGTGAGCAAACGTCGTTGCAGGAGCTGGATCTGTATAGTCATCGGCAGGTACATAAATCGCTTGGATTGATGTAACTGAACCGAGGTTCGTAGATGTAATTCGCTCTTGTAGCTGACCCATTTCAGTCGCCAATGTCGGCTGGTAACCAACCGCTGATGGCATACGACCAAGCAAGGCAGAAACTTCAGAACCGGCTTGTGTGAAACGGTAGATGTTATCGATGAAGAGCAGAACGTCAGCGCCCTGTTCGTCACGGAAGTGTTCTGCCATTGTCAAACCAGTCAAGGCAACACGCATACGTGCACCCGGTGGCTCGTTCATCTGACCGAAGACCATCGCCGTTTTCTTAATAACGCCTGAGTCTGTCATTTCAAAGTACAAGTCATTTCCTTCACGTGTACGCTCTCCAACACCAGCGAATACCGAGATACCGCCGTGCTCTTGTGCGATGTTGTTGATCAATTCCTGGATTAGTACGGTTTTACCTACACCCGCACCACCGAAGAGACCGATTTTACCACCCTTGATGTAAGGAGCAAGTAAGTCAACGACTTTAATACCCGTTTCAAGAATTTCTACTTTTGTAGAAAGGAACTCAAACTTTGGTGCTTCACGGTGAATCGGATCGCGTTGAACGTCTGCCGCTAACGGCTCTCCAAGGTCGATTTCCTCACCAAGAACATTAAAGATTCGTCCGAGTGTAACGTCTCCAACAGGAACTGAGATTGGCGCGCCCATATCTAATACTTCTTCGCCACGTCTCAATCCATCTGTAGAGGACATTGCAATCGTACGTACAGAATCGTCTCCAAGGTGCAAGGCCACTTCAAGTGTAAGCGTTTCTGCTTCAGCACCTGGGCGATTAATTTGGACTTTCAGGGAGTTATAGATCTGTGGAAGTTGGCCATCCGCAAAGCGAACGTCAACAACTGGACCCATTACCTGAAGAATTTGTCCTTTACTCATGCTTTTCCCTCCTGTCGTACTGGTACGTTCGTTTTCGTTACGCCTATTCGAGCGCTGCAACGCCGGCAACGATTTCAGTGATTTCCTGAGTAATCGCAGCTTGACGAGCACGGTTGAATATAAGCGTCAAATCATCTATCAAATCAGTTGCATTATCTGTAGCAGTCTTCATCGCAGTCATACTGGAAGCATGTTCGCTTGCTTTCCCATCAAGGACCGCGCCAAAAATGAGGCTCTCCGCATATTGCGGCAATAAGGATTCAAGAATCACTTCAGCAGAAGGTTCGAATTCATAAGACGAGCTCACTCCAGACGGTTCTAGATCAGTAAGCGGAAGCAATTTTCGTTCCGTCGGCTCGTTGGAGATGGCGGAGACGAAATGGTTGTAATAAAGATACAACTCATCGTAATTGCCTTCCGTGAACATGCCAACAGCTTTATTAGCGGTGCTTTTTATCTCTTCGAACGAAGGATGATCCGTCACACCTACAAGACTCTCTTCTACTTCAAAACCAAGACGATTAAAGAACTCAGTTCCTTTACTTCCGATTACGAAGAGCACGACTTCATCTTTTGATGCATGGCGTGCTTCGATTGCGCGTTTCGCTTTACGTAGGACGTGGGAGTTATATCCTCCCACAAGTCCACGGTCAGATGTGACGATAAGGTATCCCGTCTTCTTGACTGGGCGAGTTACGAGCATGGGATGTGCAGAGTTTTGAGAGACAGAAGCGATAGATCCGACCACTTCTTCAATTTTGTCCATATACGGTACGAATTTCTTCGCGTTTGCTTCCGCACGAGTCAATTTTGAAGCAGAGACCATTTGCATCGCTTTTGTAATTTGACGTGTACTCTTCGTCGATTTAATGCGTTGTTCTACCTCGCGTAATGAGGCCATTGGCTATTCACCACCTTTTAGTTTTAGTCCCGTAATCCGTTACTTAACTTATTGTCCAGAAACCGCAAAGTTCTTTTTGAACTCAGTGATCGCTGCTGCAAATACGTCATCTGCAGGAAGACCTTTCGTAGCACGGATTGTTTCCAATACGTCAGTGTGGTTGCTTTCAAGCCAAATCGTAATTTCACTTTCAAAGCGAAGAACATCTTTAACTGGGATATCATCAAGGAATCCACGAGTTAGTGCGTAAAGAATTACGACTTGGTGTTCAACCTTAACCGGCTTGTTCAAATCTTGTTTCAAAACTTCAACAGTACGGTGTCCACGGTCAAGTTTCGCTTTCGTTATAGGGTCAAGAGATGATCCAAACGCAGAGAACGCTTCAAGTTCACGGAACGCAGCAAGGTCAAGACGCAGTGTACCTGCAACCTTTTTCATTGCTTTGATCTGTGCAGATCCACCTACACGGGATACGGAAAGTCCAGCGTTGATCGCTGGGCGTACACCCGAGAAGAATAGATCCGATTGAAGGAAAATCTGACCATCTGTGATGGAGATTACGTTCGTCGGAATGTATGCAGAGATATCGCCTGCTTGTGTTTCAACGAATGGCAATGCTGTGATTGAACCGCCACCTAAGGAGTCGTTCAATTTTGCAGCACGTTCAAGTAAACGAGAGTGTAAGTAGAATACATCTCCTGGGTATGCTTCGCGACCTGGAGGACGACGTAGCAATAACGAAAGCTCTCGGTATGCAGCCGCTTGTTTTGAAAGATCATCATAAACGATCAAAACGTGCTTACCTGCGAACATGAACTCTTCAGCCATTGTAATACCTGCATAAGGAGCAAGGTATAGAAGTGGTGCTGGTTGTGATGCAGAAGCAGTTACAACGATTGTGTAGTCAAGTGCGCCGTTTTCACGAAGCGTTTCAACAACACCACGAACTGTAGATTCCTTCTGACCAATTGCTACATAAATACAGATCATATCCTGATCCGCTTGGTTAAGAATTGTATCGATCGCTACAGTAGTTTTACCTGTTTGGCGGTCACCGATGATCAATTCACGTTGTCCACGACCGATTGGTACAAGTGCGTCAATTGCCTTAATACCTGTTTGAAGTGGCTCATCAACCGATTTACGAGCCATAACGCCTTGCGCTGGGCTTTCGATCGGACGAGTTTTTGTAGTATGAATCGGACCTAATCCATCCACTGGTTGTCCAAGTGAATTGACGACGCGTCCAATCATTGCTTCTCCAACTGGAACTTCCATGATACGGCCTGTACGACGTACTTCATCGCCTTCTTTGATGTCTTTGTATGGTCCAAGGATAACGATACCTACGTTATTCGCTTCCAAGTTTTGCGCCATACCAAGAACACCTGTGGAGAACTCTAAGAGTTCGCCGGCCATGACATTGTCGAGACCATGAGCACGGGCGATACCGTCACCTACTGCAAGAACAGTACCTACTTCGCTAACTTCCATCTCAGACTGATAGCCTGCAATCTGCTGCTTAATCAGTGTGCTGATTTCTTCAGCTTTAATGCCCATGTATGTCACCCCTCATCTTTCAAGATTTTAACCAATCAACGTACGCTCTAGTTTAGCAAGCTTGTTGCTAATACTGCTGTCGAAGATTCGGTTTCCGATCTGAAGGCGAATGCCTCCGATCAATTGTGGTTCAATAATTGTTTTAATTTGAAGTGACTGCATGCCCACTTTGTGTGCAAACGCGCTAGAAATAGCTGTCTCTTCTTGTTCAGTTAGTGGACGGATAGCATAGACTGTTGCTTCTGCAACACCTGATGCATTGTTCGCTAACTGGTGGAAATCTTCAAGAACGTTATTGATTTCATCCATACGGTCAGCATCAAGCATTACGTAGAGTGCGTTCACTAAAAGTTGTTGCGCACCAGGAAGGATGTTACCAATCAATTCACGTTTCTTAATTAAAGATAGTTGTGGCAAGCTCATAAGTTGCTCGAAGTCATTGTTGTCGTTGAGTGCTGCTTGGAGCTCCCGAACGTCAGTGTGGACTGCGAGTAAGACGCCTTGTTCCTGAGCTGCTTTGAACAACCCAGTTGCATAACGTTCCGCTACGATAGAACGGCTCATCGGCCTTCCCCTGCCTTCACAATCGTTTCTTCGATCAATGCGCGGTTATCCTCCTCGGATACTTCTTTGCCGAGTACTTTAGACGCTGCCATGATAGAAAGAGAGACGAATTCTTCGCGGACAGCCGCAATTGCTTTTTCTTTCTCTGTTGCAATTTCGATAGCTGCGTTATCTTTCATACGACCCACTTCTGCGCGTGTCGTTTGAATGAGTTCTTCACGCTGTGCTTCGCCTTGCTTTTTCGCGTTTTCAACGATGACTAACGCATTTGTATGTGCTTCTTTCAAAAGAGCGCGTTGCTCTTCCAACAATTTTTGTGAGTCTAGACGGCTTTGTTCTGCCGCTTCGATTTCATTTGCAATCATTTCAGCACGCTGATCCATGATTCCCATTAATGGGCCCCATGCAAACTTCTTGAGTAGAAGCATAAGCAGTGTGAAGAAGAATACAGTTGCAATGATATCACCTAAGTTCAGCCGTTGGTTTAGGCTGGATAAGAATCCTGTGTCAGCATTGTTTGACAATAGGACGAAGGTATCCAAAAACACGATTGTTTCACTCCCTTCAAAAACTTACGCTTGGTATCCAAACGTTTTGGTTAGAATGATTTGTCGAACACATTGTGCTCGTAATATTCGGTGACATAAACGAATGGCGAAGGATCGATCTATTCCCATTCTTCGCCATTCGTGCTGTTCTTATAAAGGTGGTGAGATAACAAAGGGAGTTAAACAGGCTGGCAAGACCACTTCCGTAGTCCAGGCCCTAATCCATTCTCGTTAACTACCTAAGAGAGGTTCTGTGTAACTTACTTGTTCATAACGATGAAAGCGATAACTGTAGCGATGATTGGCAAAGCCTCAACCAATGCAACACCGATGAACATTGTTGTTTGAAGAACTCCACGTGCTTCTGGTTGACGAGCAATCCCCTCAACTGTCTTTGAAACGATTAAACCGTTACCGATACCAGCGCCGAGTGCGCCAAGACCAACTGCGATAGCTGCTGCTAATAGACCTAATGAACCTGTCATAGTGTTATTTCCTCCTAGTAATGTATGGTTTGGTAGTACATGTTCCCGCTAGCGGGATTTATGTTTAGTGGTCCGTCGACACTTTGTGCGACATATAAACCATCGTCAACATAACAAAAATGAATGCCTGGATTGCTCCGATAAATACCGAGAACCCTTGCCAAGCAAGTGCAGGAACGATTGCTCCGATGAATCCACCAAAGCTGCCGACTGCGAGTGATGCAAGTAGACCGATTAAGATCTCTCCTGCAAAGATGTTACCGTAAAGACGTAGACCGAGTGTCAACGTATTTGCGAATTCTTCAATGATTTTCAGTGGTGCCAAGAAAGGCATCGGCTGAGCATACGTTTTGAAGTATCCTTTAACACCAAGCGACTTAACTCCATAGAAGTGCGTTAAGATAATAACTGTCGCTGCTAATGTTAATGTAATAACTGGATCGGCTGTTGGTGATTTCCACCAAAGCACTCCATCCCAACTAATTGAGAATGGCAGACCAAGCATATTGGCAACAAACACGAACATAATAAGCGTGATGCCGAGTACGTGGAAACGGCCGCCTGTTTTCCAGTCCATGTTATTTTTGATGATTCCCTTAACGAAGTCCATGATCCATTCCATGAAGTTCTGCATGCCAGTCGGTTTCATCTGCATTCTTCGCGTAGATAGAATAGCTATAATGAAAACGATGAGACATGTGACGAAGAGCATCAAGATGTTAGCCGGGTTGAAGCTTATACCGAAGAGGACAAGTTCCGGATTTGCATGTTCCACGTTTCGTTCACCTCCCTTTTGTGATCAGTTTAAGAATGATGCTTCACATGATAAAAGATCCTATCTGCAAGCAATAGGACATATGGAATCATCAAACCAATCACAGTACTGATCAGATTGAAGTATTCTGGCATCGACATCGCGATGGCGGCCGCAGCCACTCCGGAAGCGAAACGCAATCCCGAACCAAGCGAAACCTTTTTGCCCTGATCCAATTTTCTATCGAATTGTTCCATTCTACGGATAAGTATCCAAAAATTATACAATCCGAAGATTAATCCAAGCAAAAGCCCGGCAAAAATCTCCTTTGCTCCCGTAAAAGCCCATCCTAGAATCAGCAATGCGAGCAAAAAAAATAGAGCCCTCTTTTGCCTTGCGAAAATTTCCTGCATTGTCTGCATGGTAGGTGAGTCTCCTATTACGATAAGTTTAGATAGAAATTGAAACGTTCAACTTTTGGTTTAGAAGTTGAACAACGAGCGGGTTCGCAGGTTGGTACGCGTTGGCTATTCCCTAGTTTTGCGGCAACCACTTACTGATCAGATGTCTCGGAAAGTTTCCGGACGAAGATGGTAAGAAAAGCGCCGCCTGCTTGGCGTTCACCAGGACACGTTGTCCAACGTATCGCACAGATGCCCATGGTCGTTCGTGCGATAGGCTACGAGTGATGATAGAACTTAGCCAAAAAATCAAGCGGTTTTAGCTGATTTATCTATGTATAAACCCTATCATTATTACCCTCTGTAAGCATACAATAGAGGTATTTTGATGTCAATTGATTCCCGTGAAATTCTTCACATAGTATAGGGACTGTCAAACAATCGTCACACTTTACTCTCAAAGTAGTTGCTTTTTGAAAAATCCGGGTTTTCCTTCAGTTTCGATGCCTGTATAGTATGACGTATTCTCAATCTTAATATATATTGAGCTCACTTTTCATATTTGCCATTAAAAAAAGCAGAGGAACGTGCCCTCTGCTTTTTATTATATTTCTAGTTTCGTCAGATGTTTTGTTCTGACAAATACTTTTTCAATGCTTCTACGATTCGTTCAGATGCGTGCCCATCTCCATATGGATTGTAGGCTTTTGACATGCGGTCGTAGGATTCTTGGTTGGATAACAGTTCATCCGACAAGTTGAAGATTGTGTCTTCATCAGTTCCTGCCAGTTTGAGCGTTCCTGCATCAATGCCTTCAGGACGTTCTGTCGTATCACGAAGGACAATGACTGGCTTTCCGAGTGAAGGCGCTTCTTCTTGAATACCGCCTGAATCGGTCAAAATGATATGTGAACGTGCTGCAAAGTTATGGAAGTCCACAACTTCAAGCGGTTCGATCAAGTGGATCCGGTCGTTATTACCGAGCAGTTCATCCGCAACTTCACGGACCGCCGGGTTCATGTGAACAGGATAGATCACTTGGATATCATCGTGTTTTTCAAGCAGGCGGTTAATGGCACGGAACATGTTGCGCATTGGATCGCCTAAGTTTTCACGACGGTGAGCAGTCAGTAAGACAAGACGGTCGTCTCCGAGTTTTTCAAAGATCGGATGCGTGTATGTGTTATCGACTGTTGTGTGCAATGCATCGATTGCCGTATTTCCTGTAACGAAAATATGGTCTTTCGACTTCCCTTCATTGATAAGATTCTGTGCAGATGCTTCTGTTGGTGAAAAATGAAGATCTGCAATGACTCCTGTCAATTGACGGTTCATCTCTTCTGGATATGGTGAATACTTGTCCCACGTACGAAGTCCAGCTTCTACGTGACCAACTGCTATTTTGTTGTAAAATGCAGCTAGACTACCGACGAATGTTGTTGCCGTGTCGCCGTGAACAAGAACGATATCCGGTTGTGCTTCTTTCATGATTTTGTCGAGACCTTCGAGTCCACGTGTTGCAACGTCGATTAAAGTCTGACGGTCTTTCATGATATTTAAATCGAAATCAGGTGTAATGTTGAACGTTTTCAACACTTGGTCTAACATTTCACGGTGCTGCGCTGTTACAGTCACGATTGATTCGATTTCTTCTTCATGCTTCTGCAATTCGAGAACGAGTGGCGCCATTTTGATGGCTTCCGGACGAGTTCCGAATATTGTCATTACTTTCCATTTGCGTTTCAACGCGTTCACGCCTTCCCCAATTATTTGGTTCCGAACAAACGGTCCCCAGCATCGCCGAGTCCTGGTACGATGTAGCCATGATCGTTCAGTTTTTCATCTAGTGCTGCGATGTAAACGTCTACGTCAGGATGAGCATCTGTAAATACTTTCACGCCTTCAGGTGCTGCGATGAGACACATGAATTTAATGTGCTTCGCTCCGCGTTTTTTGAGTGAGTTGACGGCTTCTACTGCTGTTCCGCCTGTCGCTAACATTGGGTCAACGACGATCAATTCACGTTCAGATACGTCAGATGGCAACTTCACGAAATATTCGTGTGGCTGAAGTGTTTCTGGATCACGGAATAGACCAACGTGGCCGACGCGTGCTGCCGGAATTAGTTTCAAGATACCATCTACCATACCGATGCCTGCGCGCAAGATTGGAACGATTCCGAGTTTTTTTCCTGCAAGAACGTTTGATTTTGCCATGCAAACCGGCGTTTCAACATCCACTTCATGAAGGGGTAATTCACGTGTGATTTCAAAAGCCATCAATGTCGCAACTTCGTCAACAAGTTCGCGGAATTCTTTCGTTCCTGTATTTACGTCGCGGATGAATGTAAGTTTGTGCTGAATGAGCGGGTGATCGAATACGTGTACTTTAGCCATTAGAATCGCTCCTTTTACTTTGTCCCATACAGTATAACAGAATGACGACGATTGTAGGTACATAGGGAGAAGTTTCGAATTTCCGGAACATTTACACGGTTTTGTTTAGGGTGGTTTTGCGTTGCCAGTCACTTAGGGTGGTTTGTCCGACACTTACGGTAAGTTGTCGTTCACTGGCCGTGGATTCTTCTTCACTTATAGCACTTTGTCCATCACTTCTTGAAGTTTATCGACAATGAAGCACAATTCACGTGCGTTAAGGGATTTATTGGGAGCGCTTCACTTGTTTTAAGACGGATTTGTGTGTGCTCGAGGGGATTCGGAAAGATCGAACGTGGTATCGGAAAGATAGCGATGAGAATCGGAAGTTTCGCGGGTAGAATCGGCATGATAGTGAATTTATCGGCATCAAACTACAATTCAATCGTAAGGTCCCTAGCCTAAAACAACGCATACAAAAACCGCCATCGCGAGGATGGCGGTTGTGCTACTGCTTATGCATACAATTTGTGCTGATCTGTTAGTGCTTTTACGCGCTGTTTTGCTTCTTCTTTCACAGCATCGTCTTCGTGGTTCTTTAGAAGTTTCGCGATGATTGCGCCGACTTCTTTCATGTCGTCTTCTTTGAATCCGCGTGATGTAACAGCTGGTGTTCCGATACGGATTCCTGAAGTGACGAATGGGCTTTCTTTATCGAAAGGAACCGTGTTTTTGTTAACGGTAATACCGCATTCATCCAATACATGCTCTGCTACTTTTCCAGTCATGCCAAGTTTCGTTAAGTTCAGAAGGATTAAGTGATTGTCCGTTCCGCCTGAAACAATGTCGATTCCTTCAGAAACAAGCTTTTCGCCAAGTGCTACTGCATTCTTTTTCACTTGCTGAATGTATGTTTTGAATTCAGGCTGCAAGGCTTCACCGAATGCGACCGCTTTAGCAGCGATGACGTGCATCAACGGGCCACCTTGAACGCCTGGGAAGATTGTTTTGTCGATTTTCTTGCCGTATTCATCAGCGAATTCTTCGTTGATGAGGATAACGCCGCCACGTGGGCCTCGTAATGTTTTGTGTGTTGTGGACGTTACGAAATGTGCGTAAGGTACTGGACTATTATGTTCGCCTACTGCAACAAGTCCAGCGATGTGTGCCATATCAACCATTAAGAATGCGCCGACTTCATCAGCAATTTCACGGAATTTCTTGAAGTCGATTTCGCGTGGGTATGCACTTGCACCCGCTACGATCATCTTCGGCTTGTGCTCAAGTGCTTTTTGACGAACATCTTCATAATCTATGCGCTCGTCTGTTTCGCTTACGCCGTAGTCTACGAAGTTGTACAGCTTACCAGAGAAGTTCACTGGGCTACCGTGTGTTAAGTGACCACCGTGAGAAAGGTTCATCCCAAGAACTTTGTCACCCGGCTCGAGTACTGTGAAGTAAACTGCCATGTTCGCTTGTGCTCCTGAGTGTGCTTGAACGTTTGCATAAGCTGCGCCAAATAACTCTTTAACGCGGTCGCGTGCGATGTTTTCAACGACATCGACGTGTTCGCAGCCACCGTAATAGCGCTTGCCCGGATAGCCTTCTGCATATTTGTTCGTCAAGTAGGAACCTTGTGCTTCCATGACCGCTTCAGAGACAAAGTTTTCTGATGCAATCAATTCGATATTAGCGTTCTGTCGATTCTTTTCTGCCATAATTGCTTCAAAAACAGCACTATCTTCGCGTTTCACATTGCTCAAATCCATGTTCATTTCCCCTTTAGCGTCTATTGTTTTTAGTATCTCAAAGTCTCCGCCTTGAGTTATTCGTACTGTGCACGAGCCCCGCCGATTAGTTTAGGACGGGTAGTGGCACAGGTAACGACTGCTTCACCAATTTGTTTAACGGATGTGCGAATCGGGACAGCGACCGGCTTCAATTGCATGCCAATCAAGGTCTGTCCGATATCGATACCGGCATTCGCTTGCACGGATTCAACAACAACTGCATCCTTTAAATGCTCAAATGCATACGAGGACATTGAACCGCCTGCAGTTTGGACGGGCACAACTGAAACAGGCTCTAGCCTGAATTGTTGCGCTACATTCCTCTCCATCGTAAGGGCGCGGTTAATGTGTTCGCACCCTTGGAAAGCGAGATGTACCTGATGTGTTTCAGCAAATTGAGAGAGCGGGCCATAAAGCGCTTGTGCTACTTCAAGAGCTCCTGCCGTACCGATCCGTTTGCCAGCCACTTCTGAAGTGGAACAGCCTATGACAAAAATGGAATCGGGTACCAAGGAAGTTTGATCAGCAAATTCTGCGAGTACTTGTTCTAACTGAAGTCTCCATAAAATAGTTGCATCCATGGTGCCCCCCACTTTCTTAGTTGTTTTCGAGTTGCATTAACTTTTCAATTCGACGCTCGTGACGACCGCCTTCAAACGGTGTTTCCAACCAAGCTTGAGTGATTTCACGTGCAAGACCTGGGCCTATTACGCGTTCACCCATCGCTAATACGTTTGTATCATTGTGACCTCTTGTAGCTTTCGCGCTAAATACGTCATGGACGAGTGCACAGCGGATGCCGTTCACTTTATTGGCTGCTATCGACATGCCAATACCTGTACCACAGATCAGAATGCCTTTATCGAATTCACCGGACGCGACACCTTTTGTTACCGGTGCTGCATAGTCTGGATAGTCGACAGACTGACCGTCTTCAGGACCGAAGTCTTCGAAGTCAATAGTTAGTTCAGTGAGTAATTGGGTTATTTCACGACGTAAATTGTTTCCGCCATGGTCGGAAGAAATCGCGAGTTTCACGTGCGTCCCTCTTTTCTTAATATACTTACAACTTATTCTATCATTGTTCTAAAGAAAAACACAGTAAGAAGTAGTGTCCGAGATTGTTCTTTATGTTGGATGAAATCAAGAGCAAAGGAAACATAATTTTCAACCAAAAAGCATTGATTGCACACAAAAAGCCGGCGCTAGGCCGACTTATTTTTGTGACGTATCGAATTTGTGGATGACATCGTACAAAGCTTCGGATTGGTCTTTCAGTTCACTCGCTAAGACGTTTGTCTGTTCGATAGAACGAGCTTGTTCTTCCGTTGCTGCTTGTACTTCTTCAGCACCTGCAGAAGTTTCTTCTGCGATTGCAGCGACTTCTTGAGATTGGTGTGCTGTTTTTTCGATGGTACCGAGTTGGTGTTCGACGAGTTTAGTAATCCCTGTGATGGAGTCAGCCATATTCGTTACGGTTGTTGCCATCGCTAAAATGCTCTTGTTCGTTTCGTCAGCACGGCCAGCTTCTTGAGCGGCTGTTTTTACTTGCATTTCCATTTCCTTCACGACTTTCGATACATCGGTTTGAATGGTTCCGACGAGACCGCCAATCATCTGAACGGATTTCGCACTTTCATCAGCGAGGACGCGTACTTCTTCTGCAACAACTGCAAAGCCTTTTCCGTGTTCGCCCGCACGTGCTGCTTCAATAGAAGCATTCAATGCAAGTAGGTTCGTTTGGTTAGCGATATTACCAACCAGCTGAACGATTTCCCCGATTTTTTGTGCGTTCCGATCTAGATCACGAATCGTTTCAAGAGATTCTTCGCTTTGCGTTGACATGTTACGGATTCCCCCGACCAATGTACGGTATGCATCGGTTGTCCGTTTTAGTTCTGCGAGCATATCATTCGACTGCTTAGACGACTCATCTGCACGCGTACTGACGTCAGATGCGAGCGCTCGAATGTCTTCCATTGCTTCTGCCGTTTCCTGGATCGCAATGGCGGAAGCCTCTGCACCTGACGAAATTTCAATAATCGTCGATGCGATTGAATCTGCTTGGTTGGATGCAGAACTCGTTTCACTGTGAAGGACTTCTACAGAGCGGGACGTTTTTTCAAAGTTAGTTTCAATCTGACCTACTATTCCACGCAAGTTCACAACGACTTTTTGGAATGCTTCTGCAACAGAGCGAATTTCATCAGACGAGTTCGGCAATTCGATATCGGTACCGATTTTCCCGTCAGCAATGCGCATCGCTTCCTCTTCGAGACGTTGAAGCGGTTTCGTTAAAATTGTGCTGAAAAGGGCTGCCAGTACAGCAGACCAGAAAATTCCTAAGCCATACGTCATAATTCCAAACCAACGCGGATTGGCATTCGGGAAAAATTGTGGTTGTATAATGTTGATGAACACAGCACTCGTCGAGTACGTAACTATCGCGAGAATCGTTATAAATAGAACGAGTTTCCATTTCAATCCGAACTTCTTCTTCGTTTCTGTCATTACTGTTCCCCCATTAACTTGCGCGCAAGCACATCAATCTGTTCGGACAACTCGTCAAATGTATCTTGATAAACATCGAGATTGCCTCCGTATGGATCTTGTACATCGTATTCACTAGCTCCTACAAACTCTTTCAATGTAACAATTTTCTGCGCTCCGTGAGGGTATACTTGCCGCAACGTATCCCGATGAGATGCAGTCATCGTCAAAACGTGATCCGCCCATTGTAAATCCCGCTCTGAAAATCGACGAGATGTTGATGTGATCGGCATTCCGTTTTCTTCCAATATGAACTTAGATTGAGTGGAAATCGGACCCCCGTCTGTTGCATACAAACCTGCTGAGCGAACCGAAACGCCTTCTAGATGTTTCGATTTCAGAATCCCTTCTGCTAATGGGCTTCTGCATGTATTTCCTGTACAAATAAAGCAAATATTCATCCTAATCACCTACTATCCATCATACCTGATTCATCCCGAAACGGAAACAGTTTTTTTAAGAAATCCATGACAATATCCCCATTGCTATTAAGACAAGTCCTGCAAAACGCCTCAAAATGGTTCTCGAACCTGCCGTCATTGTAAGGTTTGCACGCAATGCTGCGTAGGAAAGCACTAACGATAGAATTCCAGTAGATGCTATGAATAGCCATTTATCTAAATGCATTAATCCGAAAGACATGCTTACAGAGAACCCATCTAAGCTAACTGCCACAGCAATGAGTAGTGGGCCTGCTACTTTAGTTCTAGTCTCGTTCTCTTCTTGCAGCAACATATGTAGACCGATAAGTCCGAGCATTACACTTGAAAGGATACCACTCCATTCGGAAAAGACTTGAGCGGAGAATTCGCCCGCCATAAATCCAACGAGAGGAAATAACACATTCAGGAATGCTGTCCATAGGGCAATCAGCCATTTCCGTTTCCGCACGTGCAGTAATGTATAGATAACTAGGATATCGATGGTTGTCACTAATGCAGCAATGATTTCTACCAATTGAAGAACCTCCCCAGTGTTTGCGCCAGTCCATCTTATGCGGCGCCTAGGGAGGCCATTCATGAAAGTATTAGATTTGGAGGAATCGTGTTTTGTTCAGAAAGATTATCATTCTGTTTCGGATGAAAAACGTTTGCCATCTGCGGCTTTTTTCAAGCGATTCATCACAGCGACGCCCATTCCTTCAGACTGCGTCTCGACTGCAAGAATTACATCAGCCTCTGTTTCATCACACAGACGAAGCGCATTATAGAGGGTTGCCGCAAGTTGACTTGGATCCGTTATCGTTCCTGTCGAGAAATACCATTGAGACTTGTCCGTTCTAAGCTCGTCAGGACCGATGATCGCAACTTTCTTACCTGCGTTCATTAACTTATCCACAGCCCGCTCGATTTGGTTCGAATCGGGTTCGATTAACCAAACTGGTGCATCCGGGGAATAGTGCATGTATTTCATGCCTGGCGCACGTGGCGTCTCGGATTCTTCTGCATTTACTTCAGAGCGCACCGGCCCAATGACAGCTTCAATCATTTCGACTGTAATTCCGCCCGGACGTAATACTGCTGGAGGCGTAGCTGTCATATCAATAACTGTCGACTCCACACCGACACCCGTTGCACCACCATCTAAAATGAATGGAATTTTTCCATCTAAATCGAGCGCCACGTGAATTGCTTTCGTTGGGCTTGGCTTACCACTTCGATTTGCACTCGGAGCAGCAAGAGGACCACCGAGCAACTTTAGTAATTTCAACGCAACAGGATGATTCGGCATACGTAACCCGACCGTACCGATTCCTGCAGTGACGTTCGACGCGATGACGCCAGGCTTTTCTTTAAAAATCAGCGTAATCGGACCTGGCCAAAACGCGTCCATTAATCGGATCGCTGTTTCAGGAATTTCTTCGGCATATGTGCTCACTTCTTCTTTTGTACCAATATGTACGATCAGTGGATTGTCAGAAGGACGACCTTTGGCTTCAAAGATCCGTTTCGTTGCATCTAGATTTGTAGCGAGCGCTCCAAGTCCATAGACCGTTTCGGTTGGAAACGCCACTACTCCTCCATTTTGCAAACAATCCACAACTTGTTGATAACTATCATCGTTATCCACACCATTATCCACTTTCACAGTTTGAGTGTTCATAGTTTCATCCTCCTTATCAACGCTTTGATTGGAGTTATCCACATTTTTAGTGGATATCCTCATTCGAACCAAGAAGTTATCCACTCCCATACGAAGAATTTCACTTCTTGCTCCCCTTCTTGTACATCCTCTTCTTCATAACATACTTTCGGGAATATCGAGCACCACCAATTCGCTCCGCGGCCGCTACCAATCGTTAAAATATACGCATCATACAGGTCTTGTGGATAAATTCCGAAATCAGAGCGCTTCGCTGGGAACAATGCAGTTTTTCGCTCCAATGTGATTGCTCGATTTGGTGAATGACGCTCAGCTACTTCAATTATCCCCGCTTCTAAACTAGCAAGCTCAAACTCGAGTGCTTCTTCTGTTGTCGATCTTGCCAATGCACCCGCAATCATTGGCTCGATTTCTTGTTGAATACGCGCTTTCACCGCTTGGTCTGTCGTAGAATCTGAGTGAGCTAGAATTCGATATCGTATCGGTTCCTCACTCGTATGGTCTTGAAAGAGCGTAAGAACTGCCTGTAGCATAATCAATATAAGAATAAATTCAACGAGTGCGATTATTCGTTTCTTCCAAGTATGATTCGTTTCATTCATAGATTTTGGTTGTTGTGCGAACTGTGGATAATCAGGTAACATGTTCATCCCCTCCTGACCTTCATTGTGTACAGGTTTAGGAGGGTTTATTCACTGAATCTCACAAAATATCATTCTGTCTTTGCCATTCATGTCTTGAACGACTTCAATCGTTGCATTAGGAAATGCTTGTTTAAACATTTGCTTCACACCGGAACCTTGTAAATACCCGATTTCCAAGCAAATTAATGACGGCTTATTCATAATCGGCGGTAATGTTTCTGCAAGTTTTTGATAGAGTGCAAGTCCGCCTTCTTCTGCAAAAAGAGCGTTATGCGGTTCGTAATCTACGACGGTTGAAGACATAGATGGTGCTTCCTCCATACCAATATAAGGTGGATTGGACAAAATGATGTCCCACTTCTCATTCATGAGCGGCTGTGCCAAGTCTCCTTGTAGAAACGTCAGCTTGGCTCCATTACGCTCTGCATTACGCCTAGCAACTACAAGTGCAGCTTCGCTAATATCCGTCGCCGTCACTTGTGATTCTTCACGTTCAAGTTGGAAGGTTATTGCAATAGCACCACTACCTGTACCGATATCCGCTACGCGAATTGACTTGTCGTTGAATAAACGAGTTGCACGTTGCAACGCTCCTTGTACAAGTTCTTCTGTTTCCGGTCTCGGAATCAACACGTCTTTTGAGACAGTGAAGGCCCGCCCGTAAAACCATTCTTCACCGATGATGTGCTGAACAGGTTTGCCCGTTAGCAATTCTGCACGTAGTTGTTCGAATTGCTCGGCTTGCCGTACAGTGAGCGGTTCACGCAAATCAGCAAGTAGCGATGCACGTGATTTTTCCGTAATGTGTTCTAATAATAGAAATGCGGCGTTGACGTCGAGCCCGTTATCACCGAGTTGTGACTCCAGATTTTTTAGCGCAGCATGAATGGTTTCAGTCATTGGATTCCAGACTTTCCAAACGGCGCGCTTGGTCTTCAAGCGTCAACGCTTCGATCAATTCATCCATTTTCCCTTCGATGATCTGATCTAGTTTTTGAAGGGTGAACCCGATTCTATGGTCAGTGACCCGATTCTGAGGGAAATTGTATGTTCGGATTCGTTCAGAACGATCTCCCGTACCGACCGCAGATTTACGTTTTTCATCGTATTCCGCTTGTGCTTCCGATTGGAATTTATCATAAACACGGGCACGTAACACTTTCATCGCTTTTTCTTTGTTTTTGATTTGCGATTTTTCATCCTGACAGGAAACAGTGATTCCGGTTGGTAAGTGAATGAGTCGGACCGCGGACATTGTCGTGTTGACGGACTGTCCTCCAGGGCCAGATGACGCAAACGTATCGGTGCGGATATCTTTGTCATGAAGATTGATTTCGACTTCTTCTGCTTCTGGCAATACAGCGACCGTTGCGGTAGATGTATGAGTTCGACCGCCTGATTCCGTTTCGGGAACGCGCTGAACACGGTGTGCTCCGTTCTCAAATTTCAATTTAGAGAAGGCACCGTTTCCACTTACCATGAAAATGATTTCTTTAAATCCACCAAGTTCTGTAGGCGAGGAGTCCATCACTTCAATTTTCCAGTGATGCATTTCAGCGAATCGGCTATACATACGGTACAGTTTTGCTGCGAATAATGCAGCTTCGTCTCCACCTGCGGCTCCTCGAATTTCCATAATGACGTTTTTGTTGTCGTTCGGATCTTTTGGAACGAGTAATAATTTAAGACGCCCTTCTAACTTTTCGATTGTTGAAGAGAGCTCGGAAAGTTCCATTTTGATAAGCTCTTCCATATCAGTCTCTGTCGTTTCTTCAAGCATTTCTTTCGCGTCTCGTTTTGCTTCATGTGCGTGTTTGTACTCACGATAGATATCGACCGTTTCTTGAAGATCCGATTGCTCCTTGGAATAAGTACGGAGTTTGTTCAAGTCACTGACAACATCGGGATCACTCAGCAATTCGTTCAGACGATCGTATCGGTCTTCGACGGCTTGGAGTCTGTCATACATGATAGGTTCACCTCTTATTAGATTAGTCTTAGTGTTATTGTACGGTATTGAGGCTCGCAAATATACAATTGTTGCGGGGATTCTAGTTGAGTTGGGTCATTTTCCCGGGATAACGCAACAAAGAGACAGTTTGCCAATCGGCCTGTCTCTTTAGCATGCAGTTATTCCGCTTGAGGTTGGATAGAAACGCCTTTCGGGACGTCGTGGTGCATGCGACATCTAGGTTCGTATGCTTCTGAAGCACCTACAAGGATAATGGGATCATCAAATCCAGCAGGTTTGCCGTTAATGAGGCGCTGTGTCCGGCTCGATGGGGAGCCACAAATGGTACAAACGGCTTGAAGTTTTGTAACCATCTCCGCAATCGCCATCAATCGTGGCATCGGACCAAAAGGTTCGCCTCGGAAGTCTTGATCGAGTCCTGCGACGATAACACGAAATCCGTGATTCGCTAGCTCCATAACCGTATCGACGATTCCTTCATCAAAAAATTGAGCTTCGTCAATTGCGATGACGTCGCAGTCGTCTGTCACTTGTGCCACGATATCTGCAGAACAGGCGACAGGCATGGCGATGACGGTTGTCCCATTATGGCTGACGACCGCTTCTTCACTATACCGATTGTCGAGTTCTGGTTTGAATACTGCGATTTTTTGTTTGGCGAATTGAGAGCGACGGATTCTGCGAATGAGTTCTTCTGACTTTCCAGAGAACATACTTCCACAAATGACTTCAACCCACCCGCCTTGCATGGAAACGTACATGGTGAATCCCCTTTCGTCTATCTAAAAAGTTAGTAAAAGTGCAGATTAAAAGAAAATTCCCGCCAGGCGCAATGCACCAGACGGGAATTGGAAAGCCGTTCTTACTTGCTTTCTTCTTTGATTTCTTCTTTGATACCATATTTCTTGTTGAAACGGTCCACACGTCCATCTGCTGTAGCGAATTTCTGGCGTCCAGTATAGAATGGGTGGCACTCGTTACAAACTTCAATTTTGATATCTTCTTTTACTGAACCTGTTTCGAATGTGTTTCCACATGAACAAGTAACAGTTGATAATTTGTAATCCGGATGAATTCCTGCTTTCATCGGTCTCTCTCCCTTCGCCCTGAACCATCTAGCACAGAGTTTTTATTCTGGTTGGCTTTCGCCTTTCCAGTAAAAGACAGATGCCTTACACGACCCGTGTTTGTCAGTCGTATATGAATCATATGAGTTAATCTTATCAAATTGTGGGGATGTTCGCAAGGTTTTTGTTTGGAAAAGTTGAAGGTTCGGCAGGTGTTATGTTCGTTGCAAGTTATTAGAAACAGGGTTGATTTCCGTTTCAGGTTGTCGCTTTCCGGGGAGCTTGATTTCAGCTTCCTCAGTCGCTTCACTCCCTACGGGATATTCAATCTTCGCTAATCCCCAGGAGTCGCAGTTTAACGTATCGATCAACGGATTCTTGTGGGAGCGGGCGTTTCCTTAGGAATAATAAGCAACACTTTTTATCGAGAATAGGTTAGCTTTTCTAGATGAGGCACTTTCCCCATTCAGTAGGTGGGTCTTCTTTAAAGATAGAAAATCACACTACGCATGGGAGTGTGTTTCAAAGGCGTACACGTTTCCCTCTAGCAATCCAGCTTGCATCAAAAGTGCCTTTAACCAATTAAAACCTAGTGCTGATTGGTGTGCTTCGCGTTGCGAAGCATTTACTGCAGAGAAGCGTAAGAGTGAGTGCTCTTCATTGAACGGAATGAAGGTGGTGCGTAGGCAAAGTGCTCATAAAACTCGTAAAACGCTCATAAATCCGGAAATCTGATCATAATCCACGAAAACTGCTCATAAACCAGGAAATGTGATCATAACTCCAGAATTCCGCTCATAAACTCCGGAATGTGATCATAAAACTCAAAAAACGCTCATAACCTTGCTGTCCGTTGCTGGTACAGATAAGAATCCGCACGTATCTCCCTACTATAAACAAAACAGGCAGCCATCGATCGGTTGCCTGCTAGTCCTTACTTTTTTTTCATCCGGCTGCGTCAGCTAGCCTCTCGGGGTCGTTTCAGAAAACCCTTTAAGGCAAAGTACGCCTTTTCGGATTTTCTTCCAACGCCCGTGGGAACTATCAAGCCGCCTGCGCTTTAGTTAGAGCAATCCTTTTCCGTTGCGTTGGTTTTTCATGTCGCCGTTTAGTTTTTCGAAAAATTCTGCGTTGGATTTGGATTGTCGGAGTTTTTTTAGGAAACGTTCTCCAAAGTCATGTGCGTCTGAGAATGTCTTTCGGATTGCCCATAGTTTTTCAAGTTGGTTGGCAGGGACGAGAAGTTCTTCTTTTCGTGTGCCCGAGCGACGGATGTCGATGGCTGGGAAGATTCTGCGTTCTGCGAGTGTTCGGTCTAGATGCAGTTCCATGTTGCCAGTTCCTTTAAATTCTTCGTAGATGACTTCGTCCATGCGTGATCCTGTGTCGATCAATGCTGTTGCAAGGATGGTCAAGCTGCCGCCTTCTTCCAAGTTACGGGCAGCTCCGAAGAATCGTTTCGGACGGTGGAATGCCGCAGGGTCAATTCCGCCTGACAATGTCCGACCGCTTGGCGGGATGATGAGGTTATAGGCACGCGCGAGACGTGTAATCGAATCCATAAGAATGACCACATCGCGTTTATGTTCAACTAGGCGCATTGCTCGTTCCAATACTAATTCTGCCACTTTGACATGGTTTTCAGGAACTTCATCGAATGTAGAACTAACGACATCTGCATTCACGGAACGCTCGATGTCCGTTACTTCTTCCGGACGTTCGTCGATAAGTAGAACAATAAGTTCCGCATCAGGGTGATTTGTTGTAATTGCATTAGCAATTTCTTTCAACAACATCGTTTTACCTGCTTTTGGTGGCGCAACGATTAACCCACGTTGTCCGAAACCGACTGGCGATACTAAGTCCATGATTCTAGTCGATAGATTGCTTGAATCCGTTTCCAACTTAATATGACGCGTCGGATAAAGTGGCGTAAGTGCTGGAAAGTGGACGCGTTCCCGTGCGACTTCTGGGTTTTGTCCGTTGACGGCTTCGACTTGTAGGAGTCCGTAATAACGTTCGTTCTCTTTTGGAGGTCGTACTTTCCCTGTTACTTTGTCTCCGTTCCGTAGATCGAATCGACGAATTTGGGATGCAGAGATGTAGATATCCTCTGAGCTCGATGAGTAATTAATAGGACGTAAGAAACCATACCCTTCGGATTGAATGATTTCTAGTACACCTTCCATGAAGAAGAAACCTTCTTGTTCTGCGCGGGATTTTAGGATTGAAAAGATCAGTTCTTTTTTTGTCAGTTTGCTGTAATAGCTGATTTTATATTCCTTGGCAAGTGCATAAAGCTCTTTGAGCGTCATGTTTTCCAAGTCGGCTAACGTTATCATTGTCATTATTGGCACCACTCTTTTAAAGTTTAGGATCATGTTTTGTTTTGGGGGTGCAGCGATTGCTGCTGAGGTACAAAATAATTGCCCGGCTGGTTGCCGGGCAATTTTGGGGTTACTTAGTCTTTCATCACAAGATGAGGTTTTTTGTCCATACTATGGCGTCCTTCTACGAAACGGATAGTACCGGACTTTGAACGCATAACGAGTGAGTGCGTTTTTGAATGGCCGCCTGTGAATTGTACGCCGCGAAGGAGTTCGCCATCTGTTACACCAGTTGCTGCAAAGATTGCGTCGTCCCCTTTCACGAGGTCGTCCATGTAAAGGACTTTGTCCACGTCGATGCCCATTTTCACGCAACGCTCACGTTCAGCGTCATTCATTGGGATTAGTTTCCCTTGAATTTCTCCGCCGAGACACTTCAATCCGACTGCCGCGATGACGCCTTCAGGAGCTCCACCAAGTCCGAAAAGAATGTCGACACCAGTACCTTCAAATGCTGTATTGATAGCACCTGCTACGTCTCCATCATTGATCAGCTTAATGCGAGCACCTGCTGCGCGAATTTCAGAAATGATGTCTGCATGGCGTTCACGATTTAAAACCGTCGCCGTGATTTCATTCAAGTTCATGTTTTTCGCTTTTGCAACGGCTTTCAAGTTGTCTGTAACTGACGCATTGATGTCAATTTTACCGACACACTCAGGGCCCACTGCAATTTTATCCATATACATATCAGGAGCATTCAGGAGATTTCCTTTGTCCGCGATAGCGATAACAGCGAGTGCATTCCAGCCGCCCGAAGCTACGATGTTTGTCCCTTCAAGAGGATCGACTGCTACGTCAACGAATGGCCCGTTGCCTGTTCCAAGCTCTTCTCCAATGTATAACATTGGGGCTTCGTCCATTTCACCTTCACCGATCACAACTACGCCTTGCATCGGAATTGTATCAAACACCGTACGCATTGCTGTTGTTGCTGCGTCATCCGCTTCGTTTTTCAAACCTCGTCCCATCCAGTGCGATGCGGCAACTGCCGCCGCCTCTGTCACACGTACAAGCTCCATCGATAAACTGCGTTCCATCTCTAGAATTCCTCCCGTTTTCTGCTAGTTGCAGATTGTGTAACTGTTTCAATCGTTCAATCTATTATACCACAGGATTGATTGAGCACTAAGCTGTTTTATGAATTGCTTTGCACGTCGTCTTCATCAGGAACTCCCACTTTTTCAATAGAAGCACCAAGACCACGCAATTTTTCGATTAAACCGCCGTAACCTCGCTCAATATGGGAGATTCCTTGAATTTCAGTTTCCCCTTCAGCGATGAGGCCTGCGATCACGAGTGATGCACCCGCGCGTAAATCACTGGCCTTAACTTTTGCAGCGTGAAGCGGTGTCGGTCCATGAATAATCGCAGAGCGTCCTTCAACTTTGCTCGTTGCGTTCATCCGACGGAGTTCGTCAATCTGCTTGAAACGTGCAGAATAGATTGTATCTGTAAGCATGGATGCTCCGTCTGCTTGTGTGGATAACACACAAAACGGTTGCTGTAAATCCGTTGGGAATCCAGGATAGACAAGCGTTTTGACATCCACTGCTTTTAGTTCCTTCGTTTTTGGAATGAAGATTTTCTCTTCATCCTCTTCTACCACAACACCCATTTCACGAAGTTTCGCTGTTACCGCTTCAACGTGTAACGGAATAACGTTGTCGATCGTGACGCCGTCACCTGCAACCGCAGCCATAATCATGAACGTTCCTGCTTCAATACGGTCAGGGATAATCGTGTGACGTGTTCCGCTTAAGCTTTCTACGCCTTCGATTCGGATGACATTCGTTCCGGCACCTTTTATATTAGCTCCCATATTGGATAGCAATGTTGCAACGTCGATGAT
The DNA here is from genome assembly GCF_050858885.1 of Sporosarcina sp. A2. Classification (GTDB taxonomy): domain Bacteria; phylum Bacillota; class Bacilli; order Bacillales_A; family Planococcaceae; genus Sporosarcina. The sequence continues at coordinate 80,859 of NZ_CP193898.1, read as the reverse complement.
TTCAGGCTCTTTAGCCGCGTTTTCAATAACGGTTTTCCCTTTAGCGAGAACTGCAGCAAGCATAATGTTAATGGTCGCTCCTACGCTGACGATATCGAGGTAGATCTTAGCGCCTATCAATTCATCAGCTCGCAGATAGATTGCGCCGTGTTCGTTTGTAACTTTGGCTCCGAGTGCTTCGAACCCTTTGATGTGCTGGTCAATTGGACGTGGGCCTAAATGACAGCCGCCCGGTAATCCGATGACCGCTTTTTTAAACTTTCCAAGCATAGCACCCATCAAGTAATACGAAGCTCGTAACTTCTTCACATTGCCATTTGGTAGTGGCATGGAAATCATTTCGGAAGGATCAATTGTCATAGTTCCATCTGTAAAGTCAACTTTACCTCCGATGTCTTCCAGTAAACTTTGTAACGTATGGACATCAGAAATCTCGGGCAACCCTTCTATCGTGACTGGGGAATCAGCTAAAATTGACGCTGGAATAAGTGCAACTGCACTATTCTTCGCTCCGCTAACTTTAATGTTCCCTTTCAGAGGGGTGCCGCCTTGTATTTTATATACTTCCATTTCAATCTCCTTTACGCAATCACTTGTTGTCGCGGGCTTCCCAATCCTTTAAGAATTGTTCAATCCCTTTATCTGTCAGTGGATGGCTGAACAGTTGTTGTAACACTTTGAATGGAACTGTTGAAATGTGAGCTCCTGCAAGTGCACCATTTGTAATTTGTTGCGGGCTGCGGATTGACGCTGCAATGATTTCAGTATCGATGTTATGAATCGTAAAGATATCTGCAATTGTTTCAATCAATGCAAGACCATCTTGGCCGATATCGTCAAGTCTACCGAGGAACGGAGATACGTACGTAGCTCCTGCTCGCGCTGCCATCAATGCTTGGTTCGCACTGAAAATGAGTGTAACGTTTGTCTTGATGCCTTCGCTTGAAAAGACAGAACACGCTTTTAACCCTTCAGGAGTCATCGGCAATTTAACAGTAATATTTGGTGCGAGAGCTGCTAGTTCGCGACCTTCTTTGATCATACCCTCTGCGTCCAAAGCAATAACTTCTGCACTTACTGATCCCGGAACGAGTGCCGTGATTTCTTTCAAACGATCGTGGAACGAAATGTTCTCTTTCGCAACGAGAGATGGGTTCGTGGTAACTCCCGACAAAATCCCCCAACTGTGTGCTTCTTTAATTTCTTCAAAATTTGCTGTATCGATGAAAAACTTCATAGTCCGTTTGCCCCCTTTAAATTAAAAAGGAGGAGATTCATCCATATTCAAGATGTCTCCCCCTAGTAAGTGTTGTCACATGGGTGACGTGAAAAAATCTTAGTTACGCTTTTTGTGAGCTACCGAACTCGCGCATTTTCCCTACTACTGATGCTTGAATTGCTTCACGCATTGGTGTAAGGAATTTACGTGGATCGTAAACTTCCTGATCTGATGCTAATACTTCACGCACTTTTTTCGTTCCTTGGATTTGGTTTTCTGTATTGACGTTAATTTTTGCAGTTCCAAGTGAAATTGAGCGTTGAATGTCTTTTGTCGGAATTCCTGTACCGCCATGTAACACAAGTGGAAGATCGGATTGTTTTGAAATTTCTTCCATTTCCTCAAATCCAAGATTTGGTTCACCTTTGTAAGGTCCGTGTACAGAACCTAGTGCAGGAGCCAAGCAGTCGATATTTGTTTCATCGACAAGACGTTTACACTCTGTAGGATCTGCGTACATGACACCTTCCGCAATGGTGTCGTCCTCTTGACCTCCAACTAATCCGAGCTCTGCTTCGACAGAAACGTTTTTCGGATGTGCATAGTCTACGACTTGCTTTGTAATTGCTATATTTTCTTCGATAGGTTTAGCAGAAGCATCGATCATGACAGATGTGAATCCTGCGTCAATAGCTTCTTTACACTTTTCAAGACTCGAACCATGATCTAGATGAATCGCAACAGGCACGGTGATTTTGTAGTCATGCATTAGACCTTTAACCATGTGGACGACTGTCGTGAAACCGCCCATGTAACGTGCTGCACCTTCAGATACACCTAGGATGACCGGCGAGTTTTCCGCTTGAGCCGCTTTTAAAATCGCTTGCGTGTACTCTAGATTGTTCAAATTGAATTGCCCAATCGCGTATCCTTCTCGCTTACCTTTAATCATCATTTCTTTCATTGATACGAGTGCCATGTGTAGTTCCTCCTTCGAATATGGAAATGGTTACATTTGTTTGATGTATGGATGTTATCCTAACTTATCATACCAAAAAAAACGCACCACTTCCACTTGTGGGGAAATGGACGCTAAGTTTCTTTTAGTAATTGATTGATTGTGCTACGTACTTCATGGATATCAAAAGGTTTCGTGAAATAGTAATCAGCTCGATGTGTTGTCTCATGATTTCCGATTTCAATTTCGTCATAAGCCGTCATCATGACAACAGGTATTTCAGGATTGGTATCTTTTATGTTTCGAAGCACTTCATTCCCATTCAGTCCAGGCATCTTCATGTCCATTAACACGCAGTCTGGCATGCTACTCGCCATATGCAGCAAGGCTTCATTACCATTGGAAGCTAATATAATGTCATACCCTTCAAGTTTGAAAACTTCCTTCAGTAACATTCGAATTCCAACCTGATCATCTACGATCAGTAACTTCTTCAAAAATATCCCTCCTTACATTCCTATAAATGATAATTGAATATTAGTAGTAGTTTGACAAATAACATGTAAACCCTTCTTTTATCGCGATTTTATTTCGAATTCACTATACTAGTAGATAAGGGGGCTACATTATGAAAATGCTAACTACACAACTATCCGGTCTTTTGCAGCGGCTTGCAACCAATCATGAAGAGGCAATTGAAGATACAGCACGGTTATTAGCTCAAGCTGGCATTGGGGAAGGTCGTGTCGTATTGTACGGCAACAAAGAAATGACTGGTGTACTATCGAATGCAATTGAAGGCGCAGAACCTTTTGCACACGCGATTGCTTATTCCGCTACTCTCCAATTAGGATCGATGGATCGAGTTTGGCTATTCACACGCAATTCATCTGATGAGAAAGCAGTCGAATTAGCACGACTTTTGACGAAACATAATATCCCGTTCGCAGTTGTTTCAGCGGAGAAAGCTTCAGAAGATAATGAACTATCAGAGCTTGCTGATGTCTACATTTCTACGGGGATTTTAAAAGGGCTAATCCCTAATGACGAGGGTGAACGTGTCGTTGTGCCTCATTTACTCGCATCATTATTCATCTACGAGGCTGTCAAAATTTCTTATGATGAAATGTTAATGAATTTATAAAATCTTATAGAAGTTAGCGCTACAAGAGGATTCGACAAATATTTCACTTATTAAATAAGAACCCCCCCACATTTGCTCAATACAAATGTGGGGGGGTTGAGAGGAATTAGTTTTGACGTGATAATACCGCTTCGACAAAACCTTTAATAAGTGGTTGTGGGCGTGTCGGACGTGAAACGAATTCTGGGTGGAACTGACAGCCGATAAAGAATGGATGGCTTGGCACTTCAATAATCTCTACAAGTCGCTCGTCCGGGCTGATTCCCGAAATCACCATTCCTGCATCTTCAAAACGTTGTTTGTAAGCCGTGTTGAATTCGTAACGATGACGATGACGTTCTTCAACAAGTTCTATGCCGTAAGCTTCGTACGCTTTTGAACCTTTTTTGACTTCGCATGGATAGCTTCCTAAGCGCAATGTGCTCTCGTCTTCTCGTCCGTTGCGATAGTCTGGGTGCAATAAGAAGATTGGATCGTTTGTTTGTGCATCGAATTCGATAGAATGTGCGTGACCGAGTCCTAAAACGTCACGTGCATATTCAACTGCTGCAAGTTGCATACCTAAACCTGTTCCAAGGAATGGAACGTTGTTTTTACGTGCATAGGCAATTGCATGAATCATTCCGTCTACACCGCGTTCTCCGAATCCTGCTGGTACTAGAAGTCCGTCAACGTCAGATAGCAATTCTGCTACGTTTTCTGAAGTTACTTCTTCTGAATTGATCCACTTGATGTCGATATCTGCATCAAATGCATATCCTGCATGATAAAGTGCTTCCACAAGTGAGATGTAAGCATCTTGCAACTCAACATACTTTCCTACGAGTGCCACACGAATTGTTTTCGAGAGATTTTTCACGAGATTAACGAGTTCTTTCATTTCTTCAATTTCTGGTTGCTTCGCTTCTAAGCCAAGGAACTCGACAACGATATCGTCCATTTTCTGTTCATGCAAACGTAGAGGCACTTCGTACAATGTTTCCGCGTCTGTCGCTTCGATAACTTCTTCAGGTTTGATGTTACAGAACAACGCGATTTTGTCTTTCATTTCTTGAGGAATTGCGTATTCGCTTCTTAGAACGATCATGTTCGGTTGAATTCCAAGACTACGTAATTCTTTCACGCTGTGTTGTGTCGGTTTTGTTTTCATTTCACCGGCAGCCTTCAAGTAAGGAACGAGTGTGTTGTGAATGTACATAACATCGTCTTTACCAAGATCTGTTTTCATCTGGCGAATGGCTTCAAGGTATGGCAATGATTCGAAGTCACCGACGCTACCGCCAATTTCAGTGATGACCACGTCTGCATGCATTTCTTGACCAGCGCGCTTGATGAGTGTCTTGATTTCGTTTGTGATGTGTGGAATGACTTGAACAGTCGCTCCGTTATACTCCCCATTGCGTTCTTTTTGAAGGACAAGTGAGTACACTTTCCCCATAGTAATGTTGGAGTATCGGTTTAAATCGATATCGATGAATCGCTCGTAGTGTCCGATGTCTAAGTCGGTTTCTGCGCCATCTTGTGTCACGAATACTTCTCCGTGCTGTAATGGACTCATCATTGTTGGATCGATGTTAATATATGGATCGAACTTTTGCATGGTCACTTGCAAGCCACGATTTTTAAGAAGTCTTCCTAGTGATGCTGCATTTATGCCTTTTCCGAGTGAGGAAACGACACCGCCTGTAATAAATATATATTTCGTCATGAATGATTCCTCCTGTAGTGTGTAGTAGTCGGGAAAGGCTGATTTGATAAGGTTTAATAACGAAAAAGCGCCCCTGCTGCAGTATTCTCTGCAGAAGGAGCGCTTAAACATCCGTTCGTTTGTCCTTTAAAAAGGAGCCCAATTAGATTGTATAGCGGATGACTTTGTAAGTCAAGGAATGATTATAATTCTTCGTCCTCTTCCTCTTCTTCATCGTCTTCGTCCTCTTCGTCTAAATCAATGTCTTCGTCCGGTACGATTTCAAGTCCGTCTGCCGGGTCTTCAACATCTTCTTCATCTGGATCTATTTCTTCTTCATCGTCCAATGTTTTTTCATCGCCTAGTTCTTCGTAGTCTTCTTCGAAGATTTCGTCCTCGTCCAACTCATCCAAGTCTTCCAAGTCATCTTCGTCATCGTCATCCGAAGCTTTTTTCTTTTTCTTGCGCGTTTTTACAACAGGTGCTGTTTCTTCTTCAATCTGGTCGACTGGGTACCATTCACGAAGAGCCCAACCTCCATCGTTCATAGCCATGAATCGGCCGTCTGTGTTAATGTCTGTGTAGAATTGTGGAAGGCGTCCTTCCATATCTTTTTTAGTGATGCCCATTAAACCACGGAGTTCGTCCATTAGTTTTTGGAAAGTGATTGGTTCACGGCGTTCTTCAAAAATAGCGAAGCTAAGATCGATTAGGGATTCGTCGTTAATTTGTTCTTTTGTCATGTTTTTCAAGTCCATGAGATGCACGCCCTTTCTGCGACTTCTATGTTTCGTTCATGTATCCGATGTGGTTCTTTGTTACTGGGTTTTTCTTCTGTTGCGGAATCGTTTTAGTTCTCTCCAACTAATCATAAGTAAATACGCGGCCGCGAGTAGGAAGGGGATAGCCCCTAATCCTTTTCCATAGAGTACATACGTCAGTACGATTAGTGTGATTATGATAACAAGATGAAGCATCATCTTCAACTTCCGCACCTCTTTTCGGCCATTCTATATAGTATACGTTGTTTTAGTGCTTAAAATCCACTTAAAATAATTTGATGCTGGAATAAATTCGGTAGGGGTGATGAACGGTGTTAATCTGCACTACTGGCGGACGCTTTCCAGGGGGGTCTCCCCTGGCTCGCTGATCCCTTCGGAGTCGACGCCTTCCACTCCAATCAACGGGATTAAAACGAGTTTGAGATACACTTCAATATGATGTAAATCTCAAGAGTGATCAACTGAAATTCATAAAGGATGTTGATACCACTCAATCATTGGGGTAGGTAGATAGATAAATCAATACATACTAAGACACCAAATAAGAGCGAGGGGTACCCGCTCTTGTTTGGTGCTGTGTTACATGTTGCGTCGGTATTGGCCGCCTACTTCGTATAGGGCGTTGGTAATTTGGCCAAGGCTTGCGACTTTTACAGTGTCCATGAGTGCCTCGAAGATGTTGCCTCCTGAGATAGCGAGTTGTTTTAAGTCTGTGAGTGCTTGTTCCGTTTCATTTGTATGGACGGATTGGAATGCACGGAGGTTTTTGATTTGTGTTTCTTTTTCTTCTTGCGTTGCGCGTGCGAGTTCCATGCTGTCGATGTCTTCTTCAGATGGAGGATTCGGGTTCAAGTATGTGTTGACACCGATGATTGGAAGTTCGCCTGAGTGTTTTTTCATTTCATATAGCATAGATTCTTCTTGGATTTTTCCACGCTGATATTGCGTTTCCATTGATCCTAGAACACCGCCACGGTCGTTAAGTTTGTCGAACTCTTGAAGCACGGCTTCTTCTACAAGATCCGTCAGTTCTTCTGCAATGAATGATCCTTGGAGTGGGTTTTCGTTTTTAGATAACCCGTGCTCTTTTGTGATGATCATTTGAATTGCCATTGCGCGACGAACAGATTCTTCCGTAGGTGTCGTGATTGCCTCGTCATACGCGTTTGTATGAAGCGAGTTACAGTTATCTTGTAATGCCATAAGTGCTTGCAATGTTGTTCGGATGTCATTGAAGTCAATTTCTTGAGCGTGAAGTGAGCGACCTGAAGTCTGGACGTGATACTTCAGCTTTTGGCTGCGGTCGTTTGCACCATATTTCTCACGCATTGCAACTGCCCAAATGCGACGTGCTACGCGACCGATAACCGTGTACTCAGGATCGAGACCGTTCGAGAAGAAGAACGACAAGTTCGGTGCGAAGTCATCGATATTCATGCCACGGCTCAAGTAATACTCGACATAGGTGAAGCCATTAGCAAGTGTGAACGCAAGTTGCGAAATCGGATTCGCGCCCGCTTCAGCGATGTGATAGCCCGAAATTGAAACGGAATAATAATTGCGCACCTTTTTGTTGATGAAATACTGCTGGATATCGCCCATCATCCGAAGCGCGAATTCTGTTGAGAAGATACACGTGTTTTGTCCTTGGTCTTCTTTTAGAATATCAGCTTGCACAGTCCCACGGACGACTTGTAACGTCGATTCACGGATTCCCGTGAATTCATCCACTGATAACGTACGACCTAATTCTTCTTCCTGTTTCTTCACTTGCTGATCGATCGCCGTATTCATGAACATTGCTAGGATGATCGGTGCTGGGCCGTTGATGGTCATCGAAACGGATGTCGATGGCGCACATAGATCGAAGCCAGCGTATAACTTTTTCATATCTTCGAGCGTACAGATGTTAACGCCTGATTCTCCGACTTTCCCGTAGATGTCAGGACGCTCGTCTGGGTCTTCGCCGTATAATGTCACGGAGTCGAATGCTGTAGACAAACGTTTTGCATCATCATCTTTCGACAAGTAATGGAAACGGCGATTCGTACGTTCCGGTGTTCCTTCTCCTGCGAACTGACGCTTCGGATCTTCCCCTTCACGTTTGAATGGGAATACGCCTGCTGTATATGGATAGGAGCCAGGTACGTTCTCTTTATAGACCCAACGAATGATTTCCCCATAGTCTTTGAATTTCGGTAACGCGACTTTCGGGATTTTTAATCCAGACAGACTCGTTGTTGTGAGCGCAGTCCGGAGTTCTTTATCCCGAACTTTTGTAACGAATTCTTCTTGTGCGTACGATTCTTTCAACGTGTTCCAGTTGTCTAGAATGCGTCTCGATTCAGCCGTCATTTCGTTGCGGACATTGTCATGGAGCATCTCAAGTGATTTCACGAGTGCATCGTCCGGAGACTTTTCGCGTACTTCTGCAAGTGCTCCTTCTAGCTGATACATACGAGTCGCCAAGTGTGCTTGCTGTTCTGTGCGTTGATGGTAACCTCGGACCGTATTAGCGATTTCTCGCAAATATTGCAGACGGTCATTAGGTATGATGACGTTCTGTTTCTGTGTTTTCACGAATTCTGTGTAAGATGTCTTCCAGTCGCTTCCACATTTTTTATTCAACGTGTCAACGATTGCAGCGAACAACGTATTTGTCCCTTTGTCATTAAATTGGCTTGCAATTGTGCCATATACCGGCATTGAATCTATCGGATCGTCAAACAAAAGGCGACTCCGCTGGTACTGTTTCTGCACTTGGTTCAATGCGTCTTCTGAACCTTTACGCTCGAACTTATTAATAGCAATCAAGTCGGCAAAGTCGATCATGTCGATTTTTTCAAGCTGTGAAGGTGCGCCGAATTCACTCGTCATCACGTACATCGATACGTCTGAGACTTCGTCGATTTCCGCATCCCCTTGCCCGATACCGCTCGTTTCCACGATGATCAAGTCATAACCCGCCACTTTGACGATATCGAGTACGTCTTTCAACGCACCTGAAAGTTCTGTACGGGAGCCACGCGTTGCGAGGCTGCGCATGAATACGCGTTTGTTGAAGATTGCGTTCATCCGGATTCGGTCACCAAGAAGCGCTCCGCCTGTTTTTTGTTTCGTCGGGTCAATGGAAAGTATCGCGACTTTTCGGTCCGGTAATTCATGGAGAAATCTCCGAATCAATTCATCGGTTAATGAACTCTTACCTGCTCCACCTGTCCCCGTTATCCCAAGAACTGGCGTGCCTTTAGTCATCTCGCGCGCACGGTTAAGAAGCGTCACTGCTTTCTCGTCTTGGTCATCATAATGCTCTTCTGCGTACGTAATGAGGTTCGCAAGCAATTCGGGCTTCGTTGTTTCAACTTGCTCCAAATAGGCCATTTCGTCTTTCACTTCAGTCGCATAGTCACATTCTTCAACCATCCGATTAATCATCCCTTGTAGGCCAAGTTTGCGACCGTCTTCAGGAGAGAAAATCCAAGCAATCCCGTATTGGTGAAGTTCTTTAATTTCCTTTGGAATAATGACGCCGCCACCGCCGCCATAGATCTTAATGTGACCTGCGCCACGTTCTTTCAATAAGTCGTACATGTATTTAAAGTATTCGACGTGTCCACCTTGGTACGATGAAATCGCGATCCCTTGCACGTCTTCCTGGATTGCCGCGTTCACGACTTCTTCCACGGAACGGTTGTGTCCGAGATGGATTACTTCTGCGCCTGTCGATTGTAAAATGCGTCGCATGATATTGATACTTGCATCGTGTCCGTCAAATAGACTGGACGCTGTTACAAATCGTACGTGATGCGTTGGTTTGTAAATCTCTTGTTGTGATTGTGCTGTTGCCATATTTGAGCACCCCTTTGCTTTTTTCCGTTTCCCCATCCATCAGTTGGTAGCTTGTTTCACTAAACCATTTAGAAGCTGATCCGTTTGAAATTCGATATAGCCGTCTAATTCGTACATCTGCTTCAATTCCCATCTGCGGAATGCCCACATCTGTCCTTGGATAACGATGTGATGCGCCGCAAGTCCGATACTGCTTTCCGTGATGCGAAGCTCCCCAGCATCTGCGCATGCCCGAAGAAGAGTTTCGAACAATCCAGTCATTGCACGTTCTTTTTTCAGCACATAATCAAGCGCACTTTTCGGTAGCGATTTCGATTCTTGGTACATGACAACGAATTCATCCGACAAGTCATCCACGAGCCGGTAGTAGACGGCGATCGCACGGGCGAGCCCATCAATCGTTGCTTCTTCGTCTGCAATGCCTGAAAGACGGGTCTGCACCTCGTTGTAAATCGTGTCACAAACGAGGTACAAAACGTCTTCTTTCGTGCGAATGTATTCGTATAACGTACCGATGCTAAAGCCTGCCTCTTTAGCGATTTCTCGCGTCGTTGAGCGGTGGAATCCTTTTTGCTTGAACAACCGGACTGCACCTTCAATGATCTGTTCACGCCGTTTTTCGATTAACTCGCCATCTTTTACAGACGACTTTACTTGGTGTTTCAGTTCCATCATCTGACCCCCTTTTTACTTCGTCAGCATACGGGAGATGACGAGTCGCTGTACTTCTTGCGTACCTTCATAGATTTGTGTGATTTTTGCATCGCGCATGAAGCGCTCAACTGGATAGTCTTTCGTATAGCCGTATCCGCCATAGACTTGAACAGCTTCTGTTGTGACTTTCATTGCCGTGTCACCCGCCATTAGTTTTGCCATTGCGGATGCTTTACCATATGGAAGGTTGTTAGACTCGAGCCATGCAGCTTGGTATGTAAGAAGACGAGACGCTTCTGTAGCCGTTGCCATATCAGCGAGTTTAAATCCGATTCCTTGGTTTGCGGCAATTGGCTTACCGAATTGCACGCGCTCTTTTGCGTAATCTACCGCAGCATCTACTGCGCCTTGAGCGATTCCGACTGCTTGAGCAGCGATTCCGTTACGACCACCGTCGAGTGTTTTCATAGCGATGATGAACCCTTGACCTTCTTCACCGAGCATGTTCTCTTTTGGCACGCGGCAGTTGTCGAAGATAATTTCAGTCGTTGGAGATGAACGAATGCCGAGCTTTCTCTCTTTTTTCCCAACAGAGAAGCCTGGATAGTCTGCTTCTACTATGAATGCAGTCGTTCCTTTGTGCTTCGAGTCTGCATCCGTTACTGCGAAGACGATGTAGATGTCTGCGATTCCACCGTTTGTGATGAAGATCTTCGAGCCGTTTAGGATGTAGTCGTCACCATCAAGTTTAGCGGTTGTTTTCATGCCGCCAGCATCGGATCCTGATCCTGCTTCAGTCAGACCGTATGCACCGATTTTAGAGCCTTCTGCCATTGGACGGAGATACTTTTGCTTTTGCTCTTCCGTACCGTATTTGAACACAGGCCATCCTGCGAGTGATGTGTGCGCAGAAAGCGTAACGCCTGTTGACGCACAGACGCGTGATAGTTCTTCGACTGCGATAACGTATGCGAGATAGTCGCTGCCGATGCCGCCGTATTCTTCAGGCCAAGGAATTCCAGTGAGTCCGAGTTCCGCCATTTTCTTGAATAGGCCCATATCGAAGCGTTCTTCTTCGTCGCGTTCAGCAGCTGTTGGCGCTACTTCTTTTTCTGCAAAGTCGCGGACCATTTTACGGATCATTTCGTGTTCTTCAGAGAGTTCAAAATTCATGTAAGTTCCTCTTTTCTGTTGGATAGTTTAATGTGTGTGATTTTGCTTGCGCTTGAGCATATTCACTCCACACTTGATCACAATACTTAGTTGGTTTTATTCCCAAAACAGTCTATTAGTTACTTCGTCAGATGTTTCGAGATGACCATGCGTTGAATTTCGCTTGTGCCTTCGTAGATTTGAGTAACTTTCGCGTCGCGGAAGAATCGCTCTACGGGATAGTCTTTTGTATAGCCGTAGCCACCGAAAACTTGGACGGCTTCGATCGCGTTGTCCATTGCAGTTTGTGATGCGAATAGTTTTGCCATCGATGCTTCCTTAGCGCAAGATTTGCCTTCAGCACGCAATTGAGCTGCTCGGTAGACAAGAAGACGCGACGCTTCTGCAGCGGTTGCCATATCTGCCAGTTTGAATCCGATGCCTTGGTTTGCAGCGATTGGCTTCCCAAATTGAACGCGCTCTTTTGCATACTCTGTTGCGGCTTCGACTGCTGCTTCTGCGATTCCAAGTGCTTGTGCAGCGATTCCGATACGGCCGACGTCAAGATTAGACATGGCGATCTTGAATCCTTCACCTTCAGAGCCTAGCAAGTTTTCTTCAGGAACGTGCATGTCTTCGAACGTCAGTTGAACAGTCCGCGAGCCATGCATGCCCATTTTTTCTTCGTTTTTCCCAATAATCAATCCCGGCGTGTCGCCATCTACGATGAATGCCGAGATACCGTACGTCCCTTTCGCTGGATCCGTCACCGCGAAGACGATGTAGACATCCGCCTCTCCGCCATTTGTGATGAACACTTTTGAACCGTTGAGTACGTATGCGTTATCTTTTTTCACGGCACGCGTTTTGAGAGATCCAGCATCCGATCCTGCTGAAGGTTCTGTTAGACAGAAAGCACCGAGGAGTTCTCCTGCTGCCATTCTCTTCAAGTAGCGACCTTTCTGCTCATCTGTTCCGAAATATAGAATTGGGTTTGTGCCGACAGAAGTATGAACAGAAAGGATGACACCTACTGTTGCGTGCATTTTCGATAACTCATGGATTGCGCTGATGTACGAGACAAAGTCCATGCCAGCGCCGCCGTATTCCTCTGGAACAGTAATCCCCATGAGTCCAAGTTCGCCCATCTTCTTGACGATTTCTGTAGGGAATTCATCTGCCTCGAGATTCGGAATGAACGGTTCGATTTCCGCTTTAGCAAAGTCCTTGACCAGTTTGCGCATCATCTGTTGTTCTTCGGTGAATTGAAAATCCATAAGTTAGTCCCCTTTTATGAGTACGAGTAGAAGCCCCGTCCTGATTTTTTGCCAAGCCAGCCGGCATTAACGTATTTACGAAGTAGTGGGCACGGTCGGTATTTCGAATCGCCGTAACCATCTTGAAGTGTTTCCATGATATAAAGACACGTATCGAGTCCGATGAAATCTGCGAGTTGAAGTGGTCCCATTGGGTGGTTCATCCCCAGTTTCATCACTTCGTCGATTGCTTCTTTTGTTGCGACACCTTCATAAAGTGTGAAGATTGCTTCGTTGATCATTGGCATTAGGACGCGGTTTGCGACGAATCCAGGGAAGTCATTTACTTCGACTGGTACTTTTCCGAGCTTGTTGGTCATGTCTTCGACAGCTTGGTAAACTTCGTCTGATGTAGATAAACCACGGATGATTTCAACGAGTTTCATAACAGGCACTGGATTCATGTAATGCATGCCAATAACGTGTTCCGGACGATTTGTCGCTGCTGCAATTTCCGTGATGGGAAGTGAAGATGTGTTCGTTGCGAGAATCGTATGAGCCGGTGTGATTTCGTCGAGTTGCTTGAAGATGGACTTTTTGATATTCATGTTTTCAACTGCTGCCTCGATAACTATGTCCATGGTTTTAGCGTCGTTGATGTCGAGTGATTTTGTGATGCGACCGAGGACGGCTTGTTTTTCATTTTCTGTCATACGTTGTTTTTCAACGTTGCGGGCCAAGTTCTTTTCAATGACTGCGATGCCTTTTGCATACGATTCCTCTTTGACATCGTTCAGCGTTACGTTGAATCCTGCTTGTGCGCATACTTGTGCGATTCCGCCGCCCATTTGTCCCGCGCCGATTACCATTACGTGTTGAATGTTCATAACTATTCATCCTTTCGGGGTCGTGTTAGTTGTAGAAGTACACTTTTAGATTACGCTCATAAACTTTCCGCGCGGCAAGTACTCTTATCCAATCAAAACCAAGATTAATTGGTGTGCTCCGCTTCGCGAAGCAATTTCTTACCCAGTGAAGAGGGATATGATCATAAATCACGGATTCCGCTCATAAACGCTTGGATGTGATCATAAATTCACGATTCCGCTCATAAAACTCGGAAAGTGATCATAAACTCATAATTCCGCTCATAACTCGCGAATTGTGATCATAAACTATGCGATATCGCTCATAACTCTCCACGCTCCAGGTTTGCTAGTTATTGTTTAGGAACTTCGATCATAATCGCGTCGCCTTGGCCTCCGCCTGAACAAATTGCTGCAATGCCGATTCCGCCGCCACGGCGTTTCAATTCATATGCTAGTGTCAGAATGATACGTGCTCCGCTTGCGCCGATTGGGTGGCCGAGTGCTACTGCACCGCCGTTGACGTTCACTTTTTCAGGGTCGAGTTTTGCGATATCAGAACTCGCGAGTGCGACGACTGCGAACGCTTCATTTATTTCAAATAGGTCGATGTCTTCAATGGACTTTCCTGTTTTCTCAAGGATTTCATTGATGACAAGTCCTGGAGTTTGCGGGAAATTTTCTGGCTCGATTGCGACTTCAGCGTGACCTATCACCGTTGCGAGGACGTTTTTACCTTCGCGAGCTGCGCGCTCGTCACTCATAAGAACGAGTGCACATGCACCGTCACTGACGCCAGGTGCGTTTCCTGCAGTAACAGAGCCGTCTTTCCCAAATGCTGGACGTAGTTTTGCAAGTACTTCCAGTGATGTATCTTTACGTGGTGCTTCGTCGGTATCCACAACGATTGGATCTCCCTTACGCTGAGGAATCTCTACGGGTGTGATTTCCTCTGCAAAGATGCCATTTTCCATTGCAGTCACTGCAAGTTGATGGCTTCGAAGTGCCCACTCATCTTGACGTTCGCGTGTGACGTTGAATGCTTCTGCTGTTGAGTTTCCAAACGTGCCCATATGGACATTCCCTGGTGAAAATGAATCTGATAGTCCGTCGTAGATCATGCCATCAACAAGGGTTGCGTCACCCATGCGTAATCCGAAACGACCTTTTGGCAAGTAGTACGGTGCGTTTGACATCGATTCCATGCCGCCTGCAACGATGACTTCTTCGTCTCCAAGTCGGATGAGCTGGTCGCCAAGTGTCACACTGCGCATACCCGATGCACATACTTTGTTAATCGTTTCTGTTTTCACTTTCCACGGGATGCCGGCTTTTGTCGCTGCCTGTCTCGATGGAATCTGTCCTTGACCCGCTTGTAACACGGTTCCGAAGATCACTTCGTCTACGTCTGTTGCTTCTACCTGCGAGCGTTCGAGAGCGGACTTGATTGCTGCTGCGCCTAAGTCACTTGCAGTAAGGGTTTGTAGGGCTCCACCCATTTTCCCAAAAGCCGTTCGTGCACCGTCAATCAATACTGTTTTAACCATTTGTCATCATCCTCCAGTTTTTTGATAGCGTTTACATTTTGGATTGCAAGGAGCGACTGAACGCTCGCTCGGTAAGATTTCATTAGAAAGGGGAAGCACTGGTGCTCCCCCTTGGTTTAACTTGTCTTATAATTCCGTTCTGTTCGACTGTCTTAATTGTAGGACAAGTCTGTCAGTCTTGCAAACTTTTTTTACTGTAGCACGGGTTCAAGTTCAGTTTCAGATCCGTCTGCAATTCCTTCACCAAAAACAGAACGCTCGAGAAGCTCAGCAATGTCATACGTACCGACCGTTTCTTCGACTTCTATTGCTTTCGTTCCGTCAGACAACATTGTTAAACAATATGGGCATCCGGATGAAATAATTCCTGGTGTTACTTCCATCGCTTGCTCTGTTCGAGCGACGTTGATGCGGTGACCTGCGTCTTCTTCCATCCACATGAGACCTCCACCGGCGCCACAGCACATGCCGTCTTCGCGGTTTCGTTTCATTTCGACCAAGTTAACACCTGGAATAGATCTCAAAATTTCACGTGGTGCATCGTAAACGTCGTTATAACGACCGAGGTAACACGAGTCATGGAACGTAATCGTTTCTTCAATGGCGTGTTGCGGTTTCAAGCGTCCTTTTTGGACAAGTTCATGCAACAGCTCGGTATGGTGATACACTTCAGCGGTGAAACCGAAGTCTGGATATTCATTTTTGAAAATATTGAATGCGTGCGGATCGATGGTGACGATCTTTTTCACTTCCGCTTTTTCGAATTCAGCGATGTTTGCAGTCGCAAGTTCTTGGAATAAGAATTCGTTACCGAGACGACGTGGTGTGTCACCGGAGTTCTTTTCTTTATTTCCTAGAATAGCGAATGAAACGCCTGCTTCATTCAACAAGTGAGCGAATGACAACGCGATCTTCTGTGAACGGTTATCGAATGCACCCATTGAGCCGACCCACAGCAAGTATTCGAAAGACTCGTCAGCTTTTTTAAGTTCTTTTACTGTTGGAATCTTAAGATCCGGACGTGCGTCACGCCAGTTCTCTTTCTCTTTACGGTTCAGTCCCCACGGATTTCCTTGGCGTTCGATGTTTGTCATCGCGCGCTGTGCATCCGGGTCCATTTTACCTTCCGTCATTACAAGATAACGACGAAGATCGATGATTTTATCAACATGCTCGTTCATAACTGGACATTGGTCTTCACAGTTGCGGCAAGTCGTACAAGCCCAAATTTCTTCTTCAGTAATGATGTCGCCAATCAATGATGGATTGTAAATATCATCCATTGTTGCGCCTTCAAGCCCAGCCGCAAGTGCGATCTGGTTCCCTTTTGTGTTGCCGAACATGAACGAAGGTACCCAAGGTTTCTGTTTCGTTGTCAACGCACCTGTGTTCGTCAAGTTATCGCGTAGTTTAGTAATCAAGTCCATCGGTGACAGCATTTTACCTGTACCCGTGGCTGGACACATATTCGTACAGCGACCACATTCCACACACGCATATAAGTCGATCATTTGTAGTTGTGTGAAGTCTGTAATTTTGCCGACGCCTAGTGTTGGCATTTCGTCTTCGTCTTCGATATCTTCCATTGCTGCAAAATCGATTGGCGCAAGTTTCCCGCGACGGTCAAAACGCATCATGTACGTATTGACCGGCCCTGCGATCAAGTGCGCGTGTTTCGATTGTGGCACATACACAAGGAATGTGAGCAAAGTCAGCAAGTGAACCCACCATGCAACGAAGAAAATCGCTGCTGCAGCTGTAGGTGATAGGAAACTGAAAACGGTTGCAATTCCCGATGCCATAGGCTCCGTCCACGTTGTCGCGTGGCCATGCCAAATCATGTTCATACCATTTGCAACTAGTGTAGAAATCATGAGGGTTCCGATGAAAATTAGAACAAGTCCTGATTTCCATCCACGCTTCAAACGAACGAGTTTCTCCATGTAACGGCGATAGAATGCCCAAACAACCGCAACGAGAATAACAGCTACTACAATCTCCTGGAAGAATGTGAAGAATGGATAGACCGGTCCGAACGGTAAGTGCGAGTCCGGTTTCAATCCTTTCCAAACCAAGTCAATTGCACCGAATTGAACGAGTAGGAATCCATAGAAAAACATAACGTGAATGGTACCACTCTTTTTATCTTTCAATAATTTCTTTTGTCCAAATACGTTCACCCATACTTCTTTCAGGCGTTTTTGTACGTTGTTATCAAAGTCTTCTTTTTGTCCAAGTCGAATGAATTGGGTGCGTGTTTTGATTAAATATGTAAACAACGCTAGCCCGTAAGCAACAATCGCGAGGAATAAAACCCAATTGGCGATTAATAAAGGCGTCATAATGTTCTCCCCTTTTTTTGTATGTAATGAATGTTCTTACTAGTCTAGATGAATTGATGCATTTTGTCGATGCATTATTAACTAGTTTAAGATATGAATGAGCATTCAGTCAATTAAAATTTTGAAATGCCGGTGAATTCTGACGAAAAACCTGGTGTGGGCTAACTTTATAGATAGTTACTTCTTTTTTGATGAATTCTTTCGCGAAGGAGTGGTGACTCGTATAATTTAGACGTGTTTTATGATTTGGTAAGAATTATTGGTTAAGGGCATATATAGTGCGAGGGTACTGGACTGTTTATGAGCGTATTTCTGAGTTTATGATCACATTTCGTAATTTATGAGCGATCTCCTAGTTTTGAATGCTAGCGAATGGCGCCCGCGCTTCGAATGCACTGTACCAAACAAGCGAAGCGCTACCAATCAAGCTTTTAAACTGAGAGAGCTCAATGTTTCAATCTAACGGGTGCAGCAATGTTCCGAAATGATGTTTTGCCTCTGCGAGTCGATTCGGAGCGATTTGCAATAAGACAACCGTCGCGGGGCCCGCGGAACTATGGATGTCTAACAGACTATTCGCCTCGCGAGTCGGATCTCCAATAGCCGCTCGCCATTCCGCTAAAATCCCGCTAGAGCCGACTGGCCAGATTCGCTGAAAAAGTCCCCCAAGACGTGCGACATTAAGGACGGCGAGCGACGCGATTTCGGTTTCTCGCATGAGCACATCGCCACCAACAAGCGGAGTTCCATATGTATACCAATTTCCATTTGAAACTTCTAGACTCGTCGCTTGCTTGCCAATCAACGTTACGGCGACTGCGGATTGGCGCAACGTCATATTCGTTTCGCTACTTCCACTGATCCTCGGTGTGTCTGTCCCGATTTCATTGAACACATCACGAATCCCTTCGCAATAGCGGTCCCAACTCGCGTCACCGCTAAAGTTATGAAGTAACACCGCTTCCGGTTCCGCACCCGCCACCCACTGTTCAAGCAGCGCGACACGGGTTGCAAAACGGGCAGTGATGCGGTCAGGAACGGACACAAGATCGTCCGTCTTCTCCCCGATGCCGCCCGAATTATCCGTTGTGACAATCCAGTCGCCAAGCTGGATTGCGTTGCGGGTTGTCGTCATTCGCTTTTGTTGTCTTTCTTGTCCTTTACTTCTGTACGGAACACTTTTGCGCTGCGGACGTATTCGTTATCCGAAACGTTCCCTCGTTTGTTGACGATACGCGCTGCAACGAATAAGTAGTCTGAGAGACGATTCAAATAACGTTGAACCGTTGCTGGAACGTCTTCTTCGTTCTTCAAAAGTGTCACAGTGATTCGCTCTGCGCGACGCGTTACGGTTCTACAAATATGAAGGGATGCCGCTGCATGCGTTCCACCCGGTAAAATGAACTTTTCAAGTGGCGGTGCCTCTTCCATCAGTTCATCGATGCGAGTCTCAAGTACTTCAACTGGTTCATCAGATAGTTTGTAGTGGCGCTCTTTCATAACGTTTGCAAGGTCTCCGCCTCCATCGAACAGTTCGTTTTGAACAGCTTCAAGGTCATCAAAAATATCACGACAAGTTTCTAAATCTAGCTCAGCCATAGCTTTTCCAATGAATGAATTCAGTTCATCGATCGTTCCGTATGCCTCAACACGCAAATCATCTTTGTCCACGCGTCCTCCAATTAAACTCGTTTGCCCTTTGTCTCCCGTTTTCGTATAGATTTTCATGTAATCTCTCCCTTTCACATCAATTTTTGTGGAATGCCGAACCAAATTCGTGTAACTTCAGTCGCTTCTTTCAATAAATGCTGATTGAGTCGTCCGCATGCATCGCGGTGTGCTCGGTCGAAAGCGTTCATTGGTACGATCCCTCTACCAATATCCGTCAAAATGACAGTGACATCTTTTCCGGAAACCGCATGCAGAAAATCCTTGACCGCCTGCTCTTCATCGTCAACTCGCGCGGTCATCCACTGTTCTACGTTACAAACAACAGCGGGTTGATCGACAGGTAGTTGTGAAACTTCCATAAGATTGAGAGGGTGTTCATCCCCCAACCACCGAGTGCCAGGTGAGACTATTTCTCGAACGAATTTTCGTTTACCATTAGCTGCTCCTCCGATAACGATGTGCATCGCTGTCCCTCCTTCCACTGTTGTTCTAAGTCCCAGCGGAAGCGATATACTGCACCGTGCGGGACGTTCCAAGACCAGAAATCTCGTGGTTCCGGTGCAAATTGTGCAAGTAACAACCGGAGGGGTCCTCCGTGTGTAACGAGTCGTGCACCCGTAGGTAACTTCCGGAACGCTTCCAATACGCGTGTTTCAACTTGGAGCAATGATTCGCCTCCAGGTGGACTCATCTTCGTTGAATCATCGATCCAGCCTCGGTACTGTTCGTTATTTTCAAGTTGTGCATACGTTTTTCCTTCAAATTCCCCAAAATTACATTCCCGGAATCGGGCATCCGCTTGATAGGTTGCATTTGGATAGAGCAACGCTGCAGTTTGTTGGGTCCTTAAGAGATCACTTCCGTACACAGTGAAAGGCTGATACTCCAACGGTTTGATAGCGATAGGAACAATTGGTTCATCTGTCCATCCGATGTATTGCCGTTTCCCATTTCCTACTGTCGGCAAATGCCGAATTACAACGAACTCAATACCGTGAGCCATAGCACGACCTCCATTCCTTCGATGAATGCACCACTCAAATCACCCGTGACGCCACCAAAATTACGGAGTGTCCAGGATGGATAGAGCGCGAGCGAAAGACCAATTATGCCGATAATGGCAATCGGAAGTAGAATCGTATTCAAAACAATACCGACTGCTATCACAACTGCAACCATGCACACAATCGTCCAGCCTATAAGCGGTCCACGGTTCAGTTTCTGAAGGAAGAAGTAGGCCATGCCGCTTTCTTTCGCAGGTTTCATCGTACTAAAATAGAGCACCATCGTACCACGTGCCAAAAACGGTACCGCCATTAGCACATAAAGATTAGCACCATGCACGACGATAAATTCATGAAGCAACGCAAGTTTTAATAAAATGAACACGATCAGCCCAAGTGTTCCAAATGCGCCGATACGCGGATCCGCAAGAATTTCATGGCGTCGTTTCTGATCACGATACGAAAAATATGCGTCGCTCGTGTCTGCAACACCATCCAAATGCAAGCCGCCAGTAAGCGCGATTCCGATAATTAATGTTAAAACCGCCGTGAGCAGCGTACCGAATCCGAGTGCTTCGCTCAATAGAATACTCGTGGTCATAGCGAGGCCGATCAATGCGCCGACAAACGGTAACGCACCATACATCGAAGTGATGTGACGTCGTTCCATAGGCAATTCTTTTCGAACTGGAATGCTCGTGAAAAATTGTAAGGCTAAGAGAATTCCGTTCATCGACTCGCCTCTTCCATGTCACAAATCCGTTTCAATAATCCCCAGTACATATGAGTATGCACGTGCTCCGCCCATGCATCATAAAGGTCAATCCCGCTCGGTGCCTGCGTTTGCAGTCGGTCAGCGTCTTCTTCAGCAATCCCATGATCTTCTTTATAAGGCAGCACACCTAAAACCGGAATGTCTGTATAGGATTCGATAAATTCAACCCCTTCTTCAAATCCAGCGAGATCACCTTTGAATTTATTAATAATAATCCCTTTCACACGACTTCGCTCAGACGGCTGAAGCAATTCAAACGTGCCGACGATAGATGCAAAAACGCCGCCACGATCGATGTCCGCTACGAGCACAACAGGAACGTCTGCAAGTTCTGCGACGCGCATGTTGACGATGTCGCGGTCACGGAGATTCATTTCTACTGGACTGCCTGCCCCTTCAATGACGACGAATTCGAATGACTTTTCGAGCGAATGGAGTGACAATTCAATCGCTTCGATTGCCAGCTCATAATACGCGTCTCGATACGCCATACCACTCACCAACTCAAGTGGTGTTCCGCAAAACGTGCCTGTTAGCGTACCATCTTCACCAGGCTGTAATATGATTGGGTTCATATCAGTCGTCGGTTCTACCCGAGCCGCTTGTGCTTGGATGAATTGCGCGCGGCTGATCGGCGTGCCATCTACGGCATGCTCACAATAGGGGGATAAATTCTGGGATTTGAATGGCGCAACACGGATTCCCTCATTCGCGAATAACCGGCAGAGTGCTGTGCAGACAAGGCTTTTTCCAACGTCCGAGGCTGTTCCCATGACCATAATTCCTTTCATCCGATTACGCCTCCTTTTTTATGAACAATTGGTAACCCACTATCCATTTCAATTGCAGTATCCGCTTTTGCAACAATGGCTTGGTGCAACGTTCCTAGCGTATGCGTGTACGTTCGCGTGATGGCTTCCGTTTTCAAAGGTTCATCGAACACTTCGTTTGAAACGATTACAAACTGGTTCGTCCGATTCCGTATGGCTTCTATTGTTTCTAGTAATGTACTGACCTTTTCATTGATGCAATCGGGGTTTACGATACATGGCGTTCCCAATTCCCATCCTTCAAAGGCTACGTTTCCGAGCCACGTTGTCACGCAATCCCAAAGAACATGGTCTCCCGGTTGCAATTCAGAAACTACACGTTCTAGATGAGTCGGCTCTTCAAGTGTTGTCCAGCCGTCATCGGCTCGATCCAATCGATGGCGTTCGATGCGCTCAGCCATTTCTTCGTCGCTAGCAGTGCCGGACGCGATGTAGACGAGTCGCCCGCAAGTCAATACTGCTTCGGTTCGGACAAGCTGTTCCGCGTAGGCACTTTTGCCACTGCGGACGCCCCCGCTTATGAACGTCAAGGTTCCTTTGGTTTCATACAATAAAGGGGCTAAAGCGTTTCGTAGAATCTCCATATCGGGCGCAGATTTCATGCCGACTCGTAGCCACTGTCCATCCAGTCCTTTGAAGTTCTCGGTATGACGGACGACGATTCCTTGCATCAACAACTTAGTGAAAACGTCTTGTGCTGTATTACAGCCAGGTGGTTTGAATAAGATGAAGTTTGCTCTAGAGTCAATGACTTTGCAGTCGTGGGCGGTTAAAAAAGTTGTCATCTTTTGACGTTCTTCCATCGCTTGCTGAATTGCGCAATCACGGTAGTCCGATTGGTGAAGACAAACCGTTCCGAGTTGAGCTGCAATCGCATTGATGTTCCAATGCGGGGCACTTCGTTTTAACCCATCAATTCGCTCGGGATGCGCGACTGCATATCCAAGTCGAATGCCTGGAATGGCATACAATTTCGTCATCGAACGGACGACAATGACGTTCGGATAGTTCATGACTTCTGGAATGAAGGATAGCTCTTCGTCAATCCAATCGATAAACGCTTCGTCCAAAACGATGTCACAGGAAACACCCGCTGCAAATTGAATGAGTGTGAGTAATTCCGTTTTACTTGGTAAAACGCCTGTCGGATTGTTCGGTGTGCATATGTATAAGACGTCTGCGTTCTTCATAGCCATTTTCAGTTCGTCTATTGGTAGCGTGAACCCATTTTCTGCACGTGCTTGAACGTGCGTAATTTCAGAGCCCGCTGCTGTTAACGTCGCTTCATATTCAGAAAATGTTGGGTGAATGAGGATTGCTCGCTTTCCTTGATACTGTTTCGAAATGAGCGACAACAGTTCTGCCGCCCCGTTTCCTATTATGAGTTGAGCGGCGTCCACGTTGTGAAATCCAGCAACCGCAGAGCGGAACGGTTCGCCTTCCGGATCAGGGTATCGGGCAATCGAGTGAACGAGGTCGTTCCAAACTTTGTGAACCGCTTCTGGCGGACCTGAAGGATTGCAATTCTCGCTGAAATCGAGGACTGCGGATGGTGGCTCGAGGTTCAATGATTCATAGAGTTTGTGCGGATTTGCACCGTGATTAGGCAGTGGCATAGACAATCCCTCCAATAATGATGCCGAGCGCTAAGAAGCCCGATGATGCGCGCTTTAGTTGAACCAGTGTTTGGTCAATATGGATCGCACTCAATTTTTGACAATTAGGACCGAATTCCGATCGATGTGAGATGACTCCCCTATATGTATTCGTACCGCCAAGTTGAACGCCAAGTTGCCACGCGGTGGCGGCTTCCAGATAGCCACTGTTCGGACTTGGATGTTTTATTGCGTCCTGCTGCCAGCCTTCGAATCTCTTGTCTATTGTTAGGCCACCTTCATTCGGCGATAGGATGAGCATGAGAAAACCTGTAATTCTTGCTGGGATGAAGTTCAGGACATCATCAGCCCGTGCGGATGCCGTTCCGAATTCGCGATATCGGTCGTCTTTATAGCCTACCATCGAGTCCAATGTATTGACCGCCTTGTACAGCCACAATCCTGGTGCACCGAGAATGAATGCGAAGAATAAAGGGGCTGTGACGCCATCTGATATGTTTTCGGATACGGTTTCTACAACGCCACGCGTGATTTGGGATTCACCCAAATCATCGGTGTCTCTTCCGACAATCCATGACAACTTCTTGCGCGCTTCCATCATGTCACCTGCTGCAAGTGGTTTTGCAACATCAAGCGCTGCGGTGCGCAGGCTCTTTTGGGCAAGCCCAATCGCGATTAACACACTTTCAACTGCAATCCCGGCCACCAGATGCCACCAGTAGGCTGCGGTTGTGAGAAATGCAACGATTACGAAGCTAGGTAAAACCACAAGTATGAGCAAGACAGCACCTTTTGCAGTGCGGTTTCTACCTTTGTTTAACAAGTTTGTTAGCTTTGTAATAGACGTTCCAATCCAGCGGACGGGATGCGGCCAGTTCGGCGGATCACCAATGAACCGGTCCAAATAAAATCCGATTGTGACAGCGATTAGATGCGCCACGATCAGCTTTTCCATCCTTTAGCCTCCTTATAGGTACGGATCGCTTTCACCGTACATTCATAGACGCCTGCACCGATCAGTTTTCCGAGTGGCGTAATTGGACCTGCATACGGAATGTCCGGACCGATTTGTGTTGCAGCAACGAGCAGACTGTCCGTCGATGTACCAGTTGCTTGCGTTCCAGTCAGCGGATCGAGAAC
Source organism: Sporosarcina sp. A2 (assembly GCF_050858885.1). Classification (GTDB taxonomy): domain Bacteria; phylum Bacillota; class Bacilli; order Bacillales_A; family Planococcaceae; genus Sporosarcina. The sequence goes on along the minus strand of NZ_CP193898.1, from coordinate 56,367 downwards.
GTTTTCCGTCTGGAGCGCGCGCGTTTTCGCTTCTGTTGCGGTGATCATCGATTGAATGAATGCTTCTTCAGAGAGACGACCGTTGACGATGAGCCACGTGTTAATAGTGCCGATATACGCTTCTCGCTCGCGTGCTTTTGAGACGTCGACTGCATTTCCGACACCTGCCGTAACGGAAATAACGATTGAAACGTCTTCGTCTACGAATCGTTTAATTTCAACGTGTTCGGTATGGACAGCGGTCATCATTCCGACGGTATCTGTCAGATGGTGACCCCGGTTTTCTAGATAGTCTTCCATTTCCTTTTTCACGTCGTCGCAATCATAATCCGCTCCGACACGTCGGTTGACGAATGTCGTGTACCATCCCATCCCAGGATTATGGACTGCGGATGAAACCGTCTTGAGCGAGCTCTCCGTCTTCAATAGGACGCTGTCTGAAGTGACTGTAAACTGGGTTTCATCCACTTGAAACGGTTCTGATTGCTGCATTTTCACTGATGGCAACAGCGTCATTTGTGGTTTCGGCAACTCAGGATGCGCTTGCGTTTTGACGTCAGCATTGTAGACGGATCGAATGATCGATTCCTGAACGACGTCTTGCGGCAAGCCTATTTTTGCGATTTCACCCTGTTCCATAAGTAGTAATCGGTCACAGTAAAGCGCGGCTAAGTTAACGTCGTGAAATACCGAGACGACGGTTTTGCCTTCGTCGACCGCGAGACTTCGGACGGTGTCGAGTAATTGTTGCTGGTAGGCGATGTCGAGATGGTTCGTGGGTTCATCCAACAAAAGAAGTGGTGCTTGTTGGGCAAGAGCTTGTGCGACGAATACTCGCTGCTGTTCCCCACCTGACAACGATTCGATTAGCGTATTGGCATAGTGCGTAACCCCTGTGCGTTCCATCGCGTGGTTGACTGCGGCTTCGTCTTCAGCTGTCCACGACGAAAAAAGGCCTGTTTGGTACGGGTAGCGCCCCAGTTCGACGGTCGCGCGAACGGTGTGGGAAAACGCATGTGCATGGAGTTGCGGTAGAACTGCTACGTTTCGTGCAAACTCTTTTGGAGAATAACTGCTAGCATTTCTGTCGGCAATTTCAACAGTCCCTGTCTGTTTAGGTAAAATGCCTGAAATCATTTTGAGCAGTGTGGATTTCCCACTGCCGTTTGGTCCGAGGATGCCGAGCACTTCACCAGGTTGAACATCGAACGATACATCGTTAACAACGAGGCCTTTTCCATAGCCTCCTGAGAGTCCTTGTACACGTAACATTACGCAGCCCCTCCTTTTCTTTGGCGATAAAAGATGAATGCAAACACGGGTGCGCCGATGAATGCAGTGATGACGCCGACCGGTAACTCTGTCGGCGAGATGATTGTGCGAGCGATGAGATCACAAATTATAAGTAACGTCGCGCCATTCATGAATGAGAGCGTAAGAAGATGACGGTGATCGGAGCCCCAAAGTAGGCGTGTCATATGAGGGACAACGAGCCCAACGAAACCGATTGTTCCGGAAACGGATACGGCTGCACCGGTCAGAATCGAACCCCCGATTAGAATGACGAGTTTCCGTCGTTTGACGTCGACACCTAAGTGCTTCGCTCGGTCTTCTCCGAATAGCATGGCATTCAACTCTCTGCGGTTCATCCACAATAGGAACGATCCGATGATCGTGAACGGGAGAATCATATGAATGTAATTCCAGCCTTTCATCGAAACGCTTCCGAGAAGCCAGCTGATAATTTGACGCAGTTCTTCACCGGTGAGTGCAATCATGAGCGACAGCACAGAACCGAGGAAAGAGCCGAAAATGATGCCGGTTAAAATGATCGTTTCCATGTTAAGTCCACGGTCTACAAGTTTAGCGAATCCGAGAACGACGAACATTGTGATGGCGGCACCGACCATACTAAATACGGGAAGTGTGTAAAGTCCGAGTACGGGAATGCTAATACCGAAAAAGAGTGTCATCACAGCACCAACAGAGGCGCCGGATGACACTCCGAGTGTGTATGGATCAGCTAATGGATTTTTAAGCAATCCTTGGAATGCAGCACCTGCAATAGCAAGCGATGCCCCGACCAGTCCAGCGAGAATCACGCGTGGCATTCTGATCTTCCATAAAATGTTGGTTGCAGTCGTGTCTACCCCTTGCTTCCATAACGTACTAATTGGCACGTGTACAGATCCGATAGTTACACCAAGCCCAACTGCCGTAAATAGGACGGCAGCTGAAACGATGTAGGCGATCAGTGGTTTTCTCACTTGAATGCCTCTGGGTACACAGCTTTAGCGACTTCTTCAAGTCCTTCAGCTAAACGTGGACCTGTACGGCTTGTTAGGTTCGAGTCGACTTGCACGACTTGGTCTTCTTTGACCGCAGTGATGTCTGCGAAACCGTCACGTTTTTTGACGCTGTTTACTACGTCCGGCGTGTAATCGTGCATGATAATCATGACGTCCGGATTTTGCTTGACGATTTCTTCAGGGCTGATCATGATCCAGCCTTCTTCAGTGACGACGTTTTCAGCGCCGATTTTGTCGAGAATTTCTTGCATAAATGTATTTTTACCAGGTACATAGATTTCAGGTACGTCCGATGTTTCGACAAGTACGCGTTTTGGTGTTTCGATATCGTCCGTTTTCGCAACGACTTCTTCCACTTTCGCTTTCATGTCTTCTACGATTTTCTTCGCTTCTTCTGATTTACCAGTTGCTTCGCCGATCGCTTCGATTGTTGTGTATGTTTCATCGAAGTTCATAGCGTTTTTCACGACGTAAACAGGGATTCCTGCATCACGAATTTGTTGGTAGCCGGCTTCAGAGCCTGACAATGACATTTCATGTCCAAACACAATTTCAGGGTTCATGGAGATGATTTTTTCAATATTGAGGTTCATGTCTCCGATTTTTTCTTTGTCATTTGCTGATTCCGGGAAGTCGGAATAGTCATCGACTGCAACAATCTCGTCGTCTAGTCCAAGCGCAAAGAGAATTTCCGTGTTACTTGGAAGCGTGGAAATGATTGTTTCTGGTGCTTTTTCAAGTGTGATTTCCTGACCTGTTGCGTCAGTTACCGTCATTGGATAGGTTACGGCGTCAGCATCTTCACTAGCTTCTGAATCGGAAGCGTTATCTTTGTCGGATTGCTCCGTTTTTGTTGCATTGGTGTCGTTTCCTTTGTCTTTGTTGTCGTCTGTTCCACCGCAAGCAGTAAGAAGCAGGACAGCAAGTACGGCTGTGAGCCACAGGTGCCACATCTTTTTCATGATTCGTGTTCCCCCTATTTTGTCCAAACAAAAATCCCCCTTGTCGATATGGAGGATGAGTGCATTAGAAATAAGGCTGCTTCGCCAAATTTCACCATGTCTATCCTCGTAGATCTCGGGTGATACCGAAGAAAGGCAGGTCTCCTGGCTTGTGCATTGATGCTTCTTTACGACTGCTGCGGAGGGTATCCGGTGGCAGTTGAGAATCGGCTAGCACGTACAGTGGCGGGACCGCGCCGGATTAGAACCGGCTTCCCTTTTAACCTCAATCGTTCGAGGCACCTTTTTCGTGTTTGCTATGTAATTTGTTCCATTCTCATTATACAGAAGTGTCTGGAAATGTCGAGAGGGGGTTTGGCGGGAATTGTAAAAATTGGTGGGGTTATCAGCACGTTCCCGAGGAGATTCCGACACTTGTAAATCTTTCTTCGACAGTCAGAGGTAGTTGTCCGACATATCCGGTGGTTTGTTCGACACATAGAGATAGTTCTCCGACACTTGGCAGAGTTTCTCGATAACGGGGCACAATTCAACTATATTAAGGGATTAATTGGGTGCTCTTCGCTTGTTTTAGGATGGGCTGTTCCTCTGGATGGTGCGAATCGGAAAGATTGCCGGCGTTATCAGCACGTTCCCGAGGAGATTCCGACACTTGTAAATCTTTCTTCGACAGTCAGAGGTAGTTGTCCGACATATCCGGTGGTTTGTTCGACACATAGAGATAGTTCTCCGACACTCGGCAGAGTTTCTCGATAACGGGGCACAATTCAACTATATTAAGGGATTAATTGGGTGCGCTTCGCTTGTTTTAAGATGGGCTATTCCGCTGGATGGAGCGAATCGGAAAGATTGCCGGCGTTATCAGCACGTTCCCGAGGAGATTCCGACACTCGTGGTGCTTTCTTCGACAGTCAGAGATAGCTGTCCGACATATCCGGTGGTTTGTTCGACACATAGAGATAGTTCTCCGACACTTGGCAGAGTTTCTCGATAATGGGACACAATTCAACTACATTTAGGGATTAATTGGGTGCGCTTCGCTAAATTTAAACGTAAAAAAACCCTCCATATCTCAATGGAGGGCTTCGAGCTATTACTTACATGCGTTCTGGTGCTGCGACGCCGACAAGTTTCAATGAGTTGGCGACTGTTGTGCGCGCTGCAGTGACGAGTGCGAGGCGTGCTTCGGATAGCTCTTGGTTTTCTGGATCCAATACTTTTTCCGCATTGTAGAAACTGTGGAATGTAGATGCGAGTTCTTGGATGTATGTCGTGATGCGGTGCGGTGCCCGTAGGCGAGCTGCGTCGCTGACAAGTTGTGGGAAGTCTCCAATTTTCTTGATCAACTCGATTTCTTTTTCCGCTTTTAACAACGATACGTTGGATACAGATGCGGATATGCCTTTTTCTTCAGCTGCACGCAAAATCGATGAAATACGAGCGTGAGCGTATTGTGCGTAATACACTGGGTTTTCATTGGATTTAGAAACGGCTAGATCCAAATCGAAGTCCATTTGTGCATCGCCTGAACGCATTGCAAAGAAGTAACGTGCTGCATCTAAGCCTACTAATTCAACAAGTTCACGCAATGTGACTGCTTTTCCGGTACGCTTACTCATCTTGAACTTTTCTCCATCTTTATAAAGCTGTACCATCTGTGCTACTTCGACTTCCAATGTGTCGCGGTCATAACCGAGCGCTTGGATCGCCGCTTTCATACGAGGGATGTAGCCGTGGTGATCTGCGCCCCAGATGTTGATGAGCTTGTCGAATCCACGATTCAACTTGTCTTCATGGTACGCGATATCTGGCATTAAATATGTGTATGAACCGTCGTTTTTAATAAGTACGCGATCTTTATCGTCGCCAAATTCTGTTGAGCGGAACCACGTAGCGCCTTCTTCTTCAAAGACGTGACCGTTTTCGCATAATTTGTTCAGCGCGACATCAATTTTGCCGTCTTTATAAAGTGATGTCTCTGAGAACCAAACGTCAAACGGTACACGGAAGTCGGCTAGATCCTGTTGCAACTTGCCGAGCTCAATTTTCAAACCGTATTCACGGAAGAACTGGTAGCGCTCTTCATCAGACATCTCAACGAACTTGTTGCCGTACTCTTCAATTAGTTGTTTTGCAATCTCTATAATATCCGGACCTTGGTAGCCGTCTTCAGGCATTTCTTTGTCGAGTCCGAGTTGCTCGAAGTAACGTGCTTCTATAGAACGCGCTAAGTTTTCTACTTGTTTACCTGCATCATTAATATAGTATTCACGGGAAACATCGTATCCTGCAAAGTCGAAAATATTGCAAAGAGAATCGCCAAGGGACGCTCCGCGTGCATGCCCTAAATGCAAATCGCCTGTCGGGTTTGCCGAGACGAATTCGACTTGTACTTTCTGCTTTCCGCCTGAATTATTACGACCGTAATTAACACCTTGTTCTACAACGGTTTTCACGACGTCATCCAAATAGTCCTTTTTCAAGACGATATTCATGAATCCAGGTCCTGCGATATCAACTGATTCGATTGATGTGCCGGTTTTATCCAACGCTTCAAGAATCGCTTCTGCGATTGCACGTGGTGGCTTTTTCGCGAGTTTCGTCAATTGCATAGCGATGTTTGTTGCATAATCACCGTTTTCTTTACTTTTAGGTGTCTCCAACATGATCGCTGGAATGTCTGCTTCTTCTACCAAACCTGTTGCTAGAACTGCCTTTTGCAATGCGGTTTTTACTTCATGCTGAATCTGTTCTACTGCATTCATAATGTACCCTCCGAATAGTGAATAGTTAGTTGGTAGCTGCCGAGCAACGCTTGTTCTGAATGCATGTCGTACTGCACGTAGAACTCGCCTGCTGTGCGTTTATTTTTTATCGAAAGTGCTTTCGTTTCGATGAGCAAATCCATTGCGAGCGGTCCGTTTGCATAGGTTCCTACACGCTTGCCGTTCAATTCAAGAGGCAATCTCATTTGGACAGCGCCTGTCCGCATGACTAGTGCATCGTCCGGATCGAGTTTAATCATCGTTTTTATGCGTTCTCGATTTTGTTCTTCTTCGTAGCGTAAATAACGATTGCCTAACTTTTCAACGATGGTTCCGTTAATTTCCAGTTCGTACTTATCGGTTTCCTGTCCGGGATGTTGGATTGCCGACTTTAGCTTAATCTTTACCGGCACAGCCGAGTTTTGCGTTCCCATTCGTTCACCGCCTTTAAATTCATATATCTCTCTATTATAGCCGTTCGACCGTGCTTTTTTCAATCATTGCTTGATGAGAACCGTTTTTTCGAAGTCTTCCGTTTAATTTCATTGGATTCTTCTCATACTACTCTCAAATAGAGTTTCGAGAGGTTGGGATGTAATGCGGCGAACGGACTACGTAAAAAAGAATAAACGCAAAGCCCGGTATCGTTTCGTCGGGTTGCTCGCAATCACTGCTGGAACCGCGTTGTTTACAGTGCTCGTCTGTCTGCGCGTCTATGCACAAATTGCAGGACCACCTTCGCTAAGCGTCCCGGAAGCTTCCGTATTCATGGATCGTAATGATCGGCAAATCGGAGATCGGTTCTCAGGTGAGCGACGCTATTGGGTGAGCATGGATGAGATGTCCCCTTCTTTGATTGATGCGTTCGTCGCTGTTGAGGATAAAAACTTTTATAAGCATAACGGATTTGACTATAGACGCATCGGTGGCGCTCTGCTGAAGGACGTAAAGGCGCGACGCAAAGTCGAAGGCGCAAGTACGATTACCCAACAGTATGCACGGAACTTGTATTTATCTAATGAAAAGTCGTGGATCCGCAAAGCCAATGAAGCGCTTTATGCCTACCGGATGGAGTTATTTTACGATAAAGAAAAGATTTTAGAAGGCTATTTAAATACCGTGTACTTTGGGCACGGAATGTACGGAGTGGAAGCGGCGAGTCGCTATTATTTTGCGAAGTCCGCAAATAACTTAACGCTTGAAGAAGCAGCAACGATTGCCGCCATTCCGAAAGGTCCTTCAATCTATTCTCCCGCTGCGAATTTGGAAAAGTCTACGCAAAGAAGGAAAATCGTATTGCGTCTTATGGAAGAACAAGGTTTTGTGACGTCTGAACAGAAAGATCGTGCGTCAGATCAAGCGTTGGTATTGAAGACGGAAGATTGGTCAGGCTCAAAAGATACCGCTCCGTACTTTTTAAATGAAGTTTGGCATACCGCTGAACGGATTTTAACTGACAAAGGACGGTATCCTGCCGAAGGGGGTTGGACCATCAAAACAACGCTCGATTTGATGCATCAAAAGACTGCGGAAGATGTTATTGCAAATCGGATGCCTAAAAACGACTTGCAAATCGGCTTTGTTGCGATGAAACCGGATACCGGCGAAGTAACTGCGATGGTAGGTGGGCGAAGTTTCGAAAAAAGTCCCTTTAACCGAGTGACACAGGCGAAACGACAGCCAGGTTCCGCGATGAAACCGATTTTATATGCAGCAGCGCTAGAAGACGGATTCAATCCACTCACCTACATTTCCACGGAGCAAACGATTTTTACGTACGACGATGGGAAGTCTTCGTATGAGCCAAGCAACGTTAATGGGAAGTTTGGTGATCATCCGATTTCGCTTGCACAAGCACTTGCTGTATCAGACAACATATATGCGGTGAAAACGTTGGAAGAAGTCGGATATCGTAAGTACAATTCGATGGCAGAGAAACTTGGTATCGATGTGAAGTTTCCTGAGTCACCAGCTGTAGCACTTGGAACGTCTTCAGTTACATTGTTCGAAATGACGGGCGCCTATAACCGAATTGCGTCGGGCGGTAAGAAAATTGACCCTGTACTGATTTTATCGATTGAAGACTCACGCGGGAAATTAGTATACGAGCATCCCGAACAGACTAAAAAACTAGCTATGACGAAGCAAAATGCATCTGTGTTGACGCATTTGATGACGGGGATGTTTGACCCGATATTCAATGATTACTTAACATCGACTGGTGTTTCAATGCGCGCGAAGCAGACTCGGCCGTATGCCGCAAAGTCTGGAACGACAATTTCAGACCAATACTTGATCGGCTATTCGCCGACACTGACTGCTGGAATTTGGACAGGGTTTGACGTTGGTAAACAGTTGGATGATTCATTGGATAAATCCGTTTCAAAGCAAATCTGGATTGAATTCATGGAACAGGCGCACGCAGGGTTACGTCCTGAGCCCTTCCTTCCACCAAGTGGTGTCAAAGGTGTCATCGTGGATATTGAAACAGGTGGGTTGGCAGTAGAAGGATGCAGCAAGCAGCGACTCATCTATATGAAGGAAAAGGATGTACCTAAACAATTATGTACAGATAAGGCGTTGAGGGAATCGCGGATGACGGGCGGGAAAGAAGAGAAAGGATTTGAGTTGTTCCCATTTTCATTCTTTGAGTGACGATGGATCGGTTTGGCGTGGGAATTGTGCGCTTAGGCGGCTGAATGGAGCGCTTCGCCGATACAATTTTAACATAACATAAAAAGCTTCCTGCCTGTTGGGTCTAACGGGCGGGAAGCTTTTTATGTCGGGCGAACCCGAGTGTCCTAGCTCACACTAGCAAGCTAATTCTAGTTTACTGCGTTTTGGTGTGACATTCAACTACCTTGTCGGATAAATTAAAAATTTCTTCACAAATGTGGTGAGGATTGGCTAAGATCGATATGCAATTTCGGTTCGCTGTTGTTCCACATGTCTTCGTTGTGGCCCTTTAGGAAGTCAGCTAGAATCTTCTTCGATTTCTCATCCATGTTATCGACAATGACACGGCGCTTCATGGATTTATCCATTAAATTCACGTGATCTGCAAGTAATTTGTAGCCGCGGCGCTTTTCTCGATTGACGATCATTTCGCATGACGTTACTCCAGCGTAATACGGGCCGTTCTCATTAAAATCAATTGTCACCCAAACGAGCCAGTAAAGCTTGCCGCCTTCAGAATCTTCTCGGTTTGTCGTGAACTTGATGCCCCGTTCGAGATCGCTTTTTGCGTGCATTGCGCCAATTTCAATCGAAGCAATCCCCTCTTTTGTGTCAACGACGACGGGAGTTATGTTTTCCAACGATAGCGATCCAATACCGAACCCTTTATGGCCGTCCGTCGGGTCGTTCTTTATAATGGTGAACCCTAACTTTTGTTTCGGTTTTTGTTCGTCTGCCATTTCCGCAAACCCCTTTCTATCTGGTAGTATATCTACTATACCGAAATTAATGGAAAGGTGGAAATTGTATGCCGTATGTAACTGTTAAAATGTTGGAAGGTCGCACGGAAGAACAAAAACGCGCGATGGTTGAAAAAGTAACTGAAGCGGTCATGGAGACTGCAGATGCGCCACGTGAAAAAGTCGTGGTGTTCATCGAAGAAATGCCGAAGAATCATTACGCTGTCGGTGGAAAACGCTTAAGCGACCAATAAGAAAAACCGGATGCGCCCAGGGAGTTCCCTTGATGCATCCGGTTTTTTAGTGGAATGAATTAGGCGACGGCACAAGCTCCCATTTCTGCGATAAATTCGAATGCAGCGTCCATTTCTTCATCCGAAAAGTTTAATTTGTTCTTGACGATGCGTACCTTTTCGATTTGCTCAGTGCGCTCCAAGTGGTCAAAATACAACAACGTGGACACGAGTTCCAAGAAGCGTGAACTCTGATCATTCAATTTGCTGATGCATGGTGCAAGTGATGCAACTGGTGCTCCACCTGTTTCTGAGAACTTGAGCCCATCTTCAGTTGCATAGTACGAGTATTGGACGTACGATCCTTTGTCCGTACAGGTTTCAGCTAAGAAGCCCATTTCACACAATTCTTCGACACGTAACGTAAGCTCCTCTGAATAGGGGCCGTACATGTGTAATTCGTATTTCTCTACAAAAGAAAACTCCATCTTTTTCAATATGTAGACCATCTTCTGTAGTTTTTTTCTGCCCTTCACTTCGTCCGCCAGGGAAATCATTTGAACAATTTTTGCGTGTTCCGCAAGCATTGCGCACGCTCCTTTCTAGCCTCTTACTAGCTGTAAAATCTCCTTATATAGAGGATTTTCCTCTTGTCCTGCTTCAAGTATGTCTTCAGGGAAATAAATTTTGTGGTCCGTACGGCGCTTGCCTGAAATGGCATCGACGATATCGGATGACCGTGACAGTTCGCTCAACTCCCCGTTTGGAAGTTGCAAGTAGATCGGAACGCGTTCGTTTTCTTCACCTGGTCGATAAAAATCATAAGGTAAATCGGAAGAAGAGTCTGTGACTAAATAATATTCGGGATCAATGCCTGCTTCTTTGAACAATGAATCGAGTTTGCCGATTTTGCGATATTCTTTCGCGGGATCGAACTCGGCATATTGAAAGAGCTTTCGATTGATGAACCGACGACATAAGTCAGATAGGATCGGGTCTTGTTCTTTCATCCAAAGCTGGAAGTATGTAAATAAGACGCCTTCGTCCAATGAGATATAGTCTTCAATCGAGATAGTTTTATCGAAAAATGACCGGAAAGGAACTGGGTCTTGTTGGAACAGATAGCCATCTTTATAGAGCGCTTTTGCGCGATGTAGAATTTTAATGAGGATCACTTCTGCGCTACGGGAAACCGGATGGAAATACACTTGCCAATACATTTGGTACCGGCTCATGATGTAGTCTTCAACAGCGTGCATGCCGCTTGACTTAATGACGACTTGTTCTTCAGCTGGACGCATGACACGCAAAATGCGCTCCATATCAAAATGTCCGTACTGAACGCCTGTGTAGTAGGCATCCCGCTGCAAGTAATCCATTCGGTCTGCGTCGATTTGACTGGAAATCAAACTGATGACGAGCTTGTCCTTATACGTTTTGCCGATGACGTCTGCGACGCGTTGTGGAAATTCTGGGCTGACGCGGCTAAGCACTGCATTCACTTCAGTGTCTCCTAGCAAAATCGCTTGCGTGAATTTTTCGTGGTCAAGATCGAATACTTTTTCAAACGCATGTGAAAACGGTCCGTGTCCGAGATCGTGCAGAAGGGCTGCGCATAAAGCGACGAGTCGTTCGTCTTCATTCCACTCAGGTCGTCCACCGAAACCACTATCGATAATACGACGGACAATTTCATAGACGCCAAGCGAATGCTGGAATCGGCTGTGCTCCGCTCCGTGGAAGACTAGATAAGTCGTGCCGAGTTGCCGGATTCTACGCAACCGTTGAAATTCCCGTGTGCCAATGACATCCCAAATAACGCGATCGCGTACGTGAATATAGCGGTGTACCGGGTCTTTAAACACCTTTTCTTCAGCGAGTTTCTCATGCTCGTACGACATAATGCACCTCCGTTCAACGTTTATCTAGTATACCAAAATTCATCAACTTCGACAGATACAAATGGCACAATCGTAAATAGATGAAAGTATCAATCTTTTGTTCTGTATAAAAATCTTGCGAGCTGTCCATGCTGTCAGTAGAAAGAGAGAACGAATTATGGGAGGCATTGGAGATGGTTAAAATTAGACAAGACGCTTGGTTGGAAGAAAATGATACGTTATTGGCAGATACGGTACTGCGCCACGTGCGCGAAGGCAGCACACAGTTGAGTGCGTTTGAAGAAGTCGGAGACGCGTTGAACCGGACTGCAGCGGCATGTGGATTTCGATGGAATGCAGTGGTTAGACAAGATTATGAGAAAGAGTTAGCACAAGCAAAGAAAGAACGTAAGCAAGCGTTACGTGTACTTGGCACAGACTTCAAACGTCGTGCAACCCCTCTTTACTCTGTTCAATCGCCAGAAGAAGAACAGCGCGTAGCATCCGTTCCATTGTCTGCATTATCGATGGACACCGTTATTGCGTACCTGATTCGCATGCATCATTCAGGTGGGACCAACCACGATGTATTGCGCTGGCAGCAAACCGCGAAAACCGCTCAAGCTCGTGTCTCAGAGCTTGAAAAAATGGTGGAGCGTCTGAAGAAAGACAACAAAATGATCCGAGATGATTATGAACAATTCGTAGAAATCATGAATCGCGCACGTCGACTCGTCACATTGAATGAAGAAAGTGAGCATACGGCACCTTCATTCAAAATGGAGCAAAATGGAAATTTAATCTCGAAAGAACCACCTATTCATTGAATAGGCGGTTTTTTTTATGATTCATTCAGGTATGCGAGATCATTTTAGCGTTTCGTTCAACAACACGATTCAAGTAATACGTATAGAGTTCCATTTCGTCTGCACGGAACCCTCCCGACTGCACATTTTCTGCAAGCAGGTTCAGCTGATGTTGAATTCTCAAGTTGACGTCCTGTACAGACAGAGGCACGTCGAGTAACTCAGATAACGAAGCCATCGTTTCGGGATGAATGACCGGATAGGTGAACTTCGTCGTCTCACCACCAAGTCCAGTTTCATATAATGCTTTGACTAGATTAGCTCGTTCGCTGCCACTGCCTTCGATACATAGGTAGACTTGAACGGCAACACCTTGACGTAATCTACGTTGGGAAATACCTGCGAATTTCTTGCCATCGATACTAAGATCATAGCTTCCTGGACAATAAGATCCTACGATTTCGTAAGCCTCAATCCGATCAGCGACTTCGGGAAACAGCATGCGGACAAACTCCAACATGACGTCGTATCCGATGGAAATATCGATAGATCCATTCTGTTCCGAAAGTACGATGGAAATATTAAGGACACCACTATCGAGTACAACCGCAAGTCCTCCCGAATTGCGGACGATTGTTTTGTATCCGGCTTCGTGGATAGCCGGCAGGGCACGTTCTAAGTAAGGTAGGCGATGATCTTGTACGCCAAGTACAATCGTGTGGTCGTGCACCCATGTACGGACGGTCGGTGCGCTTTGGTGCTGTCCAACGAGTTGGCAAAGCGTATCGTCTGCAGCGAAAGATTCGAGCGCAGATCTAGTTTTGGCGGATAAGGATTCATCGATATAACGCCATGAAGGTATGGCTAAATAGGATTCAATTGCTGTCATGAGTAGGCTCCTAGGTTGGTATGTTTTAATTTTGATTCACCTTAGTCTACACCACAATCCCCTGCGCTTCCACCCGTGATGGAGGTGTCGAATTCGTGACATCCATTGTCTCTGCTGAATTGCAGATATCCATTGTGGTACACTTAAAAAAGAACGGCTGCCTCGGGGATTTTTCTCCGTCCACCCGTACGAATCTCAATTTAAAGGAGTTCGATTTCTCATGATTGAAGCAGCACAAACACTGGATGGTTGGTATGTGTTACACGACTTCCGCACGATGGACTGGACCTCTTGGAAACTCATTTCAAAAGAAGATCGCCAACACGCAGTTGACGAGTTCGTTGCATTTCTAGATAAGCTGAACAAAGCGGACGAAGCTAAAACAGGCAGCCACGCACTTTATACAATTGTTGGTCAAAAAGCTGATTTCATGCTGATGACGTTGCGTCCAACAATGGACGAACTACAACAGCTGGAGGCGGAGTTCAATAAGCTTTCGATTGCTGACTTTACTCTACCTGCGTATTCCTACGTTTCTGTAGTAGAACTCTCCAACTATTTAGCAGGTGGAGATTCGGATGAAGATCCATATCAAAACCCATATGTCCGCGGTCGTTTGTACCCTGAACTGCCACGTAGCCAATACGTTTGTTTCTATCCAATGGATAAGAAGCGCGAAGGCGACGTGAATTGGTACATGCTCGATATGGACGTGCGAAAAGAAATGATGCGCAGCCACGGTTTGATTGGCCGCAGCTATGCAGGAAAAGTGAAGCAAATCATCTCAGGTTCTATCGGTTTCGACGATCACGAGTGGGGCGTTACTTTGTTCGCAGATGATGTCCTTCAGTTCAAAAAATTAATTTACGAGATGCGTTTTGACGAAGTGAGCGCGCGCTACAGCGAGTTCGGTGAATTTTTCGTAGGAACCATTTTACAAGATGATACACGCGCAGATTTCTTTGTGGTGTAATGATGAGATTGAAAAGCCGCCTTCTGGGAGATTCCCGGGAGGCGGTTTTTTGTAGTTATGAGCGGTTTGGGTTGGTTTATGAGCGGTATTCTGGCGTTATGATCACTTTTCGCGTTTTATGAGCGCTTCCCTGTGGTTATGATCACGTTTTGCGATTTATGAGCGCTTTCCTGCGGTTATGATCACTTTCCGTGATTTATGAGCGCTTTCCGCTCCTCAAGTAGCTGGGTTCGACGGTAAAGCCCGAACGAAATCGCTTCGCAAGGCGAAGCGCGACCAATTAATCTTGGTTTACTTTGCTAGTGTGTAATTCGTTGCTTTACGCGTTCCATCTTTATGAAGCAACTGGCTCGACAACAAACGTTTTGCGACATGTCGGCAAGTTAATCCCGTGAATTCACAGAACTCCCGATTGGTCAGCGACTTTCCGACGAGCATGAAGTATTCCTCAATCGCTTGCTCATAAGGAGCACGGCTACTATTCCCACAACGTGGACAGCTTCTTGGATTCCCTTCTCGAGCTGAAGCTGGTTCATTAGGACATTCTTGACAGAGTACCCCACTCTTCAATTCATTCGGATGAATTCCGTACCGTGCAGCTAGCGGAAATGGATCATACTCCTCGTGGTATTCAAGAAGTGTATATGCAAGTTTTTTGACATCTAGTTTCGATAGAGTCAACGTCTCGATGGGTAACTCCCTGAAAAATGCCGGTGCTTCGTAATTGGTTAAAATCGGTATTTGCGGTGGCTCTTCGATGAGGATTTCGTTGTTATGTGCGAACGTGATGAGACCAGTAACGGGTAAATTAACATTCTTCGCGATTAACCAATTGTTAAGAAAGTGGATTTTGCGATCTATTTCAGCTATCGGGCTTCTGAATACGTTGCGAGTACCTGTTTGCGATTCTTTCAAGAATTGTGTAGGATTCGCTTTCACTAGGATTTTATCAGCTATATTTTTCACTTCGGTGATGATGATCCGGTCCGGTGCAATGAACAAAGAATCTATTTGAAATTGGACTCCATTTTGCTGGAGACTGAGGTCGTGCAATATTGCATGTGGAAAATCCGTATGGACTTCTTTCATGCAACGGTCATATTCTTGCTCGCCTCCGAATCCTGCCCGAACTTTGTATAATTCATCTTGAATGATTCGGTACTTTTCATGTGTAGGTGCTAATCTCCTTGCGAGCGATTGAAGACCCGCCAACTGCTTTGGCGCCGTTCGTTGTTTGTAGAGCATGAGCAACTTCCTCTCGCTTTATTTTGAGTGTAGCGTGTTTACGGTGTGATTGGAATAGAGTTTGCAAAGGTCGTATTATGAGTAGTTTTAAAGGGACAAACTTGAAGTTTGCTCGTCAAATTGCTTCTTAATCTAAGTGAGTTCTTGCGTACCAAAGCGCTCAAAACTCTTTCAAGGTTTTGATTGGTAGCGCTTCGCTCTTTTTTCAGGAGTTCCTAGGATGATGCTGATTTCTGTGAAATGGGTGTTTATTCCGGCGTGTTTTTCGTGATTTAAAGGCATATATTTTTGGTTATGAGCACTTTTTCATCGTTATGATCACTTTTCCTGGTTTATGAGCGTTTCCCCAGCGTTATGAGCACTTTCCACTGTTTATGAGCGTTTCCCCATAGTTATGATCACTTTCCTTTGTTTATGGGCATTTCCCCAAGTTTATGATCGCTTTCCCCTAGTTATGAGTACTTAACCTATTTCACTAAGCACTCCAGTTCTTTGGTATGTTTCGGTAACTCCGTTCATAGGATACGTGTGAGGGGGTAATCGTGTGGCGGTGATTAAGACGACAGATAAGCATATCGATTTGCTGGCGCGCTTGATGCGTGCGGAAGCGGAAGGTGAAGGTCAGCTCGGTATGCTGATGGTAGGCAATGTTGGCGTAAATCGAGTGCGTGCGGACTGCCTCGATTTTACGGATATTCGTAACTTGGACGATATGGTATTCCAAAGCCCCGGTGGCTTTGAAGCGACGACGAAAGGCTACTTTTACCAACGGGCACGCGAAGTCGATCGTAAGTTGGCCCGTCGTGCGGTGAACGGCGAACGGTTCTCGCCGGCCGAACGGTCTCTCTGGTTTTTCATGCCTGCTGGAGATTGTCCAGAGCAATGGTACGGTCAATACAATACCGGCCGTTACAAATCACACTGTTTCTTCTCGCCAACCGAACAAGACTGCCCAAACATTTAACTTTGAAAGGATGACAGCATGGTTCAATATCAATGGTCACCGAACTACCAGCAGCAACCGCAATTTGCCTTTCCACCACAGCAACACCAACAGCAACAAAACGTACCACCCCAAGTCACCATTCCGAGCGGGCGTGCACCAGCTGGCGCATTCCGTGAAGAATCATACATCGAAAACATTTTGCGACTCAACCGAGGTAAAGTCGGAACGTTCCACTTTTCCTTCGAAAATGCGATGGAAGCTGGAACGAACGTCAAAGCCGTTACAGGTATGGTTGAAGCTGCAGGCCGAGATCACGTAATTTTAAGTGAAAGAAGCACGGGGAAACGGTTCTTATTCCCAATGATTTACTTCGATTATGCGGAGTTCAACGAAGAGCTCAATTACTTCCCACAACGGCCATAACGAAAAAACACCTGCAACCTCTCGTTTTCAGAGACGTTGCAGGTGTTTTTTGTTGATTAATTGCTGAACTTAGCAGCGGCCACAATAAGCATAATCCAGCCAGCGATGAAAGCAACGCCGCCAATCGGTGTAATTGCACCGAGAATGCCGATTCCTGACAAACTCAATACATAAAGGCTACCGGAGAAGATGACAATTCCAGCTAATAGCAAATAGCCTGCCCATGATAATGCGGACGATGAACCGAAAAGTGCCGGGCTCATCAGAATTCCGATTGCGAGTAACGCGATCGCGTGAAACATTTGGTAATGAACCGCTTTCTCCCAAATATCCAAATAATGTGCGGATAGTCTGTCCGCCAACGCGTGAGCACCGAATGCTCCGAATGCGACTGCAATTGCTCCGTTTACTGCACCTGCGATAATGAAAAATGGCATGTTTTCATCCTTCTTTCTAATTTAAATACATTAAAAGTCAAATAGCGAGCCGCCATTTGCATCCTCTTCTGCTAATACGTGGCCTTCTAAAACGGATTGTGGAGGTAATGAAAGAGAGTCTTTCGTAGGCGTTGCACCTATTAAGGACACACCCGCAACCGGACTCGTGCCAGTCATAAACTTCAACTTCTCGTCGGAAGACGGTAATTGTTTAGATGGTTCCCCTAGGATTAGGCCGCATAGCGACTGCATCGCTGCAACCGATTCACGGATTATCGCTTCGTCTGACGTCGCTGTTGCGCGTGACAGTTGTCGCTGCAATTCTTCTAACACTCGATTTGTTGAAATCATGCATCACCGCTCCCTTTCTTCGGTTCGTACTTCATGCATTCCATTCCAGAGGAACGCAACACGACTGCTGAAGGCAGCTCGCGCGTCTTAAATCCGTACGCTTTGCAGCCACGTGGATGTTTTGGATCCCACGTGACATGGAAATGATGGCATTGAAAACAATTTACAGCCATGAGCGGCCACCTCCTTTCATCAATTGAGTTCCGTTTTGCACCAGTCGATCTCAGGCTTGCCCCATTTCGTAAGTTGCTCGTTGGTTTTCGAGAACGGACGGGATCCGAAGAATCCTCTAGTTGCACTGAGTGGGCTTGGATGTACGGACTCAATCGTAACATGCTTTGTCAAATCAATCAGTCGCTTCTTCTCTTGTGCAGGACGTCCCCAAAGTATGAACACAATCGGTTCGTCGCGATCCGACAACTTGCGGATCACTTCATCTGTGAGCATCTCCCATCCTTGCTTACGATGAGAGTGCGCTTCTCCTTCGCGAACGGTCAATACCGTATTCATCAAAAGCACACCTTGCTCAGCCCATCCTGTAAGAGAACCCGTTTCCGGAATCGGACAACCCATATCACTCGCAAGCTCTTTAAATATGTTGCGCAAGCTAGGCGGTATTTTGACACCTGGTTGCACAGAAAAGCTCAGTCCGTGAGCTTGTCCAAACCCGTGATACGGATCTTGTCCAAGTATGACTACTTTTACGGATTCATAAGGGATATGTCTAAATGCATTCCAAATGTTATCCATCTCCGGATAGACAGTATGCGCTGCATATTCGCTTTTCAAAAACTCACATAACTGCTTATAAGAAGGTTCCTCGAATGCATCGTTCAGCACCGAATCCCATGCGCTTTCGAATTGTGGTTTCATTCAATCACTCCTCAAACTGGATGGTAACGTCATAGCCTGCTAGTGAAAACATCTCGTGAAGCGTCTGTTCTGCATTCTTTTCTGCGGTTTCCAATACGCCTTGTCCAGCGCTCTCTTCACGAATTAATTTCTTCGCTTCATCCGCAAGTTCATACGCTTCTGAGATGTCCGCTTTTTCTCGGAATACACCTTCAAACGAGTATACCTCGACTTGGTCAAAGAAGATTTCAGCGCCCCCGAGGAATTCGGGTTTCGGTAACGTCAGTGTTGCGGTTTTATTTGCCTTATCGATATCCATATCTTTTTTGCTTACCGTTGATAAATCCACGCCTGCTTTTATGGCACCAGGGATTACAACGAGTAATTGACGTTTCGTGCCCGGAAGATCAAGTCCGATACTTTGTCCAAATATCTGGTTATCTTGACGTTCAATAATGACTTTCGTATAAGCTTCTGCAGTAGCCATTTCGTTCAAGTCTTGGATCTGCTCAAGGAAACTTGTCTTTTGTTCAGTGAACGTGCTGCCTTGCTTCAATAAATAAAAGGCAATGAAAGGCAGTGAAGCAACGAGCAAGATTAAGATTAACGCGATAATGAGAAAAGATTTACGCCAAAGCGATAAGAATAGCGTCAGAATGTGCCATAAGCTTCTGCGTTGCTTTTTGGGTCGAGCAAAGGCTTCATTCACCGTTACTGCGCTCTCTTCGTCAGATGCTTTCAGCTCTTTAAGCAGCTTCTCTATTTCTTCCAACCTTCGCTCATCATTTGAGTTTTTGCCGTTTTTCATGTCAGCCCTCCTTTTTAACATCGATTCTAGCTATTGGTCTTTCGTTATAGTTGATGAAAAAACAGCCTTAATCAGTACGTACAGTGTGCCGGAAAGTTCCCATGCAGACAAGCATTGTGTCGTGGTATGATGGCGCGAAGGAGGGATTTCTTTGTCCAACGTACCAATCCGCGAAAAAGTAAAACGTATTACAGAAGCCGCAAAGGATGGAGAATTGTATTCAGAGTCCTCTAAAAGTACAGGCATGTACTTCTTTTACGGCATCTTTGGTATCGCTAGTCTGTTTCTCATTGCGCTCACGATTGGTCTCGCACAAGGAGGCCATTATATAGGAAGTGGTATTTGTTTACTTGTTAGTGGAATCTTAGGATTCATCCTCTTCAAGCTCGCCCGTGCATAATTCACACAATTTGTAATTGCTTTTCTGATTGAGTACACTTAAGTATACCCTATTCGTAAAGGAGTCCTCTATAATGACGTTGAAAAAGACTTTGACAATTGCAGGATCAGATACATCCGGCGGTGCCGGAATACAAGCGGACCTTAAAACTTTCCAGGAACTAGGCACATATGGAATGACAGCGTTGACCGTTGTCGTAACGATGGATCCAGACAAAAACTGGAGCCATAATGTCTATTCCCTACCAATTGATGTCATAAAATCGCAGATCAAAACTGCCCTCTCGACTGGTATCGACGCTATCAAAACAGGAATGTTGAGCACGGAAGAAGTTATTCAAACTGCAGGTGAAGCAATTGCAGAATCCGAGCTTACACACGTCGTAATTGACCCGGTTATGGTTTGTAAAGGCGAAGATGAAGTCTTGAACCCTGGAACAGTCGATGCGATGATCGAATTCTTGCTTCCACGCGCTGAAATCGTGACTCCGAACTTGTTTGAAGCAGGACAACTTGCAGGCATGAAAACACCCGGTACGATTGAGCAAATGAAAGCAACTGCAGAGAAAATTCACTCCCTTGGTGCACGTAACGTTGTCATCAAAGGCGGCAAGCAATTGCAACACGATAAAGCAGCAGACTTATTCTACGACGGAAAGACTCATCTTTTATTGGAATCCGAAAAAACAGATACGCTCTACAACCACGGTGCTGGCTGTACGTTTGCCGCTGCGATTACAGCGAACTTGGCGAACGGTCAGGATATAAAAGAAGCTGTTATTGAGGCGAAATCATACGTTGCTTCTGCCATTGCAAATGGTTGGAAATTGAATGAGTATGTCGGTCCCGTTATGCACGGTGCTAAAAACCGTTTTGGCGGACCCGAAATTACTACAACAGAAGTATAACAATTAATAGCACTGAAGGGGCGCTTCCCTTCAGTGCTATTTTCGTTGAAACGGTATAATCGCAATTGCTTTGCTTTCCCGATATAATTAACGGTAGAGCAAAAAAATAGCCAGAGGAGGAAAACACGTGGAACTTGTACAACGAGATGAGCTACAGCGCTTGATCGATTCCTTTGCGGGCAAAGATGTCTACATTCACTTGGAGACGACGAACGGCTCTTATGCTGCGCATTTTCAAGAGGGATTTTTTAACGCAGGAGCATTTATTCGAAATATAGTCGTGAATTATGAACTTGGTAAAGTGGCGGGTGATTCCCCTCACCGCATTGGATTGAAACTCCCTTCTGGGTGGATTTACGCACAAGGTATTACACACTATGAACTTGACGAACATGGACGTCTCCTAATGGCAGGACTTGGACCAGATGGTAAATTGGCCGTTGCCCTTGAAATTAGCGAGACTCCGTTTTCGTATTGATAAAAGGAGGTCCACTTGAAATGGAGAAAGAACGCCACGTATTAGTTGTTTTCCCACACCCGGATGATGAAGCATTTGGAGTATCAGGAACAATTTCAACCTATATCGAAATGGGCGTCCCTGTGACATACGCTTGTTTAACACTCGGTGAAATGGGACGTAATCTTGGGAATCCGCCATTCGCCAATCGTGAAACGTTACCGGCAATCCGGAAGAAAGAGCTACAGGCAGCTGCAGATGCAATGGGCTTGAAGGATTTACGAATGATGGGCTTGCGCGACAAGACTGTAGAATTCGAGGACGATGAAAAAATGGTGAAACTCGTTGCAGATTTGATTGAAGAAACGAACCCTTCTCTTGTAATTTCGTTCTATCCAGGGTTATCTGTACACCCTGACCACGATGCCACTGGACGCGCTGTAGTCGAAGCCATTCATAGAATGGAAGCAACTGAACGTCCGAAGTTGTATACGATTGCTTTCGATAACGACACGGTCAATCAAATCGGCCATCCAGATGTCCATCATGACGTGTCTACAGTGACAGAGAAAAAGCTTGCGACAATGAATGCTCATGCATCGCAAACGGTTTGGATGATGGAGGATATGCAAAAACGTCTGGACGAAGAAGACGTTGATGCGTTAAAATGGTTAAAGACAGAACATTTCTACACATATTCCTTTAAGTAAAGGAAACCGCTTTCATTGGCGGTACCAGCCGGATTGCTAGTTTCAGCTAGTTAATCCGGAAATACATATCGGGGCTTTGGAGAAAATTTTTGTTTACTTTATGTTCTTTATTCATCATAATGAATAAACATGCATATCGTATACTACTATTTAAGAAGGAGCTCATTCATGAAAAAAGCATCATTATCGAATTGGTTATTGTTTTTAATTCCATCGATTATCGGAGTCATTCTGTTCATGATTCCACTCAAAATCGGTGATAGTTGGCAAGTTCCCATTGCATTTCTAGCGGATAAACTTTCTAGTCTTGTTGAACCCGCGATGCCATTCGCAGCGATGGTGCTGATCATCATTTCAGCAGTCGGCTCAGTCATCTTTTTATTCATTCCTAATGATGAACACTCAAAGCCATCGTTCGTTCAAACTTTGTTCAAAGTGACACCATTTTGGACATTGACGCGCGTCGTTGGTGCGGTGTTTGCTGTCATGGTAACTTACAAACTCGGACCTGAAGCGGTTTGGAGTGAAAACACAGGTGGTTTGTTGCTATCCCCTGACGGCCTGGTATCGTTCTTGTACACGATTTTCCTATTCGCTGGACTGTTCTTACCGTTACTCTTGAATTTCGGTTTGCTTGAGTTCTTCGGTACGATGATGGTGAAAATCATGCGTCCTTTGTTCAAACTTCCAGGACGTTCTTCGATTGATGCACTGACGTCTTGGGTGGGTGACGGAACAATCGGAGTTTTACTGACAAGCAAGCAATATGAAGATGGTCATTACTCGAAACGAGAAGCAGCGGTTATTGCAACGACGTTTTCAATCGTTTCCATTACATTTTCGCTTGTTATCATTAAGACTGTTGGTCTTGAAAACTACTTCGTTCCGTTTTACGCAACGGTTGCTGTAGTGGGTCTTGTTCTCGGTCTCATTATGCCAAGAATTTATCCCCTTTCGAAGAAGCCAGATGAGTTCATTGATGGCTCACCGCAGACAGGAACAGAAGAAAGCCTTCCTGAAGGGTATAGCGTTTTCACACACGGTATTGAAAATGCGCTTGTAACTGCAGACAAAAACCGTGCACCTGGTCGAATTGTAGGCGACGGATTCCGCAACGTTCTAGATATGTGGATTGGCGTAGCACCGATTGTTATGGCTTTCGGTACGATTGCAACGATGCTTGCTGAATACACGAGCCTATTCTCTATCCTTGGTAAGCCGTTTGTTCCAATCTTGAATCTCCTCGGAATCCCTGAGGCTGCTGATGCTGGTGCGCTTATGGTTGTCGGAATTACAGACATGTTCTTGCCAGCACTTCTTGCAGATGGCATGATCACAAGCCCGTTGACACTATTCGTTGTTGCAACTATCTCTGTTGTTCAGCTCATTTATTTGTCAGAAGTTGGCGGATTGATACTTGGAACTAAGATTCCAGTTAATATTTGGGATCTGATTGTTATCTTCTTACTACGTACGCTTATCGCACTGCCGATCGTCGCAGGCGTTGGACACTTATTGTTTTAAAATAGAAATTAGGAACACCGCCATGCAGCTGGTCTGCGTGGCGGTTTTTTTTGTATTGGCAGGGATGGATTGGTCTCAGCTTGGTTGTGTGGTGGATGGCTTTGTGTTGCTCTGCCGGCGGGGGCTATGATCACTTCCTGTGGTTTATGATCACATTTCACTATTTATGAGCGTTTTCCCTGTTTTATGAGCGCCCCGTCTCCAAGTTCTCTTTTATTGGTAGCGGGAATGGTATCTAAAATACTCTCCGCTCTAATGAAAAATCCCCTCCTGCCATCTTAGCTGGCGGGAGGGGATTCATTGGATTACGCGTTTACTTTTTCGCGGATCTTTTCGAGCATGTCTGCGACCATTGCGTCGAGGTCATATGTGGTTTTGAAACCCCACTCGGCTTCTGCGACAGACGTATCGAGCGAGTTCGGCCAGCTGTCTGCGATTGATTGACGAACTGGATCGACGTCGTAGCTGATTTCGAACGTTGGCATGTGCTTTTGAATAGCCGCTGCGAGTTCAGATGGTTCAAAGCTCATCGCCGTTACGTTAAAGGCATTGCGATGCTTCAAGTTGGATGCATCGGTTTCCATTAAGTCGACAATTGCTTGGAGCGCATCGGGCATGTACATCATATCCATGTACGTTCCTTCAGCGATGAACGAAGTATACTTGCCTTCTTCTACAGCTTTGTAGAAAATGTCGACTGCATAATCCGTCGTCCCGCCACCTGGTTGTGCTACGTATGAAATGAGTCCAGGGAATCGAACACCACGTGTATCGATACCAAACTTTTCATAATAGTAATCACAGAGTAGTTCGCCAGCCACTTTGTTTACGCCGTACATAGTTGTTGGACGTTGTAATGTATCTTGTGGTGTATTTTCTTTAGGCGTAGAAGGTCCGAATGAGCCAATAGAGCTTGGTGTGAAAAATTGAAGGTTGAGTTCACGCGCTGTTTCAAGTGCGTTGACAAGTCCTCCCATGTTTAAGTTCCACGCGAGCATTGGGTTCTCTTCTGCTTTTGCAGAAAGTAATGCCGCCATATGCATGAGCGTGTCCGCTTCAAATTCTTGTGCTAATTTCGTCATCTCAGCCCCATTTGTTACATCGAGGATTGCGAAAGGTCCATCCATTTGTGTTTGTGGCTCACGAATATCTGTTGCCAACACATTGTCCGTTCCATATTCTGCACGTAATTTAGTGATAAGTTCAGATCCGATTTGACCGAGTGCACCAGTTACCATAATCTTTTTCATAATTGTATTCCTCCTGTGAATGTTTGTCTTTTTGGAGAGGACAGTTAGTGTTTAATAAATAGTTTACCTAGTTGCTACAACTGAAATTGATTATAAACTGTTCTACTGAAAAATACAATCCTCCGAATAACAACCTCTCGTGATATCGGAATAGTGTGTTATAATTGGTGTAACTGGAGGGTGTATCGCTTGAAAGATAATCCATTTCTCATCCGCGGAGTAGCCCGTTGGCTGTTTTTATTTGGTGCTGGTATTGTACTCACCGTTGTTCTTCTATTAGCAAATATTCCTTTATGGGCAGTAGTCGTTATTGTAACGATTCTGTATATATCCGTAACAATGGGTCGACCGCTCTATATCATCTACGCAACCAACGATTTGAAAAAAATTGATGCCTTCTTAACAAAGAACCGATCTAATACGATATTTGCCTATGCTTATGCAGTCGCACATGAATCGGAAGAAATAGTTATTGAAGCAATTGAAACCATTTTACAAACTCACAAACAACCTAAGCTCCAAGCAGTTTATGCAGCGAATCTTGCTATTTGGCAACAAGATCAAGAAGCATTGCATCGAATTTCCATGCACTTGCCAACAGCAGATTATGTGAATTACTACACGGCAAGTGCATTGTTGATGGAAGGGAATGTGGAACGCGCGCAAATTCTTCAAACTTCCATTAAAAAGAAATGGATGAAACATGCACTTCAAGCTAGTATCGCCGAGCAGTCTGGCGACCAAACCGCTTACCGTAAAGAAGTGGAGCTTGCTACGTCACATGCCCGTGGTATTCAACATTATGTATTAGTTTCTTTGTTTCAACGTCAGGACCCTGTTTCTCCCATTATCGAATAGGAGGGCTAACCATGATTTGCGAAGAAGAAACTTATGTAGAGTTGCATGACGGACGTAAAGGACTCATCGTGCTTGCTCGAATGGATGAGCGCACGCAGTATGATATTGAACTCGCTAATGGTGAGTTGACTACTGTGTACCATGAAGAAGTTGTACGGACCATCGATTTGGAAACAACATAAAAACAGCGCAGAAAGGATTAAATTCCTTTCTATGCTGTTTTTTCTTTTATATCAGTATGTCTAGAGTAATCGATAAGTAGGGCATACATTCCAATTTTGTTGGCTGTCACGCCCTCATTTTATGTGAATCCGTTTTCTCGTTGACACGAAAAATGATGCCTACTATCAAAAGAACTCCCTACATTAGCATTTTTGCTGACGTAGGGAGTTTCTTTATTAAGAAATAACGCCGAGCTCTTTGCCGACTTTTTCGTAGATTTTAAGTGCATCGTCAAGCATTTCTTTCGTGTGGGCAGCGGTTGGCATATTGCGTACGCGGCCTGTCCCTTTTGGTACTGTTGGGAATACGATCGATTTTGCATAGACGCCTTCTTCAGCAAGTCGTTTCGAGAACTGCTGAGTCAATCGCTCTTCTCCAATGATACACGGCGTTATTGGAGTTTCGGAGTTCCCGATATTGAAGCCGAGTTTTTTCAAGCCCGCTTTCAAATAGTCTCCGTTGTCCCATAGCTTGTCATGAAGTTCAGTGGATGCACTGATTTTATCCAAAGCGCCCATAATTGCTGCGACATCACCTGGTGGTACAGCTGTTGAGAACAAGAATGGACGTGAACGTACTTTCAACCAGTCAATCAGCTTTTGTGTCCCGGCTACATAACCGCCAACGACGCCGACTGCTTTAGATAGTGTCCCCATCTGCATATCGATCTCTTTCTCAAGACCGAAATGCTTCACAGTTCCTTTCCCTTTACCTGTTACACCTGAACCGTGTGCATCATCGACGTACGTGATAAGGTCGAATTCTTTCGCAACTTCAACAGCACCTGGAAGGTTCGCGATATCGCCATCCATAGAGAAAACGCCATCTGTGATGTACATGACTTTTCCATATAAACCGGATTCAGTCGCCTCTTTAGCTTTCGCACGTAAATCATCCATATCTTGGTGTTTAATACGAATAATTTTAGCGCCAGATAGACGGCATCCGTCGATTATTGACGCGTGGTTCAATTCATCCGACAAAATCGCATCATTTTTGTTCATGACAGCTGAAATCGCTGCCATATTACAGTTAAATCCAGATTGGAATGAAATTGCGGCTTCAGTACCTTTGAATTCAGCTAGCTTTTTCTCAAGCTCAATATGGATATCAAGTGTACCGTTGATAGTACGTACGGCTCCTGCACCGACACCGTATTTGTTTACAGCTGCGATGTTGAGTTTTTTCAAGTCTTCGTCTGTCGCAAGACCTAAGTAGTTGTTCGATGATAAGTTGATAAGGTCGTTACCTTTGATTTTAATAATTGGACCATTCGGACCTTCGACTGGCTCGATTTCGTTGTAGAGTCCCTGGTCTCGAAGTTCTTGCAAGTTCTCGTCTAGAAATGCATTTAATTTTTTAGACAAACTAATCTTCCTTTCAGACACGTGATGCTCTTAGTGTAGCATATTTGTGCCTGCGCCCATAACTGAAGCGGGTTATGGGTAGAGAAGTTCTGTCAGCATTTCCGCTTTTTCACTGAATGCTTTCTGATCGAGTGCACTATCCATCCCTATGTCAATTTGACTCGTCAACTTCGCATAAGACTGCATATATCCTGCTGCATTCGCAATTGCCTCTTTATATCGTATACGGATGCCATCGATTTCCTGTTCCGCTTTTTCGTTCGGAGCACACATTGGGACAAGGTCGAGTATTTCATCGCCTTCGCGTTCAGCGTCATAGACATGTGGCTCTGTTGCGTCGAACAAGCAAACGGACAGTTCAGGAAACTGAACGAGATCAATGCTACCCGCGTCTAATCCACACCAGCCATATAGTACATCGATCCCCCGCTTTTCCGCTTCCTCTCCAAGTGCTTTCATCATCGTAGACTTACCTGTTCCAGGGAGTGCTTTAATTAGCAATCTTCTTTTAAGAGACTTTGTGATAGATGGAATGAAATCATGAGCGCCTTTTGACGACAATGACCCGATAATACGATGGGAGACGGCTGCAGTTTTGCGTAAATCGAGTGTCCCAAATAGGTCATTCGCAAGTGACTGAATCTTGGTCTCATGCGCTGCCCAATCCATGCGCCGAATGTTGACCGCTTCCCACTCATCGTGGACCGCTTTTGCTTCGGCTAATGCTGCTAGTGCTTTCTCTAAAAAGATAGCTGCTTCTTCAAGATGTCCTGCGATTTCAGGATTGTTTGCACGCAGTTTGGTTTCATCATATACATCATAAAAGCTAACAACCCGATGCTTTCCGCCCAAATCGGTCGGCTCAAGTGGTACTGGATAGGAGGCTGCGACGTAAAAGAGTTCGGGTCCTTTCACATAGATGCCATCTATCTTTTCGATATGCAATGGACTTCTAAAACGATCGACATCATAACCTCGTTTCACGTAAAAGGTTGCAAGCTCATTCAATATACTTGATAGCGCAAAGGTTGGCGGTGATTTAATGAAGATTGTAGTTGTAGCTTGTTGGATGAGGTGCTCGTACTTATGGGACAGCCCTCCGCCTGTATAGGCCGTACCCATGGATTCTGTCAATTTTCCGTTCATTGTGACCATCCCCTTCTGATGTTCTTCAAATTAGCATATGAATGGAAGACAAAAAAAAGCACAGTCAAAAATGACTGTGCGCTACGTTATAACAAAACTTCACTATTTTCCTGCTTCGCTACTTTGAGTAACAATCGCTGACATTGCGGCATTGCGTAATGGACAAATTGGCCAATGAGTAATGCGATGATCACGGTTCCTATTCCAACCGGTCCTCCAAGTGCCCAACCCAGTAGCGCGACAATGACTTCAATCGAGGTGCGGACGATTTTTACGCTAATGTTGAATTTGTGCACGATAAGTAGCATTAAGCTATCTCGTGGACCCGCCCCCATATTAGGTGAAACATAAAGCCCGATACCGTAAGACATAATCACGACACCCACTACGAAAAAGACTAGTTGGGCTGCAATGGATGTTACATCTGGCAATAACCAGTTGAACAAGTCAATAAACGTGCCGAGTAGTAACATGTTGAGCCATGTGCCGTACTTCGGCCACTTTTTTTGCGCTGCTGCTGTAATGAGTACGATAAGCAATCCTGTGATAATGCTCCACGACCCAATGGACAATCCTATATTTTGATAAAGCCCAACGTGCAAAACGTCCCATGGCCCAATGCCAAGCAGTTGTCCTTTGATGGTCATCGCAATCCCTAATGAGAGGATCATTTGCCCCACTATGAAAAAGACCCATCTCCATTTTTTCAACGTCATCATATGCATTCTTCTTTCCACGAGCCGCTGAATGAACCTAGCGGCGTATTCTCTATATGCAATTGTAGCATGGATGGCTAGTATGTGGATGTTGATTGTGCAGTTTTTGCGGTTGGGGTGAAGGGGTTGTAGTTATGAGCGGTTTTGCTTGGGTTATGATCACTTTTCCTGGGTTATGAGCGGTTTCTCCCTGTTTATGATCACTTTCCCCAATTAAAAGCAGAGGTGCTTGATTTGTCGCGAAATTGAGACGTGTTTAGTACGATGTTTCTAGCGTGAGATTAGCTCCCCCAATCTCTTAGAATTCATTTACACAATTCTACAAACGGAGCGCCTGTTACTTTTGCGTAGTCTGCAGGAGCTAGTTTCATTTGGAAGCCTGGTTTACCAGCACTGGCGTACATAGCTTCTTTGGTTTCAGCGGAGCTATCTAGAAACGTAGGCAGCGTCTTTTTCATACCGATTGCAGAACATCCCCCTCGAATGTAGCCCGTTACATCCGTCAGCTGTTTCAGTGGAAGCATTTCCAACTTCTTTTCACCAGCTGCGCGTGCCGCTTTTTTCAAGTCAAGTTCGCAAACCACTGGAATGACAAATACATAATTGTGTGAAGGACCCGCTGTCGTTACAAGTGTTTTATAGACATCCGCTTCGTTGCCGCCATCTGCCGCAGCATTTGCATCTTCGGACAAATCGCGTTCCAGCAATTCATGAGGAATCCCTTCAGACTCCAAAATCCGAATCGCATTCGTTTTTATATGTTTATTCTTCTTCGCCATAATCAGGACCTCCCTTTCTTCAATGCAAAAACCCGCCAACTAACAGGCGGGTCCTTCCTTTCAAGCGCTAAGTGAGTATGCCGGACTAGCCGCCATATATCCTTGCTGTTTTGCATTGGTTTGAATTGAATATGCTGCGGCAGCTTGTTCGTATAATTTCTGCATTTCATCTGCCAATGCAGAGTCCATTGAAGCATTTAACTGAAGCGGTTGCATGAGAGACACTTCTTGACTCGCTTCTGCTTCTTGTACAGATCTCATGCGATCTTCTAATGCTATTTGAGCTTCAGTCTCCATGATTTTTGCAGAAGCTACGGCTGCTAGCCGATGATCGACTTCAGAAACATTCCTTTTGGACAACGCTTCACTTCGCACATTACGCCAACTGGCAATCATCTCATCTAAAGTTTCTCCAAGCGGCAACACGACTTGCTTCAGAAGACCTGCATTAAGCTTTTGGAACTCTTTTGGTTGTACTTCTATTTGCGTAGAAACAGATCGTTGAGCTAGTTCGTTCCGTTTGGCTTCATTTCCACCTGCGTAATCAGCGTGACGGGTATATGCCACGTCTGCAGAACGCTTTCTGGCATTCTCATATCTAGTGTTTTCAGTAACTACTGGATTCATCGAAATCGAGACCATGAACTCACCCCACTCTGAATTAGTCCTTCTAATATACAGTACCTTCAAACATTCTTCATGAGGCAAACGATTTCAATTTTCACTTATCAAATAGTTTCTTTAGCGCATCTGCCATTGCCGTGTTTTCAGGTTCATCATTTTCTTGCTTCTTAAGGTACTTTTGAACATCTCTTTTATCAGCCTTTTTACCTGTTGTTTGGGATCTTCGCTTTTCAAACGAAGATAGCTTTTCACGATATCCACATTTGCATACAAAAATCTTGCCATCGCCGTGTCCACGAAGTTCCAATTTCTTTTTACAAGTTGGACAGCGTGCATTCGTTAGTGTTGAAACCGTTTGACGATGACCGCATTCGCGATCTTGACAGACGAGCATTTTGCCT
The DNA here is from genome assembly GCF_050858885.1 of Sporosarcina sp. A2. GTDB lineage: Bacteria > Bacillota > Bacilli > Bacillales_A > Planococcaceae > Sporosarcina. The sequence continues at coordinate 25,711 of NZ_CP193898.1, read as the reverse complement.
CGTTTGCCATTCACTTCAAGCATCGGTTTCCCGCAATCCGGGCACATTTTCCCCGTTACATTATCGTGCTTAAACTTCGTTTCATCCGATTTGATATCTACAATCGTCTTCTTAGAGAAATCGATCATTGTGCGGATGAATTGGTCTTTCTTCAGTTTACCAGCTGCAATTTTTGATAAGTCGCTCTCCCATTCAGCAGTAAGTGCTGGTGATTTCAAATCTTCTGGGACAAGTTCGAGCAGCTGACGTCCTTTAGACGTAGTGTAAATATCGTTCCCTTTTTTCTCGATGACAAACATGCCGAATAACCGTTCAATGACATCTGCCCGCGTTGCAACAGTACCGAGTCCACCGGTTTCACCAATTGTTTTAATCAATTCTTTCGATTCCCCCGCCATGAATTGTGTCGGGTTCTCCATCGCAGCAAGTAGTGTCCCTTCATTGAAACGTGCAGGTGGCTTAGTTTTCCCCTCTGTACGTGAAAATGCACGAACTTGAAGCGTTTCACCTTTTTTCATTGCAGGTAACGCGTCTGTGTCTGCTTCTTCTTCATCAGATGAATAGACGGCTTTCCATCCTTCGTCAGTCACAGTCCGTCCTTTCAACGTAAATACTTCTTGGCCTGCTTGTAATTCAGCACTCAATTGCTCGTACTGGAATGGTGGATAAAACACAGCAAGGAACCGTTTTACTATAAGGTCATAAAGACGTTGTTCTTTGTCCGAAAACGCATGTAATGGAGGAGTTTCCTCTGTGGGAATGATTGCATGGTGATCAGACACTTTGCTGTCGTTAATGACACCCTTTTGCGGCTTTACAGGACCTTTTCGTAGCAACGCATTGACGGATTTTCGATACGGACCAACTTCAACGGCTTTAACACGATCTTTTAGTGTACTTGTCATATCCGCAGTTAAGTGCTTCGAGTCCGTCCGTGGATAGGTGACTGCTTTATGGCGCTCATATAAATTTTGCAACGTATTTAATGTCTCTTTTGCAGACCATGACCAGCGACGATGGGCTTCTTTCTGCAGTTCCGTCAAGTCGAATAACGTAGGAGCTGGTTGTGATTTCGGCGTCGACTTCAGGTCAATAATCTTACCTTCCGTAACACTATCTAATGCGTTCATCTTCGCATTAATAATAGTTTCATCGAAGACTTGAGTTTGACCACTACCATCGCGCCAAGTGAAGCGACCTGCTTCTGTTAGTGCCTGTATACCCCAGAATGGTTTCGGTTGGAACTTCTGAATCGCACGTTCTCGCTCAGCAATCATCGCAAGCGTTGGTGTTTGCACACGTCCTGTAGATAGTTGTGCGTTATGTTTAACAGTAAGTGCACGTGTAGCATTAATGCCGACAACCCAGTCCGCTTCTGCACGCGCCGCCGCTGCTTCATATAGGTTTTCATAGGCTTTGCCATCTTTTAAGTTCGCGAATCCGTCTTTGATTGCTTTGTCGGTTACGGATGAAATCCACAAACGTTTAATAGGCTTTCGGTTTTTCGCAAGCTCCAGAATCCAACGTGCTACAAGTTCGCCTTCGCGTCCAGCATCCGTTGCGATAATGACGTCCTTTACGTCTCCTCGACGCAGCTGTGCTTTTACTGCATTGTATTGTTTTGACGTTTGTTTAATCGGTGTGAGTTTGAATGGCGTTGGAATGATTGGCAAATACTCCATCTTCCATTCTTTGAATTCTTGTCCGTACCCTTCCGGATCAGCGTGTGTCACTAAATGACCGAGCGCCCAAGTAACAACATACCGGTCCCCTTCAAGAAATCCATTCCCTTTTTTATGACAACCGAGCACACGAGCAATATCGCGTGCGACAGATGGTTTTTCTGCAAGTACTAATGATTTAGACATCGTTCAGTCCCCTTTCGTTCTCTCCATTATACGCAAGTTGGTCAGTTACTTCAGTTTTGACCATATGAAAAACGTCCATCCCGCGGAAATTCCGCTCGGACGGACGTTCTGATTCGTTATTGTGCGTCAAGCATGCCGTGGGTTAATTCTTTACCCATTTCTGTATACTTCACGAACACGCGCGCCAATTCCTTCAAGCGATCGTGGACGTTTTCGTCTATGATTTTACTGTTTTCATCAAAATGATCACGATGCGTATACACATAATTCGGTGTCACAAGGCATCGGAAATAGTCGAGGATCGGTTTCAGCTGATTCTCTACAACGAGGTGATGCTGATACGTCCCGCCATTTGCTACAATGGAAACTGGTTTGTACCGCATCGTATGCGGATGCAGCAAATCGAATGCATTTTTCAGCACTCCTGGAATCGAACCTTGGAATACAGGTGTCGCAATGACATAACCGTCCGCTTCTTCAAACTTGCGAATCAGTTTTTTCATATCTTCGTTATAATCTTTCGCAGGTCGCCCATCGACAAACTGATGCTCATACTCAGAGAAATTCAATCTCTCTATTTCAAAACCGCATCCAGTTTCTTCTATATACTGTTGCACGGCTTCGAGCACGACACCCGTTTTGTTGCCGATAATGGTCCCGTCCACAAACAAAACTTTCAAAATGTCCGTACCTCCTAATAATATTCTCATTCTTTATCCTATCAGAATGTAGAGATCTTGACTTACAATTAGCTTAACGAATTTTTGCCAGGGCCCCCTTGAATCGGTGGTGGTGCTGCGCCTGGGATTGATGATTTCAGTTTCCCTGGTTCTTCTTGGAAGCGCTTTTCAATTTCTTGTAATTCCACTTCATCTTGACCTTTTTCTTCCGCAATTCGTTCTTTTGCTCGTTCTATTTGTTTTACAGGATGGGATAGCGCGACAATTGTATCCCCAGCAACTGCCTGTAATTCCTCTGTTGGCGTGTAAAATTCTACACGACCATCTTCTCGCAAAATATAAAGTAACACAGACCGATCGTCCCGCTCTCGCAAATATTGTGTGTAGCTGTATTGTTTTGAAAGCACTGTCTTGCGGAATACGTGCCCCGAATTCATGCGTTCTTCCAAGTCATAGATTGACAGCCCCGGTGTAAATAACGTTCGGCCACCTGAGACTGAGAAGGTTTCTACGCCATCGCCAACATGAAATGCCGTTTGGAATAAATTCTCACGTCCCACGTCATACAGAAAATCCGCACAAATATGGGCGTTATACGTATCCGCTTTCGTCATCGCAAGCATATATCGATACGGCGTTAAATCTAAGTGATACTCAGTTTGCTCCGTTAAAATATCCCCAACATGACTCGATAACCCAAGCTTTCGTGCATGGGATAACCCTGCCCAAGACGTATCGATTAGCATTACTTCGTTGCCCGTGTCTTGAATGGAACGTGGAAGCTCTGCTGCAAATTTCGTTCCGCCCACAAGAAGAACGCCTGATTCATCCGTTGTCGTTAAGTTCAATCGGCGTGCGAATGGACCAATCGTGAATCCATGCAACACTACGGTAGATAGTACGAGAGCAAACGTCAGCGCTGTAAGCAGTTCCGCGTCCTTGTAGCCATTTTCAAGTAGTATTGAAGCAAAATACCCCGATACGGTGAGTGCAACAATACCACGAGGTGCAACCCAGCCGATTAAATTCTTTTCCCGATTCGATAAATCCGTTCCAGCAGTCGATACCCAAATTGACAAAGGTCTTACGACAAACAACATTGCCACGACATAAGTGATGATATGCCAATCAAAGATTTCAATGAGAACATGCGGATTTAGTGAAGCTGTCAACATAACGAAGATTCCTGAGATCAGGAGTACCGAAATGTTTTCTTTAAACTGGCGTATGTCATGAATGGACGTCAAGTGCATGTTCGCCATCACGATTCCCATTGCGGTCACCGCAAGCAACCCCGTTTCGTGCATGAGTTCATCCGAAACGACGAACGCAAATAAGACGACAGCAAACAGGACAGGTGCTTTCAGGAATTCTGGAACACTACCTTTCTCAAACGCATATCCGAGAATTCTCGCAGAAGCCCAACCGATGAACACCGCGAACACAGATGCGGCAACAAACAGACCAAGTGCTGAAAGAGTTGCCTGCCCGTTTATAAATTTGATGAATTCAAAAGCGAATACTGCGAGCAGCGCACCAAATGGATCAACGATTATGCCTTCCCATTTAAGGATAGCCGCGGGACGTGGTTTCAATTTTGCCTGCCGAAGCATCGGCAAAATCACTGTTGGTCCTGTTACAATGAACAATCCTCCAATAATAAAAGCGACTGCCCAGGATAGGCCCGCCAAATAATGCCCCGCTAGCGAGCCCGCAATCCAGGCGATGAATGCACCTAACGTGACAATTCGCGTGAGTGGTTTACTGAATCCTTTAATCTCCCGGAAATCCAGGTTCAAACTTCCTTCAAATAATATAATAGCAACCGCAAACGAGATAATCGGACTAAATAGCTCTCCCATCGTTTCTTTCGGGTTGATGAATCCGAACACAGGCCCGACGAGTAGTCCTGCAATCGCCATGACGACAATCGCGGGAAGCCTAAATCTCCAGGCGATCCATTGTGAGAGTATGCCAATCAGCACTACGAGCATAAGATCAGCAGCTAAAGATCCGAACATTTGATATCGCCACTCCTATCACGTTGAAATTTCGTATTAGTGTACCACATTCATTCTATCAAACCACTTATTTGGGGTTTAAGGATAGATGTTCCAGATGCATCCACATTTACTACTTGCCCCAGGCAATTTTCACTCTGTCACGCATGTTAATTAACAGCGCTAGTGTGAATCCGCTCATAAACTATTGAATGTGATCATAAATCGTGCAAACTGATCATAACCATACAAAATCGCTCATAAATCATGGAATGCGATCATAACCTCAGAAGTTCGCTCATAAATCACGAAATCTGATCATAAACCTACGAGATTCGCTCATAATCCCAATCCTCAACTTTCGAGTGAAAGAATTTCAAAGAGGTAATTGGTTAAGTGCACTACGTTCAGAACCTAAATGACTCACACTTTAGAATTTCAAATTTCATTCATATCTCTGCTGGACTCCTCATAGGCTAGAAGGTGAAGAGACTGCATGGAAAGGATGATTCCTATTACGACTCAAACAACGAAGCTGATTGCGCTCTGTCTTTCATCTACTGAAGAGAAAAATGGCTATCCTGTACGGAGAGCATTGCGGATTGCTGAAGAACTATCTACTGATGCCACGATTGTTTTCATCACAGATCGACCGATCCCTGACATCCCGACTGCATATCGAACTATGGAAGCGGTGAACCACCGCACGCTTATGGAAGTTGTATCTTTCTTGCAACCCGATCTTTTAATACGCGATACGGGAAGCACTGTGAAAGAGGAAATTGAAGCGCTCCGTGAACTCATTCCTTCTATTTTACACTTCGATGATTTCGGTGAAGGCGGACAGGCCGCCGATTTTGTAATCCAGACATTATATGGAGAAAACACGATGGATGTTACAGAATCCTATAAAACCGGAATCCGAACATTCATGCCAGATGCACGTTGCACGGACTTACGTGCGAAGCATGAAGATCAGACATTCGGTGATCCACCTCGACTGCTTATTGCGTTTGGTGAAAAGGACCCTGGCAACTTGACGTTCCGTGCATTCCGGCATGTTATGAATTTACAGATACCTCTTGACGTCACAATCCTACTCGGGAAATCCTACGAACACGATGCCAGTACACTTCAAATGATGGCACTAAGCCGTAGGAATACAACAGTCAAAAAAGCACCTCATGACTTCCTGGAGTTAGTCGCTGCAGCAGACATCGTACTTTGTGGCGGAGGATATATGCCTTACGACGTCGCCAGTATCGGGGTACCGTGTATCGTACTTGCTCAAAGTACATTTGAATCTGAACTTCACTTCCCAACGGATCGCGATGGGTTTACACATCTTGGACTAGGCCGTAAAGTGAAACAATCCAACCTGTTGAATGCGATTATGGAACCACTTTTGCACGACTCGCTCCGTAAGCGGGACATCGATCGTCAGCTCTCCTTGCCACTTGGGGAAGAATCCGAATCCGTCTATGAAACGGTCCGCTATCTACTAGATCATCCAAAGCGTGCAGTCCCCGGCAAACCGTTACCTGATGTGGTAAACTGAGGGAAACTGTACGAGGAGGATGACCGTATGACTAAATCACAAATCGAATCCGAAATTGCAGAACTGAAGATGGACTATATTAGTTTACAAGGCGACATTGAAAAACTAGAATCCACTGGACACGGGGACTCTGTTGAAAAAGCAGAAGCCCGTCTTGCTAAAATGGAAGTGCGCCTGGCTGAACTCAATGAGCAACTCGCTGGATGTTAATCAATCCAAAAGATCCTCCAATCCCTAACGGATTGAAGGATCTTTTCATTTTAATAAGACGTCAATTTCAGCCACTCCTGCAATGCATAGATTACGCGTTGAAAACGAGTGGATTTGTCTTGGTATTCATCGATATTTAATGTGAAAAGGGCGTCTTTGTTCGTCCACAGCCGTTCGTAATACGCATCTAGCTCACTTGCGAGTTCACTATCCGTCGGTGCGATGACATACAGGTCATTCTCCAGGTTATAGTTATCAAGCGTCCGCTCTGTTAGATTCGCAGATCCATTCAAAATATGCACGTTGTCGCCACGTTCAATCATCACGAGTTTTGTGTGATACTGTCCGACAACGGTGTTATACCAGCGAACTTCTACTCCACCGTCACTGTCTTCAACCAGTTTCTGCACGACGGGTCGGTTTGGAAGTCCTGATTTCTGATTACCAAATGAGTTTTCGTTCGGATCTAGGATGAGTTTCACTTCCACACCCCGTTTTGCAGCTGCAACAACTTCTTTCACCACATCTGGTTCTGCGATGAAGAACATTCCCATACGTATACGATCTCCTTTATTGGAAGCGATTAGCTGATCCAACAATACGTTTTTAATCTTTTTCTCCGTCAAATATTGGATTGCATACTCTCCATCTTCCGGATCATCTGCTTGAATGCGAGGAAGCGTCTGACCTGTCTTACCTGTCGAATAATTCACAACCGCTTCTTCTGCTTCCAACAGATCATTGATGATCGGACCGGAGACTTTGAGTGCAACATTGCCATGGAAACCACTCGCGTCATGCGGATTCGATGAGGTGACGAGTCCAGCTTTTTCCGTTGCAATCACTTTGCGATGATTTGATTTCACGTTGAGCAGCTCCACATATGATGCAAGCCTAAACTTTGGTGCATCAGACGCCATTGCATTTGGAATCCAACCTTTTCCGCCAATATCGCCCCAACGGAATAGTGTCCGGTAGAGTCCGGAATAGAGAGGCATGGAGTCACGTAACGGTTCTAGATCCGTATAGACCACTTCCACCCCTGCGTCACTCAACTTCTTAAACCATTTAGAATCGTATGACCCGTATCCAGTATTTAAGGGGTCCGTGATGAATACAATCGGCATATTGGGATGCTCTGACTTTTTACCGACTAGTTTTTTTGTTATGGTCTCTGCAATCTTAGGGAAATCCAAGTCTTCATCTGAATAATGATCCATCAAAAAGAAATCGAGTACGATGAATTCCTCAGCTTCGTCAATCATCGAATAGACCTGGTCGAATATTTGCAAATCATGCTTCACATCGTCTTTTTTCTTATTCTTTGAATAGGATAAATCCGTGAACACTTTTACGTCATCTGTCCAGTGGACATCCCCTTCGTAGCTGATGCCTTTCGGTAAAGGCTTGTATGTATTATATAAAATGACAGTAATATAAATAAGCAGAAAAATTGCGATTACCAGCCATATTATCTGTTTCTGCTTATTTGTAAACCAGTTGCGCTTCTGTTTTTTCTTCGCCATCCCGATGCCTCCGCTCCCATTCCATCACTGTAGCATTCCCTCTCTGTGCGTCTCACAAACTCTACGCACAAAAAAAGACTTCCCTAACATACGGGAAGCCTAAAATCATTACACTTACGCAATCACAAGTTCGTTTACGGACTGATCTTGAGTGAGTAACTCTTTTAAATATTTCTTAGCACGGAACAAGCGAGATTTCACTGTACCGATTGACACATGCATCATTTCAGCGATTTCGATGAGTGAGTACTGGTTTACATAGAAGTATTCGATCGTCGTTTTATAAATTGCATCTAACTGATCGATTTTACTACGTACGGCCGCGCGAAGGTCTTGTTGTTCTACGATTTCACCTGGGAGCGGGCTGCTACTTGGTACTAGATCGAGTAACGGGATGTCCAACGTATCTGGCTGATTCATGACGTACTTGCTACGTCGGACATCTTTACGATAGCGATCTCTAAACGTATTCATACAAATCGTAGTAAGCCAAGCTTTCATGCGGTCGACACCTTCCATTCGATCGCTTGAACGTACAACTTTCACCCATACGTCTTGCATTAAGTCTTCAGCCTCTTCTTTATTACGTGTCAATTTCAAGCACAAGTGATACAAGTACCTGCCATATTCGTCATGTAATTCATTAAGTGTTGGTTTCATCCGTTAACGCCTCCGTGTTCTAGCTGTTACGTTTAGTATGCACTAGAACTAGCAGCTGAACTATCGGAGTTTCTTTCAGTTACCTTACAAACGTGTAAGGTTGCAACCTTTTCAAGATTCGTCATCAACCAGTTCTTCCGGACGCCGTGTAATTCTTAAGCGTACGATCCGGTTCCGATCCATTTCTTCCACTTCAAATAATAGCGGCCCATACGTGAATCGTTCACCAGGCTCAGGCACATGGTCAAGCTCTTGGAATGCAAACCCACCGATTGTATCGTTTTCCGTCGGCAAATCCATTTCGAGCAAACGCACCGCTTCTTCAATTTCAAGACGTCCCTGACACACAAGCGTATCTTCTGTATGAACGTAAACCATAGCGTCTTCCGCTTCGTCTGTTTCGTCCTCGATTTCTTGTCCAATCATTTCTTCAATTATATCCTCATGCGTAACAATACCAAGGGTACCGCCATACTCGTCCAACACAATCGCCATATGCTTTTTGTGCGCGAGCATCATTTTAAAGACTTTTTCGACACTCGCTGTCTGAACGACAAATAGCGGATCGCGGTCAACCATCTCTTCAAAAGGAACTTCTGGCGTCATCGACCATTCAATTAATCGCTTGGAATAAAAGATACCGATGATTTTATCGATACTTTCTTCGTAAATTGGATATCGTGTGTAGAAGTATTCCAGAACAGTGCCCCGTACTTCTTCGTACGATGAATTCAAAGGAAGTGCAACAACGTCTGTCCGGTGAGTCCCCATAACGTCTGAGACATCTTTTTCGGGAAAGTCGAGTACTCCTTTTAACCGTAGTGATTCATCTTGTTGGAACGTACCTTCAGTAGATGCGATATCCACCATTGAACGTAAATCGTCTTTTGTCAACGTCGCTTCTGTAACTGCCCCTTTGGATAAAATCCGGATGAACATGTTGGTGAAAAGCGCTAGCAAATACGTGAGTGGTGTTAACAGTTTCACGATGACTTGAATTACAGGTGCCACTGTATATGCCAATTTATCTGCAAACGTCGCAGCGATCGTTTTCGGTAAAACTTCACCGAATATGATGAGTATTACCGTTAAAACACCTGTTAGCAGTCCAACATTCAACCCTTTGTCAATCGCAATCATCGTGACAATTGTCGGCATCATAATATTTGCCACATTGTTACCGATTAGAATTGCAGTAATCATCCGATCTGGTTTTGAAACGAGGGCTCGAAGCCGGATTGCCTTCGGGTCTCCTTGCTCTGCGCGCATCTGGATTTTCATCCGGTTGACGGCAGTTAATGCAGTTTCACTTCCTGATAAGAAAAATGACATCATCAAAAAGAAAGCAAGTGCGATGAACAAAAGCGATTCCTCCCGAAAAAATTCCTGGTTCGTTTCATTCTGCAAGATATGACGTACTTCATGAAGATAGGTTGCAAAGATGAGACGGCTATGGTTGGTTTCCGATTTCATAGCTATTCCATAAGTATAGCATAAGTACCAATTTGGAATGGCTTCAAAAGTCTCCTCTTTTTCGAATCCACGTCAGTTCTGCTATACTTAGTGAATCGGTATTGTATAGATTCATTTAAAATGAAAAGGGGTAATTTCATGACAACGATCGACCAGCTAAACGAGTATTTCGTAAAAAATCGTGACACCCACCTCAATCAGATGAAAGAATTTCTAAGCATCCCAAGCATCAGCGCATTATCTGAACACAAAGCAGATATGCAAAAAGCTGCTGAATGGTTGTCTGGTTCATTCAAAGAAGCAGGCCTTGAGAACATCTCCATAGAACCTACTGCTGGACATCCGGTCGTCTACGCAGATTGGCTTCACGCTGAAGGACAGCCAACGATTTTAATCTACGGACATTATGACGTACAGCCTGTAGACCCATTGCACTTATGGGAAAGCGCACCATTCGAGCCTGAAATACGCGATGAAAAGATGTACGCTCGGGGATCTACTGACGACAAAGGACAAGTCTTCATGCATGTCAAAGCAGTTGAAGCACTCATGCAATTGGAGGGCAAACTTCCAATCAATGTGAAGTTCATTATTGAAGGTGAAGAAGAAGTTGGAAGTCCTAACCTCGTTCCTTTCATCAAAGAACATAAAGAAAAGCTCGCTGCAGATACGATTGTCATTTCGGATACTGCACTTCACGCACCTGGCCAACCTGCAATCTGTTATGCTCTTCGCGGGTTAAGCGGTGTACAGATTGATGTATTCGGAGCAAAAAGCGACTTGCACTCAGGCGTTTACGGAGGCGGTATTCAAAATCCGATTCACGCTGTGGCGGAAATCCTAGCGTCATTCCATGATAAAGAAGGAACGATTGCAGTAGATGGTTTCTACGAAAACGTTCGAGATTTGAACGAAGAAGAGCGACAAGCTTACAAAGACCTGAACTTCGACGAAGACGCGCTTAAACAAGAAATCGGTGCTTCTGGATTGTTCGGTGAGCCAGGTTATTCGTTCCTAGAACGCACATCTGCCCGCCCGACACTTGAAGTGAATGGCGTATTTGGTGGATTCAGCGGCGAAGGCATCAAGACTGTCTTGCCTGCAGAAGCAGGTGCAAAAATCACTTGTCGCCTTGTTCCGGATCAAGATCCAGCAGAAATCGTTGAAAAACTGAAAGCACATGTTGAAAAGCATAAGCCTGAAGGCGTAAAAGTGACGGTCACACCATTCGACCAAGGTCGTCCGTTCATCACTCCATTCGACCATCCAGCGCTTACAGCAGCAAGCCGTTCATACGAAAAAGTCTACAACGTGCCGACTGTTTATACACGTGGTGGTGGTTCGATTCCGATAGTTGCTGATTTCGATGAAATCTTAGGATTACCGGTTGTCCTCATGGGCTTCGGTCTCGAAACTGAAAACTTACACGGACCGAACGAACACTTAACACTCGAGAACTTCGACAAAGGATTGCGCGTACTTGGTGACTACTATCAGGAGCTATCCGCCCTTTCTAAAGATGAACTGAAGAAATAAGTGATACAAAAACACCCGATTGCGAGTTCAACCTCGCGATCGGGTGTTTTTTTGATAACTCTTATGACTAACTAGCGTTTAATGGATGCTAAATTGCAAGCTGATGCCGATTGTTCGATCGATAATGCAGATTCAGGCTTGGATATGGTCGATTCCGTCCGCCATAGTTCCAATTACGCAAGACATTTTTCCGATTCTACCCCAGGTACAAAAAAACCTCCTCCAGCAGGTGGAAGAGGTACTCGGTTATTCGGGTGTTGCTACTTGCCAATATGTGACGACGTCTTCGATAGGGGTACGTGGTTTTGCCTTCGGTAACTCATCGAAATGTCCGAACTGGAACATACTGATGATTCGTTCTCCAGCGTCCACTCCTAGCGCTTCGCGGAATTTTGGATCGTCGAGGAATCCAGGTGTTTTCCAGCACGTGCCAATGCCTTTATCCCAAGCAAGCAGTTGGACGTTCTGAATCATCGTGCTTGCTGCTGCAAAGTCTTCAAGACGTTGTTTCTGGCGTGCGTCTTCAGGAACGATGACAAACATAGCTGCACTTGCTTTAGTGTATTTGCTCATTTGTTTTTCAAGCGTATCGTCGGACAGTTCTTTCCATTTAGGTACTCCGAAATCGCGTAGGACTTCCAAGAAGTCTTGGTAGTTGCCCTCTGCAGCGAGAACAAAACGCCAAGGATTACGGTTTCCATGATTGGGTGCCCAAATTGCATCTTCTAAGATATCTGCGATTTCGCTTTGTTCAACAGGCTGTCCATTAAAGCTCTTGATGGAACGTCGCGAAATGATTGCGTCTCTTACTGACAGTGCTTGTTCATCCATTTTTATGTCCCCTTTTGTCATTGATAATCTATAGTATACCTCATTGCGCGGAATGATTTCTAATTTCATCCGCGCCTGATGAGCTTCATGAGAACATGTCGTTTATCCGAAAGAAAACATACTTTGCATTGGGACGGTAGGCATAGGAGTCCTTGTAATCCCAACTTCTTCTTTGGACGTCGTACGTATGTGCATTGACAAGCGGTGATGCTCCGTCTTTTGCGGTGACTATTGTGGAGTGATCGAACCGCCCATCTCCTTGGAAGTCATACAGAATGACGTCACCCAGTTGTAACTCTTCGGCTGAAGATACTTGAACAGCGGTCAACCCTTTAGTTGAACCTCCTAAATACCAGCGCAGAGAATGGGCAACCGACCAACTAAAGCTCCAATTTGCAGGGGTAATCCACCATCCTCGATCACGTACGGGACCGCCGTGCATGGGTGCCCCACCAGCCCGTAGACATTGTGAGATGAAATTCGTACAATCTACATCGAATGCAGGATATTCAGGGTTTCTCCCATCCCACCATTTGTCCGCATACCAGACTGCTGCTTCTCGGTCATACATCGATTCGCCTCCTCTTGAAAACCCTATGCTCGGACGGAAGGATGTATTCATCCCAAAATAAAAACGCCCGCTAAGCGGACGCGATTTCTATGGAGCATACCGGATTCGAACCGGTGACCCCTTCGCTGCCAGCGAAGTATTCTCCCGCTGAACTAATGCCCCGTTGTGAAACAGATTTTCTAAAGAATCCTGTTAATGAATAACGCTAATTTTGTCCTAATCTGCTACAATTAAAAGTATAGCAAGTAGCGCGAAAGAAGACAACAGAGAGGAGTACCGCATATGCAGCACGCTGAACGCGAACTGACCGCTCCCGTATTACTTTGCGATAGCAAGGGGCTATTAAACCCCGATGCAATCGGCTATGCTCAGAAGCCAATTATCCAAAGTAATCTGAAGGGCCAGTTTCCCCATAAGAAGAAGTGGAATACGTGGACCATCTATGGCGAAGAAGTCCTTTTCACAGCCACCATCGCTCATTTCGACATCGGTGCTGTATGCCTCGTCTATTTTCTCGATTACGAGACTGAGCGCTTTTTTGAGAAGCGCATTGCACTCCCATTTGCACGTCACGTGAAAATGCCAGAAGACGTGCTTACCGATATGAAGTTTGCGGATAGCCGTCTTTCTGTACACGTCAGTCAAACCGCGGATGAGACTCACCTTTACGTTTCCATCCCTGACTTTGATAACGAAACCCTTCATGCAGACCTTCATATCAGTCATCTAACCGAGGACGAATCGCTCAATGTGGTGGTACCGAAAAATCGTTCAACGTTCCAATTCACTGCGAAGCATCATACGTTACCGACTTCCGGATTTTTGAAAATCGGCGAAAAGCGCTATGAATTCAATCCAGATTACAGTTTTACAGTACTGAATTTCTCTCGTGGGGTATGGCCGAAGCTTACGGAGTGGAATTGGGCAATGGCTTCCCAACGTTCAGGTGGTCGCCGTATCGGATTGAATTTCGGCGGCAAGTGGACAGATGGTACAGGGATGACCGAAAACGCAGTCTTTGTAGATGGAAAGATGACCAAAATACACGAAGACGTAATTTTTTCGTTTAATCTCGAACGTATGATGGACCCTTGGACGATCCATACTAAGTTTACAGATTGCGTAGATATGACATTCACACCTTTTTTCGAACGTGAAGCGAATGCTAATAGGAGAGGGTTACGCGCGGATTTCTCTCAAGTGTTCGGTTATTTTAACGGCAAAGTTCGCTTGGAATCAGGCGAATTATTGTCGATCCGTCGTTTGTTAGGTTCGTGTGAGACATTTCATGCCAAGTGGTAGCACGTTTTACGCCCAGTCGTTTAGTTTCGTTTGAAAACAGGTACAGAAGTATCAAGCAATCGAACTTTTTAGAAAGGACGTGAGACGTTGAAGAAACTAGCAGCCATAGGCTCTATTATGTTCGCAAGCGTTCTATTCGTCAGCGGCTGTGGGAATACGGGAGACAACGCAAACAAACCCAACCGTGAAGAAGCAGACCTTGTTACGGATAAACAAAAAGAAGGCGGCGACCGTGATACGGGAGACGGATACGGCTTCACTAAGTTTGACTTGGAAATTGAAGTCGATAACGAAGACGCAATCGATGCCGATTATAAGGTAGAGAAGAACTTCAAGCCTGATTACGAAAACAAGTTGACGAATATCAACTTGGAAGGTCCAAAGGCTATGGATGAGCTCGACAAGATGTTCATGGCCATTAATCTTCAAAATGAAATGTCCGGAGAGCAAGCGCGAGAGAAAATTTTAGAATACTTCCAAATTGACTTGTATTCCAAGTTTAAGCTGGATGTCGATTTCGACGATGGAACAGAATTAAAATTTGAAGATGAACAATAACGATGACAGAAAAACCACCTTAGGGGTGGTTTTTTGTTTGTCCGAGACGTGGAGCTTGAGCGGATTCGCCTCCCCCTTAATCATCTTCGCACTCCCTTTGATCACTTTCCCCCATCAAAAAACACTCCCTCAAGGGAGCGTTTCAGTTAGAGTTTTGATTGCTGGAGCATCGTATAGTACGTTCCTTTTTTAGCAATCAACTCAGATTGACTACCAGACTCAATCAGTTTGCCTTGGTCTAAAACATAAATTGAATTGGCTTTTTTCACCGTATTGAGACGGTGTGCGATGACGAAACTTGTGCGACCTTTCATGAGCGTTTCGAGCGCTGCTTGAATTTCTAATTCAGTTACCGTATCGATGCTGCTCGTTGCTTCATCCAACAACAACAGTACAGGATCCGCGACAAACGCACGTGCAATGGACAACAACTGCTTTTGTCCTTGAGAAATCTCACTTCCATCTGCGGTTAGCAACGTTTCATAACCCTTTTCTAAACGACTGATGAATTCATGTGCATTGGCTTTCTTTGCTGCCTCTTCAATCTCTTCATCCGTCGCATCGAGTTTTCCATAACGGATGTTTTCCCGCACCGTGGATTCGAATAAGAATGGATCTTGAAGGACAAACGCAGTCTGACTACGCAACGTCGTTCGCGGGAGTTCTTCGATTGGAATACCATCTATCAAAATCGTACCTTGGTCGACCTCATAGAACCTGGCTATCAATTGAACAATCGTTGTTTTTCCAGCACCCGTGGCACCTAGAAGTGCAGCTGTCTCACCTTCACGCACGTGAAGTGACACATCTTCAACGGTGTAGCCGTCGGTTTCCTTTGCATAGCCGAACGAGACATTACGGAACTCAACGTCACCTTTAAGACGGATATCTCCGTTGTTCTCTGCACTATCCCGTTCAGGGTCCTCTTCCATAATTGAAAATACTCGCTCAGCTCCAGCAATCGCAGACAACACTGTGTTGAACTGGTTCGCTAAATCATTCAAAGGCCGTGTGAATTGGCGCGCATATTCTGCGAATACGACAATCGTTCCAATCGTCACAACGCCATCTCCGCGGAGTACGAGTAATCCACCAATTCCCGCTACAATCGCAAAAGCTGCGTTGTTCAGCATATTCATGACTTTAGGGATGAATCCTGAATACGTTAATGCCCAAAAGCCCGTTCGTTTCAACCGATCGCTTTTTGCAGCGAACTCTTCAATCATCCTCTCTTCTTGAGAAAATGCTTTAACAATCCGCTGTCCTGAAATGGTTTCTTCAATCATCCCGTTCAGTTCACCAATTGCACGCTGTTGTTCTTTGAACAAAATACCTGTCCGTCGCGTAATCCAGCGCATCGCAATAAACATAACTGGAACAATCGTCATCGTAAGTACTGTCAATAACGGGCTTAAGTAGAGCATGACTGCAAGCGTTCCACCAAGCGTCAGAATGCTTGAGAACACTTGGATGAATGAGGAGTTCAGCGTCTGACTGATATTCTCTATATCATTCGTCATTCGACTCATCAGTTCGCCGTGCTGACGTTTATCAAAAAACGAGACAGGCAACTTTTGAAGATGCTGAAATAGTCCAGCACGCAACTTATAGACGGTATTTTGTGCAATCCCAACCATCCAGAAGTTCTGAAGGTACATGGTTATAGAAGTACCTGCGTAAATAGTGAGCAACAAGCCAATCTGGGTAGCAAGCCCATCGGTTTTCATCGGAATGATAAAGTTATCAATGGTCTTGCCGATTAAAAACGGACCAAGTAGCGTCAATGCGGAGCTCGCAAGTACTAGTGCGAGTACTGTAATTAGCAGACCACGTTGTTCGTCGACGAGCCGCCAAACATTAAGCAACGCTTGCTTCCAGTCACCAACCTCTTCTTTTTTACGCTTCGTACCTTTCTTCAAGTCTTCTCGCTTAATAATCGGTTCGTAACCGAAGGGCTTCCTCATGTTGTTCACCATCGTCTGCCACCTCCTCATCCAACTGGGATTCAGCTATTTTTCTGTATAACTTGGACTGCTTCATAAGTTCTTCGTGCGAGCCGTACGCAGCGACTATTCCTTCGTCCAATAGTAGGATTCGGTCCGCACCTTGAGCGGTATGGATCTTTTGTGTGATTACAATCATCGTCGCACGTTCGTCTTCAAGCGCTTCCCATAATGCATTCTCTGTTTTCACATCGAGTGCACTCGTACTGTCATCCAACAATAGAATCGCAGGCTTTCGGACAAGTGCACGAGCTATCGACAACCGCTGTTTTTGACCGCCTGATAAGTTAACTCCTTTTTGACCAACCCGTGTCTCATAATTTGCTGGGAAACGTAAAATGGATGCATGTATTTGAGCTTTCTCAGCTGCTGCTTCCAGTTCGTCTGCTCTTGCTTCTGGGTCACCCCAAGCTAAGTTTTCACGGATTGTTCCTGTAAACAAAACAGATTGCTGAGGGACGAGCCCAATCGCATTCCGGAGTTCTTCAAGTGGCCATTCTTCTATGTTTCTACCATCAAGTAAAATTTCACCTGAGGTTGCCGTGAATATCCGGGGAATTAGGTTCAGCATAGTCGACTTCCCGGAACCTGTTGCTCCCATAACCGCAATCTTTTCACCCGCGTTTATGGTGAACGATACATTTGATAACACAGTCTCTTGGTGTCCAGGATAATGGAATGATACATCGTTAAAAGTTAGTGCACCACGTTTTTCTTCACTGTTTTCAGATATACCTGAAGCAATGATTTCGCGATCATCATCTGCTGTTAGCACTTCCTCCATACGGACTGAAGACGCCTGTGCACGCGAGAATGCGACGATTAGGAAAGAAAACATTGAGAACCCGCCAGTGATACGGAAGGCGTAATTTACAATCGCAACGATTTCCCCTACTTGCGCATCTCCTGTGCGCACGACACCTACTCCGAACCATAGAACGAGCATCAGGCTTCCATTCATTATGAGCAATAAGATTGGCATAATCAGTTCCATCATCCGGAAGGCTTTAACCGTATCTTTTCTCAATAAATCCGCGACTTTCGAGAAACGACTTCCTTCATAAACACCTCGTAAATACGCTTTTATCAGACGAACGGCTTGTAAGTTTTCCTGAATTACCCGATTCACACGATCCAACCGACGCTGGACATCCGAGAAATAGCCTACGCCTTTGCGGGCCATAATGAATAAGAAAACGAATAGAAATGGAATACCTATTAATAAGAAGGAAGCGAGCTTGACGTTCACAATCATCGCCATCACGAGGCTTCCGATAACGACTAGCGGTGCCCGTAGCAGGATACGAAGTCCCATAAACAAAATATTTTGCGCCATCGTGACATCACTCGTGAGGCGTGTAATTAAAGATGAGGTCGGGAAACGTAAAAACGTTGCCATTGAAAATGATTGAATCTGTTTAAATAACGCTTGACGCAAGTCGAATCCAAAACTCTGAGCAGCATGAGCCGCGAAATAGGAGTTCGTCACACCGGACACGAGCGCGAGTAGCGCGAGTCCCATCATTATACTTCCGTATAAAATAATCGTTTCCCGATTCCCGGCCGTAATTCCATCGTCAATAATTTTAGCAATGAGAAGCGGCTGAATCAGCTCAACACTTAACTCAATAAGCATGAGAATGAGTGCAATGACAATCGGCCATTTATAAGGCTTTGCGTAAGAGAATACTGTTTTCATTAGCGACGTCCTTCCTGAACTGTTTCGTTTCTCGAATTAGTTAGTTATCATTAGTATGCCATATTCCTGAAAGACTGTATAGCGATTGAACAGAATTGTCAGACGCCTCGGAATAACGATTCCATTAACGGAAGACGCAAAAAGCGCCCTCGACTTGAGAGCGCTTCTTTCACGGTAATTCTTTTTTCTTCCGTCCACCTGCAATAGAGATACCCGTAACTCCGACTAGCATCACAATAGCACCTGTAAACTGCCATATGCCAAGCACAGCTCCTAGCCAAATAACAGACACAATCATCGCTGTCAACGGTTCGAAACTGGAGAGGATGCTCGTTTCAATAGCTGTGATGTAATTCATACTTGCTAGGAACAATAGGAATGCAACTGTCCCAACAACGATGACCCCCAACAACATGAGTGCAACTTTTAAATCGAAGAGATATGGGATTTCACGGAACACCATTAGTGGATTAGTGACAAAGAGCGCGGATCCCCCAATCACCATCGCCCAACCGATTGATAATAGCACTCCCCACTCTTGCATAAGCCGAACAGGATAAAGTGTGTAAAACGTAAAGGCGAAGCCAACAGCGATCCCCCAGAAAACCGCACTTTTACTTAAATCGAAGCCGGATAAGGATCCATTTGTCAGCAACAGGAATAAGCCACCTAGTGTGACAAACATGCCAAGTATTTGAGCCACTGGGGGAACAAAACGTTGTCGCAAAGATACAAATAAAATGACGTAAATCGGTGAAAGGAACTGGAAAAGCGTTGCAATCACGGCATTACTTTCAGAAATGGCTGACGTAAAAGCAAATTGGACACCAAGCATTCCTAATACACCAAAAATCACCATTTGTCGTGCCCATACTTTTTGTCTCCATGGACGTGTGACTTGTTTCCCATTTAATTTTAAGTACGCAATTATGAGCAATCCCGCTACAAGTAAGCGAATTGTCAGCAAAAATGAAACGGACATATCGCTATGCTCAAGTGTCCATTCCATCATCGGACCCGAAAGCCCCCATAAAGATGCTCCGCTGATTATCATTACTAGTCCTTTAATCCGTTCCATATATTCACCTTCATTTCTATGTATTCCTTCTATATCAAATTACACTTTTTTTATTTTCACTTATAGGTGAAAAGTTGTTTCTTTTCCTATATACTAGTCTTATGAACTAGACGAAAGGGGAACACAGCATGATCACCGCGCCTGAAGAGATCGAACTTGACCTACCCGATATCCGTAGAAGTCTCGATCATTACTATATGGTAACCCGAACTGACGCTGAAGGTCTCGTGATTTCAGTAAATAAAAATTTTCTGACGATAAGTAATTGGACACCGAAACGTATTTTAGGAAAAACCATTTGGCAAATGTTTGATGAATGTACACTAGCCCAGGATTCCATCCACTTGATTTGGGAACAGTTAAAACAAGGAAAGACATGGTTTGGTACAGCGCAAAAACTTAAACGCTCAGGTGAAACGTACTATACAAATATGCTGGCTGTTCCAACGATGGACGAAAACGGTTCATTGGAGACAACGATGTTCCTCGAACTCGATATTACCGAAGAAGTACATTTGAAAGAACGCCTTGAACAAATTGCATTCATCGACGTAGAAACAGGACTCATGAGTCGGCACAAATTAGAAGTCCTTGTAAACGACATGATCCATGAAGAAAAGAGCTTCTCCTTTGTTTACTTGTCCATTGATCATTATTATACTTTGAAAGAACTACAAGTAGGTACGGCAGAAACTGAACTCACCCAGGCCTTTGCAAATCGATTAAAACGATACTTCCTAGATAATCCAATCGCACGGGTCGGAGGAAGTCAATTTGTAATTATAACGCCGTTTGGTGATTGGTACGTTCAAGGATTCCTTGAGTTTCTTGAGCAACAACCTATCTATGTAGGTAGCGAAGCACTTCCTCTCTCCATTAGTGGAGGTATTGCTAGATACCCTGAGGACCAAAAAAGTTTTGTGAACTTAATAGAGGCATCTGCTATGACATTAGAAGAAGTCCGAAATCAAGGAGGCGGAAAAATCTTTTCCCTTTCTGCCACTTCTCACAAAGTGTTGGATCGACGTTCCCTCATTAATCGTAAACTGCTAACAGCACTTGACCACAATGCGTTAAAGGTCGTGTATCAGCCTCAATATGATATTGCGTCCAATAGCATTACGGTTTATGAAGCACTCGTTAGGTGGGAAGATGATGAGCTCGGTACTGTTCCGCCTGATGAGCTCATTCCGATTGCTGAAGCAAACGGACTGATTGCTAACATAGGCGAATACGTGTTGACTGAAGCCGCACAATTAGCGGTTAAATTGGAAGAGAAACCAGGTAATCCTCACGTCTCAGTTAATACGTCTGTTCGTGAATTTTCAAATCATCCGATGAAGGATAACATTCTTGGAATCCTCCAAGCAACTGCGTGTCGTCCAAGTCAGCTGGAATTAGAAATTACCGAAAAGTTTGCCTTCCGAGCTGAAGAGGAGCAATCGATTATTCAACAGATGAAAGATTTACAGGATGCAGGCGTTGATTTCATCCTCGATGATTTCGGAACAGGCTACGCCTCATTCCGCTATATGCAGTTTTTACCGATTTCAAAAGTGAAAATTGATAAAGTTTACATGAATAGCTTACTGACACATCCGAAAACACAACAACTTGTAGAAGGCATGATTCAATTCAGCAAGTCTATGGGCTTATACACAATTGCCGAGGGTGTTGAGCATAAAGCGCAATACGATATGCTGAAAGCAATGGGAATTGATGCGGTCCAAGGCTATTATATTGGTGCTCCAGTTGCTAAAGAAGAACTCCTAAACTAACACTTAAAAAAGAGCTTTTCCGTTTATAGGCGATTTGCCAAAAACGGAATTGCTCTTTTTAATGTTGTTTCTTACTTGGATTTGAATCGCTCAGTTTTATCCCACCCGATGACTTGTCGATTCTTTTTTGCTTTCACGTACAAAATCAGACTGCGTACGAACAAATACGAGAACAGCTGGGCATATGTGAAATACATGATCACGCTTATGAATACATTGAGCGGCGTGAAGGTTCGCTGGGTCGCTTGTGCTGCAAACAGTTGAGTCGTGTACACAATGTATGCCAAATACCAGATGAACAGCAATGGATACGAGTACTCGATATAAAATATATCAAGGATACCTAGCGCGAACCAGACATACGAAATGACTAGGAACAGCCAAAAAATCACATAGACAAGAAGCTGATGAATGGAATGAACGAGTAACTTCCCTTTAAAGTAGCCCGGCTCCGTTAACGTCTTTTCCACAATGTACAAATTCCCTTGCAACCATCGCGTACGTTGTTTCAAATAGACACCAAGCGTTTCGGGCTCCTGTTCCCATGTGATCGAGTCTGGGACAATCGGTAAATAATAGCCCGCTTTGGTAATCCGTAGCGTCAACTCCGCATCTTCAGCGATGGCATACGGATCGTAACCGCCAAGCTCATCTATGACACTACGTTTTACGAGCATATTAGTCCCGGTAAGCGATCCCGTTTTGAATAGCTGCCAACGACCGGATTGCATGAGTAGCTGAAACACTTGAAACTCGATGGAGATCATCCGGGTGAGCCAGTTCTTTTGCTCATTAATTGTCCGGACATATCCGACAGCACCTGCTGCTTTCGGATTCTCTTCCGCTGTAGCCACCAACTTAATAAGCGCTTCCGGATCCGGCTGGTTGTCGGCATCGTAAACGCAATAGTACTTGTTTGATGAAATACTCAATCCGTAGTTGAGGACACGAGATTTCCCTCTTGGTTCACCCGGTGGTACTTTTATATGATGTACATTTTTGAAGGTGGCCGCAAAATCGCAAGCGATGTCTCCGGTTTCATCTGACGAATTATCGTTCAGCACATAAATTTGCAAATCGCCAAGGTAGTTGAGTGCAATCATCGCTTCAATGGTATCTTTAATGACGATCCCTTCGTTATGCGCAGGAATCAGAATATCGACTCCTGGATACGTAGTGAGCTTAGGAATTTCACGGAGTTTCAACCGATTATACAGCCCGGCTATTGTCAGCAAAGAGTAATAACCAAGCAACGTTAAAAAGAGAACCGTTGTTAAAAACAATAGGATTTTCACATTAAATATAGCGGCAACTATGAGGGCAACTAAGAAGACAACCGTCACAATCAGCAAACCAATGAGTCGCTTATTCATGAGATCACCAACAATTCTTCAATCGAACGCTCCCCCTCTATTTCACGGACATTCCAGTTGATTTGCTCGTACGCACTTTCTTCGATCTGGCGTTGAATCGCTTCTCGCATTCGTTGATCGACAATCTTAAACCCTTCCACACTACTATTTTGGAGTAGCACTACGACCGTTTTGTCATCGAAGTGCCCTACAAGATCATAATGCTTGCGCAATGTACCGAAGATGACAGAAGAACAGGCATTCAGTGCTTGCTTACGCGCTATTTTCCGAATTTTAGATACATCCACTTGGATGAAATACCCCGGTTCGCCGTTCCTATCCATGGTGGACAAGACAATGGCTGATTGTTTGTCAAATTCCCGTCTTGTAAGGACGCCTGTTTCTGCAATATACTCCTGCAGTTCTTCCAAACGACTTTTAAGTGCATTAATCTCATTGCGGTAGCCGTATACATACTTTGACAAGCTGTACAAAGCAAATAAATGAAGCAAAAATAGGAAGTGCATTCCGATTCCGGATGCTTGCTCTATAGGTGTCCAGCCATCCGCAAATGCTCGATATAAAAAGTAGAAGACAGTCGCTAAGGTAAAAACGATATAAAAGAAGAATGCTGTTCTATCGGATACTGTGAAAAACAATACGATTATCCCCACAAACACGCACGTGACATACAAAATGTTCTGATCACTTTGTAAGAACAGTAAAACCGTCATCGAGACGAGCCAAACAGTTGCAGCAAGAGGCATTTGTAGCCGCCTCCAAAAATTGACACTCTTCATATCCTTATCCTCCCTTCATAACTAGTTCTCTATTCTTACTCTTCCCTACTAGTATAGGTGAAAACACAAATGGTTTGCTAGTGCTTCTTATGGGAATACTTTTATTAGATAACCTGTAAGGAGGATTCTGAAAATGACTGAAGATTCATACGAAAAACTTGATGAAACGGTAACACCCCAAACTCAGGAACAGCAGCCTGGCGTAGAAGCTGACATGTCCCCTCAGCCAATTTACGACAATGAATCATATACAGGTTCAGGTAAATTAGATGGGAAGAAAGCTTTGATTACTGGAGGAGATAGCGGTATCGGACGAGCTGTCGCTGTTGCATTCGCTAAAGAAGGCGCCGACGTTGCGATTGCGTACTTGAGCCCAGAAGAAGATGTAGATGCCAATAAAACCGTTGCATTGATTGAAAAATACGGAGGAAAAGCATTTACAAAACGCATTGATATTAGTGAAGAAGAAAACTGTGAAACGTTAGTGGAAGCCGTTGTTGAAGAATTTGGTGGACTCGATATTCTTGTCAACAATGCGGGGAAACAATTCCCACAAAAGTCACTCCTCGATATTTCAGGTGACCAATTACGCGAAACGTTCGACACGAACTTTTTCGGATTGTTTTACTTAACGCGTGCAGCTCTGCCCCATTTGCCAGAAGGTAGCTCGATCATCAATACGTCTTCTGTTACAGCTTACAATGGCTCACCCGATCTGCTCGACTATTCAGCCACTAAAGGGGCAATTACGACATTTACTCGCTCACTCGCTTTAAATCTCGCTGGCCAAAAAATTCGTGTAAATGCAGTCGCTCCAGGTCCAATCTGGACACCGCTCATTCCTTCGACGTTCGATGCTGAAACGGTTAAAAAGCATGGAGACAATACACCAATGAAGCGCCGTGGACAGCCGGCAGAAAATGCTCCTGCATACGTGTTTCTTGCTTCAAATGATTCCAGCTATATGACGGGTCAAACCATCCACGTTGATGGCGGAGACTTTGTTGGGTCCTAATACCGCATGAAAAGCAGCGACTCCCTAGCACTGAACTAGGATGTCGCTGCTTTTTTCAGTTGCCCATCTGATAGATGGCTAAGAGTTTTTCAGGGGAACGAAACTGGTATAGGTAGTGCGTATTCGAGGTTTTCATCATCGATCCGATTTCTCCATTATCACGCAACCATACATAATAGCTTTTTCGACCACCGGTAACTCTATAATTCGGAGCAGAGACGTCTATGATCCCAGGTAATCTTTTTGCCGTTCGCAGTGTCGTTCGAATCGTACGGCAATCCGCTTGATTGATGATTACTCTTTTTGAATTGGGTACAGCTTCTTCGAACGAGTTCAATTGTTCCAAAGTGATTGATTGATGTTGCGTCTGATAAAAGAAGACAGCCATCGCTAGTGCAGTTAGAAGAACGACACCGCTGAGTAAGAGAACCCTCCATTTCACGCACGTATACCCCTTCCTTTTTTTAATAGACGGAGATAGCTGGAGTAAGTTACATGGGCTTTAGAATGTTTGACACGGCTTCGGATTGCAGGCTTGTGAGTAGCGTTGCGCAACCAGTTAATCTTTCATGATAAATTGAGTCCCGTTATCGATAAACTCTCTCGTGTGTCGAAGAAATCCTCCGAAGTGTTGGACAAGTACACACGTGTGATCGAGAAACCTCCGGGAGTGTTGGACAATTTCACCAAGCTGATCGAGAAGGCAAATCGTCGCTTAGCAAAGAGCCCTTCCCTCAAAGATATCACCGATTCATCACCGTATCAGGTGGATAACCTGTACCAACTATCCAATGAACAATAACTTCGAAGCAATCACCTGTGGATAATCATGAATCCATCCCCAATTGGGCATAACTCTATCGCCAACCGTCGATAACTTTGCTAATCGTTACAATTTTTATCCACAAAAAACCGACAGACGCATGATTCCGTCTGTCGGTTTTCGTGTTTGTTATGCTTCTACGACGTCTAGGTCTGTTTTCGAATGGCGTTTTTTGAACAACACTACGAAATAGCCTGCTGTTAACGCAAGACATACGACCATGAAGCCAAGTAATACACCATTTGAAGTCCATAAATGCGTCATATCACCAGTAGAAATTGATGCTTTGAATGCCTGGACGGAGTACGTCATCGGCAAGAATTTATTGAAGATCTGAAGCGGTTCTGGGATTAATTCTAATGGGAATGTCCCTGCACTTGTTACAAGTTG